>JAVVGL010000051.1:0-2545 GCA_032249135.1 Candidatus Calescibacterium sp. | reverse complement strand
CAGGACAAGTTTGGTGGGGCTATAACAGAGCAAATCCAAAACAAAACGGGGTAAGGTAGATAAAAAATAAATATAAAAAAAGATAAATTTTCTTTTCTTTTCTTATTCTTTTGGTTTTTGTATCATCATTTGTTTTATTTGTTCTGATATCATTCCGAATTTTCTTTCCCTTGTTTGAAACCATTCTATTGCTTTCAGGAATTCATCTTTTCTGAAATCTGGCCAAAGAATTGGGGTTATATATATTTCTGCATATGGTATGTGCCATAAAAGAAAATCAGAAATTCTCATCTCTCCTGAGGTTCTTATGAGAAGATCTACATCTGGTAATCCCAAAATTTTTGTGAGGAGATTTTGATTTATTTCTGAAATCTTCAATTTTTTATCTTTTACCATTTTGGCTATTTTCTTTGCTGCTTTGACTATTTCTTGTCTTCCCGAGTAGCTCAAAGCTAAAGTAAGAACCATATCTTTACAATCTTTTGTGTAATCTTTTGTTTTTTTGATTTCTTCTCTCACATCTTTTGGGAGATCTTTTATATCTCCTACAACATTGAATTTTATTCCATTCTTTCTCATTTTTTCCCTCTGCTTTATCAGATGTTCTTTTAAAAGTTGCATAAGTAAAGAGACTTCTTCTTTCGGTCTTTTCCAATTATCTTTTGAGAAGGTATAAAGAGTAAGATATTTTATTCCGATTCGTCTTGCGGTTTCTACTATTTCATCCACAGATTTAGCTCCTTCTTTGTGTCCCTCTGTTCTTGGTAATCCTCTTTTTTGTGCCCACCGACCATTACCATCCATTATTATTCCAACATGATATGGAATATTCTCATACGGAATATTTTTTTGACTTTTCTCTTCGGCAAATTTTTTATTGTTTCGCGCCATCTACTTGGTTTGAAAAATGGTCTTTTAGGAATTTTTCTATTCTCAGACAAACAAGTTCCGCGTGCTCAACGAGCCCCCCGTGGCTTCCTTTTGGAAGTATAAGAACTTCTGAATTTTTGATTTTCTCTGCCATTCTAAGTGGAACATATTTTGGAGTGAAAATATCGTTTTCTCCTATTATTACGAGTGTGGGGACATCAATTTTTGGTAGAACATCTTCTGCTGAGTGAGCTTGCGATTCAAGTGCCATTTTGAAAAATAGTGTGATGTCCATTTTTCTCAAATTCTCAAAATATTCTGTGAAATCATCTGCGTGTGCAAGAATTGGGTTAAGAAAAAATAACCTTTCTGAAATTAGTCCTACAGTTTTTCCTAATCTGAAAGCAAAAGATATTGTCATAAGTTTTGACCATATTTTTTGAGCCCTTTTGGGGTTCAAAAATACAAGTTTCGCCGTTATTTTCAGCAGTATTTCCATCAAAGGGAAATCAAGAAAGTATTTTGCGGGGTGCTCGTACGGTCCGAGTGCCGGTATAAGTCCTCTCACCATATCTGGGAAGAGTCTGAAAAATTCAAGAATCACCTGAACTCCCATTGAGAATCCTCCGAAAACTCCTTCTTTTATTCCAGCTTCATCACATACAGATTTCATATCTTTTGCAAGTGCGCTCATAGATACATCTTCTGATTTTGGCATACCACTCCTTCCATGACCTCTGTAATCCCACACAACAACATCTGTTATATCTGAAATGTAATCTTCTACATATCTCCAATACCTTATAGTTGTTCCTATACCATTTGAAAGTACAAGTGGAGGAATTTTTTCATCTTTTTTGACCGGTGAAACTTTTCTGAACCATATTTGGGTTCCGTCAAAAGAAGTTGCATATCCTGTGATAACTTCTTTTTTTACACCCCTATCTTTTCCAAACAATATTTTTCTTGCCTCATATCCTATTTCTTTCCGAAGCATAGAGAACAAAAAAATTAATGAAATTTTTGATTTTTTGGTTTTTTGAAAATATATATACCCAGCCTATCGAGAGCATAATTACCAGTATCAATCCAACTAGCTTTGTCGCAATTTAGGGCGGCCCTGCAAAGCCATCAGGACCTAACCTTCCCGCTATCCCCTCCCACCTCCCTTGCACCATCACAGGGCGCAAAGGAGAGAAGTCTCTTGCAAAAGATTTCCCAAGGAGAGGTATAGCGAAGGCTACCCTCAGAACTCGCCAGAATTTCTGTCCGCTTTCCGGACCCCTCACAGGTTCCTTCCTCAGGTTCCCCTGCTTTTGGGTCTCTGGCTCACTCTGAGAGCTTTCTTTTGTTTCAAACAAAAATTTCTCCAAAAATTTCTTCTCCTTCTTTAACCTCCTCAAATCTCTCTTTATTCCATTCGCCTTGTATTTATTCTTCTCCTGATTCAACTTATTTCTCAATTCCTCCTCCATTTTCCCCAATCTCCATAACGCATATTGAATATAAATTTGGCTTTTAAGTAGTTTTTTATAGTTCTTTGGGATTTTCTCCTGAAACCTTAACGCTTTTCTACCTATAACATATGCTCCTGCTATATCTTTATCTATAAAATACTGTGGACAATATTTCATCATACCTATAACTGATGTGAAAGCTGGATTTACCTTCACTA
>JAVVGL010000050.1:0-3503 GCA_032249135.1 Candidatus Calescibacterium sp. | reverse complement strand
ATTCTTCACGAGAACAAAAAGTTAGAAGGAAAGATGTAGAAAGGAAGGAAAGTAAAATGGTTATTTTTGTTATAAACTGAAGGGGAATGTTTTCTCTGCGATTTCCTCTTTCATTAATTACCCCCCCCATTTTTTTGACACTTCATAGAATAAAATTTAATCATCTTCATGAAATAAAATTTAATCATGAAAATTTGACAGATCTTGAATTTGTGGAGGTTTTCCAGAGAAGTTAGAATCAATTTATCTAACTTTTTCTTTTCCTTATAAAAATGAGTTCAGATATTTTTGGTGCAATCGCAAAAAGCAGGATTCCCAAAACTATGTTCGGAATCAAAATCAAAAATGAAATATCTTTGATCTTCTCATACAAATCCAAGATAACAAAAGAGAATTCCCCTCGTACGCAAAAAGACAAAGCTCCTCTCAAAGCAGAAATTTTTCTCAAGCCATAAATTATCCCCGAAATATAAGTTGATAAAATTTTGAAAACAAAAGTCAAACTAAGCAAAAAAATCAGCTGAAATAAATTTACAATTTCAAAAACAAAATCAATTTTGTATCCAAAAAGAAAAAAGAAAACACCAAGAGATAATTCTCTTATAGGAGAAATGCTTATTTCAATTCTATTTTTTATTTTCGTTTCAGGGATTACGACCCCTAAAAGAAAAGCAGAAAGCACATGTGCTGGAACACCAAATATGTTCGGAACCTCCGAGAATAAAATTATAGCCCCAAATATAAGGAAAATAAAAATATCTTCATCAGATATTCTGTCTAAAAAATCTGAAAACCTTTTTGTTATGCGATAAAGAACGAAAAAAAATAAAAATATTCCCAAAAGTTTCGCAGTAAGCGAAAAGTAATCTTGAAAATCAGGAAAAGAATCTTCTGTTCTTATCCCAGCAAAAAAATACAAAAATGGCAAAAGTAAAATCACAACAAGGTCCTCAAATATAAGCAAATTTATAAGGAATTCGGCTTCAGGATTAGCTAATCTCCTATAATCAAAAAGCAACTTTGAAGTTATCGCTGTACTTGAAGGATAAATTACAGAAGCAAGAAAAAAAGATTCAATAAAACTTAAACCAAATCCAAAATGGATTACGAGAAAAGGAAAAATGAAATTGAAAACAAAATCAATTATCCCCGGAACAAATATCTTTACTGCTCCCTTTAACTTTTCAAAGGAATAATCAAGTCCGATAAAGAAAAAAAGTAAAGGAATAGCTATGTGTTCAAGAATCTTGAACATAACAGGACTATCTTTTTGTGGAGTCAATATCAAAGATAACAAAATTCCTCCAAGCATAAAAGAGAGGACATAAGGAACTCTGAAATTTTTTAAAGTATATCCGATAGCAAATAAGAGAACGAAACTCAATCCCGCAAAGAAAAACTCGTAAGAGACTTGATGAATCATTTCAATGAGTACTCCTTACAATAATCAAGGAAATTTTTTATACTTTCAATTTTACCAACCAAAAGTAAGTTATCGTTTTCAAGTATAATTTCTTCGGGTCCGGGAGAAGCTATAAGATTTTCACCTCTCAAAATGGCTACAACTGTAACTCCTGTTTTTTTTCTTATTTGATTTTCTCCGATTGTCTTTCCTGCAATTGGTGAGCCAGGCTTTACTCTTATCCACTCAAGAGCAACACCTTTTGCAATAAAATCTATTTTTTCTGTGGGAACTGGCTGGAAATCAACTCCACCTATTACAAAAGCCATCTGTTTTGCTTCTTCATCTGTGAGAACAACGGTAAAAGCTGGCTCATCCTTTACTTTATCCAATATGTGAATTTCTCGCTTACCTGTTGCATGAACTACAACTACAATTTCATCTCCGCTACTGAGCGAGAATGTGTATTTTTTTCCTATTCCCGCAAGTTCAGCCTCCCTGATTTTCCCCATAAAAATATATTTTCCCTATCTGAGATAAAATTTTTCAAAACCTGATTCTTTTCAATTTGGAGAATTTGCATGAAAAAATTTTCCTTTCTGATATTCTTTATGAGTGCTTATTGAAGATAAGGAAAGAGTATGAAAAAGGAGCGAGAGAAGACATATCTTTTTACTATGACCTTTTTTGGCTATGAAAGAGATTTCAAGAGAAGAGAAAGAGAAAGGTTTTGTTGTTTTTTTTTAATTTCATACCTTCAAATATATCCGAGAGAAAATTGGACGCTATGAATGAAATATGAGTTTGTAAGTGGTTGGAAAGAAGGGGTAGAGCTTACTTTTCCTCTTTTTCTTCTAACTCCATAGCTTTTTTGAAATCTTCTCGGGCTTTGTCGTATAATCCCATCAACTCATAAGCAATTCCTCTGCTCCTGTAATATTCTGGATTATGAGGATATAGCTCGATAGCTTTTGAGAAATCTTCTGTAGCTTTTTCATATAAACCTTTCCCCAAATAAGCTAACCCCCGCTGTTGATAAAATTTACCTTTTGTTGGATTTAAATCAATAGCTCTTGTGAAATCTTGAATAGCTTTGTTGTATAAGCCCCTTCTTAAATAAGCTAATCCTCGTCCGTAATAGAAAAAAGAATTATTTGGGTTTAATTTAATTGCTTTTGAAAAATCTTTGATGGCTTGATTATATAATTTCATTTTGTAGTAAGAAAACCCACGCCGGTAATATAATTCGGCGTCTTCTTTTATTCTAATAGCTTTTGTGAAATCTTTAATAGCTTTGTCGTAAGAACATGTTTCATAGTAAGCTTTACCACGCTGGTAAAATAAAAAAGGATTCGCCGGATTTAACTCAATAGATTTTGTGAAATATTCAATTGATTTCTCATATATTCCTCTATTGTAATATTCAGCTCCGATGGAGGAAAATAGATCGGATAAATAATGGTTAGATGTTTTTTGTAGAACAAAATCGTCTAATATCTTATCAACCTTATATTTTTGTCTTATATAGACCTTTTTTTCTTTTTCTGGAATTTCGCTCTTATATTCACTAATTCCTTTTTCATCTTCTTCCTTTATTTCTTCTTCTAACTTTTCTGATATCTCAATGTCTTTCAATTCAATCTCAACCTCCTTCTCTCCTTTTTCTTCTACCGGCTCTTCCACTTCTTCAACCTTTTCTTCTGCAAGTTTTTCCTCCTCTTCTTCATCTTCTTCTTCCAAATCAACAGAAGAATCATCCAGTGAGATCCTAATGGGTACAGAAGGTAATTTTTCCTCCTCTACTCTTGAAACTCTTTTCTCAAGTTCGACTCTTTCTTGACAATCTATACAATACCTTACATGAGGGACTTCCTCTAATCTTTCTTTATCAATTTTGTCTCCGCAAATTTCACAATAACCATAATTCCCGTTTTGAATTTTATCAAGTGCTCTTTCTATTAGCTTTAAAATATCAGTATGAATAGATATTGATATATTCTCTACATTTCTTATTTTCTCAAAAGAAGTAAGATCTGTTATATCTGCTATTCCTTCTTTAGGAATATGTGGCGGAATTTTTATTTTAGACAAAATATCCACT
>JAVVGL010000049.1:0-4312 GCA_032249135.1 Candidatus Calescibacterium sp. | reverse complement strand
AAGGATTTCAGAAATTGTCAAAAGCGAAAAAGAAGTTATAAAATATATGAATGATGTAAATTTTTTAGCAAGCTTATTTGATGTTAAGATAAAGATAAAGTCTATGCCAATTCAGATAGATATAAGGAAAGCACCTTTTTATAGGTGGGGAAGAGAGGAAGGTCTGAAAGAAGGAGAGCAGAGAGGAATTGTAAAGGGAAAGCGGGAGGGATTGAAAGAAGCAATTTTATTGGATGTTCAAATCAAGTTTGGTAGATCAAAGATAAAAGAGCTAAAAACTCTTTTGGAAAAAGTTGATGATTTAAATTATCTCAAAAAAATAAAGAGAAAAATAATAGAAGCAAAGAAGTGGGATGATTTTGTCAAAGTTTTCAGAAACCATAAGTGAAATAAATTTAAAGTGCATGCCAATTCAGATAGATATAAAAGGAAAGCACCTTTTTATAGGTGGGGAAGAGAGGAAGGATTAAAAGAGGGGGAACAGAGAGGACTTGAAAAGGGAAAAAAGGAAGGTCTTAAAGAAGGACTTATAAAGAGGTCTAAAAAAAGCAATTCTGCTAGATATTCAGTTGAAGTTTGGGGGTCAGAAAGAAAAGCAAATCAAAAACCTTTTAGATAAGGTAAATGATATAAAACGTTTGGAAAAGATAAAAAAAGAAGTAATAAGGGCGGAAAATTGGAAGGATTTCATCAAATTTCTCAAAAACTTAAATTCAAAAAACAAAAACTCAAGGTGAGAATGAATGAATGATTATAGATTTCCACCTTTCTTTTCTTCTTTTAAATTATTGATTGAAATACTAAATTTTTAACAACTGACCGTCAATTTAGAATTCTGAATTTTTAAATTTATATCTATGGAAGAAAAAGGCTTTGATTTCAAAGGTTATGTTCTTGCTTTTCTTGTTTTCCTCATATCCGGGGGGATTTCGTTTTTCGTCGGAATGAAAATAGGAAAAAATATAGCCAGAGAAGAGTTAAGAAAAGAGATAATGAAGGCAAGAGAATCAGGAATAGATGATATGATAAAAAGAGTTTTTGAAAGTGCTGAAAAGAAAGCTGAATCAGAAATAGAAAAGAAGGGGCTAAAACAAGAGAAAGTTCAAGTTGAAGCAGGTGAGGGACAAGCAAAAATTACTGATATTTCCGAGGGTGTGAAAATTTCCAGTTCAGGGGAGAAAAAAATAGGGGACGGAGGTGAAAAGTTAAAACAAAAGGAAGAGAGAAATTTAGAACAAAAAGAAGAATATGCGGAATCAGAGAAGGGACGAGATTTGGGAGTTGAAAAAAGTGAAGAGGTTAGCGAGGGAGAAAAGAAAGAGGCAAAGAGCAAAGATGAGGTAAACAAAATTCCATCAAAATCTGAAAAAGCTCAACCTGATAAAACTACAAAATCTGAAAAAACTGTGAAAAAAGAGTTAGTATCTGCAAAAACAGGAAAAGTAGAGGAGCAAAAATTGAGTGTGAAAAATTGGTGGGAAAGTGGAGGGAGATGGACTGTTCAGGTTGCGTCTTTTAATTCCGATATCAAAGCTCAAAAACTCGCTGAAATCTTAAAGAGAGAATATGGTTTCCCATCATATGTTTTGAAAGCAAAAGCTAATGGTAAAGATGTTTTTAGGGTTCGTGTTGGAAAGTTCAAAAGTAGAGATGATGCTGAAAAAGCTCTGAAAATCTTAAATCAGAAAGGATTTGAAGGAATTGTAACTTACTGATAAGCTGATTTATCTGTGTTGTATTCTCATTACCTTGTGAATGAGAAAGCATACAGAGTTCCATTTTCTGTTATGAAAAGGAGTTTGTTTTTATCTAACATTAAGCGCTGTGGAAATGAATCTACTATTATTTCCTTTGTAAAGTAAATTTTTGGTTTTTCTCTTTTATATTCCGCAATAATTAAAGAGTTTTTTCTTGAACCGAAAATATTTCCAAGTTTTTCTCCAAATCTTGCAGCAAATAAAATCTTATCTTCTCCAAATATTTTTGGTGGAGAGTATTCTATAACACCTTTTATTTTCTTTTTCAAGATTTGATTCTTTTCAATATCAATTACGGCAATTCCTTCTCCTGATGTTGTTGCTATTTTTTTGCCATCAAAATCTGCTCCATATATATCTTTTATTGATATTTCTGATCTTTTTCTTATCTTTACTACGTCTCCTGATTCAAAGACTTCAAAAATCACTACTTTATTTTCTGTCGCTACGACCAAATTCTCATTTTCGTAGCCTAAAAATGATATGAAATTTGAATTCTGAATTTCTGATAACGGATACTTTATTTTGAGATCATCCGATGCAGCAAAAATTTTGTTTTCATAAGGAATCAAAATAAATTTTCCTATTGTGAGTATTTTGGGAGTAAAGGGAAATAAAATTTTCGGTTCGTATGTTTTTCTTTCTTCTGTGAGTTCTACACATTCTAAATCTAATTTTTCCCCTTCTTCTTTTGCTTCCTCTGATCTCAAATCATTTTTATTCTCGTTATCTTCTCTATTTTTTATTTTCTCGTTTGAGTT
The DNA here is from genome assembly GCA_032249135.1 of Candidatus Calescibacterium sp. Taxonomy (GTDB): domain Bacteria; phylum Calescibacteriota; class Calescibacteriia; order Calescibacteriales; family Calescibacteriaceae; genus Calescibacterium. The sequence goes on along the minus strand of JAVVGL010000049.1, from coordinate 1,794 downwards.
TTCATCTTGATATACGCATATATTTCCAAGTATATCTACTGATACTATTTTTCCGTTTATTTGCATAGGTGGTGATATGCACGGAAAGGGGAGTTGAAAAATTTTGGGTTCTATAAATTTCCCTAATTTTACTACATTACTGTCATCTGAGCAAAAAAGAAAGGAGTTTTCGTTGGATTTATTTATTTCTGAAATCGCAGATGATCCAATCTCAATTTCTATTTCCTTCCAATTTTTTTCTCTGGAAAAGATAATAATTTTTTTTTGAGATATTACCGCAATATCATTTTTTATTGTGAATGGTGTTGATAAAAAAACATTCTCTTTGCTTATTTTTTTGAAAAAAAGAAGTTTTAAATTCACTGAGTTTTCAGCATAAGTTGATGTTGCTGTAAAGAAGATAAGGAAATGAGAGAAAAGGCAGGAAAGAAGAAAGAAAGTAAAAGAGGTATGGTTATTTTCACCTAAATTTATAGTTTCTCCGTTTTTGTGTAGTATTTTCATCTTTCTCATTATTTTCATCTTTTGTTTATCTTGACATCATCATTTTTTCTGCGAATTTTTTTAGCATGAAGACATAGTTTGCCTTTTCAGGTGATATGAGCTGTTCAATAGTATATATGGAATCAAGGTCTCTTATTATTTCTGATAAAATCTGGGTATCTCCTTTTGAGCAGTTTATGACTTCATAATATGTTCTCAAAGGTATGTTTATAACTTTCTCATCGTCTGGAGTTTCTGGTAATTCTTTTTCTTGACTTTTTCTTTTCATTTCGTTCCAAGTTTTTTTGACTTCATCGCAGTTAGAGCTTCCCAATACATTTATTTTCATTATTTGAGCCAATCTTTTTACGCTCTCTGGTGTTTTTTTGTCTTCTATTAGTTTTTGGAGTTCTTCTGCTGCTTTCTCTTTTTCTCCTTTTCTTGAAAGCGCCCATGCTATATATATCTTTGATATGTATTTTGGATTTTTTTCTATTTGACTCAAATTAGAGATTGCTCCATCAAGATACTGGTTATCTTTTGTCAGATCATAAGATGTGAGAAGTTGCATTGCTATCTCAAATTTTCTCAAATCTTCTGCTTTTTTATTTTTTTCTCTTTCAATTAAAGCCCACCCAACAAAAATTACAAGACCTAAACCTATTATTCCTCCAACAAATATTTTCCATTTTTCTATTAATATCTCAAATAATTTCTCTCCAAATTCAGATACTTTATCTTTGAAAACCTCTCTCTTTTTCCCCTTTGCTATTACTCTTTCTATTTCTTTTCTTTCCATTTTATTTATTCACAAATTTTATTTATCCCTAAATTAATAAATGGTTTGTCCAACAAAATTTTCCTTTTAAACCTAGCTTTCCAGCTGTTCCACTTCTTCTCTTTGATGTTTTTATTTTTTGAAGTTGAGAATTTCTACATTTTTTTACATTATGGAATATGATTACAATAAAGAAATAATTTCTTGATATGAAGAAGGAGAAAATAAATATAGGAGATTTTTCTTTGGCGGTGAGGATAGAAGGAGAGGGGAAAAGGGGAGACATAATGCTTATTCACTGTCTTGGGCTATCAAATAGAGTCTTTGATCATCAAATAGATTTTCTTGCAAGCGAAGGTTACAGAGTCTTTGCTCCTGATGTAAGATGTCATGGAGATTCAGATAAACCTGATTTGAAATGCAATATATGGGATCTCGTTTTTGATATTGAAAAACTTATCTCAAAGCTTGGAATTAAAAAATTTGCAGCAATTGGTGGAATATCGATGGGGGGGATGATTTCTATGAGACTT
>JAVVGL010000048.1:0-6498 GCA_032249135.1 Candidatus Calescibacterium sp. | reverse complement strand
GTATATCCGTTGTATATAGCTGGTCATTATATTTTGTTTGGATATAGACCTGAGATAGTGATATTTACGCAGAATATAATGGATGCGATGAAGGTAATTTTGATTTATCATATAAGCCGGGTTATAGGATTGGGGAATCCTTATATAGGAGCGATTTTATATGCCATATCACCATCAGCGATAATATTTAGTCAAGCGTTGATGACGGAGACTATGCAGGGATTTATTCTGTTGATTTTTCTAGTGCTACTTTTTGGTAAGGTAAGTAATGTAAGATCAGCATTTTTGGGAATTATAGCAGGGGTTTTGAGTTTGACGCATCCTATGTGGTATTTTTTTGCTTTGATTTCACCAATTTTAGTTTTGATATATACGAGGAGTATAAGGAAGTTTTTATTAGCAGGTCTTTTTGTGATATTGACGATAGCACCATGGATGATAAGGAATTGGCTGATATGGAAAAAAATTATTTTTGCTCATTTTTCTCCTGTTTTCTTGTGTGAGATATATCAGAAGATGGAAAAGGGTAGATTTTTTGGAAAGGATTATTATTACTCTCCTTACCTTGATAAAGATTTATTCAATGAAGCTTCTGAACGTTTTGGATGGGGCGTAAAATTTAATACATTAGATGAGGTGATGAGTTATCAGACAAATTTGACGCAGGAATTACAAGTAGCAAAAGTTTGCAGAGATAAGATTATTAAGAATATTACAAGATACCCGATTGAGATACATGTTGCTGGGTTTTTAAAATCGTTTCCACCGGTTGGGATAGGGATGATGTATTATGTTATCAGGGGGGATATAAGTCCGTCAGCGAGTGGGGAGACAGCTTATCAGGTGGTGCCGTTGGTTTTGAAGGGAAAAATTTTGGAGGCGATAAGGGAGATAATGGAGAAGAGAGGAGGTTTGCTACCTTTACCCTGGTTTATTATATATTTATTCTCTTGGGGGTTGCGTATGTCATCATTTATACTTTCATTTGTGGCACTGTTGAAGATAAAACCAAAGTTTTCCTTAATCCTTTTTTTTATCTTCTTATATGGAACTTTTTTAATAACAACTCCATTTGCTGCCCAACCGAGGAGATTTCATACAGTTGAGCCAATAATTTTTATTCTTGCATCTTCTGTTTTTTCAAAAAAGAAAGAAGAAATCAAATCTTAATCTGAATTTGTGAGAAATCTTTTTTATCTTTTTATTTTACTTATATTCTTTTTTTTGAATTTCATTTTTATTTTTTGTTTAGGATTAGATTTTTTGTTAGTTTTTATTTTCATTTTGCCCCCATCGTCTAGCCAGGACTAGGACGCCGGGCTCTCAATCCGGAAACGGGGGTTCAAATCCCCCTGGGGGCGCCAAATTCTGTGAATCAGCATTTTTCTGATTTTGTATGGAAAATCCCTGCAACCTACAACATGGGAAAAGATATGATATATTCTCCGCGGGAGGATAAAACTGCTTTCATATTTTTTGACGGCAAAAACAAAAAAGAGTTTTCTTATAGAGATCTGAAAAATATATCTCAAAAACTTGCGGGTTTTTTCAAAGAAAAAATATCTTTTGGAGACAGAGTTGCAATTGTATCACATATCCTGCCGGAGGTAGTATTTTTGCATATGGGAGTTTATCTTGCAGGTGGCATAGTTATGCCTGTATCTTATCTTCTCGGAAAAGATGCAATAAGAACAAGGATAGAAAAAGGCTCTCCGAAAATAATATTTGCAGATGATGAAAACGAACAAAAAGTAAGAGAAATATTAGAATCTTCCGATTTAAAAATTGAGCAGAAACCTATTGTTTTGAACATAAAAGAAGTTGAAAATATAATTTCTTTATCTTCTCCTTTTTCCGGGGTTGATACATACTTTGATGATCCTGCAATTTTGCTTTTTACCTCAGGAAGTGAAGGTGAGCCAAAAGGTGTACTGCATGCTCACAAAATACTCATAGGCAGGACAGAAATTTTCAAATACATGACTTACCCTCTTGAAGATAACGAAATTATATGGGATATTGCCGACTGGGGATGGATGGCTGGAATGTTTTACGGACCTTTCCCAGCTATGAGACTCAAAATTCCTTTTCTACTTTTCAGACCTAAAAAATTTGATCCTATCTTGGTCGTTGAAGTCATGGAAAATTTTGGAGTAACTACTGCATTTATTCCTCCTTCTGCTTTGCGATCAATCTTCTCTGAGGTAAAGCCAGATAAGTTAAGAAAACTCAGATTGAAAAGGATTTTGAGCGCAGGCGAAAGTGTAGGACAAGCTCTTCACGATATGGCAAAAGATATCTTGAAAATTCCTATTACTGAGTTTTACAGCCAAACAGAAGCCGGACCTCTCATTACGAACTCGCCATATTTTTTCCCCGTTGTAAGCGGATCTTGCGGAAGGGTTCCCCCGGGAGTGAAAGTTGGAATTTTTGATGAAAACTTACAGGAAATAAAAGGAGAAGGGCAAGGAGAGTTATGGGTTAGATTCTCTGCTCCCATCATTATGCTCGGGTATTTTCGTGAAGGTTTTGGACAGAAACTTGTTGATGGCTGGTATAGAACAGGTGATGTGTTATATCGCACCGAAGATGGATACTTTTTTTATATCGGCAGAAAAGACTATATAATAAAGACATCAGGATATAGAATCTCACCTGAGGAAATTGAAAGAGCAATTTTGACTTTGGAATTTGTTGAAAATTGTGCTGTGCTTCCAAAAAAAGATGAAAAGAAGGGATATATAATAAAAGCCGTTGTAAAGCTTAAAAAACCTTTTTCTGGTGGAGAGACTCTCATGAAAAAAATATCAGATAGGGTTTCAGAACTTATCGGTCCTCATGTTAGACCAAGGGAGATTGAATTTGTAGATTATATACCTTTGACCCCAACCGGTAAGATAAAAAGAGATGAACTTTTAAAAATTTTTTCATAAGAGTTTTTGTTGCACATCATTTATAATGTAAGGAAATTTTTTCAATGAAATTTTTGGCATCTGATTTTTGATCTTGTTGAGCAGAAAATATCATCACAGAGAAAATTCAGCTTAAATTGAAAGAAATGGATCTGGTAGAAAAAGAGAAGAAAATAGTTGAAATAATAAGAGCTTTGAAAAAAGTAAATTTTCCGGGATATTCCAGAGATATAATATCTTTCGGCTTTTTGAAGAAGGTAGATGTAGATGATGGAAACAATGTTTTTGTTGATATTGAAGTATCTTCTCAAAAAGAAGGTGTTGTGGAAGAGATAGAAAAGAAAGCTCGTGAGGTTCTTTCTGAAATATCGTGGATAAATCATCTTGATCTTCATGTCAGGAAAAAAGAGATATTCACAAGACAAAAAATTCCTATAAAAGGAAAGACAATTGCTATATATTCAACAAAGGGTGGAGTAGGAAAATCAACTGTTGCCGTCAATTTAGCATTTTCTTTTTCTATTTTGGGTTTGAGAGCATCTATATTAGACCTTGATGTGCACGGTCCTTCTATACCTAAAATAACCGGAACAGAAGACTATGAACCTACTTCACCAGATGGAACACATATAATTCCTGCTGAGAAGGATGGTGTAAAAATTATGTCATTAGGTTATATGGCAAAAGGTGGAACACCTGTTGTGTGGAGAGGACCAATGGTTATAAAAGCTTTCAGAACTTTGCTTTTCTCCACACTTTGGCCAGATACAGAAATATTAGTTTTAGACATGCCGCCCGGATCAGGTGATGTACAACTTTCCTTAGCACAGGAAGCTCAGATAGATGGCATTGTTATGGTAACAACTCCCCAGGAGCTTGCCTTGGAAGATGTAAGAAGAGGAATATCTATGTTCAAAAAACTTGATGTGAGGATATTGGGAGTTATAGAGAATATGTCCTATTTTCAGTGCGATTGTGGGAAAAAACATTTTATTTTTGGAAAACAAGGAGGTAAAAAGATTGCTCAGGAGTATAATTTAGATTTTCTCGGTGAAATTCCTATTGACCCTTATCTTATGGAACTATCTGATAGGGGGGAAATTTTTGTCTTGAAAGCAGATAATAAATCAATCGTAAAAGAATCTTTTATTTCAATAGCAAAAAAAATCTTGGAAAAACTTGAAATTTTTTCTGCTCAGTGAATCTTATAGTCTCTTTGCTTTCTCGAATGCTTCTTCAATTGTGCCAACCATGTAGAAAGCTTGCTCGGGTATATCATCACATTCACCCTCAACTATCATTCTGAACCCCTTTATCGTATCTTCTATTTTCACATATTTCCCCGGAGTTCCTGTAAATTGTTCTGCAACATGGAATGGCTGACTTAAAAACTTCTGGATTTTCCTTGCTCTAAAAACTGTTATTTTATCTTCCTCTGAAAGTTCCTCCATTCCCAAAATAGCTATTATATCTTGAAGGTCTTTGTATCTTTGGAGTATTCTTTGAACTTCTCTTGCCACCATGTAATGCTCTTGTCCGACGGCTTCCGGTGTTAGAGCTTTTGATGTTGAATCAAGAGGGTCAACAGCAGGATATATCCCAAGTTCAGCTATCTGTCTTGAAAGAACCGTTGTTGCGTCAAGGTGAGCAAAAGTTGAAGCGGGAGCCGGATCTGTTATATCATCGGCTGGAACGAATATAGCCTGAACAGATGTTATTGAACCTCTTTTCGTTGATGTTATTCTTTCCTGCAATTCTCCGAGATCCTGCATAAGAGTTGGCTGGTATCCGACAGCGGAGGGAAGCCTACCCAAAAGAGCGGATACCTCATTATTTGCTTGCACATATCTGAATATATTATCTATGAAAAGTAGAACATCTTGACCTTCAACATCTCTAAAATATTCAGCCATAGTGAGAGCAGTTAAGCCAACCCTTGCTCTTGCTCCAGGAGGTTCATTCATCTGACCGAAAACTAAAACTGCGTTATTTATAACCCCAGATTCTCTCATTTCCAATATTAGCTCATTTCCTTCCCTTGACCTTTCCCCGACTCCCCCGAAAACTGAAATTCCCTTGTGGAATTTCGCTATGTTATGAATTAGCTCCATTATAAATACGGTTTTTCCAACTCCAGCTCCTCCGAAGAATCCTATCTTTCCTCCTTTCGGATACGGTGTAAGTAAATCTACCACCTTTATTCCTGTTTCAAGTATTTGAATTTTTGTTGATTGCTCTACAATTTCTGGTGGAGGTCTATGTATAGGCCACCAATCATCTGCTATAACTTCTCCTTTACCATCTATTGGTCTGCCGAGTACATCAAACACTCTCCCTAAGGTCCCTTTTCCTACGGGAACTTTTATTGGAGATCCAGTATCATAGACTTTCTGACCTCTTTTTAGTCCATCTGTTGAATCCATCGCTATTGTTCTTACGGTTCTATCACCTATATGCTGCATGACCTCAAGAACGAGATTGTATTCTTCATTTGATATTGCGGGATTTGTCGTCACCAAGGCGTTATATATCTGGGGAAGATCTCCGTCTGGAAATTCAACATCTACTACCGGTCCTATTACCTGCTTTATATATCCTTCATTTACGAAATTATTTGATTTCATATTTTATATCTCCTTTCTTTTTTTTTTATCTTTCTTTCTTTCTTTTATCTTTCTTTCTTCTTTTTTGTGTTTTGTTTATAGCTTGCTTTTGTAAATTTTCTTATTTTTAGTTCCAGATTATTTACAAGTTATTTTTTGCGGAAAAATTTCTCTTATTCGCATGTTGGGTCTCACAACTTATTTTTCTGCTTCACTTTTTGTTTGAAAGGTTTTTGGTTAAAATTTATTTCAAAGGGAGGTTAATTGGGTATGGTTCAGCATTCTTTAATAGCAGGAGATAGAGTGAAGATTGGGGTTATTGAGTGGAGACCAGAGAAGAAAAAATATCCCTATCCTATTCTTTTAATTCATGGATATGCTCAGAATAATCTCAGCTGGTATGGAAAAAGTGGTGGAATTGCTCCGGAGCTTTCAAAAAGAGGTTTTCATGTTTTTGCTGTGGATTTGCGCGGCTCTGGCCTCTCACGCCTAAAAAAGATAAGATATGATTATACATTTGAAGATTTTGTGTTCAAAGATATAGATACAGCAGTAAGTTTTATAAAAGCTCGGACTTTATCTCCGAAAGTTATTCTTGGTGGGCATTCTCTTGGTGGTATATGTTCATACGCATATACATCTTGGAAGCAGGAGAATGTTTTTTCTGTTATAACCTTTGGAAGTCCTGTGTTTTTCGGTAAAGGTGTCCTGGCTATGCAGATTTTTGGAAAAATGGTAGGATTTGCAAAAAATATTCCCCTTTCTCATCTTGTATATTTTTTCTGGCCTCGTGAGGTTTTTATGAAAGTTCTCGGATTTTTCGGGCTTTTTGGAGTTCCACTTATGAGATATTCTCATATACTTAAAGTTGCTCCTCTTTATCCATCTTATACAAGAAATTTTGAATCTTTATACGATTTCTGGGAGAAACTTGTTTTGGGGTTTGAATTTTCATCGCCTCGCCTTTTGGTTCAGCTTTTGCT
>JAVVGL010000047.1:0-7736 GCA_032249135.1 Candidatus Calescibacterium sp. | reverse complement strand
TCTATCCAACATTTGAGCTTCGTATATTCTTGCGAACCTTCCGGTATTTGAGCTCCACCACCATGATTTACTTTACCACTTGCTTTAAGCAGTAATTCACTTCCTTTGCCTTCTTCAACATCCTTTGCAAGCTTTGATATCTTTGGATAATCTGCATCTTTGTTTCCTGAAAGGAAAGATGGTCCGGGTCCGGATGTGTGGCATCCAGAACATTTTTGGCTCAACATAGGATATATATCATTAGAATAAGAAACAGATGGGCACTGAGTAGGTTGAGATGGCTGTGTCGTTTGGCTTGGATACCCGCCTGAAACTTTTTCTTCTTCTCCCCTTTCTGTTGGTCCGCAGTTTTTTCCAAAGAAGGCTAATGCACCTAACAACAAAACCAGACCTGATAAAACCTTAATTTTTTTGTTTATGCTGTTTTTTATGCCATTCCTTTTCATAAGTGCTCACCTCCTTTTTTCAAATCTTCAAAATTCATATTTGAAATGAATTCTGAGGAAATCATCTTTTTGCTCCTTCGCTTCCACTTTTATAACATACTGAGTAGTTAGAGAAAATGGTCCTCTTCTATAAATCAGAGCAAAGTTATAAGCTGTTTCATCATCTTTTGATGGAGTAGATTTGTCGTAAAAGGGGTATTTATAGTTTTGAGTTGTTCTTGAACCAACGAGGAACCTAAAAGTTAAATTTAAGGGGAGGTCATAATCTATTCTGATGTAGTCTGCGAAGTTAAAGTAAGTTCCCATCTTCTTTGGGTCACCTTTAGCATTCATATATGCGAATCCAGTTTTCAAAGATAGATTTTTCAAAAACGGGAAAAAACCGCGAGCGAAAGACAAATCTCCTCCCCACATAAACATCGGATATCCCTCTGCATACTCTGTAAAATATCCGGAAAGGTACCCTACAACACGGGAATACCCCATTTTCAGCCTATCACCTACTGCAAACCTTGATGGAGATGCTTTACCCATCGCAAAAACTTGCGTCGGATCTCCCTCGGGAGCATTCACAACGAAAAAGTCATTTGACACCAATAGCCTTTTTTCCATATCCTCAAATATCTTTGCTGTGAAAAATCCTCCATGTTCTGACCAAACAAAAGGAACAAATTTTTGGTCAAATCCTACAAGTCCTCCGTAGTTGTGGTGAAAGAGAGGGTCCGCTCCGAATGGTATAAGGACTTTTCCAAATTTAAGAGTAAATCTGCCCAATTTTGCACCGAATTCGTAAAAGTATCTTTCAATTACTTCTGCGGAAAAGAAAAATTTTTCATCAGCTTTTTGCCTTGAAAGAAAAACGAAATGGTGATAATTCGTAAGAGAGAATTTTCCATCAAAAGGGTTCGCGTAAAACTCGCGAGATTCAAGAGCAACATCAAAAACTCCGTTTATCATTATTCCCCAGATTTCAAGTCTCTGCCCTGGTTCTCCCGGCTTCTTTTCCTCATCATCTCCTAATGCACTACCCACACACAAAACCGAAACCAAAGAAGCCAAAAAAATGATTTTTTTTACCATACCTTTTTACCTCCTTTCTTTGTTCATTTATGGCAAACTTCACAATCGGGGGCGTCATCTATATGCCAAGATATAACTCCATTATGGCACGCCCCACAAAATTTTCCGTTATCAAAATCATCGTGAGTCATAACATTTCCACCAAACTTAAAAACACTTGGGTGACATACATAGCAGTAAAACAGTTCTTGATGAACAAGATGAGGGAAAGTAGCAGGCGGTTCTTCGGCTTCTTCGGCTATTTCGGGTGTTCTTTCAAACTTAACAAAAGCAGGAGTTTCATAAGAAGACAAATTCAAATAAAAACCAAAAACAAAAACCAAAACAAAAGATAAAAAATATAGCAATATGTATCTCATTTCAAAATTCACCTCCTTTTTCAAATAAAAAATTTTGGACAAAGCTTTTCATTGATTTTACAACTCTTCCATAAAGCTGGTGGTCTGGTTCAGGAAAACGCAAAGCCGGTTTTAAAATCATACTCATATGCTTTATCTTATCTTTTCTCTTTCTTGAATATAGCAAAGATAAGAACTCAAAAATTGTAGAGAACTCATCCGGGAGTTTTGTCTCATCAACATAAACTCCTTCCGATGCGTAAATTGAGTCAAGAATTAGAATCAAATTTGGATTTTCTGCTTGTGCACAGAAGGAAATAAATGGAGGAGTTTGGAAATCAAATATTGAAACATAATCTGCTTGAAGGTTCTCAGAAAATCTCAAATTTGAGACTTCATCTGCAAGTTCAACGATGTAATCCGGCAATATATCTTTGTGAGCTCGCAAAAACTCAGCCAGAGCCTTTGCCTTCTCTACTTTCTCCTCCGTTGGATAATCAAATAACACCGACAAAAACTTACTTATAACTTGTCCAATAAAAAAGTCAAAATCATCATCAATAAAATCAGATTTATTTTCTTCTTCTTGTTGCATAAGTTCTTTTGGTTTCACAATTTCATCTGACTTGATCTGCCCATTTCCGATCATATTTTTAAACCTCCTAATTTTTTGCCCAGTATCTACTTATCTCATCATTATTATTTTTTACTTTTCTCTTTTTCTGGAAGACCGAAGGGTATATCAAGATTACCCCATTTTTCATCTCCCTTTGCTTGCGTACCTTTCTTTACTGGAACAATCTCTATTGGGCGAGCATCTTCATCAGGTGGATCTCCTATATAAAAAACTTTGGGATAAGTTCCAGCTTCTGGTTTGAGAACGAAAACCCCGGAACCTTCTTTTGGTACAACAACTTCCTCTTCACTTTCAACTTTGCCCGGACCTATAACTTTCACTTTCTTTCTTTCAACTTTACCTTCAAGGACTTTTGATATTTCAGAATTTGGGTCATCAAGGTCTCCAAATATTATAGCTCTTACTGGACAGACCTGCTGACAGGCTGTAACCTGAATTCCTTTATCAAGCCTATGAATACAGAATGTACATTTTCCAACTGTTTGCGCTCTGTAAGGACCGCCCGCAAGTCTTCTTTCTTTTTTCTCAGGGTCGCCATCCCACTTTGAGGGTTTTTGTAAATCGGGGTTAAACCATCCAAAAATCCCGGCAGTGAATTCATCCTTTGACCAATCTATATATAAATCTGGATCTTCTTCTATAAAAAAGTTGACACCGTATGGACAAGCTAACTCCAGAGACCTATCGCCTTTGTGGTTGTCGTAATCTGTTTCAACGAGCCAATCTCTCCATTTTATTCTTGCTCCATCTTTATCTGCTCTGACACAAGGTGGATTTTGGCAGTGCATGCACGGGCGCGGCAAATACCTCACTCTCACATTCGGATACTCCCCTTCTTCAAACCTGAAAACATACATGAACCAGACATCCCGAGGAGTAGAATTTTCTATTTTACATGCCACCATACAAGCTCTGCAACCGACACACTTTGTTAAGTCTATTGCCATGCCATACCTTGCCATCTCATTTCACCTCCTTTTTATGCTTTATAAATTTTTACCTTCACTTGGAAAGATTGATCTTGCGTCATAGCAACAAAACCCTCGGAAGCAAAACCCAGCATATTAGGAGAAGGTTCCCGCTTTGTTCCTGCCCACTCTCCTAAGTGATGGAACATCAGGACACAATCTGGTCTTACATATTCAGCAAGGGAAGCTCTAACCTTTACTCTCCTTACTTCTCCGGTTAAAGGATTGATAGATTCAACATATATCTCATCTCCGTCGCTTATGCCCAAAGATTTTCCAATTCTCCTGTTTATTATTGCAACTTGTCCAACAGTTGGATTATCAGGGTCGTGTTGGTACTGAGCCATATCAGCTAAAACCGGTATCCACGCAGACCTTGTTTGCTTGTACTCTATCATCTTTGGAGTTATAAGATAAAAACTGTAATCTGATGGAGATTTTTCCATAGTAGGATGTCTCCAAAGCGGAACAGGGAAATAATCTTTCACATAAATCCATTTATTTTCATCAAGACCCATTTCTTTCATCTTATCTTGGGCTTTTTTCAAAGATTCACCCCAGAACCTGAACCTTTTTTCAAATTTGTTAGTGTCATCCCAACCTCCCCAATAATCCCAAAGTATCGGATAAATTGATTTTGCACTTTGGTTTTTGCGAGGAGAGACCCCGTATTTTTTGATGTATTCAAGACCTTCTTCACCTTTTGGACCTTTTAAATTTTGAGCTCTTGCCCATTTATCAAATATTTCCTCCGGAGTGGGTTTTTTATTAACATCAAGCTCGTAGCCTGTCCCAGTAAGTTTGAGTTCTTTGTTAATTTCAGCAATATATCCTTTATCTCCGTAAAGTGCTCCAACGACTTCGCATATCTCAATATAAGCTTCAAGTTCGCTTTTTGATTCATAAAGAGGTGGAACAGGAGGAACCCTCAAAGCAGAAGCTCCCTCATAAATCGTACTCCCGGATAGAGGTCCTTCATATTTTTCAATCGTAGCTATGGGTAAAACAATATCTGCAAGCAAAGATGCTCCTTCCGTAAGCCAAGGAGCTAACCATATCACCATATCAACCTTTGAAAAACCATTTACCACAGAAGGTATGTCCGGACCGTTCCTTCCCAAATTAAACATATGAACAAACATGACGCGTGGTAATTTTTTCTCATCAACCTCATACCTTGATGGGTCAATAAGGACACGCGAAAGGAAAGATGGATTAGGAGAAGTTATTGGGAAATATTTAGATGAATCAAGAGTAAAATCATAAGGAGGATTTTTTATATCCATCTTACCGAATTTTGTAAAGTTAGCATGAGGTGATGTAGATCCCCAATCTGAAAGAACTCCTCCGGGTACCCCAACAGCTCCAAGAAGCATGAATGTTAAGAGAATTGCACGAGTTAGTAGGAATCCTAACTCGGTTTGAGCAAGATGATAAAGCATACAGCTTACTGGTCTCAAAGGTAATGTTTTTCCTTCTATCTCCACTGTTAGCCCTTCTTTTATTCCGGAGTTCTCATAAAGTTCTCTTGCGATTCTTGCAGTTGTAAGGGATGGAATATCACATGTTCTGTCAGCCCAATCTGCTGTCCAGCCATTTTCATCAAGTATATCAAAAAATGCCTCAACGGCAGGCTTTACTTTGACATTTTCTCCGCTATCATCTAAAATTCCATCGTTGTTCAGCTTCAATTTTATTTCGGTTTTTCCTGACTCATCTACAAAAAGAATTGGGTCTGCTCCTGCTTGATCAAAAGGAACTACCGTACCTGAGTTTTTATCGTATATGAGAGGTTTTCCATCTGAATTTTTGGCGAAATAGTATCTTTTCTTGTGTCCTTTTTCAACTATAACCAAAAACGCGGCGTTTGTATATTTTTTGAGGTAATCTTTATCTATTAGTCTGTTTTTTATAAGGTAGTGGCTTATTCCTAAAAAGAATGCAAGGTCTGTTCCCGGTTTTAGTGGTATCCACTCATCTGTATGATTCCCACCGGATCTCAATTGTGGGTCTAATGTTACAACTTTTTTTATTTGTCCCTTTTCTTTTGCCTCGGTTAGCATTTGCGGCCATGTAATAAAGCATAGTTTATTTCCACCCGACACTCCAATGAATCCTGTACCTATATTCAAAATGTATCTTGTATATTTAAAATCGGGGTTAAGAACGGCGGATTGTGCTATTGTATATTCGCAAGCTCTATAACCTGCATCAGAGCAGTAAGCTCCGTGTCCTATTTTGTAAAGTTTGAATCCTGCGTTTTTGAGGGCGTTAGTAAATGCATTATCATATAGTGCCCCTGATTTACTTCTTCCCTTTTGCCACAAGATATATTCACCTTTTTGTTTTACCTCATTTAATTTTTGAGCTATAAGATTTTTGGCTTCCTCCCATGAGATTCTTACAAACTTTCCCGGCTCACCTTTTCTGTTTATTCTTTTCAGAGGATATTTTACTCTATTTGGAGCATACAGAGCTGTAACATTAGCTCCCGCTCCTTTTGGGCAGAGTGTCCCCTTGTTTCTTGGGTTATATAGCAATTCATCTGCTCGCTTTTTTACTTCATCCGGGTTAAAAACAATATTTCCTGTTGCCTTTTCTATAACGAGCCCATCTGCTTTTACAACTCTTCTTATCTCCTTACCATTAACATTTTGCTTTATAACTCTGTAAACCAAAGAACAATCTTGCTTACCTATCCAACATGTTGATGGAACAAATTCCTCCTGATATTCCTTTGGATACAAATCGTGATATACAGAAGGTGGTTTCCAAGGTTGTTCTGGTGGTACTTCGCCTTCTGGTTTTTTCGGAGCACAGGCAAGTTTTTCAAGAGCTAAAAGCCCGGTTATTGCTCCAATACCTTTCAGAAATTTTCTCCTTGAAATAAGAACTTCACCATCAAAAGTTCCTACTACCTTATTTCCTTTTTCCTGACTTATTTTTGATTTTACCCCATCCATATCTCCTTCCCTCCTTTTCTTTTTTCTTTCTTGCTCCTCTATAACTTTATAGCAAAATTTGTTCCACTTTTTTTTCAATTTTTTTGTTTTCATTTTTTAACCCTTTATCAATCTTTATTTCCTCATTTATTCTCCCCACCGCTACTGATTTGTATGCTGGGTATTTATTGAACTGGATTGTGAAACTCTTTTTATAGACAGGGGAAAATTTATTTTTTTTCCTTTTTAGTCTCAAAAATGAAACTGAGTTTCAAAAATGAGACTGATAAGAAAAGTAAAATTTCGGGAACTAAAATGGGAAGTAAAATTTTGGGAACTAATTTTGTTTTTTCTTTGAATTTTTGGGATTTGAAATTTTTGAATTTTGAATGAACTTTATGAAATCCTCCCAGGTTTTTGCTCTTATTATTTCCTTTTTTATCTTTTTCAGATGATTTATATCATCTATTTTCTCTAAAAAGTTTTTGAATTGTTTTGCCTTTGAGCTACCAAACTTTGATTGAACAATTCCCAAAATTAATCCCTTTTCGAGCCCTCTTTTTTCTCCCTCTCTTTCTCCCCACTTATAGAGGAAAGTTTTTCTTATGTCAACTTGTATTGACATAGGCTTTACCTTTATTTCAATATCAAATAATCCAGCTAAAAAACTTATGCTATCTATATATTTTATGATTTTTTCTTCATTTTTCAGAATTTCTACAATTCTTTTTTTGACCTTTCTTATTATCTTGGGTTTATCTTTGAATTTCCCAGCTAAAATCCCTACGATTACCTCACCAGGTTTTCTGCTCTTTATAAACACATCAGGGTCTATTTTCTTCATATCTAAGACTTCATATCTTAAAGTTAGCTTCGGAGTTTTGTACTCTGATGGAGGGGGATTTCCTTTTCCTACAAATAAAACAATTTGAGTGGGTTCTTTTTTATATTTTTCTACTATTGCATAGTAATAGCGAAACATTCTTTTCGGTAAAGTTTTATCTTGTTGAGCTTGTATTTCAACCTGGATTATTTCACCATCAGCTTCAACTAAAATATCAGGACGGAAAGTTTTTACCAAACTTATCTCCGCCGATATGACCTTTACTTTTTTACCAATTTTTTTACCAATAGCTAAGTAATAAATCGTTCTTATTGCTTCTGAGAAAATTTCTTTTAAAATTGGGTCAAATCTTTTGAGCTCCTTTTTGTATCTATATTCCTTGTTGTTTTATCACTTTCTTCATTTCAGATTCTTGATTTATTATTTAGATTTTAAAATTTCAGCTGTCTCAAAAATGAGACTCAGTCTCAAAAATGAGACT
>JAVVGL010000046.1:0-8339 GCA_032249135.1 Candidatus Calescibacterium sp. | reverse complement strand
TCCAGAGTAGATTTTTTGAAATATCCATTTTCTTACCAACTAAAAATTTAATCATTTCGAAAAAAGAAAAAAAGTCAAGATTTTGAACAATCTCCGGAAGCCTTGTCAGATAAGGGAAAGAAAGCAATAGAAAAGTTGATTTTTATAAGAAGATTTAAGTTTTATTTTAAAGTAGTGCTCAGGGTTAAAAATTACTTTTATGGAAGATGAAATAATAATAGAGGCGCAAGATATCTGGAAACACTTTGAGGAAAAAAATAGAAAAATAGAAGTTCTAAAAGGAGTTAATCTCAAAGTAAAAAAAGGAGAAAAAGTTGCAATAGTTGGAGCTTCCGGCTCAGGCAAAACTACATTACTTTCAATAATAGGCACAATCCTCAAACCTACATCAGGTAAAGTAATCATAGATGGAGAAGATGTAACATGGAAAAGTGAAAAAGAATTAGAAAACATAAGAGGCAAAAAAATATCTTTCGTTTTTCAAAACGGGTACCTTATAGATGAACTTTCTCCGCTTGAAAATGTTGAGCTGTTCGCTAGGAAAGTATTCGGAGATAAAGCAAAAGAAATAGCAAAAAAAATCCTTCAAGATTTCGGAGTTCCTGAAAGGAAAAACACATGGGAATTATCTGGTGGAGAATACCAAAGAGTTGCACTTGCAAGAGCCATAAGTGTGATGCCGAAAGCTCTTTTGGCAGATGAACCAACCGGAAACCTTGACCCCGAAACTGCAGAAAAAGTTATAGACGAAACAATAAGGTTGTGTCAAAGAGAAAAAATAGCGTTAGTTATCGTAACTCACAACTTCAAAATAGCGGAGAAAATGGATAAAACCTACAAACTTGAAAATGGAAAACTTGTGGAACTGTGAACTGATTACTTTTTCGTATGGCTCAACTCGTCAGAAATAAGCTTACTTTTCATCAGAGCTTTTTCAACTGCCAAAAAAATAGCTTTCCTTACATCATTTATTTCAACTATTGCCTCCGCAGTAGTTCCTCCCGGTGTCATAACTTCTTCTTTTATTTGATAAGGAGCTTTACCAGAAATTATCATTTTAGCAATACCTAAAAATGTATGAGCAGAGACTTCTCTTGCAACGGCTCTTGGTAATCCCGCTCTTACGATAGCGTCTTCAAAAGCTTCAAAAATTACTGAAAGGTATCCTGGACCTGATGCCGATGTTGCGGTAAAGATATCTATCTCATCATCTGATTTTACAACAAATGTTTTTGAGTATTTTTTGAATATATTTTCCAAAATTTTTGCATCTTCTTCAAGACCTGCGAGTATAGCTAAAACTCCTTCTTTCTGAGATATAGTTAAAGACGGCATAATTCTTGCCCACCTTTTTATATATCTTCTGAGAAGATCAGACCTTATTCCAGCTGCACATGAAACAACAAGTTTATAATTAGAGTTTGCCAAATCGGCTATATCAGACAAAGCATCGTAAATATCTTTTGGTTTTACAGCCAAGATTATAATGTCGCTTTCGGACAAAACATCTTCTAATTTTCTTTCGTAATTTTTGAGGTCATGTGGGACTCTGAATTTATCGTATAAAAGTAAGGGAAAATCTTCTTTTAGAGCATAAGCCAAAGCTGATCCCATCTTTCCTACACCTATTATGCCAAAAGATAATTTTTTCTCGCTCATAAAACTGATTCCCCCGATAAATCTATTCTTCCCAATTTACGATCTCATCTTTTATTCCTTTTCTTTTATTTATTATTCTTGCAAGAATAAAGAAAAGATCTGAAAGACGGTTCATATAAATCAAGCAATTCTCGTTCACATTCTCAAATGAAGCAAGTTCTACAATTTCTCTTTCACATCTTCTTGCTACTGTTCTTAAAATGTGCATAAGTGAAGATGGTTCAGAACCACCTGGCAGAATGAAATCTTCAAGCGGTTCAAGTTCCGAAAGATATTTTTCTTCAAGTTCTTCCAACCAATCTATCATTTTAGAAGAAACACGTTTTTTTTCAGTATCAGATGGTTTTGAAAGCCTTGCGAGGTCTCCTGCAAGAATAAAAAGGTGATTTTGAATTTTTTTCAGAATATCTGCTATATCTTTCAATTCTTCATCTTTTGAAATCTTTGATAATGTATATCCGATAAAGCTTGCGAGTTCATCTACAGTTCCATAAGCTTTAACTCGCGGATGATGCTTGCTCAAAACAAATCCACCAACGATGTAAGTTTTTCCTTTATCGCCAAACTTTGTAGTTATGTGAGTTAGTCTATAACCTTTTCTTTTTTCTTTTTCTGTTTTTTCGTTATCAGATTTTTCAGCCATATATGTTATTTTTTATTTTTTTTATTTTATTTTTTATTTTTACTTTTTGGATTTTTATTTTGATTTAAGCTTTTAAGTTATGACGAGAAAAATTTGAAAATTTGATCTGCTTGTTTTTTGGCATCTTCATAGCCAAGCTTTATAAGTTCGGAAGTATAACTTGGTTCAAAGAATATATAGCTTATAACATCGGAATCAACTCGTGGGGAGAGCTCCAATATAAATTTTATAAGAGCTTTGTTGCGTGATGTCGGGAGGCGTGCATATTTTTTTGCACATTCATAGGCTATTTTCCCTATATCCTCGGAAGGTCTTATATAAAGCAGATCTACTATTTTCAACTCATACCCTCTTACCTCCTTCATTTTTTTACTTATTTTTTCAAATTCTTCTTCTCCTACTGAACTTTTCACTGTATCTATGAGCTGGTTCATAACTTCAAGGCGAGAAAAGTCGTAGGCTATTCTATCAAGAAATAGAGCGTTCAAGATTTTTCCTATTATGTAAAATATATTTGGATAAACCTCCTCTCTTTCTTTTCTGGCAGAAGGTTCATAGTATCTCAGGACAACCGAAAATATTTTATCTGCTCCAAGTCTTATAGCTGGTGATAAAGGAGTGTTAAGTCTTACACCTCCATCACAATACCATTCACCATCTATTTTCACAGGAGGAAATATTATTGGTATGGCAGCAGATGCTAAAACATGCTCTGGACGAAAAGCCACCTGCTTGAAATCCATAAAGGGATCCTTTTTCCACTCAGATATGATTTCCCGAGAATTTATAAAAGCTCTTGTAATACCAGAAGCTATGTGTGTTGCAAAAATACAAACTGAATGAATTATTCCATCTGTAACATTTCTGTTTATCATTTCCCAATTTATTCCTTTTGATATTATTGTGTTGAGATTTGAGACATCAAAGAGAGCCCTTTTTATCATATTGATATTATCTTCATCAGAGCTTTTCCTTTTACCACCTCTGAAAACTTCAAATATGAAAGAGAAATTTACTTTCATATAAGTTTCCATCTTCATTTTTTCCCATATTGAAATCAGAATTCTTGTGTTTTCTTCTATCTGCCTTATGTATGATGCAAGAAAAGCTATGTGTATAGCTCCCACGCTTGTTCCACAGAATATATCAAAATGAGGTTTTATTCCTGTTTCACGAGGGAAATCTGAAAAAATGTATTTTAGCACTCCGACCTCATACGCTCCCCGAGCTCCCCCACCAGAAAGAACAATAGCAAATCTTTTTTTCACATTTTTATTTTTACCAAATTCCATCTTCTAAATTCTAATTTATACTCCGAAATTGCATAATTATAATATGCAAATGGAGAAAATTAAAAATGTATCTGATTCATATTTTGAGAGGCTTTTCAATTTCCTTGAAAAAGAGAGGATAAGAGTCGTTGATGTTGAACCATTAACACCAGATGCATCATCAAGAAGATATTTCAGACTTTTCTTTCCCGACAAAACAACAAAAATTGCGATGGTTATGGGTGATATAGATCCACGCATCATATTTGAGGAAATCCTTGAAAAGCAAGTAAATTTTAAAGAACTTCCATTCATAAACATAGCAAGATTTCTCTCAAAAGTAGGAGTCAGAGTCCCAAAAATATACCAATATGATGGAGAAAGAATCCTTATACTTGAGGATTTTGGTAGAACACCACTTGATGTTTTTGTAAGGGAGAACGGACCTGAAAAATCAGAAGTTTTTTATCTTGATGCAATAGAGCAGCTTTGCATTATGCAAAACGCAGAAAAAGATGAGAATTGCTATGCGTTTGAGCTAAAATTCACAAAAAATATGCTAATGTGGGAGTTCAATCACTTCTGTGAGTTTTTCATGGGATTTACAATAGATAAAGACAAAGAGATAAAAAAAGAATTTGAGGAAATTTCTGATGTTTTATCGCAAACACCTTATGTTTTCACTCACAGAGATTTCCACTCAAAAAATCTGATGTGCCTTGATGGTGGTAAAGTTGGAATACTTGATTTTCAGGATGCTTTGCTCGGTCCGTATGTTTATGATCTTGTATCTTTGACCTGCGATGCCTATGTTGATGTACCAGAAAACCTTGAAGATAAAATAAAATCTTTATACAAGCAAAGGAGTGAAGAGAGAGGATTCAGAATACCAAAAGATTTTGAAGTTCATTATGTGATGTGTGGAATACAAAGGACCTTAAAAGCAGCAGGTAGATTTATGTTCATCTTCAAAGAGAAGAAAAACAAAAAATTTATCCCCTATGTTATACCAGCAGCAAAAAAAGGTTTAAAACTCATGAAAAAACTTGGATTAAAATCCTCTGAAAAAGTTGAGGAAAAAATAGAAGAACTTATTAGTTCTAACTCTGACCTTTTTTCTTTTTCTCTTTTATAATTTGGAAGACCAGAGCAGAAAAGAATATTATAAGCAAAGATGCAACTGGAAAGAGAGCGAAAGCTCCCCGCAAATGTTCATCTTGAACCTTCCTACCCATCATCAAAACCACAAAGACTAAAACGGAATATAGAAAAGCTAATACAAAAGGAACCTTGATGTAATTTAGCGTTTTCAATAAAACCTCTCTCATAAATCAAACTTTAGCAAAAAATAAAAAAATAGAACAAAACTTAAAAAAAAAAGAAAATCAAATTATTTAGAATTCCATTCTAATATTTTTCTCATCCAAATGATATTACCATCTTCTTTCAGCTTTACTACATAGTCTCCATCACGACAATTTGCTATAAAATATGCATTCCCTTCTTCATCTTCAATCAAGTATTTATACTCGTTCAAACTATATCCCCTGAAAATCCAACATGCAAAGCTTAGTTTTTTTTTTGCGGAGCCTTCCCCGTTGATAATGTAGTTATTAGTTTCATCACACGATATGATTAGAACTTTTTTCATTTATAACTAAAACTTCACCGCATTCGCTTACTGCATAATATTTTGAGCTGTGTAAAATTGGAGGGAAAATAAAATAAAAACCCGTTCTTTCTGTTCTATTTAATTTCAGGGAAAATATTATTTCTCCATCAGAAGAGATAGCAAATATACGCTCATAAGCTCCAGAGATCTTACCTGAACTATACTCTAATGAATCTTCAAATGGGAAAGGAGCTCTCTCTAGTAATTTTTCATTATATTCCTTCATACATTCGTTGCATGGATTAAAAATGTTACATATTTTATTTTCATTGAAACAATTCAGGTAGGGTAGGGTAAAGAATAAAAATAATAATAATAAAGATAGCCCAAGTTTGTTATTCATTTTTTCACTTTTCCTGCTTTTAGAACATAAATTCTGTTTGCAAATGTTACGACAATCTTAAAATCTCCATCATCATTCACAACAAGAGGAGGTTCAAAATCTTTTTTAGGACCCCCAACTATGAAGTTCCATACCTTAACTCCATTCTTTATCATAAAAACTTCATCCGTCCAACCTATAATCTCTTTTTTGCCATCAAAATCAATATCAACTAATGCCAAAGATGAAGCTCCTACCATTACTTCCTCATCCCTCTTCCAAATTTCATATTCGGAAATCAATTTTCCTTCTCCATTCAGAACTTTTATCTTTCCATCACGAGAGATAAAAAGTATTTCGGGTTTCCCATCTGAATCAATATCTGAAACCACAGGTTGACTTGCGATATGGTAACCTATATTAAAGTTCCAGAGCAAATTTCCCTTTTCATCAATAGCATATAAATTTGTTCCAGATGGAATTATTATTTCTTCCTTTCCATCAGAGTTTATATCTCCTAATGCGAAAGGATTATAGAGCTCAATATCATAATATTTTATTTCGCCTGCATTCTTTTCAAAGTCTATCAAATAAAGCTTACCTTTAAATTTAGACATAATCCAAAACCATCCCGGCTCTTCGCTTGAAGCAAAAATCATTTCTTTTTTACCATCACCATCGATATCACCAAATAAAGGTTTAAAGAAAGGAATACTAAAAGCTTTTAAACTAAAGCTATAGATTTTGAAAAGAATTCCTTCCCAGTCAAAAAAATAAAAATAAAACTTACTCTCAATTTCTTCAGGTTCATCTCCCCAAAAAATTTTTATTTTTCCGCTTACTACCTCGCTCTTTCCATCTTTATCTATATCCTCCACAGATGGTGGAATGAAAAAAATTCTGTCTCCTCCGATGAGTTTTTCTTCTTCCTTGTAAGTCCAATAATAATTTCCACCACAATCTAGCGAAAGTAAATTTAAGGCTTGTGAACTATCTGAGGTCTCTGATCTATAAATTACTATGACTTCATCCTTTCCATCACCATTCAGGTCCGAAACTTCTAAAGGTTGCCCAAATAATGGTAACCAAAATAGACAAAAGTCAGGAGATATACTCCTATCATTAATATTATATTTCCATATTACTTTTCCTTTGTCCAATTTTAATGCATAAACTGTTAGTGGAAAATTATATCTTATATTGCAAGAAAGCAACACTATATTTTTATTTGAGCAAATCTTAGGCGAAGATAATTCAGGATAATGAGTAAATTCATAACTCCACAAAATACAGCCTTCATCTATAAGACCATTTTTGTTATCATCCTTGCCATCACATTTTTCTTCTCTTATTTCTCTTCTACCATAATGTTTAATTAACTCTTCCCTTTCTAATCTGCTTTTACACGAGAATACCACAAATATAAAAACTGAAACTTGAATGATAAGGTAAGCTACCATTACAAATCTTAATTTTTCAGCCTTCATAATAAAAAGCTTTCTTCTATTCTCTAATAATTAATCGGGAAAGCGTATATTGAATGCGAACCCAAAAAGCATAAATATCCCGCTCTCTCCAAGCCCTAACTGCAATTCAAAAATAAACTTATCTAAAATGAATTTATCAGATGGAGTAATTCCATATTTTCTTTTGATAATAAAAAAACCTAATATAGTTCTGAAATTATATTTGGTAATGTAAGGTGTAATTATATTTTCATTTACCTTAATCAAATGATCCATAGCGCAAAGTCCAAAATATGCTCCTAACCATTCCGGCAGTCCTATTGATTCAGGTCCCAAGATCAAATTTAAAGAAACTTCTCCTGATATCGGGAATTTTGAGAAGCTTAAAATTGGACCTGCTCCAAGAACAAGTCCTCCTATGTTACCTATACGGATGAGTCTGAATTTTGGCAAAAACTGGAAAGAAATAGGCCAAACCGAAAATTCAAGATTTACTCTTTCATAAGTTCTGTTGAAGGAAACAGAGAAAAGAAATGGATGAGAACCTTCCGTACCAAAAGCAAATGAATAACCTACTGTTAAAAATTCACCCGGTTCCCATCCTGATAGAAAATATCCTCTATGTAAACTTACTAATCTGACAGGCTGGAAGCGAGGAATAAAAAAATCAGCTATGACCTGCCCTGCAACACTTTCTGCAATAAGATTAGCAAAATCTCCTCCTCCTGATTCTTCACCTCTAACATAAGATGAAAATGAAAAGAACAAGAAAAAACATAGAATTGAAACAAAAACATATTTTGCTAACTTACTTCTTGTTACTGAAAGCAATTTTTTGTTGTGATAGCAATAATTCATTTTAAATAAAATTTTGAAATAAAATTTTCCAAAGCCTGTTTTCAAAATCATGAAGGTAATTTGTTGTGTATGAATTTCCATCACTCAAAATTACTCTCTTTTGCGAAACGTTCCCTCTCAAATCATGCTTGAACTCTGCTGAATACCAAAATGATCCATCTTTTGTTCTTCTTGCTACAAATCCTAAAATCTCTCCTGCTCTGTTATATGCGTATTCAAATCTTATAGGATGCTTTAAAGCTGGTTCTTTGTCTTTTGGTCTTGGAAAGCGTGGGTCAAATATTTTGTTTCCTAAATTCATTTTTTCTAAAAAATCTTGAACCTGAAAACGAGGTCAAAATATGCCATAACCTTAGTTCCCATCAAGAAAATTTATTTTTTCATGATTTTTATTATATTTTTTCTTTATGGGTAAAAAACATATCAAGTGACAAATTAGATTTATAAG
>JAVVGL010000045.1:0-9007 GCA_032249135.1 Candidatus Calescibacterium sp. | reverse complement strand
ACCTATTCTTTGAGCAAAGTAAAGAGTGTGAGAAAAATAATTTTTTGAGATCTGAATTATGTAAATGAATTCATCTTCTGGAAAAGCTTTGGTTGTGTAATGAGTTCTCAGAAAATTTAGTTCCCCTTGGGGATATCTTTTGTCATATCCGAGGCTTTTGAGGTATAAAGCTAATTCTTTTATTTTTCGCTCTGATAGTATATTTCCGAAAGCCGGCATATACTTTGAAAGTCCATGGTTTGCTCCGCCATCTCTTATTACTCTTATCCAATCTGAAAGTGGTTCTCTTGAATTGAACTTTCTGTCTCTGAAATTTGCAGGCGGAGTGTCAAGTCCCATTTCTTTCCAGTTAGGATTTCCTGATCCATCTTTCCCGTGACATGATGAGCATAAAGTTTCAAATATCTCTTCTGGTTTCAATTTTTCATATATACTTTCTTGTGCGAGATTTTTTGCTTCCTGATTTATAAGAATTGAACTTGCGATTAGAAAAAAATAAAACATACTCTTTTCTTCTTTTCTTTCTTTCTTTATTATTAGGTTTATTTTTTTTATTTTAATTTCCAAATTTTCCTGAGGTATTATTACAAAAATTTTTTGTTATGGAAGAAAAAGAAAAAGGAGTTTATAGTGAGAAGAACGAACAATCTTTTCTCAGCAATATAAAGCCTCTTGGACCGTATTCTCTTTTTCGTATTGAGGATAATTTTGTGTTCTTGGCAGGTCAGATAGGTGTTGATGGTGAAGTTCTGAAAGAGACCTTAGAAGAGCAGTTAGAACAAGCGCTCAAAAATATCTATAGGATTTTGGTAAGTATTGGTCTTACACCTGCTGATATCGTGAAAGCAACTGTTTTTACTACTCGTATTGATCAAGCTCAAAAAATAAATGCTATTTGGGAAAGTTTTTTCAGAAAATATTCTGATGTTTTTCCTGCGCGGACATTTGTTGGTGTATCTGCTTTACCTCGTGGAGCTGTTATAGAAATAGATGTTATAGCTCATCTGAAAGATGAGAAAGCTCTGTTTGGGGTAGGAAAACATTTTTTCCTTACAAAAGATTTTTTGAAGTCTCATGAATACTTTGAGAGAGCTTGGAGAAAAAAAGGGGAATATAATGAGTTGGGGAAAGTATTTGCTATTTTATCTGCCGGATTTATAAAACTGCAAGAAGGAAAATTCCAAAAGACTCTTTTCACAAAGGCTATGGAACTATTGAAAAATTTTGTGTCAAAAGATAAGATAAAATCTTTTAAAGATGCAGTATCAAAAGGAGATAAGGAAAAACTCTTTGATTTATCCTCTGCGATTTTAGAAGAAATTAAGATTAGTTAATCATTGTGATAAAATTAAGGATTAGTTAATTGGAGATAAAATTTTGAGTAAAAAGAGATGTAAGTTAGGTATGGTTATATCTTTTGCAAATCAGAAGGGTGGGGTGGGGAAGACGACTCTTGCTATAAATCTTGGTAGTGCCCTTGCTCTTTCTGATATTAGAGTTTTGATAGTTGATTTTGACCCGCAAGGTCATGTTACGGTTGGTCTTGATATCCAGCACGAAGGTAAAACAATTTATAAAGTTATATCAGGTGAGATAAAAATAGAAGAAGCTATATTTCATACGAAGGTTGAAAATTTGTTTGTTGTTCCTGCTGATGAGAATCTTGCCGGTTTTGAAGTTGAATTTTTTAATAACGAAAACAGCCAATTCATTTTAAAGGATAAACTAAAAGATATAAGAGATAAATTTGATTTTATTTTTATAGATTGTCCTCCCTCTATTGGAGTTTTCACAATAAGTGCTCTTTGTGCATCTGACTATGTTATAATTCCCGTTTTACCAGATTTTTTTTCTCTTGAAGGTTTCTCAAAGTTTTTCAAAGCGATTGAAGAGGTGAGAGCAAATCTGAACCCCTCACTTGAAATTTTGGGTATAGTTATAAATATGTATGATAAAAGAGCAAAGCTTACAAAAGAAGTTGAAGAAGAGTTTATGAAATATTTTCCGGGAAAAGTATTCAGAACGAGGATTATCAAGAGTGTGAAGATAGCAGAGGCTCCGGGATTTGGATTACCTGTGGTTCTTTACAAACCTTCTTCCCCTGCGTCAGATGTTTTCACTTATCTTGCTGAGGAATTTCTTGAAAGAATATCCGAAGAAAAAAAGAAGAGATCGCAAATGAGTTCATAGACGAAAGAGACAAACAAAAGAAAAAAGATTGATATAAACAAATCATCTATTCAGAAAAAATAAATTCAAAAGGATAAGAATAAGTAAGAATAAGAAAGTATAAGAATAAGAAAGTAATTTTCATTATGGCAAGTGGTAAAGTTTATTTTGTTGGAGCTGGACCTGGGGATCCCGAGCTTATAACTCTCAAAGGTTATAGGATTTTAAAAGAGGCTGATGTAGTTATATATACTGGCTCGCTGATAAATAAAAAAGTTCTTGATATTGCTGAAAAAGCTCAAAAAATTGACTCTTTTGGTATGTCTGTGGAGGAAATTTGTGATCTGATAGAAAAAAGTTATTTTGAGGGAAAAGTTGTTGTGAGACTGCATGATGGAGATCCAT
The DNA here is from genome assembly GCA_032249135.1 of Candidatus Calescibacterium sp. Lineage (GTDB taxonomy): Bacteria > Calescibacteriota > Calescibacteriia > Calescibacteriales > Calescibacteriaceae > Calescibacterium. Next base: position 6,433 of record JAVVGL010000045.1, on the reverse strand, counting down.
CTATTTTTGGTTCTATAAAAGAGCAGTTTGAAATACTTGAAAGTAGAGGTATAGATTTTGAAGTAGTGCCGGGAGTTTCTTCTTTTCTTGCAGCAGCAAGTCGTCTCAAAATTGAATACACTGTTCCGGAGATTACGCAAACGGTAGTTATAACAAGGTATCCGGGAAAAACCCCTGTACCAGAAGATATCAAAGAGATTGCAAAACAGAAACCGACTCTCATATTTTTCCTTTCTGCTTCTTTGCTTCCAAAAATTGTAAATGATCTTTTTGAGGTCGGATATCCTTCTGATTTTCCTTGTGCGCTCTGCTATAAGGTAACTTTTGAGGATGAAAAAATAATTTTTGGAACGTTATCTGATATTGCTGATAAAGCAAAGAAGGAAGGAGTATCAATGCATGCTCTTTTTATAGTATCAAAAGCTTTTCTATCAAAGGGAAAGAAATCTTTTGTTTATTCTGAAAAATATGCGAGTTTGGTCAGAAAGGCAAATAAGCAAAAGTAAAATAGAAAAATAAGAAATCAGAAAATTAAATAGAAAATCAGAAAATTAGACAAGATTGGAAGATCAAGCAAGATTTAGGGAAAACAAGATGAGAGATGAGTTTAAAAATTATTATGTAGATCGGGAAAAGTATTTTGGAGAGCTTTTCAAAAAGGGAATTGGGTTAGTTGCTATAACTTTACATGGTGTAAAGATAGTGTTGAAAATTTCTGATGCGATAAAATTCACAAAAGTAAATGTTTTTATATCTGAAAAGTTGAAGGAAGATTTGAGACAGAAGGGAGAGCTTGAAAAATTAAATTATGAAAATATTTTTTGTTTCAAAAATTTAAAGGAGCTCGTTTCTGAGATTTTTAAAAGTTATGATGCTCTTATTTTTGTTGTATCACTTGGGGCTCTTATAAGGATTATTTCACCTTATTTGAAATCAAAAGAAGAAGATCCGGCGATTTTATGCATAGATGATGCCGGAAGATTTGTAATAAGTGTTCTTTCTGGACATCAGGGAGGGGCAAATGAACTTACCCAGGAAGTTGCAAAAATTATAAATGCTATACCTGTTATAACTACTGCTTCTGATTCAATTGGAACTATACCTGTTGATATATTCGGTAGGGAGTATGGATGGAAAGTTGAAGCAGATCATGATACTCTTGTTGAAGTTTCTGCTCATATGGTGAATGGAAGGAAAATAGCTTTGGTCCAAGAATCAGGTGAGAGATTTTTTTCTTTGCCGCAAAATGTCTCTTTAATTTCAACTTCTGAATTTTTTGAAAGACAAAATGAGTTTCAAGCATGTCTTTTTATAACTCATATTCTGCATGAAAAGAGTAAAATAAAAATTCCATGTGTATTTTATAGACCACGGGTTTTGTATTGTGGGGTAGGGTTTGATAAAGGTATAAGAGCTGATGAAATTTATGAATTTTTCTTGAGACTTTTTGAGGAAAATAAGCTCTCGTATTTTAGCGTAAAAAAAATAGCGACGATAGAGACAAAAAAAGAAGATGATGAATTCAGAAAGTTTTCTGAATTTTTGAAGGAAAATTTTGGAATTGAGACGGTTTATTTTACAAAAGATGAGATTTCTTCTGTTTCTCATCTTGTAAAGAATCCATCAGCTTATGCAGAAAAATATGTTGGTGTTCCATCGGTTTCAGAAGCTTGTGCTCTTTTGCTTGCAGGTCAGAAATCTGAACTTATTGTACAAAAAACAAAATTTAAAGGAAAAAGCGGTGCAGGACTTACTTTTGCTGTTGCGATAGACAAAAGCTTATTATATGTATAAAATAAAAAATAAAATAACTTCTAAAATTAGCTAATTCTGGTGCTGAGGTTTTTGGAATTTATAAATTTTTGATTTGTATTGGATAAAATTTCTTAATCCTGAAAGATTCTAGTAATTTAAATGGTAGAGCTAAACTTTTTTATGAAATATTGCGATTATGGAGGAGAAAAATATTTATGAGGAAGAGATAGACCTCTTTGAGCTTTTTTCTCGTATATGGAAAAGAAGAAAATTGATATTAGCTATAACTTTGTCAATTACGGCAATTTCTGGGATTATTTCTTTTTTTATCACTCCAGTATATAAAGCGACCGCTAAAATAATCCCTCTTGCTTCTCAGAAGCAAAGTTTTATTCCTATACCATCGGATATGTTGGGACTTATGGGTTTGTTAGGAACGGAATTTGGGGGAAGCCGATCGGCTACGATAAAAGCTATTTTGCAGTCCCGTGAACTTGCAAAACGAGTTATTGAAAATACCGGGATAAAAAAATATCTTTATGGAAAGCTGTGGGATGAAAAATCAGGTTCGCTCAGAAAAGATATACCACCTCATAAGATCCCATCAGACGATGAGCTTGCAGAAAAGTTCTTAAAGGAAAATTTAGTTGTGACAGAAGATAAGAAGACGGGAGTTATAGATATATCTATACTCTTTCCGAAGGAACCAACTCTTTCAGCTATAATAGCAAATGAGTATATTAAGGAGCTGAGCAAAATATTGAATGAAAAAGCATATACTGTAGCAAAGAAAAACAGAATTTTTCTTGAAGAAAGGGTTAAGCAAACTGAATTGAAGCTCTCTCAGGTAGAACAAGATTTTAAAGATTTTCAGCAAAGGTATAATGTTGTTGCGATTGATAAACAAATGGAGGAAGGACTAAAAATCTATGCTGAACTTGTTGCTAAACTCGCAGAAAAAGAGATGCAACTTGAGGTTATGCGAAAAATTACGAGTCCTGACAATCCAGAGGTTGTTACATTAAACTACGAAATAAATGAGCTCAGGAAAAAAATAAGAGAGCTTGAAGAGGGGCAAAAGGTAATGCAAGTAAAGGGATATATATTAGATAGGTCAAAAAAGCTTATCATTCCTTTGGAAAATGTTCCAGAACTTGCGATGGAATATATAAGGAGAAGGAGAGAACTTGAGATCCAGAATGAAATTTATAAAGTTTTATTGAGAGCACTTGAACAGGCAAGAATTGAGGAAGAGAAAGAAACCCTCTCTTTTGAAGTTGTAGATTATGCTTATACCCCAAGATTCAAATATAAACCAAAAAGAAAATTAATAGTTATGGTATCTTTTGTTTCATCTTTGTTTGCTAGTATTTTTTTAGTTTTGCTTTTGGATTCAATTCAGAACCGTAGGGAGCAGAAAAGATGAAAATATTAATATTATTAATCTTCTAACATAAATATAAGGGGATCAATAGGTTTGCCGCTGTACAATACTTCATAATGTAAGTGTGGTCCGGTTGCCATTCCTGATGATCCAACATATCCTATAATATCTCCCTTTTTCACAAATTGTCCTTCTTTCACAGTTATTCTTGATAAATGCAGATATATAGTCATTATATTGTTAATGTGTTTTATCATCACAAATTTGCCTTTTCCGGAATCCGTTCTCCTTGCTCTTAGTACTTTACCACTTGCGGTGGCATATACTGGTGATCCATAAGGAGCTGCGATGTCTATTCCCGTATGAAATTTTTCTTCCTTTTCTATGGGATGAAATCTGGGACCAAATTTGCTCGTGATGTATCCCCTTACAGGTTTAATTGTGGGAAGATACTCTATTATCGTATTCTTCCTCTTTATTCTCTCGCTGATTATCTTGATATCTTCTTTTATATTTTCAAGTCTTTTTATAACTTCTACCGGAGAATTTATGAAGGAATTCACCGATGAATCTATCCCCGGTTCAACACTTGCTATTGTGAATTTAGGAAAAGATATGTTGCTATTGTTTCCTATGTCATTATTCATTTCCTTTTCTCCGATATTTTCAAGAAGTTTTTCTCTTGCGAGCTCAAGTTCTTCTATTTGATTCATCATTTCTTCTGCTTTGACAACGATTAAGTCTCCATTTAGTTTGTTGTTTAGCATGTTTTGCAATTCTTTTAGCTTTTTGATTTTTGGTATAGTCAGAATCCAATTTAGTATAGCCAATAAAATAAAAGTAGGAAGAATAGCCAAAATATATCTCCTCCATCCCGATAACTCAAAGATGTAGACTTTATTCTCAAGCTCTATTCTTACTTTTAATTTCCCTTTTTTTCTTCTCCTCTTTTCTTTTTCTTTGCTTTCAAAAACCATATGAATATAATTTAGAACAAAGCTAAAAATTTTTTTCAAAATTGCCTACCAAAAGAATATTTTTACAAGAAAAATTTATTCATTTTTCAGTTTTTTTTCTGCGTTTTTTCACAATTTAATTTTGATCTGTGTATAGTGACAAAGAAAACAGATCAGCTGATGAACAAAATTTCCTAGATTATAGACAAGAAGTTGATTTAAAGAAAAGGAAGATCTTTTCTTTATCTTTTTTATTTTTACCACTTTCTGCACTTACAATCTCGGAAAAAAGGAAAAATCTTCTTGTTGATGAAAAAGAAAAATTCCGCGATCATAAATCTTCAAATTCATCAAATTTTTCTGATTTTCTCAGCTTTATTTTGGGGGAAAATATAAGTGATGAGGAAGCAAAAAATTTGCTGATCTCAATAAAAGAGTTGAGAAAAAAAATAGCTTACGAGTATAAACTTTTGAATTCTCTACCTTTGGAAAATTTTCTTTACTTTGTTTCTGGATTGCCAAGAGCAATTTTTGATTTTGGTTTCCGTTTGCCAAAAAAGTTAAGAAAAATTTTTTTCTTTTCAGTTAAAATCCCTTTGTTTTTTTCTTTCTATTCTGACGAAAAAAGCTTTGGAAAATTAGGGTATTCGGGCCCTTTTGTAGGTAAGGCAAGGTTCCCAAGATACCAAGATCCCAAAATACAACCAAGTTATTTCAAAAAAGATAGTTCTTATTCTTTTGATGTATGTATTATAGGTTCTGGAGCAGGTGGAAGTATTGCTGCACTTTTACTTTCTCAAAAAGCATCAGTATGTATAATTGAAAGAGGAAAGCTTGTAAAACCTTATGAGTTCAACGAAAAAGAAGATGAAATGATACCAAAACTTTACAAAATAGGAATAGATAAAGATTTGTCTATAATATCCCTTTCAGGAAATTGTGTTGGGGGTTCAACGGTTCATAACACTGCTTTATTCATTCAGCTTCCAGAAAAAATTTTGAGTTATTGGTTAAGTCAAGGTTTCCCTATCAAAAATTTCCCGGTTTTTTCAGATCATATATTTTCTATATGTGAGGCTACAAAAATTGAAGAAAAAGATTTAAATCAAAATGCGCGGGTTTGCGCAGAAGGAATGAAAAAACTCGGAATTTCCTTTTTTCTTCCATACCATAGTAGAAGGGATTGTCTTAAAGTTGGTTTTTGCGAACTCGGTTGCTACTGGAACAGAAAATTCTCTGCTCTTTTGAATATTTTACCCAAAGCCACAAAAAACGGAGCCGTAATTTTTCCAGAATCAAAAGTTATTTACCTTGATTCAGACGGCAAAAAAGTCAAAGAGGTTTTTGTAAAGCATAAAGGGGAGGTTTTCAAAATAAAAGCAAAAAAGTTTATTCTTTCAGCAGGTGCTCTATCTTCGCCTCTTATAGTCAAGAATTCGCTGGGTGTGGATCCGGAAGGTCTATGTTTGCATCCTTCATCTTATGTTCTTGGGATCTTTGATTCAGATATATCTGGTTGGCTCGGAATTCCTATAACATTGATTTCAGATGAATTCCTGAGGGAGGACGGAGGATTTATTCTTTTACCTTACTTTATGCATCCAGCTACTTTTTCCCTTGCAATTGGTGGATTTGGTTCAGAACATTCTGAGGTTATGAGAAAATATAAAAATATTGCCTGCATTTCTTTCATAGTGCATGACGAAAGCTCCGGGAAGATAATTGGTGAAGGACCAATTATTTTCAAATATTCTTTTTCTAAAAAGACATTTGATGATGTGAAAAATGCAATTTTGAAAAGCTCAGAGATTCTCTTTGAAGCTGGTGCAAAAGAGGTTATCTTACCATATATTTTCTCTGTGAAGAAAGCAAAAAATTTATCTGATGTCAAAAGCTTTGTTGAAAAAATTTCACCTTATGATGTTCCTTTTATATCTGTTCATCCTCAAGCAACTTTGAGTTGGGGTAAGTATTTGGACGAAGAGGGAAAATTGAAAGGATTTGAAAATCTTTGGGTTGCTGATGCAAGTGCTTTCCCATCATCTTGTGGGGTTCCACCGCAAGTTTCGGTTATGTCTATATCATATTTTGTGTCAGAAAGAATCCTTGAAAAGTTATAATTTACTGAGGTAGTGGTGATGTGGTAGGAAAATTTAAAGTCTTATTTTCTCACATTTCCCAGGGAAAGTCTTGATAAATTCAAAACTTAAAAGAGCTTGTAAAAAATATTCTGATGTGAAACTGCCTTATGAGATGTCAGAGGGTGAATTTGTGATACATCAACACAAAGCAAAAAGACTTCACTGGGATCTGAGATTGGAAGTACCTTCAACTCCCG
>JAVVGL010000044.1:0-9558 GCA_032249135.1 Candidatus Calescibacterium sp. | reverse complement strand
TCAAAAATGAGACTAAAAGCTAAAGCAAAGATTTATACTCTAATTTAATTCAAAAAACATCGGATTGTTCCCCAAAAAGAATAGGAAAAATTATTTTTTGTTAGGAAAAATTCTTGCTTTTTAAAGCTGGTATAAAATTTGCAAAGAGAAAGGTATGAGGTTAGCGGACTCATTTGGCAGAGGAATAAATTACATAAGAATATCCCTTACAGATAGATGCAACTTGAACTGCTTTTACTGCGAGCCAGATAAACTTTACGAAAAATTCCCAAAAGATGAAATTTTGAGGGTTGAGGAGATAATCTACCTTATCTCATTATTTCACAGAAAATTTGGAATAAAAAAATTTAGATTCACTGGAGGTGAGCCACTTTTAAGGCGAGGTCTGAAAGAAATAATAGAAGGCGTAAGAAAAGAAATCGGCGATAATGCGGAACTCACGATAACAACAAATGGAATGTTCTTAAAAAATTTTGCTGAGTTCTTCAAAGAACATAAAGTCAGAGTGAACATCAGCCTTGATACTTTAAATGAGGAAAAATTCAAAAAAATATCCGGGTTCTACGGATTATCAAATATCATTCACAACATTGACTACTCAAAAAACTTGGGATTAAAACTGAAAATAAACACGGTTTTATTGAGGGGAATAAATGATGATGAAATTTCAGATCTTATTAATTTCTCAAAAGAAAAAGATGTGAAGATAAGATTCATTGAGTTCATGCCAATTTCGGTTGATGTCAACCTGTGGAGAAAAAATTTTATATCAGAAGGTGAAGTTATAAAAGCTTTGCAACAGAAGCGGAAAATAAAATTTATAGGAGCAGATGATATAGAAAGAACCTATCTTGTGGATGATGAAATTCAAATAGGTTTCATATCAACGGTATCACATCCTTTCTGTCAAGGTTGTTCAAGGATAAGGTTATCATCTGACGGGAAAATTTACCTTTGCCTTTTTGACCCAAGTGGATATGACATCAAAAAATTCATAAGACCCAAAATAAGTGAAGATGAGCTTTGCAAATTCATTCACTATGTCGTTAAATTGAAGCCAGAGGGATTTATAAAATTCAAAAGGGAGGGAACTTTACCAAAAATGAGCCCAATTATGAAACAAATCGGTGGATGAAAAAATGATTGAGAACAAAAAAATAAGGGTTCTATTTTTTGGGAGATTAAGGGATGTCGTTGGCACAAATGAAATCATCGCATCAGATATCAAAGATATAGAGAGCTTGAAAAAATATTTGGTTGAGAAATTTCCAAAACTAAAAGGGGAAATTTTTTCAGTAGCTCTGAATTACGAAATAGTACACACTAATGAAAATTTGAAAGATAATGATGAGGTTGCTCTTATACCACCAGTTGCAGGAGGGTAAAGGAAAATGTATCTTGTAAAGGAAAAAATAAATTTAGAAGAACTTTTGAAAAATTTTGATTTCGGTTCGGGAAAAAACGGGTCAACTATTATATTTACAGGAATAGTAAGGAGCGATGAGATAAAAAAAGGAGTTTTTGTAAGCAAAATCTTCTACGATGCATATGAGCCTATGGCTGAAAAAGAAATTGCAAAGATAGAAAAAGAAGCAAAAGAAAAATTTCCAATAGATTCTGTTCTGATAAAGCATAGAGTTGGCTATGTTGATGTTGGGGAAATATCTTTTGTTGTTATAGTTTCATCTCCGCACAGAGAAGAAGGATTCAAAGCGATACAATTTATAATTAACGAGGTAAAAAGAAAAGTTCCAATATGGAAAAAAGAAATCCTCTCAAACGGAGAAACAGTATGGGTGTAAGAGAAATGAATAATCAGGGAAAAAACAGGAAAAAGGAGGTTAAAAATTTATGTTTGATGTATCGGAGAAAATAAAAACATTGAGGACTGCAAGAGCGGTCGCAAGAATAAAGGTCTCACCTGAAACGATAGAGAAAATAAAGAGGAAAGAAATAGAAAAGGGAGATATTTTTGAAGTAACGAGAGCGGTTGCTCCTCTTTCTGCAAAAAAAACATCTGAAATCTTACCTTTCTGCCACAACATACCAATTGAATGGGTCGGATGTGAGGTTAAAATCCAAAATGGATTTTTGGAGGTTGAAGTCACAGTAAAAGCAATTGCAAGAACTGGATGTGAGATGGAAGCACTTTTTGCTGTATCAACATGCGCACTCAACATATATGACATGCTCAAACCATACGACAAAGAGATAGTTATTGAAGAGATAAAACTTATTGAAAAAACCGGAGGAAAGAGCGAATTCAAAGAGAAGGTAAAAGAAGATTTCAAAGCAGGAGTTCTTGTCATTTCTGATTCCGTATATGCAGGTAAAAAACAAGATAAAGCAGGGAAAGAGATAATAAAAATCCTTAACGAGAACGGAATAAAGAACATAGAGTATAAGATCGTCCCAGATGAAATTGAAATGATAAGAAAAGAGGTACTTTCGTGGTGTGAGAGTGGTTTTGACCTTGTTATAACAACCGGAGGCACTGGGCTTTCTCCAAGAGATACAACACCAGAAGCAATAAAACCAATAATTGAAAAAGATATACCAAGTATAATGGAGTTTGCGAGAGTTTATGGAGCAGAAAGAACCCCATATACTATGCTTTCAAGAGGAGTTGCAGGACTAAAAGGAAAAACCCTGATTTTGACTTTACCAGGTTCATCAAGAGGAGCAAGAGAAACTATGATGGCTCTATTTCCCTATGTTCTTCACATATACAGAATAATGGGAGGTGGTGGGCATTGATATGCTATTATTTTTTTATTTATTTTTCTTCATATTTGCGTTCCTTTATTCTATGGTCGGATTAGGTGGAGGTTCTGCTTATGTGGCACTTCTCACAATATCTGGTACTCCGTATAAAATTATCCCATCCACAGCCCTCTTTTTGAATATGACAGTATCTCTTGTGAGCTTTGCAAATTACAGATTTTACTTCCCATCTGAAAAAAAGTATTTAGTCTTTCTTGTTTATTTGCTCGGTGGAGCTGGTGCAACGGTGGGAGCAAGTATGAACTTGAAAGAAAAAACCTTCTTTTTAATTCTCGGCTCAGCCCTGGTTTTATCAGCCCTAATATCCTTTTTGAAAGATTTCGAACTGAAAAACATCGGTTTCAAAATCCCTCAAAAAACTTTGCCTTTTGTAAGTTTCCCGATAGGTCTTCTTGCTGGAATAACGGGTATAGGTGGAGGAGTTTATCTTTCTCCGTTGCTTATTTTCGCTGGATTTCTCACAAAAGAAATAGCTTCAATTACATCTCTTTACATATTTTTAAACTCCGCTCTTGGTCTCTCTGTAAAGGTTTTAAAGAGTGATTTTGATTTTCAATTCGCTTTACCTCTTTTGATTTTTGCTCTTTCTGGAGCATTTCTTGGCGGTTATCTTGGCTCAAAAAAATTCAGACCGCAAGTTGTAAAATTTTTCCTTAACTTGATAATCCTAAACATAGGAGGATACACCTTATGGAAAGGAATCTCATAAGCTTTGAAGAAGCGCGGGAGCTTGTAAAAGAGTATGCAAAACCACTCGGAGAAGTTCTTGAAGATGTGGAAAAATCGCTTGGAATGGTGATATCGCAAGATATTTTTTCTCCGATAGACATACCTCCATTTACAAATTCAGCTATGGATGGGTATGCGATAAATACAGAAACTCTGAAATCATATCCGGTGAAATTAAAAATTGTGGGAGAGGTAAAAGCAGGTGATAGCAAAAAGATAAAGTTGAAAGAGGGGCAAGCTATAAAAATTTTCACTGGAGCACCAGTGCCGGAAGGAGCAGATGCTGTTGTTGAGAAAGAACTCGTGAAAGTTGAAGGAGAATACATAATCGTAGAAAAAGAGATAAAAAAATGGAGAAATTTGAGATTCAAAGGTGAAGAGATAAAAAAAGGGGAGAAAGTAATTGATAAGGGAACTATTATAACTCCCGCAGTTGCAGCATTTTTAAGCACACTCGGTATAAAAAAAGTAAAGGTCTTCAAGAAACCAAGAGTTTCAGTTATAGTAACAGGTGGAGAAATACTAAAACCCGGACAGAAATTAAAATTTGGCAAAGTTTATGATTCAAACTCTGTTTCTTTGGAACTTGCACTGAAAGAAAACGGAATAGAAGATGTGGCAGTGAGATTCTCAGAGGATAATCTTACAAAGTTGAAAAAGATTTTTAAGGAGGAAATAAAAAAATCTGACATATTGATTTTTTCTGGTGGAATTTCAGCAGGGGATTATGATTATGTGAGAGACCTTATGGAGAAAGAGAAAGTTGAAAAAATTTTCTACAAAGTAAAACAAAAGCCAGGAAAACCGATATTTTTTGGAAAGAAAGGAAAGAATAAATTTATTTTCGCTCTCCCAGGGAATCCAGCGGCTGTTCTCGTCTGCTTTTACGAATATGTCCTACCATTTATAAAAGGTTCTATGGGATACGCCAATATCTTTCCGAAAGAGGAAGAGAAAAAGCTCTTTGAAGATTTAGAGAACAAATCAGATAGGTTGAATTTCATGAGAGGGAAGATCTTGGGAGAAGATGTGATGGTGCTTGAAAAACAAGATTCCTACATGCTTTCATCTTTTGCAAAGTGTAATTGCCTTGTGCTGGTACCTCCATCGCAAAAACTTACCAAAGGAGAAAAAATAAAAGTTCATATACTATGGGAATGATAAAAGATGTAGCAGGTGCGATTCTTGCAGGGGGGAAATCAAGAAGGTTCGGAAGCGACAAAAGATTTTTCAAACTCAACGATAAAACCTTGCTTGAAATTATGTGCGAAAAGTTAAGATCTGTATTTGAAAAAAAGTATATTTCCACTGAAAAAAATTTTGAAGCAAAAATTTCTCAGCATAAAATAGAAATTTCAGATTTCAAAATCGTGTATGACAAATACGACGATATCGGTCCGATTTCAGGCATAGTCAGTGTGCTTTACGAAATATCACAAATTGGCTGTGTTTTCGTTCCATGTGATATGCCTTTTTTACCCAAAAAAATTTTACTTTTTCTACCAGAGTTCAAAGAGTTTGACATAGTTTATTTTAACTTGAACGGGAAAATCTACCCGATACCCGGTTATTACTCAAAAAATCTCATACCTGAAATAGAAAAGATGATTTCAAAAGGGATTTTCGCCTTAAAATATCTCATCCAGAACTATGATGGGAAAAAATTGGAATTAGGGGAGAAGGATCTTGAAAAGCTTGGTGTCAAGATTGAAGATATGAAAAATATAAATGAAATAAAAGATATCTGAACTGTTAAAAATACCAAAAATTACTATTGACAAGCAAGCTAAAAAACTAACTTTAAACTGCTATTTAAGAGCATTAATAGTATTGTTCAGTGTTTGGAAAACAAAGGTCGGATTGTGAACTCCACCACCACTACCATCTTTAATAAGGAAGTAATTCCACGCAGCTTTTACAATATCTCTACCACTTTTTGTAGTAAGATCTATGATGTAATTTGGATGAGGTGGTGGAGGAGCGGATGGCGATTTTCTTAAACCTCCAAGTTGAACCCAAATTGTATCTGTTGAAGAATGAGGATAACACCCTCCATCATTTCTTGTAGGAATAGGAGAAGAAAATTTGAGGATTACAGATATCTGACCTGCAATTGAAGTGATTTCAACAGATTGGGGAATGGTGCTCACAGCAATATTTGAGGTTGCAGCAGAAGAAAAACACCCACTTGAAGGATCATAAGCTCTGACATAGTATGTCACATTACTTTCATAATATCCTTTCAATGTGTCATATATTTTTGTCTGAATTTCCGATTTAAGTATGTTGAGATAAGCTTTTGTCTGTTTTTCTAGACCTTCCATGCTAACTCCTTCTCCGTGACACTCGCGGCACAACAAATCAATATTTTCTTCCAAGATAGCAAAAACATGAGAGCCTTCTGAATTAAGTTTCATATGGCATCCTACACAAGTATCTTCTACAACTACATGCTTTGAAATATGTAAAGAACCGGCTGGTCCCATAAAGTATGCGTTTCTACCCAAAAATACATCTCCCTGTGATGAGTAATGCGGTGCAGTATAATTAGGAGGATTACCAAATCTTGGGTCAGAATCTTCGTGAAGGAATACACCCGCACCACTAATGACTCCATTTCTTGTGTTGTGGCACATGAAACACACTGCACCTGCTCCCATACCATATGCTGCAAAACCAGCAGGTAGAGTTGGTGTATCCTGATAGATCCTCAATTGAGCTTCATAAAGCTTTTCATGAGGGTCGTGGCAGCTGACACAAGTTTGTGGATGAACGAGCGCATCTACCAAACCAAGATCGTTTGCTCTGGTCATATTGAAAGGAGATATAAGATCAGGATTTCCTGCTACTAGTTGTGGTAACCATGCTGCGAAACCTTGCCCGCTGTGACATCTTGCGCAATGAGCAGTGAAAGCACCTCTTTTTTCCCACACTGCCTCCTCCCTTGCTAATTCAAGATTCGCATGCCCAGATTTTTTCCATTCTTTGTATTCTTTTTCATGGCATTGAGCACACACTCCTGCGTTAAAAGAAGTTCTTGGGCTTTCGTAAGAACCTTTCTTTGTTGATTTATGAGCAATACTGTTTTGGGGTCCATGACAGCTTTCGCAAGCTATATTGTATTTTGCATGTTTTGTCTTTTACCAATTAGAAATTGTAGAAGAGTGACAATCTGAACAAACATTACTTAAAGTTCCTTCCCATTTTCCTGAATAAATAGATATGGAGCGATTAGATTTTGTTTCAGTGATAACATACTCTCCTTCTTTTGAAAGTTTTAAGGTAGGAGTTCGAAAATTAGTCCCACTAAATTCCTCCGGTGAGCATGCTTCGCCGCCGAACTTGCATGTCCATTCATTAACATCTGTTCCGCTGTTGAGATAAACCATAGAACCTACCGAAATATTTCTCAATCCAGAACTTATGTCTGATGCTGTAATTGTTACTGATACTGTTGTAACTCCCCCCATCCCATCGCTAACAGTTACTTGAACAACATATGTTTGAATTCCTGGGAATACATGAACCACTCCAATTCTGTTATTTTCAAGATTTATATATCCCATTTCTTGAAGTTTTTGGAGAGATGGTATTGTAAATTTAGCGGTAGGACCCTCTGGGATGAGTTCTCCGGTCGGTCCTCCAACTTGCTGCCACACATAAGAGAGTTTATCTCCATCAGGATCGGTTGCGGAAACGGTAATGCTAAAAGTATTCCCGAACCCCATATTTTTATATTCTCCGACTATAACAGCAGTAGGAGGGTTATTGATTTTTTCAGCAGGCTTTTCGGTAGGTTTTTTGGTTTCACATCCCCAAATAAGTGTTGCTGTTATACCTAATAAAAAGAAAGCTCCAAGTCTTAAATTTTTTCTCTTCATATTCAGCCAACTCATACTTTTTTATTAAAGCAAAATTTGTTCCACTTTTTTTTTCAATTTTTTTGTTTTCATTTTTTAACTTTTTTTATTGATATTTATTGCCCCATTTTATTCTCCTTATCGCTACTGATTTGTAATCTGGGTATTGATTGGACCGGATTGTGAAACTCTTTTTATAGACAGGGGAAAATTTATTTTTTCCTTTTTAGTCTCAAAAATGAGACTGAGTTTCAAAAATGAGACTGATAAAAAAGTAAAATTTTTGGAACTAAAATGGAATGGGAAGTAAAATTTTGGGAACTAATTTCGGTTTTTCTTTGAATTTTTGGGATTTGAAATTTTTGAATTCTGAAAGAACTTTATGAAATCCTCCCAAGTTTTTGCTCTTACTGCTTCTGTTTTTATCTTTTTCAGATGATTTATATCATCTACCTTTCCTAAAAAGTCTTTGAATTGTTTTGCTTTCTGGCTACCAAACTTTGCTTGGATGATACCTAAAATTCCTTCTTTTAGACCTTCTTTCAGTCCTTCTTCTAATCCCTCCTCTTTTCCCCATTTATAAAAGAAAGTTTTTCTTATATCAACTTGTATCGGCATAGGCTTTACCTTTATTTCAATATCAAATAATCCAGCTTTATTTATTTATTTATTCCATGTTCAGTCTTTTCACAAAATCAACTGTTTTCTCAATGACTAATTTGAGATGTTCTGGATTTGTAAATCTGTGGTCTCCACCTTCAACTTTGAAGAAATCTTTTGGTGGTCTTGCTAAATTGAAAATTTCTAATCCTTCTTTTATATCAACGGTCTCGTCTTTATCTCCGTGAATTATAAGTATGGGAGGATTTTTTTGTAGAGCTTCTTCAATTTTTAACTTTCCTATATTTACCTTCGGCGGACATAAAGCCACTACACCGCTTGCATGTTCTCCGAGTAATATCGCTATTGTTCCTCCAAGACTTGAACCCACAAGATAAATTCTTTTTTCATCCAGATTTTCTTTTGCAAATTTGATTACTGCTTTTGCATCTTTAATTCTTCCTTCAAGGTCGTATTTATCTCCTTCTGTTTCTCCACAACCTCTGAAATCAAATCTTATAAAGTAAAAGCCATTTTTTTCAAACTCATTACCCATCATTACATATTTTGGACTATCTTTGAACGATTCAAATCCATGCAATGCAACTACAACTCCTCTTTTTTCTCCTTCTGGTTCGTGTAAAACACCTGATATATTCACTTCTCCTTTTATATTTATCTTTTTCTGCATAAAAATATAGATAAGTTTTAATGAAAAATATCGGAATTTTTATTTTTGCGTAGTTTTTGTTTCAGGATTTGTTTTTGTTTTTAGATTGTTTTTTTATTTATTGGTTTGCAAGTTGTGGTATCAGTTCCTTTGCATTTTCAAATCCGACCATTTTTGAGAATTCGTAAGAATAAAGAGCTTCAAGTAGTTTTTGGAATTTATTGGAATTTTCTGGTTTTTCTATCAGATCAAAAGCCAAGTTATAAATTTCAGCTTTTATTTTTGAGTTGAAATCTTTATTTTGTTTTTGATTTTGATTTTTCAGATTATCTAAGTCTCTTTGCCAATCTTGTTTTCCTTTTTTGCCTTCCAAATAGTGAATTATTCCAATTACGATAGATTTTATATTCTCTTTTTCTTCTTTTATAAGTTGGTTATAATATTGTGCAAATGAATTGAGGATATTAGGTAAAAATCCTACAAATTCCTCTTTGTTTTTGCTTTTTTCTGAATAAAAGAAAAGAAAGTTTTTGATAAAGTAGTAAAGTTTTGTTGGATTGAAAAGAAAACCTCTATCTTTTACTTTTCTCCAAATGTGAGTATATGGCGTGTAAATAAGTTTTATTCCTTCTTTTTTCATTCTATCCATAAATTCGTTATCTTCAAAGTAAAGAAAAAAATCTTCTCTCAAATATCCTATTTTTTCAAATAGTTCTGCTCTTGCAAAAAAATTCCCTCCGCTTAAAAACACAGCAGGAATTATTCCGATATCTTCTTCTTTAAAGGGAGTTTCAGAAGCTTGTAGTCCATCATAAAAACAAAGTCCTGTTTTTGGGTCTTTTACTTTGCATGTTACGACAAGAGAATCTGTATAAAGTAGAGTTTTTAGGAGTTCAAAAGGAGTTTTTTTATCTA
>JAVVGL010000043.1:0-10345 GCA_032249135.1 Candidatus Calescibacterium sp. | reverse complement strand
TCTTACTAATGAATTTTCAAGGGAATCTATGCGTTTGTTAGTGTCATCAATTCTTTTATTTACATCATCAATTCTTCTGTTTATGGTGTGAGTAGCAAGTGCGATAAAGCTCCCGATGACTCCTGCTGTTCCTATTATTATGCTAAAAATTTGCAATCCATCCATAACATTTATTTTAACTCAAAAATTTATTTTTTCATTTTCTCTTAAATTCAAATTTTCATTCAACAAACACATCTTCCGCACTGATCTGTGTGGCTCAAAATCGTTCTTTTCGCAATTTGTTCCCACCATCCCAAAATCCTTTATAATATATTGAGTTTTTGTTAAACTATTTATTGATGGAAAAGATGAAAGATAACACAGACAAAATAAAAGAGATGTTGAATGAGCTTGCTTATAATCTTTGGTGGTCCTGGAATCCCCCAGCAAAAAGACTTTTCCGACTAATAAGCGAAATAGTTTGGAAAGAATCAAAGGAAAATCCCGTAGCCATAATAAAAAACGAGGAATTAGTTGAAAAGGCAATAGAAAACAAAAATTTTGTAGACCTCCTCAACTTCACATATTTGCAGTTCAAAAAATATATGGAAAGAATAACAAAGTACACAGTTGATTTTCAAAAACCCGTTGTGTTCTTCTCAGCTGAATATGGACTGCACCAATCTTTACTAATATACGCCGGAGGTCTCGGTTTTCTCAGCGGAGATATACTCAAAGAAAGCTCCGATATAGGCTTACCTATGATAGGTATAGGCTTTATGTATCCACAAGGGTATGTCAGACAAAAAATAAGAGTAGATGGATGGCAAGAAGATATATTCCTTTCCAACTCAAAAGACACTATGCCAGCTCAAAAACTACTTGATGAAAATGGAAATTGGATAAAAGGGAAAATTGAATATGCAGAAGATGAAGAAATCTACTTTGGAGTCTGGATAGTGAATGTAGGAAAAACAAAACTTTATCTTATTGATACGAATGTTGAAGAAAATTCTCCCTGGAACAGAGATATTTCATCAAGATTATATGTTGCAGATAGAGAATTAAGACTCCGCCAGCAATTTACTCTTGGGTTCGGAGGTATTGCTATACTTAAAAAACTCGGAATTACCCCCGGAGTTATTCACATAAACGAAGATTATCCCGCTTTTGCACCATTAGCCCAAGTAGTAGAAATGCTAAAAGAAGGAGAGAAATTTGAAAATGCAATAGAAAAAGTAAGAGAAATAACATTATTTACCACTCACACACCTCTGAGAGCAGCAGTAAATACATATCCGTTTCATATGATAGAAGAACATCTTACTTTTTTAAAAGATTATGGAGTAAATATGAAATGTATTTTTGATCTTGGAGTAAATCCTCTGAATCCATCGGAGGGCTTTAACACAACTTTGATGTCTATGCGACTTTCAAAATTCACAAATGCTGTGAGCAAAAAACATATGGAAACAACAAAAAAAATTTGGGGACCAATTTTAGATGTTATAGCAGAAAAAGAAAAAAGAAAAATAGAAATAGATTATGTGACAAATGGAGTTCATATACCATCATGGCTATGTGCATTTATAAGGAAATTACTTGACAGATACCTGAGCCCACATTGGGTTGAGATGCAAGACGAGGAAAAAATATGGGAACTTGTAGACGAAATTCCCGATGAGGAACTCTGGCAAGCTCATATGGAAAACAAGGAAATTTTGATAAGCCACATATTAGATAGAGCAAAAGAAAGCTGGCTAAAAGATAAATCAGAACCAACAGTAATAATAGCAGAAGGAGTTTTTCTTGACCCGGATGCCCTCACAATATGCTTTGCAAGAAGAATGACAGGATACAAAAGACCAACTCTTATTTTCCACAATCCGGAAAGGCTCAAAAGAATTCTAACAAACAAAAAAACTCCCGTTCAGTTGATCTTCGCAGGAAAAGCTCACCCCGCAGATATAGAAGGGAAAAAAGCAATTCAAACAATTTTTAATTTCGCAAAAAAACCGGATTTTGAAGGGAAAATAGCTTATGTTGAAGACTATGATGAAGAATTAGCTCATTACCTTGTGAGAGGAGTTGATGTTTGGCTCAACAATCCCATTCCACCACTTGAAGCCAGTGGTACAAGTGGAATGAAAGCAAGCATAAACGGAGTTCTTCACCTCTCTGTATTAGATGGATGGTGGATTGAAGGATATAACGGCAAAAATGGATGGAAGATAGGTGATGAAGAAGATGCAAATTTACCACCGGAAGAAAGAGATAGAAAACACGCGGAACAAATTTATGACATAATAGAAAACGAAATTGTACCACTCTACTATGAAAGGAACGAAAAAGGAGTTCCTGTAAAATGGGTAAAAAAGATGAAAGAAGCAATAAAATCTGTTGCTCCAAAATTTTCAACAAGAAGAATGCTAAAAGAATACATAGAAAAATTTTATTCAAAAATGATAAAGTAAAAAATTCGGAGACAAAACTCTATCTGAAAATATGGTTCGACAGAAAAAACTATTTTTGCTTTTCTGGTGGCATATGCATCAACCTCTTTACAAAAATCCTCAGACATCAGAATATGAGCTCCCTTGGACACTTATTCATTCAATAAAAGATTACTTTGATGTTCCTGATTGGGCTGAAAGATTTGAATTCAAAATGAGTTTCAATATTACTCCGGTTCTTTTGGATCAAATTCAAGAATATTCAGATACAAAAAAAATAAAATGCAAACTTTTAGAAATCATAAAAAAAAGAGAAAACACAAAAGAAGAATATGAG
Source organism: Candidatus Calescibacterium sp. (assembly GCA_032249135.1). Lineage (GTDB taxonomy): Bacteria > Calescibacteriota > Calescibacteriia > Calescibacteriales > Calescibacteriaceae > Calescibacterium. The sequence continues at coordinate 7,573 of JAVVGL010000043.1, read as the reverse complement.
TTCGTAAAGAGGTTAGTAAAAATAATAACACCTTATCCCAAATCCAGATTTTTCTATGCAGAAAAAACCCGTGATCTTGCATTAAATTATCTGATTTCTTGGTGCGGAGAAAATCTCAAAAAATCAGAAATAGTAAAGAACCTTTCCGAAAAAAAAGAGAATTATTCAGATGATGATGTCAATTCTTTTATTTTAGAAATAGAGAAACACATAAAAAGCATAATTCCAAAATATAAAAGGCTCAAAGAAGAAAAAATAATATCGGTCTCAATTTCCCCCTATTACCATCCTATAACCCCTCTACTTTTTGATATTGAAGCGGCAAAAGAGGGAGGAATTGATGAAATTCCAAATATAGATAGATTCTTGTTTTATGAAGATGCAAAAGAGCAAATAAATAGAGCAAAACAGAAATTTGAACAAATTTTTGGAGAGCCTCCTTCAAGTATGTGGCCATCTGAGGGAGCAGTTAGCGAAAAAATGTTAGAAGAAATCTCTGATATAAAATTCATCGCAACAGATGAAAAAATACTTTTCAAATCACAAGAAGAAAAAAGAAAAGATAGAATCTATTGCAGATTCTTATTCAAAGATAAAATTTTTATTGTTTTCAGGGATACGGAATTGAGTGATCTTATCAGTTTCTCTTATCATAGCTGGGACCAAAAATCAGCAGTTCAAGATTTTATTTTACGCCTGAAAAGAATATATGACAATGTTGATTTTTCACCACTTGTAAGTGTTATTTTAGATGGAGAAAACTGCTGGGAATATTATCCAGAAAACGGGAAAATTTTTATGGAAAATCTTCTTTCAGAAATCAAAAAACAAGACTGGATAGAACCTGTAAAAATAGAAGATATTATGGAACTTGATGGAAATCCCATAATTTTCATAGATAAAATAAAAGCAGGTTCATGGATAGACGGGAAATTTTCAAAGTGGATAGGGACAAAAGAAAAAAATTCTTATTGGGAAAAATTAGCCGGGGCAAGGAAAATCAAAGGTATGACAGAAAAAATACTTGTAGCAGAAGGTAGCGATTGGTTCTGGTGGCAAGGAGAAAACCCACGGGAAACAGAATTTCTTGAAGTATTTGACAAACTCTTCAATCTTTATATTTCGTAGAACTTAAAGCGACATTTAAATACAAAAAAATAAGAAGTGTCATATAATTAATTAATAATCAACGAGAAAATACTCCATGAGTAGAAGGAATTTAAGAGGAATTTTCACTATTTACTATTTTCCTATTCTTTTGCTCTTTCCTGAGGTACTCCTTTTATGAGAGAGAGAGCAAATTTTACTGTTTCATCAAGTTCTGGATGGTCTCTTCTTTTCACAATTTCCTCAGGAGAAAGTTCTGCCTGTGCTACTTGAACTTTCGGCTTGAAAACAATATCAGGTTCTATACCTTTTTCTTCTATATTAGTTCCAGCTGGTGTGTAGTAGTGAGCAGTAGTAAGCCTCAAAGCTCCTCCATCAGACAGCGGTATTATAGTCTGAACAGAAGCTTTACCAAAAGTTTTTGTCCCGACTATTAATCCTTTTTTGTTATCTTTTATAGCTCCCGCAACTATTTCAGAGGCAGAAGCAGAACCCTGATTTACAAGTACAATCAAAGAAACACCTTCTGGGAAATCAAACTTATCTTTTCCGGCTTTATAGGTTTGGGAAGACCTCCTACCTTTTGTTGAAACTATAATACCTTCTGAAAGGAAAATATCGCCTATTCTCAAAGCCTCTGACAAAAGCCCTCCGGGATTATTTCTCAAGTCAAAAATTACACCTTTTATCTTCCCTTCATAAAGCCCTGATTTTTTGAACGCATCTTCTAATTCTTTTGAACTTCCCTCCTGAAAACCAGATAATCTGACATAAAGAATGTTTTCATCTATGATTTTGCTTCTTACACTTTTTACTTTTATTATGTCTCTTATGAGTTCTATATCTCGTGGTTCATCCCAGCCATCTCTTTCAACTGTTATAACTACACGAGTCCCTTTTGGACCTCTCAACTTCTTCACAGCTTCGGATAATGTCATATCTCTTGTTGATTCTCCATTTATCTTTATTATTCTATCTCCTGGAAGTATTCCTGCACGCCATGCTGGTGTATCTTCAATAGGAGATATAACCAGAATATAATAATCCTTTTTTGTTATTTCTATTCCAAGACCTCCAAATTGTCCTTTTGTTTCCGTTTCCATCTCTTTAAGCTCATCCGGAGACATATAAGCAGAGAAAGGATCAAGAGAATGCACCATCCATCTTATCGCTCTCATCAGAAGTTCCTCATCTGAAACTTCTTTCACATAATTATCTGAAACCTTTTTCATCACCTCAGTTAAGAGATTTATCTTATCATAAATTGATTCAGGACGATTATTTTGTTTTTCTCCTTGTGCTCCATGCTTTATTACAAAAATGCCTCCTCCAATAAGTCCCGCAAACAAAAGTGCTTTAAATAAATCGTTATTCATAAACTTATCACCTCCCTCTTCATTTAAAGTTTATAATTTTGAAATAAAAAAGCAAAATTCTTGAACTTTAAGAAAATACAACAAAACAAAAAAATTTTGAAAGGATATGCTAAAAACGAAAACATTTTTTACAGTTTTATTGGTATCACTCTCGGTAATTTTTTTATTTGAAAATGCTCTTTCAGAGGAAATCAAATTACAATCTGAATCAAAAGAAAAAATCAAACCTGCTCTCACAGCAGAAATTATAAACGATAAAGGAAAAATTATAGGTAAAGCTGAATTCTTTGCTTTGCCTCATGGAGGTGTTCTTATGAAAATTAATGTTGAAAATCTAAAAGATGGGATGCGAGCATTACACATACACGAAAAGGGAGAATGCAAAACTCCCGATTTTGTGACAGCAGGAGGACATTACAATCCAGAAAATAAAAAACACGGATTCTTCAATCCCGAAGGATACCACAAAGGAGATTTACCAAATATTCAGGTTATGAAAGGTAAAGTAAGTTTAGAGGTACTTTTGCCACACTATACAATTGAAGAGCTAAAGGGCAAATCCATAATGATTCACGAACATCAAGATGACTATATTTCTGACCCGGCGGGACATGCAGGAAAAAGAATAGCCTGCGGAGAAATAAAATAGCTTTTTTATTTGCTTTTCCTCATATATTTTTTCTTTTTTTTATTTTTTGTCTTGTTTTTCTTCTCTGCTGATTTGCTCTTTTTTGTAATTTCCTTTTTTCCTTCTTTTTTGGCACCTGATGATTTTTTAGGTTTAGATTTTGATTTCGATAATTTTTTCTTCTCTTTACCAATTTCAAATGAAACAGATTTTTGTTTTTGGTCTATGGCAGCTTGAGCTGCAACTAAACGAGCAATAGGAACCCTATAAGGAGATGCACTTACATAATTGAAACCTATTGAATGGAAAAATTTTATTGATTCCGGATCTCCTCCGTGCTCTCCGCATACTCCGATTTTTATTTTTGGTTTTTCGCTTCTTGCCTTTGAAACAGCCAACTTTATCATCTCTCCAACACCTGCCACATCTAATGTATTAAATGGATTTGAAGACAAGATGAAAGGAACATAATCTGACATAAACTTTCCGGAGTCATCTCTTGAAATTCCCAAAACAGTTTGAGTCAAGTCATTTGTTCCAAAAGACATAAAATCAACATATCTTGCGATTTCAGCTGATAAAAGACACGCACGAGGGAATTCCATCATAGTTCCAACAGAAAGAGGAATTCTAATTCCACTCTCTTTTTCCAGGTCATCTTTTATTATATCAACCACATTTCTAAAATATCTGATTTCAGCTGGATCTATTACATTAGGGAACATTATTTCAGGTAAAACTTTTTTTCCTTTCTTTATAAGTTCAGCGCATGCCTCTAAAATTGCTTCAGTTTGCATACAGTATATTTCAGGATAAGTTATACCAACCCTTATTCCCCTATGTCCAAGCATGGGATTTACTTCACTCAACTTTTTAACTGTTTCTTTTATTTCATCTTCACTCATACCTGTTTTTTGAGCAGTATCTTTTATCTCTTCATCAGTTTTCGGTAAAAACTCGTGAAGTGGGGGATCTATTAATCTTACTGTCACTGGGAAACCTTCCATTACAGAAAATATTTCTAAAAAATCAGATTTTATGAGTGCCTTTATTTTTCTAAGAGTATCAAAGTAATCCTCTTTTATAGATAATAGATCCTGATACACCTTCAAAAGATTTGGATGATTTTGCGCATTGCTTTCAATAAAGCTTTTCAAATCATCAAAAAATATATCAGATTTTTTTCCTCTCTCAAATCTTGGGTAAAGTCTCATATAATTTAAACCAGATTGAATTTTCTTTATTTCTGGAGTAGAATTGGCACCATCTGCAAGACCATCAATTATGTTTTTCAGCTCATCTAATTTTTCTTTATATTTCCTTGCAGCAATTATCATTTTTCTTACCAAAGGTATTCTTTCCTCTTCAAAGAACATATGTTCGGTTCTGAGAAGTCCTATTCCTTCTGCTCCAAAATTTCTTGCTGTTTTGGCTTCCTCAGGAGTATCTGCATTGGCTCTCACTCCGAGAGTTCTGATTTTATCTGCAATTTTCAAAAGAGCCTGAGCCTCGGGAGGAAAATCAGCTTGCCTTATAGGTATAGTTCCAACAAAAACTCTTCCAGTGTTTCCGTCTATTGTTATTACTTCTCCTTTGCTTACCACTATATCCCCAACAGAAAAGATTTGTTTTTGGTAATCTATAATTATCTCTTCTGCACCAACAACAGCTGGTTTTCCCATAGCTCTTGCCACAACAGCTGCGTGAGATGTTTCCCCTCCTCTTGATGTCAATATACCTTTTGCACTTGCTATACCCTTTATGTCTTCTGGCGATGTTTCATGCCTTACGAGAATTACATCTACACCTTGTTTAGCTAAATCTTCGGCTTCGGCTGAAGAAAAAGCGACTTTTCCCGATACAACTCCGGGAGAAGCAGGTAGCCCTCTTGTTATAGGATTGGTACTTAATTTCTCCTCATCTACAACGGAAAAGAAAAGTTCTTTGAGATGTTGTGGAGTTATTCTTTTTAGAGCTTCTTTTTCGTTCAATTTTCTCTCTCGGAGCATATCATGAACTATTTTTATATGAGCTCTTGCGGTTCTCTTTCCTGTTCTTGTTTGGAGTATCCATACCTTCTTTCTTTCTATTGTGAATTCAACGTCTTGCATATCTTTGTAGTGCCTTTCAAGAATTTCAGCTATTTTTTCCAGTTCTTTGTAAGCAGATGGTAGCATTTCTTTTAGCGTGGGGAAGTTCTTGTTTGCCTCATTTTTTGATTCATCGTTGATAGCATAAGGTGTTCTTATTCCAGCAACAACATCTTCTCCTTGAGCGTTTGGTAAGAAGTTTCCATAAAGATATTTTTCACCAGTGTTTGGATTACGAGTGAAAAGCACACCGGTTCCAGAATCATCTCCCATATTTCCAAAAACCATGGCAACAACATTTGCAGCTGTTCCGAGATCATCTGGTATGTTATGAATTCTTCTGTAAGCTACTGCTCTCTCTGAATTCCACGACCTGAAAACAGCTTCCACCGATAGCATAACTTGTTCAAAGATATCCTCCGGCAGTTCAATTCCCCTTTGTTTTAAGATATCCAAATAACTATCACAAATTTTCTCAAGAACCTCGGCGGGAAGTTCTCTATCTGTCAGCTTTGATTTTTCAAATCCTTCTTTGAGAGAATAATAGGCAGAGACAAAATCTGGATAAATTCCTTCTTTATATAGCTCATATGCTTTTTTCCACTTTTCAAACTCCTCTTCAAAAATGCTTCTTGGAACTCCTAATGCGATTGATGAAAACATCTGAATAAATCTCCTATATGTATCGTATGCGAATCTTTCATCAATTTTTTTGAAATATTCCAGAGCTTTTTTATTCATTCCGACATTTAAAATCGTATCCATCATTCCGGGCATAGATACAACAGCTCCTGACCTCACAGAAAGTAAGAGAGGAAAATCTTTACCTCTTATTTTTGACACAAAATCTGAGAGTTTCAAAAGAGCTTCCTTTATGCTGCCTTCTATTTTCTTCATAAAAGATGAGCCGTATTTAAAATACTCAACGGCTGCTTTTGTAGATATAACAAATCCCGGAGGAACAGGGATGCCGATCTTGGACATCTCACAAAGCTGAGCGCCTTTATTTCCCAATATATGGGCAAATTCTTTTCCACCCTCAGTTTTTCCCATCCCAAAAAACCATATTAATTTTTTTTCAGATTTCATTATTTTTACCTCCCCTCTTATTTCCATGCTTAAAAAATTGAGAAAACAAAATCAAAAATATAAGCGAAAGCTCCTCACTTATATAAAAATAAAAATAAAAAATTAATTATGAAATTTTTTTTGTGAATTCACTTTCTTCATCTCCAGATACTTTTTCTTTTTGCAAGAAGTTCGGCAATCATATCTTCTATTCTTGCTCTAACTTCTTGGGAGATCTGATTCACCAATATATCATCTTCTGCAGCTTCTGGTGGATATTCTGAAACGTCTATTATTTTTCCGAATTTGATATACCATTTTGATGGGAAAGGAATAAAGCCGAAGGGGCCGAGCAATATCATATTAAGAACTATGGGAAAAGTTGGAAGGTTAAAAATTTTCCCTAAGGAGTCAAACTTTGCTATAACAGGGTAAATTTCTTCTGCTCCAACAACTGCAACAGGTAAAATAGGACTTCTTGTTCTTATTGCAAGTTTAACAAAACCACCACGCCCGAATCTCTGAAGTTTATACCTTAAACTGAAATGTTTTACTATTCCTTTGACACCTTCCGGAAAAACAATTACAGCTTCATCTCTCATCAGGAGGATTTCTGCATTTTCCTGACATGCACGAACGCCTCCGACTCTATTCATAAGAGTTCCAGCAAAAGGCAAGTAATACACGAAATTTTCTGCTAAAGGTCTTATATCTCTGTGAGATGGATGAATTTCTCTGACATAATATTTTATCATAGCTCCATCCCACGGCAAAGTTCCTGAATGATTTGCTACAAACAATACTCTTCCTTTGTGGGGTATATTCTCTCCCCCTTCAACTTCAACTCTCCACCATTTCTCGTATAAGAACTTGAAAATTGGTTTTATAAAATCTTCAAATTTCGGGTCATAACCAAACTCATCTACTGCATCAGAATAAAGGAGCATCTGATACGCTCTTATTAACTTACCTATGGAGTTCATGTATAATCCGCTCAAAATAGGTCTTATGCGGTTGAGATGTTTCAAAATTATTCCAGATGCGTCAGAGAAAGATAAATCTTTCTCCTGAGATAGACTTTCTATCTCTCCGACTGCCTCTTGCAATATTTTTGACAATTCTTTTAGAGCATCTTTTAATTTCGGTTTTTCCTTTTTTGACAGGAAAGCTTCCGATATTTCTTTCCTTTCATCAACAGAAATTTCAGTTCCCATAATATAATATAAAATAATCTCCCAAAAAAATTTTTGTTAAACTCAATTCTTTTTAACCTTTGATTTTAGTAAAATGAAAATGGAGAAAGA
>JAVVGL010000042.1:0-10571 GCA_032249135.1 Candidatus Calescibacterium sp. | reverse complement strand
ATAGGAGGAGATGCAAGACCTGGTCCTGGGAATGACATAAAAACCCCTTGATCACCCCAAGCAAGAATTTCAGCTGCCAAAATAGATAAAGTAGCAATCATAGGGGGTTCCTTGCTTTCACCGATAAAAGTTCTCAGCCTACTTTCACTTTTAACATCGTCGCTTCCCATAACTCCTATCTCTATTCCCATTTGTTTTATTTCTTTGAAGAATGGATGGTCTGGTGGGATTGGTTCTTCTTTCTTATCGTATTCAAGCCCTAAAGGTCTGAGTTTTTCTTTTGCCAACCATTTTACAAATTCAAGGACTTGCCTGTGGTTTTGTGATAACTCAAACTCCATAACCTTTACCTCCTTTTTTAATTTTTGTTCTCTTGATGTTTAAATTCTTGTTTCCAGATTTTTTATTGTTCCTTCAAATCTTGCGGGACTTCCGAACGCATTTATTATATCTTGAAAGTCTCTCATCCACTTTTCTGTTGGGTGATCTTTTATGTAGCCGTGTCCTCCGAGAACCTGAACTGCATCTGAGGTGACTTTTTTACCAACATCAAGAGCCTCCAAAAATAGTTCAGTAGCAGAATCATCAAAATTCTCTTTTTGATTATCAAATTCCCAGCAGGCTTTAAATAGTATCTGCTCAAGAGAGGTGGAAAGTATATCCATATCGGCGAGCATGAAAGATATAGCCTGATGATAAGCTATTGGTCTCCCAAATGCAACTCTTTCAAGAGCGTACTCTAATGCATAATCGGCTGCACATTTTGATATTCCAGCAACTATTGAAGAGAGGAAAATTTGAATTCTTGCAACAAATCTTCTCCAATTTTGAGATTGAGTTTGAACATCTGAGATTTTTTCAAAAGATTTTATTTCAACCTCATAAGCTGGTGATGAAAGGAGACCCGACCTGAAAATTTTTCTTTTAATCTCAAATTCCGAAGAAGAACAAAGATAAAGACCAGATTTGTCTTCCGCAAAAAACAGAATGATTTGGGGTTTTTCTTCTTCTATGACCAAAACAATCTTTTCTTGTTCTTTCATTTTGGCTTTTGTTTGAACGCCGTCATAATATATACCAGTTTTTGCTAATGTTATTTTTGTTTTACCTTCTATTCCATCTTTTACAAGGTTTTGATTTTGAGTTAGCTCAAAAACAGCGTAAAGAGCAGGCAAAAAAGAGAAAATAGAATATGTGGTACCACCATCACCCTTTTCACTCATTGTTTTGAGAATAAGGGCTCTTTCTAACATACCCATTCCTGCACCTCCTACATTCTCCGGGAATTCAACCCCACCGAGCCCCAGTTCAAAAACTTTTTTTCTCAACCCATTAGCTCCTTTTTCTTCTATTTCTCTTATCTTCTCCCTTATTTCCTTTTTTGCAAAGTCCTCAACAGTTTTTATAAGTAAGTCTTGGTTTTCGTTCAGAGAAAAGTCTATCATTATTTTTGACCTCCTTTAACAGGCTAACGTTTAAAACTTATCATCTTACATCAAAAGTTTATTTTTCACAAAAAATTTGAATTCTTGTTCAAAAAATTTTGAGGATTTTATTTATTTCTCCACGTCGCTTTTTGTATAACCGAAAATCTATCCTTTACAAATAAATCTTTGTATAATTCTTCTGTTAATGTGCCGCTTGGATAATTCGTCTTTTCCTGAATTGCTATTAATTCTATAACCACAAGCAGAAACTCAACACTAAACTCTCCAAAATTATCAAGTTTTTTAAATTTTTCTACATGCTCAGGTTTAAAAAATTGCAGAGACGGTGGGAAAGAATTTGCCGGTTTTATGTTCCTTATCATCTCTAAAATATGCTGTTTGAGCTCTAATGTTAATTTTTTATTAAAGTAATACTTAACATATAATTCTACTATGAGATGGACATGCTTTGGGGTTCTTTCTCGCTTTTTTCCTTTTTTTCTGAATTTAACTATAAAATCAAACTCTGATTGTTTCTTATTTCCTGGATAAACCAGAATCTCATAATTGTCTCTGGTTGTCCATATAACATCATCTTTTAATTTTGCTTTGAATTTCAGAATAAGATAATAGCTTTTGATATAATAGTATATACCCAAGATACAAAGATATATTTTCGCAATTTTGCTGAAAAATTTTCTAACAAATCTTTTTACCATGCTCTCTCAAATACCAAGATGTAATAATGAACAATTTCTAATTCATCTCTGAAATCTTCTTTTCTGAAATTTCTAGGAGCTACAATTATTATTTCTTTTAAGACGAAGTTTCTATATTTTCCTGTTGATATATTCTTTGCAGGAGAATATATATAACCTCCTTCCGTTCTCCTATCTTTCGTAAATACAAAAATGTAACTCTCAGATTTGAAATTTGTTTCATTTAAAAAATCGTCTAATAATTTTTCATCCTCTTTATTACATACGAAAAATAAATTTACTCCGGGCTCAAATTTTTTGATGTTATACCTTAAAGCGAGATTTGAAATTGCTTTTTCAAAAATTTCATTTTCAGAAAAGAGCCAAACCGTTGTAGTTTCTAACCTTTGAAGTTGATTGAATATATTTGGCTGTATCTGGAAATGGGAGCCAAAATCTTCCGCGTTTTCAATTCGGGGGTCTGCGACTATACTACTTTTTTCAAATATAGGTAGATATTCATGTTTGAGCAGCAAAAAATTATTTTTTATACTTTTTTCATACCAAAATCCAGTGGTCTTACAATTATGTTGAATTTTTATAACAAGTTCTTTTAATTTAAAACCAGAATCAAGAAAGATATTTATTACCTTAAATCCTAATGGAATAACCCTTTTATTTTTCCTTGTGTCCCCAATCAAAATTGCACATTTCCCTCCATATTTTAGAACTCGGTAACATTCTTTTGCAACCTTTTCCATTTCTTTTAAATATTCAGAAATTTTTAGATTTGAAAGATCTCCATCAATTTTCATAGTATAATTTATTATCCCTGCGTATGGAGGATGGGTGCAAATAAGGTCTATACTCTCATCTTTTAAATCCTTAAGATTTCTCGCATCTCCGACTTTAATAGAAGGTTCATATATTTCATGGAGAAATGATCTTGGGATGTAAAAATCTAAATTTTTTAATGTCAATTCTACCGCCTTAGGGTTTATATCATAAGCTACGCATTTTCGGCCGAGTATTTTCGCTTCAATAGCAGTAGTACCACTACCCACAAATTGATCTAAAACAACTTCGCCAGGTTTTGAATATCTCAAAATTATATTTCTTGGAATATATGGTGACCAATTACCTCTGTATGTTCCACTGTGAGTTGCCCATGATCCCCTATTTTTGAAACTCCAAATAGTAGTGTTTTCTAATTTAAAATTTTTAGGTTCAAGTTCCTTTACCTTCTTACTTTTTTGGAATGACAATCTGGAAATATTTACACCATAGTAGTTTATTACAATTCGCTCTATATCTCGCAATGTAACTCCAAACTTTCTCCCTATTTCTTCATCAGAAATACCCCTCTGTTTAGCCTCAATTATTTTTAATTCAATTTCTTTACTAACCATCAGAAAATAAAATTAAACAGAATCAAACTAAAATATAAATTATGAAAAAAAGAAATAGGATTGTTCCAAAAACAAAGGAGGAGGCAATCAGTGAAGCAAAAAGATTTTTGAAAAATGCAAAAGAAATCCTATCTAAAACGGAAATAGAATACGGTAAAATTTATAAGGACCCAAAAGCTACCCGAGAAGCTGCTGGAATCGCTTATTTGGCTGCATTACTTGCAATAGATGGATACCTCATATCAAAAGGAACACCAAAAGATAAACTTCCAACCTCCATAGATGGATACATGGATGCTGTAAGAAAAATCCCAAGAAATGGAAAACTTATGGCAAATCTCATCACAGCCTACCAGAACTTGCATATATTTGCTTATTATCGTGGGGGCGTAAATGTAGATATGATAAAAGCTGGAATCAAAAGCGTTGAAGAAATCATTAACGCTTTAGAAAAGTAAATTTGGCAGAACGCAACAAGGGAAAATATTTTTATTTTTCTTGAAATATCTATATTTTAGCACTAAAAGTAAAAGGATATGAAGGTTATAACTGAATCTTTATTTCAGCTACCAGAGGTAGAAGTATCGGAGAAAAAACTGAAAGTTCCTGCTACTTTAATAGGTGTATTTCAAGATGAAATCAAGGATTCCCCATATATAAAAGAAATATCTCGGAAATTTCCTATTTATGATAGACTTGAAAAAGCAGGCTTTAAAGGAAAAGAAGGAGATTTTTTTGATATAGATATTTCACCTGACGAAAGGATCGCATTTGTTGGTCTTGGGAAAAAAGACGAAAAAAATCCAATAAAGAAAGAAAACATAAGAAGAGCTTCTGCGCTGGGACTTGTAAATTTGAGAAGCAAAGGTTTTGATACAGTCCAAATTTTAGGTTTTGAAAACTATGAAAGAGAAGCTCTTGAGGGAGCCTTTTTGGGTTTGTATGAATTCAGAAAATATAAGGATACAAGAGAAGAAAAATCCAAAGAAAAAGGGAGTAATAATGAAACAGAAAGCGAAAAAAAGAAAGATATAAAGAAAATTTATCTTATCACAGATAGAAAAATCAATAATCTTGTAAGCTATGTGAGGATTTTATGTGAAGCTCAAAATTTTGCAAGAGATATCGTCAATGAACCGGGAAATGTCATAAATCCTTCAACATTATCCGAAATCGCATCAGCTATTGCAGAAAAATACGGGCTTGGCTGCGAAATATTTGATATTGAAGAAATAAAAAAGATGGGAATGGGAGGAGTCGTTGCAGTTGGACAAGGTAGCGCTATACCCCCAAAGTTTGTTCATTTATGGTGGAAACCAGACAAAAAACCAAAAGATAAAGTTGCTTTTATTGGTAAAGCTATAACCTTTGATTCTGGCGGACTTTCTCTGAAACCCCAGCAGAGCATGGTTACGATGAAGTTAGATAAATCAGGTGCTTGTTCAGTCCTTGCAGCTATGAAAGTCATAGCCCAAATAAAACCTGATGTTGAAGTTCACGGAATTTTTGCAGCTTGTGAAAATATGCCATCAGGAACAGCCCAAAGACCCGATGACATAATAAAAGCGATGGATGGAAAAACAATTGAAGTTGTAAATACAGATGCAGAAGGAAGATTGACTCTTGTAGATGCCATAATATTTGCTTCCCGGCTCGGGGTATCAAAGATAGTTGATCTTGCAACCCTTACTGGTGCTTGTATGGTCGCTCTCGGCGAATATACAGCGGGAGTTATGGGGAATTCAGAAGATTTCGCATGGTTCATAACCAATTTAGGTAGAGAATTAGGAGAAAAAATGTGGATATTACCATTTGATAAGGATCTTGAAGAAAAACTCAAAAGTGATTTTGCCTTTATCAAAAATGTTGGAGATGGATATGGAGGTGCTATAACAGCAGGAATGTTCATGGCAAAGTTTGTCCCAGAAAATATAGAATGGGTTCATATAGATATTGCTGGTCCTGCGTTTGTAACAAAAAAAATAGGTTATTTTTATGCGAAGGGAGGAACCGGTTTCGGAGTAAGAACACTCGTTGAACTTACAAAAAAGATAGAGAAAGGAGAATATCAGAAACAAAAAAATAATAACCAAAAACAAAAATCAAACAAAAACTAAACTCTAAAATAAAAGCTATGCTTGTTGAGAAAGGAAAATATAAAGGAATGAAAAAGGAAGAAATTTTTGAGCTGCTCAGAAAAGAGGGGTTCAAAAAGATTTATGTCTGGGAAGATTATCCGGGAAGCTATTATCCTTATCACACGCACGATTTTTATTCAGCTCACATAGTAATTGAGGGGAAAATAAAAATAAGAACTGATGAAGGTGAATTTGAATTTGTGGAGGGAGATAGATTTGATGTTGAAAAAGGGGAAAAACATTTAGCTAAGGTTGGTCCAGAAGGTTGTGTATATATTGTTGCAGAAAAATAAATGAAGTATGTAAATTAATATTACATTATACTGACTATGATCCCAAAAGAAACTGATTTTATGAATGAGGGATGGAAAAAACCAGCAAAAATACTTATACTCTCTTTGATTCTATCTTTCTTTTTTTTCTTTCTCTTTTGGACATTTATATCCCCGTTTCTGTGGGTTTCAAAAATACATCAGGATATTGTTAGGTTTTCTTTTGCATTTTTTTTCTCTCTTTCTTTAATTTTTGTCTCTTTGATTTATATGAAATATGCAATGGGGATTTGTCCAAATTGCGGCAGAAAACTTTTCTTTACAAAAGATAAAGAAGGAATAAGATGTTTTGGCTGTGGGAAATTCTTAAAAATAGATTCTCAAAGAAAAAAACTTGTTTTGTAAGAAAAAAAATCAGTCAGATATTTATTTTGATTTCTTTTTCTGCCTTTTTTCCCGCTCTCATAAGAGTTGAAAAGAAATCTTCACAATCCTTCTGAGAGGAGAAAATAAAAGTTGAGATATTACTTATTGTTTCGTCCTCCACTATTTCGGCTTTCACTACCTCTCCTACTTTTGATGATACAAGTTTTTCAATATCGCTCTGGTCTTTTCTGGTTATGCTTTCTTTTTTCTTGTAAAATTCTAATGAAGGAGATTCAATAAATATATAAACTCTCCATTTGCCATCTATATTTTTGACTGTGTGTTGAACACCTTTATCGTTCAGCCTTGCGGAAACAAAAACTGCATCGTGAGCTGATACAAAATCTCCGATATAAAAAAGTATTTTTCTTTCTTTTTTTGTTATGAATTCAATTTTTGCCTCTTTTATGCCTTTTTTCGCGGACACATTCGCAACATCTGAATCAAAAGGAACTTTCACTATACATATAGTCTCTGGTTTTTCGGGTTTAGCTTTTCCAAATCCCAAATTTTTCTCTTTCTCACTTTCATCTTTTTTTTCTTCCTTTTTTATTTCTTCTTTTTTCTTCTCATATTCTTCTACTACCTGTTTCCCTATAAAATCTCCCACCCTCTTAAAAAAGTTCATCTGAGATACAGGAGTATATATTACGTAGTATATCAAAAAAGATATCACAACTATAATAAATATAAGAGTTATTGGTTTTATTAACAAAGGTATGGTTTTCACCCTCTCAGGTTTTTTTAGCCCAATGTAGTCTAATCCCGGGACTTCCCTCCCAAATCTCCTCTGTAATTCCTCTATTTCTTCAAAAGGACCTTTTTCCTTTTTCCTCATACCTCTATTTAATTTTATTTTAAAATTTTCCTTCCCATTTATTTCTCATTTATTTATTTAACATCTTCTTAATGAAATTTATGCATTTTGCACTATTTCATCTATTATTTGGAGTATTTCATCAGGGGATTTGGTATCAGTTGCGTAAGATGATACTGCTAATTTAAGTTCTAACTCTGGGAGAGAGGGGATTTCAGGAGCAGATTGAATTTGTGATTTTAATCTATCCTCCACTACTTTCAAATTCTGAGATTCCGTATTTGGTAAAAGTAGTGCAAACTTATTATTTCCAAGTCTTGCGGGAACATCGTAAGCTCTTACAGATTTTCTCATTATTATTGCAACCGCTCTGATGATGTCATCCCATACAACATATCCAAACTTTTCTATTATTTCCCTTGCGTTCTCTATTTCTAATAATATCACACCAAAATTTCTTGCAAATCTCTTCATAATAGATATCTCCCTCTTTATACTTGATTTGAAAAATTGGGAATTGAAAAGACCAGTTGTTGAATCAATAGACTGCATAAGTTGCAATTTCAAAATATAATCGCTTCGCTGACAAGCAGATGATACATAGCTCAAAAGCGAGCTGAAAAACTCCTTCTCTTCCGGAATAAATTCCCTTTCTCTCTCAGCGATAAACTTACCATAAACCACCCTCTCTGTCTCCTTCTGAATAGATATATCATAACAGATTATATATTTTCCATTCTTAATTATCACCTCTCCATCTTGAACATGCTCTATATCCTTTTTTGAAATAGATGGAGGTTCTGAGAACTTGATTTTTTCGTCATGGAATATTGCGCATTTTGAGTTTGTTTTAATCCCGGCTATATCTACACATATTTGGAATATTTTCTCTTTGTCATACTCTGTCAATATTGATCTTCCTATCTCTCTTATCGCTCCCAGTAGTTCATTTCTATATTTTATTTGAGCGTCTCTTCTTCTCAAACCTCTTACCATGTCATTGAAAGTTGTTATGAGTTTTCCTATATCTCCCTTTGCCTCATATTTTATTTCATACTCAAAATTCCCCTTCTCAATCTCACTTGCTCCCCTAACAAGCGATAGCATAGGTCTTCTTACATATATTACCGTCATTACTGCGAAGAAGATGAGAGCAAGAAATATCGTTAAAACCAACCCCAACGATGTTCCTCTGGCAAGGGTTTTTACGAGCGAGATTATGTTTTCATCTTGTGGAAAAATTAGTATTTCAAACTCTCCAGCATCAACTTTTGCGTAGCTTATATTTTCTTCATTCTTTTCATCTTCAACACTCTCGGATTTCTTCTTTTCAATTTTTACATCTTTTGCAGAAAGCATATCCAAGAGAGCCGGCAGAATTCTTATTTCTACATTTTCTCCACCGACTATTATTTTTTCTTTATCTTGCGAGAACTTGTATGTTATAAGATATACATCTCCTTCCTCTGTTCCTACGAATCTACTTTCCGATTCTTCTTGCGGTACAGGAATTTTATCTATAATTTTCTTGTTAGATTTTTCTATTTGACCAAATTTGTTTGCAACACCGAGAAAATCAAATATGGTTCTTGAGAATTTATCTTCAAGTATGTCGTCTGGTTTTTCTGCAAATTTCTCTATTATGCTTCTTTGCATGCTTTTTCTTCTTTCAATTATGACAAAAGCTCCTTCCTTCAATCTGCTTATCTCATACTTTCCCCAATTTCTTAAAAAATTCTTCAGAGCAATAGATCCTATCCAGAAAGAGGAAATAAAAATAATAATCGTGAACAGAGCAAATCCGAATGTAGTCTTCAATACAACGGGAGAATATTTAAATACAATCCAGCTTATTATAGCAACAAATATTATAGAAATTATCCCAGCTGCTACTATAAAATTTGTATCAATAGAGATTATTTTCTCTACCATAAGATATAATTTAAAGTTTTCGAAAAAAAATTTGGAATAAAATATGAACGTCGGCAAATTCACATTAAATTTTTGTTATGATTTTTAAAGAGGATACATTTTTAGGTAAGGTTGTACTCGTGACAGGAGGTGGAACCGGAATAGGAAAAGCTATTTCAACGGAATTTGCAAAATGTGGAGCAGATGTAATCATTGCCTCAAGGAAACTTGAAAATCTTCAAAAAACTGCAGAAGAAATAGAAAAGCTAACAGGTAAAAAAATATCTTTCTATCAAGTGAATGTCAGACAGGAGGAATCAGTAAAGGAACTTTTTGAAAATATAAGGAAGGACAAGGGAAGGCTTGATATACTTGTAAATAATGCGGGTGCAAACTTTCTTTCTTTATCGGAAGAACTTTCGCTCAAAGGCTGGAATGCAATAATAGAAACCATTCTCACAGGTACTTTCCTTTGCTCAAAGTATGCCTGTCTTCTTATGAGAGAAAATAAGGATGGGGGTGTTATAATAAATATAGGTGCTACCACAGGAATTTTTGGGTCGCCGTTTGCTTTGCCGTCTGCCACCGGGAAAGCAGGTCTTGAAGCATTTACAAAGACATTAGCAGCAGAATGGGCAAGATACAAAATAAGAGTAAATCTCGTTGCTCCCGGAGTTGTTTGGACTGAGGGTTTTGTAAAAAATGTTGGGGTAACTGAGGAATTCCTTGAAAGGATAAAGAGAGATACACCACAGGGAAAGATTGCAGAACCAGAAGATATAGCTTGGGCAGTTTTGTTTCTTGCCTCACCTGCTGCAAGATGTATAAATGGCACAACTTTAATAGTTGATGGTGGACATTATTTTGCAAAAGGATTAGGAATTAGCTATACCCAATAAAATTTAGGCTCTAATGTCTATTTTTCTCCCTTCTCGGTGTATCTTCTTATCTTTTTGGTTTTTATTTTTTTCTTCTCTCTCATTTTCTTTCTCGCTTCTTTCCTCTTTTTCTTCACCTTTTCTTGTCAAGAGGGCTTTTCTTTTTCTTTCTTCATCTTTTATAGGTTCTATATTCTCTGATTTATTTATCTCTACCACAACTTCTGCTTTCATTTGAGATTCTACTTTTTCTGCTATATTTTGTGCATGTCTTATTGACTCTGCAACTTGCGGATTAGAAACATTTACCTGAACTCTATCTACATTCGGAGTTTGAGCTATAGCCTGTTGTATCTCTACTCTCACATAAATAAATTAATCGCTTTAAAAAATTTTTTCTTTATTTTCGGGAAAGTATTGAAAGAAGCTTTGTCGCAATTTAGGGCGGCCCTGCAAAGCCATCAGGACCTAACCTTCCCGCTATCCCCTCCCACCTCCCTTGCACCACCACAGGACGCAAAGGAGAGAAGTCCCTTACAAAAGACTTCCCAAGGAGTGGTATAGCGAAGGCTACCCTCAGAACTCGCCAGAGTTT
>JAVVGL010000041.1:0-10974 GCA_032249135.1 Candidatus Calescibacterium sp. | reverse complement strand
TCAAAGCTATTCTTAACAGAAGATTGTTTTTACCTTTTTCAGCAGGGATAAATCTGAGGTTAAGGTTACCTTTGTGAGTTTTGTGCTTTGCGCCTATGCTTATCAAAGTTCCCTGCCTTTTTTCTTTCCATTTTCTTTTGAGTTCTTTTAATCTTTTTCCTTGCAAATGATTTTTTTGAGCTTTTCAAATAAAATTCTACCACCGAAAATGAGCTTTTTTGGATTTTGTCCTCTTGCCTTGCAGCTTTGAAAAATCTCCCTTGCTTTCTCAACTGCACAATTTACATAGTGAGAATTGAGTTCCGGGAATTTCTGTCTTGTTATTGCGTAAGCCTGCGAAGTGGTGAAACCTTCAAGAAGTCTTTTATATGAAAATCTTACAGCAGAGGAGAAATTCCTCATAAGTTTCAGAATCTGTTCTTTCTCTTCTTTACTTACCAAAATCTTGAAACATGTAGTTATGAACATGTGAATTGAAATAATTGTAATAATTGATTTGTGCTTAAAGTGAAATTTTTGTAAAATTTTTTAGATTTTTTTAGATTTAAAGGAAAGAAATTATAATTTCAGATGATTGCGACAAGGCAAAATATGTTTTTAAAATCAAATTTTGCTTTAAAATAATTTTCATGGGGAACTGGAGAAGGAAATTTTTGAAGATATTGAGGGAAGACGATGAATTTGCTGATGAGGTAAGAGCTTTACTTTTATCAGAAGAACTCCTGAATTTACTCCCAAATTTCGATAGACTTGAAAAGAAAGTAGATAGGTTGGAGAAAGATGGAGTGTATTTGAAAGGATCAGATAGGGAGAGGTGGTACCGGGATAGAGCGCATGCTATCTTTGGGAGGTTGGTTCTGAGGGGAAAACCATATGAAAAGGAAGCTGCGGAAATTCTTGCAGAAGCTTATAAGAAAGGTCAAATATCAAAGGAAGAAAGGGATGAAGTTTTATCAGCTGATCTTTTATGGGGTGGGGAGAAGGATGGAAAAATTTTTGGTCTTAGTAGTAGAAGTTTCATATACAATATCTGGGGAGGATGTCCAGAGAGCTAAAAGAAGGGCAGAGATTTTGAGGAAGATAGGAGTTCCTGCTATACCGGTAGTGGGAGGAGTTAAAATTGGGAAAGGAGTGAAGTTAGAGGATGTAGTATGGGTGAAAGATGGAAAATGTTCGGAAGAAGAGTTTGAAAGGATGTTTCAAGAACTTTGCAGTTTTAATCTTTCAAAATAGATTGGTAATTACAAAAAAGAAGTAAGTTTCGAAGTGCTTTAAATTTTTTTGACCTATGGAAAAGTTCAAGGAATTGGAATTTGACGATATAAACGTTCAAAAAATTCTTGCCGGAGAGTTTGAAGAAAATCTCAAAAGTATATCAAGGATGCTAAAAGTCTCTGTATCTTCACGTGGTACAAAAATTTTCATAAAGGGAGAGGGGGAGGCAGTTGATATTGCTGAAAAAACAATAAAGGAACTTTACAGGGAAATAAAGGAGGGTTTTGCTATTTCCAAAAAGGATGTTGAAGAAAAGCTCTTTGAGATAAAAAGAAAAAGTGCAAAACCGGAAATTGAGAGTGAGGGAGTAGCCAACACATCAGATGAAAAACCAAATGAAAATTTAGTCATTATCACAACATATAGAGGAAAAAAAATTGTACCTAAAACTCCAAATCAAATCTCCTATGTTAAAGCGATAGAAGAAAACGATTTGGTCTTTGTAATAGGTCCTGCTGGAACAGGAAAAACTTATCTTGCTGTTGCCGTTGCTGTTCAATATCTCAAAAGTGGAAGGGTGTCAAAATTGGTTCTCACAAGACCGGCAGTTGAAGCGGGAGAAAAAATAGGGTATTTGCCGGGTGGAATCCTTGAAAAGGTAGACCCTTTTATGAGACCTATTTACGATTGCCTATATGATATTCTTGATTACAGAGAAGTTTCAAAACTTATAGAGAGGGGAATTTTAGAAGTTATTCCAATTGCCTTTATGAGAGGGAGGACTATTTCTGATGCTTTCATAATAGTTGATGAAGCTCAGAATCTAACTTATGACCAAGTTAAAATGACTCTCACAAGAATGGGGCTTGGCTCAAAAATGATTCTAACAGCCGATTTGACTCAGATAGATATACAAAAATCAGGACTCTCTGGTTTAGATCAGATACTTGGAGGAATTGAAGGTATAGCTTTTGTGTATTTAAATCATCAAGATGTTGTGCGCCATCCTGTTGTTTCAAAAATAATCCAAGCCTTTGAAAGATACGATAAGATGAGAGAGGAAAAAGAGAAAATTCCCAAAAAATGAGTGCTCTGAATTTATCTTATTTTTCATCTTTACCTTTTATTTTGAAGTTTCCATCAAGAGCTCTCATTTCTTTGCCCTCTGAAAATATAAGGAAGATTTTTTTGAGTTCTTCCGTCCTAGCTGGGTTAAAAATTTCTGATTCACCACAGGATACCGGATTATTTGTTATCGGCAATTCGGAAAAGTTGTATCAGGAAATTTCGGTTTCAGGTTCTAATTTTCTTGTTGAGGAAGGAAAGAAGATTTCGCCGAATTTACTTTTAGATTTTCTTTCAAATAACGGATATTTCCGAGTCCAATATGATCCTCGTGAAAGCAGGGATTTTTCTTGTATTGGAGATGTATTTGAGGTTGTTTTAGAGAGAGGAAAAAAATTGAGAGTTGAATTTTTATTTGATACAGTTGAAAAAATATATTTCATCTCAGACGATAGTATACAAAAATTAAGGAGTTTTTCCTTTCCTTCTTTTTCTTCCGTTTTAAAAGTTTATCTTTTAGACATTTTTGATGAAGTTTTGTGTTTTTGTTCTGGTGAGCTTTGCCATGAACACTCAAAGGGGAAAATTTTTGAATCTGCTTTGAATATAAATTTTCGCATTGTTGATCCGCATGAGTTCGTAAAGAAAGTTGAAGATATAAAAGAATTATCAGAAAAATATGATTTGATTTTTGTTGTTCGTGATTTTTCAGAAGAGCAGACTGCAAAAAAGCTCGGAATAAAAAAAATAGTGAGAGCTAAAAATTATCCATATGGTTTTATAATACCAGATTTAAAACTTGCTTTGCTTCACTTTGATATTCTTTCACCAAAAGCAAAAAGAGAAATAAAACCCAAACTCCCTCCTCTGTCTTATGAGGAACTAAAAGAGGGAACATACGTAGTTCATAAGGTACATGGAATAGGAATTTTCAGAGGTACGACCATAGAATACGGCAGAGAATTTCTGAAAATAGAGTACAAAGATGAGGCAATGCTCTACATTCCGGCAGAAGACATTTCTTGCCTTCACAAATATGTAGGAATTGATAACCCACCACTTGATGCTATTGGCGGGAGAACTTTTGCTTTAAGAAAAGAAAGAGTAAAGCAATTTATAGAATCTCAGATTTCAGATTTCATGAGAGCGATAGCTATAAGAAAATCTATAAAGAGACCGCCATATAAAGGTGCTGAGGAGATTTTGGCCAGAGTAAAAGAAACTTTCTTTTTTGAGGAAACTCTTGATCAACTCAGAGCAATTGACGATATTGTTGAAGATCTTTGTGAAAAAGATTACCCGGCAGATAGGATTATTGTAGGAGATTCGGGTGTAGGGAAAACTGAAGTAGCTTTGAGAGCAGCTGCAATAGTTGCTTATTCTGGGAAACAAGTTGCTTTCGTATGTCCCACAACTCCCCTTGCACTTCAACACTACATGAGATTCAAGGAAAGATTATATGATTTGCCGTTCAAAATTGAGATGCTCTCCCGCCTTACTCCAAAGAGCAAGGAAAAAGAAATAATTGAAGGAATAAAAAATGGCTCCGTTGATATTGTTATTGGAACTCATAAAGTTCTAAATGTAATATCTCGCTTCCGAGATCTTGGTCTCCTTATAATAGATGAGGAGCAAAGATTTGGAGTTTCCCACAAGGAAAAAATATCTCGTATAAGAGCAACCTGCGATGTTATATCTTTGACTGCAACTCCTATCCCGAGGACTTTGAAAATGGCTTTATCTGGTCTCAAAGACATATCTTTTATAAAAACAAAACCCCCATCAAGAGGGAAAATCATAACTTCACTCATTGATAAATCAAAGGTAAAAGATGTAATAGAATATGAACTCTCTCGCGGAGGGCAGGTTATATATGTTTATCCTTATATTTCAGGTCAAGAGGAGATACTTATAGGCTTGAAGAAAATTTTCCCGAATGAATCAGTGGCGATAATTCACGGTAAGATGAGACCAAAAGAAATAGAGAATATAGTTTTAGCTTTCATGGTTGAGAAGATAAAGATTCTTATTGCAACAAAAATTGTTGCTCTTGGAATTGATATACCATCTGCAAATACTATAATTGTAGATAGAGCTGATTTATTTGGACTTTCCGAACTTTATCAAATAAGAGGTAGAGTGGGTAGGGGCGAAAAAGATGCGTACTGCTATTTAATTGTGCCTGAAAAATTAGGTGAAAAAGCAAAAAAAAGACTTGATATTTTTCTTGACGCTGTGAATTTGGAAACATCAAGTATAGGTTTTCAAATATCTCTGAAAGATTTGGAAATGCGTGGAGCTGGAAATCTTTTCGGAAAGGAGCAAGTTGGTCATATTTACTCTGTTGGATTTGATGTCTATCTTGAAATATTACAAGAAGTTATAGAAGAAATGAAAGGTAAAATTGAAGAAAGAAAAGTTTATTTTGAGCCAAAAGTTGAAATAGATATACCAGCTTTTATTCCAAAAGAGCTCATTCCTGACCCACTGATAAGATTGTCTTTTTACAGAGCTTTCTCAATGGCAGAGGATGAACAAGATGTTGATGAGATAAAAAATATAATAATTGAAAGATTCTCAGATGGTAAACAGGATTCCTTCCCTGAACTTGAAAATTTTGTAAAGATAGTGAAATTAAAAACAATAATGAGAAAGCTTGGAATATTTTCTGCTATTTTCTCAAAAGATTTAAGTTATGTTGAACTTGAATCAAAAGATGGTAGAATGAAAATTCCAGTTTCAGGGATTGATGAATTTCTTCAAATGATAAGAAAAAATGTTGTAGCGTAATTTTGAAAAAAATGAAGAAAAACAAAAATAAAGGTAAAGGAAGTATTGTTGAGAATTTGAAAAAAGACATAAAGAATTTTTTAAGAGCAGAATCTGTGGAATCTTTGTATGTAACGCGGAGCGGAATTAAATTTGAGAAGAAAAGTATAAACAAATTTACGCAAGAAGAGCTTTATCAAGCTGCTAAGAAAATGCCGAAACAAAAAAGAGCCATAATTGAAGATTTCATAAAATTTCTTCTTTCCCAAAAAGGTTTATATGCTTCAAGACCAGATTATGTTAACATAAGGTTTAATGTGGAAAAGAAGCACATTGATAAAATAGCTCATCTTATAAAAGATGGATATTTTCCGAGTTTCAGAAGCTTTATTATTGGAAAATTGAAGGAAAGGTTTGGGCTGGAAAAAGATTTCTCAAAATTTTTTGTGAAGGTGAAAAATTTTAGTTCTGATTTCAAAAGTAATCAGCTACTTTTACCTTCTGATATGTTTTACCAGATTTGGAAAAAGTTAGAAGATGAAAAATCTTGCAAACTCACAAAATCTCAGGTAAGAAAAATTATTTCATCTGAGATAGAAAATATTCTGAATGAGTTTGGAAACTGATTTTTTTCAGATTTTATTTATTTATATCTTAATCTTTAATCATATTACCTTTTTTATTTTTACTTGGAGAGGGTTGTAAATGAGGTTTTTGGCTTTTTGTAAATCACCGGGAGGGAAGAAAAATCCCCACAAGGCAAATCTGTGCTCTCCTTTTGGGAGTTTCAAAATATCAAGATGAACTCCAACTCCTAACTCATCACCGTTTCTTTTAAAGTATAAGCTCCTTTGTATCGGGATTTTTGTTATTTCTTTTATAAAATATGCTGCTGACCATCCTTCTCCTTCTACATATCCCCACATGTGATAATTTTCCTCTACTTCTTCATACTCTTTTATATCTATGTCAAGAGTTTCGGATTTAAATCTTTTTGGATCTTTGAATACTAAAAAAACATTTGCAAAGGCTTCTTTTGAGATTGCACTCAAATTAAACGGTATCGGTACAGCATTTTCAACATATGTGAATCCGTTATAGATGTAGGACACGACTTTTGATGTTGGAATTTTTATGCCAAACCCTATTTCTGCGTATGGTTGAATAACTCTTATTATTCTCACGTTTCCACCTTTTATGAATTTGACCTTCGCTGAAATATCTTTTTCGTTTTTCCTTATGTTTATGAGATTTAAAAGTTTTATAAAGATTTCTGCTTTTATGCCTCTGAAGACCTCTTTTTTCACTCCATCTGTTTCTATTTCTATTTTTCTTATTGTAGGAGAGGAATTATCAAAAAATGCTGTCTTTTTTTCCTGATAAACTATGAACTCATTTTCTGAATTTTCAAATTCAAGTTTTTCCGGGATAATTTTTGGCAGGTCTATATCAGAATTTTTTGTTTCTATATTTGAGTTTTTTATTCCTATATAGCAGAACCTTTTTTCTTTTTCTTTTGTGTCTTTAACCTCAACCTCAAATATTTTTTCAAAAAAATCATAATTTTTCAGTTTTCCTTCGCTTATTTTTTCTCCGCAGTATCTTGCATAAAAGCATAGTTCATCTTCTCCATCAAATTTTCCATCTCCTTCAAAATACTCTCCATTTTCTTCCTTTTTTTCTCTTTTTACTTCATCTATTTGAGATGGTATAATTCCGAGGCTTGAAAATACAACAACTCTATCTAAATCAATTTTTTCATTTAGTGCGAGTTCCTTCGCTTTTATTATTATTGGGTCAAAAAATCTCCTCTCCCAAATCATATTATTATCTACTTTATAAAGTAAGATTAGAAGGCTCAAAATTAGCATCTTAATTTCCCTATGCTTTAAACTTTCGCTATTTAATTTTTTTATTTTAGTTTCACCTGTTTTAAAAATATAAATAAAGTGAATGTGAATATTGAAATTATTATTCCAATAAGGAACCACTGAGTTATTCCGATGAGTTTTTGAACTACAAAAATTACCGCAACATAGAAAAGAAACTTAAAGGGATACATAATAAACAAAATGGCTTTTGGGAGTTTTTTAGTTTTTGTTCTTATAATCACTTGGCTTGTTATAAGGGATTTCAAAAAAATTACTGATGAAAAAAATACAAAACCTAATATTAATTCAACAACTTTCACATAAATGAGTTTAGTTTCTCCTTTGAAATTTTTGTTGATTTATTGTTTTTCCATTTTTTATTTTTTCTTCTTTCCCTTTTTCTTATTTTCCTTCCGGTTTTTATATTTTTCATAAAATATGGAAAAATTGAACTTTATAGTTTTACTTTTATATTTTATTTCAGGCATGCTTAGCAAAACGGCAGGTTATGCGGTTCAGCTTTTAGTTTATCTTGCGCGAAAAAGTAAAGATAAAAAAGAGCAGGGGCTTTTTTTTGTCAAAGATATAGCAAAAGAAATTGGTGTTCCCCAAAACTTTCTTTCAAAAATAGCGGTTTTACTTTCTAAAAAAGGTGTCATAGGAGCGCAGAAAGGACCAAAAGGAGGAATATTTCTTAAAGTACCACCAAACAAAATATCCCTTTACGATATATGTGAAATATTTGACGAAAATATAATCAAAGATAATTGTATAATTGGACGACCTACTTGTCCGAACCAGGATTGTCCAGTTCATGATTTTTGGGTTAATGAAAAAGAAAAGTTGATAAAATACCTTAAATCAACAACACTTGCAAAACTCGTTGGTGGATCAAAGGGTGAAGAAAAAACTTAATCTGCTTCTTCCCATTTATCCTCAAATTTTTTCTGAATTTCGGGTAATGTAGTGTATTCAAGTTCTTCCGGTGGTAAAATAGCAGGCATAAATGGACCATGTCTTCTTATGTAGATTGCGACTTCCATAGCTTGTCTTCTCACAGCATCCCATGATGAATCTTTGAAGTAATCTACTGGGATGTGCTCTCCGGGTTTTGGATCTGTTTCAAGTCCTTGAATTTTTCCATCTCTTATTTGGAATCCTAATGCAACGATTCTGGGGGGACCGTCAAAGAAAGTTGGGTTTGAATCATCTTGTGAAGATGGATAGAATGGTCCCCAGTGGGAACCTCGCATCCATCCTGAAACTAATGCAGGGAATGCGAAGGGTTGAAGTATTTCACCTGCTGCGGGTAATCCCGATTGAGCCCTGATGAGAGCGACAGGGTCGTCTTTTCCTACATATTTCCCGGCTATGAAGGAGAGTTTTTCTGTTGAGACAACAGCAGCTATACCGATGGAGCTATCTTTTGAGAATATTCTTTTTATTGCATATTTTGTTATGTCTCCTATGAATGCGAGTAAGTCGTGAAGTCCTTCGGGTGTAGAAATTCTTAATTTTTTGTTTTCTTTTACATTTACAATTTCAAATATGAAACCGTTATGCATTCTTGTATCTATGACAAGACCTGTTGTTGTGAAGGGGTCAGCAAATATTCTTGCAAGTGGCAGATTGAAAGCAGACGGTTCGGTTTTATCTGCAAGCAGAGCAATTACAGGTTCAGATTTTCTTTCTTCAAAGGTCATCTCAGCTGCGCCCGGACCGAGACCTCTTACGTTTCCGGAAAATGCTTCTGCAAGGAGGTCTTGTCCTGCACCATATAGATGCATTTTTTTAGCCTCTTCCGCTGCAGACATGAACGCATCCCAAGCGAGTTTGTGGACTTGTGAGTTGTTTTCGCCTTTGTCGTGAGTCATAATGAGGGAAATGTCATCCCCACATCTTGCGATCATAAAATCTTCTACTATTCCTTTCTGAACACCTTCTCTGAGAATGCTTTTTGTGGCTTCAATCATTTTAGGGTGTGGTGCCGTGTGCCCCGCAACTGATCCAACATCTGCCTTTATTAAAGATAAAGTTACCTTTGCCATAACTTCTAACCTCCTTTTTATTTTTTATTTTATTTTATTTTATTTTTTTTAATCTCTTTCCATTTTTCTTTCCATCCGAAAGAGGAAGTCTCTATTTTATGGTAAATTTTTTTGTTTGGGCGAAAATTAAAAATTTTTATACTGAAAAAAATTTGGGTAAAAATAAAATACTTTAGAGTAGGAACGTAAAATTTTATAGCTGATTTTGCAGAATAGAGAATTTGAGGAAATTGATAATAAACAAAAGATAAGTATCTATCTGTTGTGAATATAGATAGAAAAATACTTTTTATTTTTTTGTTAGCAATTTTTTTGAGACTTTTGGTTTTCTTCCATTTTATATACAAACACCCTGAAAGGGTATTTTATCACATAGATGCATATTCATATGAGTTCCCAGCAATAGCACTGATAGAAAAAGGAGAATATGTAGGATATTGCCCAAAAAGAATTTTAGGATGGTATGCTGGTCATTGCGTTAATCCAACCCAACCAGAAATCCTTAGACCACCTGTATATCCGTTGTATATAGCTGGTCATTATATTTTGTTTGGATATAGACCTGAGATAGTGATATTTACGCAGAATATAATGGATGCGATGAAGGTAATTTTGATTTATCATATAAGCCGGGTTATAGGATTGGGGAATCCTTATATAGGAGCGATTTTATATGCCATATCACCATCAGCGATAATATTTAGTCAAGCGTTGATGACGGAGACTATGCAGGGATTTATTCTGTTGATTTTTCTAGTGCTACTTTTTGGTAAGGTAAGTAATGTAAGATCAGCATTTTTGGGAATTATAGCAGGGGTTTTGAGTTTGACGCATCCTATGTGGTATTTTTTTGCTTTGATTTCACCAATTTTAGTTTTGATATATACGAGGAGTATAAGGAAGTTTTTATTAGCAGGTCTTTTTGTGATATTGACGATAGCACCATGGATGATAAGGAATTGGCTGATATGGAAAAAAATTATTTTTGCTCATCCTCATTTCTTTTTATGTGAGATATATCAGAAGATGGAGAGAGGTAAATGGTTCGGAAAAGATTATAATTATCCCCCTTACGATCAAGTGTTAATTAACGAGGTATCACATAGATTTGGTTGGGGAATAAAATTTAATTCATTAGATGAAGTTATAAATTATCAGATGAACTTAACACAGCAGCTCCAGGTTATTCAGGTTTGTGGAGAGAAGGTAATTAAGAATATTACAAGATACCCGATTGAGATACATGTTGCTGGGTTTTTAAAATCGTTTCCACCGGTTGGGATAGGGATGATGTATTATGTTATCAGGGGGGATATAAGTCCGTCAGCGAGTGGGGAGACAGCTTATCAGGTGGTGCCGTTGGTTTTGAAGGGAAAAATTTTGGAGGCGATAAGGGAGATAATGGAGAAGAGAGGAGGTTTGCTACCTTTACCCTGGTTTATTATATATTTGATTGCTTGGGGGGTACGAGTATTATCTTTTGCAGCTGCGTTTGCAGGATTAATAAAGATAAAGCCAAGATTTTCTTTACTGCTATTTTTTATCTTCTTGTATGGAACTTTTTTGATAACTACACCCTATGCTGGGCAACCAAGAAGGTTCCACACAGTTGAGCCGATAATTTTTATTCTTACTTCTTCTGTTTTTTCAAAAATAAAAAAATTGGAAGATGAGAAGAATTGAAAGGTGAAATCGGAAGATGAAAAGGATTGATAAAAAAATACTTTTTATTTTTTTGTTAGCGATTTTTTTGAGGCTTTTGGTTTTCTTCCCCCTTATATATAGGCACCCTGAAAGAGCTTTTTACACAATAGATGCTTACACCTATGAATTCCCAGCAATAACTTTAATAGAAAAAGGGAAATATATAAATGATTGCCCGAGAAAAATTCCTGACTGGTTCCCCCAACAATGCATACCTTCAACACAACCAGAGATTTATAGACCCCCCGTATATCCGTTGTATATAGCTGGTCATTATATTTTGTTTGGATATAGACCTGAGA
>JAVVGL010000040.1:0-12134 GCA_032249135.1 Candidatus Calescibacterium sp. | reverse complement strand
ATTCTTCACGAGAACAAAAAGTTAGAAGGAAAGATGTAGAAAGGAAGGAAAGTAAGATGATTATTTTTGTTATAAACTGAATCGGAATGTTTTCTCTGCAATTTCTTCTTTCATTAATTACCCACTGCATTTTTTTGGCA
This sequence comes from Candidatus Calescibacterium sp., assembly GCA_032249135.1. Taxonomy (GTDB): domain Bacteria; phylum Calescibacteriota; class Calescibacteriia; order Calescibacteriales; family Calescibacteriaceae; genus Calescibacterium. The sequence continues at coordinate 11,994 of JAVVGL010000040.1, read as the reverse complement.
CTTCATAGAGTAAAATTTAATCATATTCATGAAAATAGAATTTGATCGTGAAAATTTGATAGTTTGCGAATTTGTGGCAAGTTTTGAATTTGGTAATTTGAATTTGGTAACTTTTTGTTTTTAATTTTCTTTGAGCGATTTAATTTGAATTTGATTCCGATTTATTTTTTTGGTTTTTTCTTCTTATTAATTTCTTTTTCTGTTTTGCCAATATTTTTCTCAGAACATAAGGTAAAATTCCGCCGTGCTTTATATATTCAAGTTCAACTTTTGTGTTTATCTCCGCTATAACTTTGAATGTTTTTTCTTCTCCGTTTTCTCTTATCATTTTGACCTCAATTTCTTTCTTTGGAGCAAGATCTTTGAGCGGTATGAAAAATTTTTCTTTTCCTGTTATTCCGAGCTCTTTTGCATTTGTATCTTTGAACCTCAGAGGAACAACTCCCATTCCAACAAGATTACTTCTGTGAATGGTTTCAAAACTTTCGGCAATAACAGCTTTTATACCTAAAAGATAAGTTCCTTTTGCTGCCCAATCTCGGGAACTACCTGCTCCGTACTCTTTTCCTGCTACCACAATCAAAGGTATTCCATATTCTTTGTAAAGTTGTGAAGCCTCAAATACAGTTGTTTCTTTCATTTCAGGGAAAAATATAGTGTATCCTCCTTCTTTTTCACCTCCGAAAATAAGGTTCTTTATTCGTGGATTAGCGAATGTGCCTCTTACCATTACTTCCCAGTTCCCTCTTCTCGCTCCGTAATTGTTGAAATCCTCCGGTTTAACTCCTTTGCTTATAAGATACTGACCCGCTGGAGACTTAAGAGGTATAGAGCCTGCTGGTGATATATGGTCTGTTGTTATCGTATCTCCTAAATAAAGCAGAATGTGAGCGTCTTTTATATCTTGGAGCTCAGAAGGTTCGGATGTGAAACCATCAAAAAATGGGGGAGGTTTTATGTAAGTTGAATTTTCATCCCATGGGAAAGTGTCTCCCTCATAAGATGGAAGTTCTTTCCACTCCTTGCTTCCTTCAAAAACTTTTGAATACTTTTCTTTGAACATTTTTGGAGATATTATCTTTACAACTTCCTCTATTTCTTCTTTTGACGGCCATATATCTTTGAGATAAACTGGAAGACCAGAAGGGTCATATCCCAGAGGTTCATTATATGGGTCAATAATTTTTCCAGCAATGGCGAAAGCAACTACAAGAGGGGGAGACATCAGGAAATTTGCCCTTGCAGAAAGATGAATTCTACCTTCAAAGTTTCTGTTTCCACTCAAAACTGCAACACAAGTTAAACCATTTTCTCTTATTGCTGTTTCTATTTTAGGGTTTATAGGTCCAGAGTTTCCTATACAAACGGTACATCCATATCCTGTTATGTGGAATCCAAGAGCTTTGAGATAGGGTAAAAGTCCTGATTTTTCAAGGTAATATGAGACAACCTCTGAACCCGGAGCATTTGAGGTTTTGACCCAAAGTGGAGTTCTTAACCCCCTCTCAACTGCTTTTTTCGCAAGAATTCCTGCTCCTATCATAAGTTCTGGATTTGATGTATTTGTACAGCTTGTTATGGCAGAGATTATTATTGTTCCGTCTCCAATTTTTGCTTTCAAACTTCCGTCAAGCTCAATTTCAACTTCTTTTGGTTCTCTACCAAGATATGAGTAAAATTTCTCTTTTATTTTATTCAAGGGGATTCTGTCGTGAGGGCGGGAAGGACCTGCAACCGATGGCTCTATTTCTTCAAGATTTATCTCAACTATATCATCAAATTCAGGTTCGGAGGAGTAATCTTGGAACATCAAGTTCTCTTTAAGATAGGTTTCAACTATTTTTATATGTTCTTTGGGTCTTGCTGTCATAACAAGGTATTCTATTGTTTTTTCATCTGGTGGGAATAAGGCACATCTCGCTCCATACTCTGGACACATATTTGATATTGTTGCTCTATCTTGTGTAGGAAGGTTTTTAACTCCATCTCCGAAAAATTCAACGAACTTATCAACCACTCCTTTTTTTCTCAGAACTTGAGTTATTGTGAGAACGACATCAGTTGCGGTAATTTCTGGTTTAGGTTTTCCTGAAAGTTTCACTCCGATAACTTCCGGAACAGTTATGTAATATGGTTCTCCGAGCATTACAGCTTCTGCTTCTATTCCACCTACCCCCCATCCTAAAATTCCGAGAGCATTTATCATAGTTGTATGAGAATCAGTTCCTAAAAGAGTATCTGGGTAGAGGACATTTCCTAACCCTTTTATTTTTTCAACTCTTACCACATCTGCAAGAAATTCAAGATTGACCTGATGAATTATTCCTGCACCGGGAGGGATTACTCTCATGTTTTTGAAAGCTTTTTGAGCCCATTTTAAGAAAATGTATCTTTCTCTGTTTCTTTCAAATTCTTTTTGAATGTTGAGTTCTAAAGCCAAATCTGAACCATAAAAATCAACCTGAACAGAGTGATCAATAACGAGGTCGCATCTTTTTATTGGGTTTATAATTTTGGGGTCATATCCTAATTTTTTTGCGACATCTCTCATTACAGCAAGGTCAGTAATAAGAGGGACACCAGTGAAATCTTGCAGAATAACTCTCTCTGGAAAGAACGGAATTTCTTCTCCCTTTTTTCTTTCTAAAATTGCTTTTATGTGTTCTTCATTAACTACTTCGCCGTCATAATGTCTTATGAGGTTTTCAAGGAGAATACGGAGAGAGAATGGTAATTTTTTTAGCTTTTGCTCATCTACGATTCTGATAGAGAAAAATGTGAATTTCTTTTTCCCAATACTTAACTCTTTTTTTGCTTGCTCAAACATATAAATTCTCTTTACTCATATCTTTTTCATTTTTGAAAAATTCAAATCTTTATACGAAGGTTATTGAGCTTGAAGTCGTTGATACTCCTCCCGGAATAAGGGGAGATACAGAATCAAGTGGCATAAAAACTGCCACATTATAAAATGGAGTTGTAATTCAGGTTCCTCTACATGTGAAAAAAGGAGAGAGAATAAAGGTTAATCCTGAAAAGAACGAGTATTTAGGAAGAGCATAGTCAGAAGAAGAAAAAATACAGATAGTATTTGGGAAATAAAAACAAGAGCTAATATTTTCCCGGTATCAGGATAAATTTTCCCGAAGACTAATCCACCAGAAAGAAAAGAAATTCCGTAGATTGTATGGAATATTCCGAAAAATAATCCTCTTTTTTTCTCCGGAGTTATTTGAGCTACTGACGACCTCATTACACTCTCTGTCATTCCCATATATAGTCCCCAAATTATGCAGCCTATGAAAAAGTTTTCAGATGAAAATATAAATACGGAGGAAATTTATTATTTCATTATTTTTATTTCCTTTTTGCAATCATGAAAAAATTTAGTTCTTTCCTGAAATTTAATAACATTTACTTTATTTTACATATTTTTTGAAATTAGAAAACATTTGTGCGTTTAACTAAATTTCTAACAATAAACTTTGTATGCCAAAGGTTGCGATAATAATGGGAAGTAAGAATGATTGGGAGTACATGAAGGAGGCATATGATTTTTTGAAATCTTTTGATGTTGAGGTAGAAGCTAAGGTTGTTTCTGCGCACAGAACTCCTGATTATATGTTCAGTTTTGCAAAGAATGCAAAGGATGAAGGTTTTGAGGTTATAATTGCAGGGGCGGGTGGGGCAGCTCATCTCCCAGGTATGGTTGCCTCACTAACTACTTTGCCTGTGATTGGAGTTCCAATTCCTACGAAACAACTGAATGGGTTAGACTCTTTACTATCTATCGTGCAAATGCCTTATGGTGTTCCAGTAGCAACGGTAGCTATTGGAAATGCAAAAAATGCTGCTCTTCTTGCGCTGAGAATTCTTTCAATTAAGTATGATGATATTGCTGAGAAACTTAAAAACTTTGCAGAAAAAATGAAAAATGAGGTTCTCTCTTCAAAACTCGAAATTTAAAATAGGAATATTGGGCGGGGGACAGCTCGGATGGATGCTCATATTAGAAGGTAAAAAATTCCCTTTTGAATTTTATGTATTGGAAAAAGACAAGGAGGCTCCTGCTTGCAAGCTAGCCGATAAATTCTTCTCACCTGAAGATTACAAAAGGTTTGTTGATGAGTGTGATGTTGTCACCTTTGAGTTTGAGTATGTTTCAGACAACGCATTAGAATATGCAGCCGAGAAAAATAAGTTAGTTCCTTCAATTGAAACCATAAATTTAAAAAGACAAAGACACAAAGAGAAGCTGTATTACCTTGAAAATAATTTCCCTACTCCTCGGTTTTTAATTGCAAATGATGGGAAAGAAGCTCTGGATATAGCAAAATGTGAATTTGGGGGAGTTGCTGTCCTGAAACAAAGTTACGGAGGATATGATGGGAAAAATCAATACTTTTTATCCGGTAATGTAGAAGATTTTTATTTTTTGAGAGAAATTAAAAGTACCTTTGTGGTTGAGGAATATATTGATTTTGATTATGAAGCATCTGTTATTGTAGTGAAGGATAAAGATAAGGTTTTTGCTTATCCTCCTACATTCAATTTCAATCAAAAGGGTATTCTTGTATATAATTGGGGTCCCATTGAGAACGGAAAAATCGTTGAATTAGCAATAAATCTTGCAAAAAGTTTAGATTATGTTGGAACTATGGGGGTTGAATTTATGATCAAGGGAGAGAATATTTACATAAATGAGTTCGCCCCGCGCGTTCATAACACGGGGCATTACACACTTGATGCAGCGTTTGTTTCACAATTTGAGAATCACATTAGGGCAATAAGCGGCCTAGATTTGGCCCCAACTGAACTTTTCTGCTATGCGGGTATGCTGAATATTTTAGGTACATCAGATTTTGACCCCAAAGAGGTACTGAAATATGGAAAGTTGTATTGGTATGGTAAAAGAGAGGTCAGAAAAAGACGTAAGATGGGGCACATTAATGTTGTAGGAAAATCAATTGAAGAGGTTAAACACAAAATATATGAGCTGATCAAAATCATATATCCAGAAGGATTATATCTTTGAAACAGAACTGATATGACCTTGAAATTAGTAGGGTGTTGAATCTAAAATTTTTCAGCACAAAGCTAAAAGTTTTTTTGCAGGGTAAATGTATTTTGAGGTATGAATGTACATGAATATCAGGCAAAAAGTATATTAAAAAGTTTTGGAATATCGGTCCCAGACGGTGGAGTTGCAAGTTCTCCCGAGAAAGCAAAAAAAATAGCGGAAAGACTTGGAGGAGATTTATTTGCTGTAAAAGCTCAAATTCACGCAGGGGGGAGAGGTAAAGCAGGAGGGATAAAAATTGCTCACTCACCAGAAGAAGTGTATGAGAAAGCAAAGGAACTCATAGGAAAGAGACTTGTAACTCATCAAACAGGACCTGAAGGAAAGCTTGTAAGAAAGGTTTTGGTTGAGAAAGGTGTTAAAGCAAAAAAAGAATATTATCTCGGAGTTGTTATAGATAGAGCAAGAGAAAAAGTTTGTGTTATAGCGAGTCCTGAGGGTGGGGTTGAAATAGAGGAAGTTGCACGGAAAAATCCGGAACTTGTTATGACAGAATATGTTGATACTTTTTTGGGGATTTCAGATTACAAAGCTCGTAAGATAGCAAAATTTTTGGGAATTCCAGTTCAAGACATAGTAAAAAAACTTGTGAAGATATTTTTTGAACTTGACCTTTCTTTATGTGAGATAAATCCTCTTGTTCAAACAGAAGATGGTAAAATTTTGGCACTTGATGCAAAGATGGTTTTTGATGACAATGCTCTTTTCAGACATCCTGATATAGCTAAACTCTATGACCCTCATGAAGATGACCCAAGAGAAGTCAAAGCGAAAAAAGTGGGAATATCTTATGTTGGACTTGATGGAAATATAGGATGTCTTGTGAATGGAGCAGGACTCGCTATGGCTACTATGGATGAAATTTTGCTTGCCGGGGGATATCCTGCCAATTTCCTTGATGTAGGAGGTGGTGCTTCTTTGGAGCAAGTCAAATCTGCTTTCTCTATACTCATTTCAGATAAAAGAGTGAAAACAATTTTTGTCAATATATTCGGAGGAATAATGAGGTGTGATACCGTAGCTAACGCCTTGGTTCAAGCAGCAAGAGAGATGGGAATAAAAGTTCCGATAGTTGTGAGACTTGAAGGAACGAATGTTGAGCTTGGAAAAAAAATTCTTGAAGAATCAGGATTGAACATAATAACTGCAAGCACTATGAGAGAGGGAGCTATGTTAGCTGTTCAGAAAGCAAGGGAATTTGAATCAAAAGAAAAGGAAAGAAGAAAAAAGAGACCAAAAGAAACTGAGCAAGAAAAAACATCTGAAAGTGTTCAAATAAAGTCGTAAGGAAGGGGGGGGAAATAAAATGAGCATATTAGTAAATAAAGATACAAGAGTTATCATACAAGGAATTACCGGAAAAAACGGTTCTTTTCACGCAAAGATATCAAAAGAATATGGAACAAAGGTTGTAGGTGGTGTAACACCTGGGAAATCTGGTCAGAATGTAGATGGTATTCCTGTTTTTGATTCTTGTGAGGAAGCCGTAAAAGAGTTAGGAAAAATTGATGCATCTTGCATTTTTGTCCCCGCTCAATTTGCTCCTGACTCCATTATTGAGGCTGTTGATGCTGGAATAAAACTCATAGTTGTTATAACAGAAGGAATTCCAACTCTTGATTTTATAAAGGTAAAAGAATATGCAAAAAGGCATGGCGCAAGAATAATCGGTCCGAATTGTCCTGGAATTATGACACCTGAGGAGTGTAGAATAGGAATAATGCCACCTTACATTTTCAGAAAAGGATTTGTGGGCATAGTTTCAAGAAGTGGAACTTTAACTTATGAAGCCGTTTGGCAAACTACACAACTTGGATTTGGGCAATCAACTTGTGTTGGAATAGGAGGAGATCCTGTTCCGGGAACAACTTTTGTTGAGGTTCTTGAGATGTTTGAAAATGACCCTGAAACAAAAGTTGTTATTCTTATAGGTGAAATTGGAGGTTCTGCTGAGGAGCAAGCCGCTGAGTTTATAAAAAACAGAATGACAAAACCTGTTGTAGCTTTTATAGCAGGTAGAACTGCACCTTCTGGAAAAAGGATGGGGCATGCGGGAGCAATAATAATGGGAACATCTGGAAGGTGGCAAGATAAAGTTGAAGCTTTGAAATCAGCTGGAGTTCATATTGCAGAAAGCCCATCAGAAATTGGTCTAAAAGTAAAAGAGGTTGTTGAAAAGTATGGAATAAGGTAATAAAAATACTGATAAATTTTTGGAAATGTGGAAACAAAATTTACTCAGAGAAAAAGCATTCAGATAGAAAGTTTTATTAATCAAATCAAAAGAGAAATACCTTCTGTTGATGAGATTATAGATTTGACTTGGGAAAAACTTAAATTCACGAAAGATTTTGTGCGTAAAAATTTTGGAAAAGCAATTTTGAAATTTGACGAAGAAGCAACAAAAGAATTTAAGAAATATGAACAGGAAGCTATAAAAAAGCTTGCAGAACTCTATATAGGCTCAAATCAATCGGAAATCAGAGAGAAATTAAAGGATTTGATTGAGAAGAAAGAGGAAGAATTTATTAGTAAGTTAGCGGAGATTTTTTATGAATTCTCTTTTTGGGTTCAACAGCTTGAAAAAGATTTGGGAAATATGAGGAAAGCAAGAGGTGGGAAGACATTTGAGAAAGTCATCGCGAAACTTTTAAATTTTATAGATGTAAAATGTGAAATGCCGAGAGGAAAACTCAAAGAAAAATTGAAGCGAATTGATATAGTCATTCCGTCAGAGGAATTAGCTCTGAAAAAACCGGATAAAGCAATTTTTATAACTTGCAAAAGGACGCTAAGAGAAAGATGGAAGCAGGAAGTCCCATCCGCTGGTCCGAATCAGAGAATATATCTTATCACAATAGATGAGGAACTTTCAGAAAGTAAAGCGAAAGAGATAAACCAAATGGGACTTATTGTTTTTGTAAGAGATGAGATTAAATTAAAATTTAAAAGTAGTCCGTGGGTGAGAAAGCTTTCTGATTTACCAAAGGAGGTGAAATTATAAAAGTATGGAACAGCTGAATTTATTTTATGGAGAGAAAACGAAAACAGATTTGAATTTTAATCGCCAAAGGGATGAATCTTTGGACTTCAAAGGAATTCCTGCAAGTCGTGGTATATATTCAATCCATCCCTATCCTGCTATGTTTCATTTTATGCTTGTAAGGAAATTTTTGAAAGAATTTTCAAAAGAGGGTGATTTGGTTTTTGATCCATTTTGTGGTTCGGGAGTTTCAGCTGGGGAATGCTTAAAACTTTCAAGAAATTTCGTTGGATATGATATAAATCCCCTTGCTATCCTCATAGCAAAAGTCAGAACTACTCCGCAAAACATAGAAGAACTTGAAAAGAACTTGGAAAAAATTCTCAAAACAAAAGTGAAAAATTTTGATGTTCCTGATTTTCATAATATAAGATACTGGTTTGACGATGATGTGATAGAAGAGTTAGCTCGTTTAAGGGAGGCGATTTTCAGGATTGAAAAGGAGAAAGTTCAAGACTTTTTCAAGGTTGCGTTTTCTGAAACTGTAAGAAAAGTTTCAAATGCAGATCCGAACGAGTTCAAACTTCTGAAAAGAAAAAAAAGAGAAAATATCCGAGATGTAAAAGAAGTTTTCAGAAGTATATCTAAACGAAATATACAGAGCATATTTGAAATTTCAAATTTAAAGTCAAGCTCAAAAATTGTTCTTGAGCAAAGAAATATACTTGATGGTATTCCTCTTGAAGATGAAAGTGTTGATTTCGTTATAACATCTCCGCCTTATGGAGATTCAAAGACAACCGTGGCATATGAGCAATTTTCTAAACTTTCTTTGAAGTGGCTCAGAATAGATGATAAATTTGAGAAAAATTTGCTGGGAGCAAAGTTAAGGAAATCCGCTGATGAAGAAAATCTTCCTTCTGATGTTCTTTATGATTGTGTGTTGCAGATAAAAAGGGAGGATGAAAAAAGAGCAAGAGAAGTTATATCTTTCTACTATGACCTTTTTTTGGTTATAAAAGAGATTTCAAGGAAAGTCAAAGGAAAAGGTTTTGTTGTTTTTGTAGTTGGAAATAGGAAAGTGAAGGGAATTGAGCTACCGACTGACAAAATTTGTGCCGATTTTTTCATCTCCTTTGGTTTCAATCATATAAAAACCTTTGTTCGTGAAATTTCAAATAAAAGAATGCCAGATAAAAATTCTCCCTCAAATATACCCGGGAGAAAATCAGATACTATGAAATATGAGTTTGTAGTTGTGCTCAAAAAGAAAGGTTAAGGAAACTCAGAAGCGAAAAATTTGGATTATTGTATAAAAAGAATTCTGAAAAAAACTAATAAAAACTTTTGTTTTTAAAAATTGTAAGTTATGTTTGCTGGTAGTACAAAGTTTTTGAGCAAAAAAGAAGCTCTATCTCAAAGAAAGTGGTATATTGTTGATGCGAAGGGCAAAGTTTTGGGGCGTCTTGCGTCAAAAATAGCTACAATTTTGCAAGGGAAACACAAACCAACCTATACTCCAAATCAAAACATGGGAGATTTTGTTATTGTTATAAACGCAAGACATGTTGTTCTTACAGGTAAAAAATGGAAAAATAAAATTTATAGATTTCACTCTCCTTATCCCGGTGGTTTGAAAGAGATAACGGCTGAGGAATTACATAAAAAGTTTCCTGAAAGATTGATTTATTTGGCAGTAAAAGGGATGCTGCCAAAAAATTTCCAAAGATGGAGAATGCTAAAACGCCTCAAAATTTACCCAGATGAACTTCATCCTCATTCCGCACAAAATCCAGAACCCTTAAATATTTAATTGCATCTTTGCAATTTTCACCAATTTTCTGATTTCTGATTCTAATTTCAAAAGTTTCTGACTTCAAACTTTGTAGATATATTTCAGAACTTTATGAAACTTATGCCACCTAAATCGTAGTCCCAAACTTTTATTCCTCCTGACATCACACCATAGATGAATCTATCAATAAAGACCGCTCGTAAAGGATTTGAACAATATGTTGCTGTATATTCACATCCCCTATAGGGATTTCTTGTTTCCTCTTTGCAAAGTTCTTCTGGTATTGCCTTTCCTTTCAAATTTATACTATCATCTGATATGCCCAAAATTATAAATCCTGCCTCCTGGTCAGAATAGTAGCACGGTGAATAATAGTATTTGTATCCAGTGAATGGTAGAGCTACAAAATCTTTGAAGAAAGTTATAGCTTTATAATTCCATTCTCCTTCTGAGTAAGATGACCAATTTTCTGAAAGGTATATTCTTGTTATAGGTTTTGGAGATTGTGGGTCTGAAACATCAAATAAGGAAACTTGAAGCTTCCAGTTTTCTCTTCCTACGGCAAACAGTTTATTATTTCCAATAGGGTGTATGTAAGTTGAAAATCCTGGGATTTCAAGTTTTCCGGCGATTTTGGGATTTTGAGGGTCAGAAAGGTCTAAAACAAAAAGAGGGTCTATCATTCTGAAAGTCACAACATATCCTCTTTCACCTGCGAATCTTACAGCATATATATCTTCTTCGGGTTTAAGTCCCCTCAATTCTCCCACTTTTTTGAGGTTTTGGTCAAAAATAAAAATCATATTGTCTGGATTTTTTGCTCTCCATACTCTTGTTGTGAGAGCAACTCTTAAAAATCCGTTATATTCATTTATAGAAAACAGAGCATTTTGTCCTGACCACCATCTGTCAGGTATCATTCCTTCAACTTCTGTTCCAGCTTGAAAAACGAGTTCTCCGTTTTCAATTTTGAGCTTGTAAATTACCGTTTTTGGCTCTTGTATCCAAATACCTTCTTCTGTTGTTTTCCATTCAGCATCTGAAAAGAGTATATATAAAGCTTCTTGCGACATATAAACATAGGGTTTTGTGATAAGTCCTGATACTCCTAAAACTGCATATCTTTTTATCTCGTCTCCGTTTTTTACGAAAACCCATATTACACCTATTCCACGAGTTACAGATGAAATATATATATTTTCGCAGCCTGCAATTGGTTTTTCTTCTAAAACAGCGGTACCATCACCAATAAATTTAATAAACCTTACCTTTGGTAAAAATACCGATATATCAGTGCCTTCTCCAAGAACGAACTTTTTGATGCCATAGCTATTTGCATAGTTTGTGTAATTACTTACTTTAAGATACGATGTTCCAACAACAAAGATGTCTCCTTTGTAAAGTCTTGCGCTATCATAGATACCTTCAATATCTAAAACGAGTTCTGGAGAAAGTTTATTCCCGTCTAAATTGATTTGTTCTATTTTAGATGTCAAGTTATATCCACCATCTCCATACCATATAAACCATGGATCCCACCACCACCAGTACCAATCTGCTCTCCCTGAAAATGAATATATTTTTCTGTTCAAGGTTAGAATTTCTGCTCCTTGCGTAGAAATTTGTGCTACGGTTGTAATTTGTTCTGGTGGGTACGCCGAAACAACTCTTATTAATCCTTGATCAACAAGGTAGATGTATTTTCCATCTGTCTTTACGATATCGGCTTCGTCTATTCCTCTTTCAAGGACATTAGTTTCGGAAAATTCAGGTTCTGATGGTTGAGTCCAAAGTAAATAATTCATACCAGAGCTAACTTCCTCAGTTTGTGCATACGTACCTCCGACTCCTCCTCTTTTTATTTTGCTTACATCTACATTTTTCATTCTCTCTATTTGAGCGCCGATTAGAGTTGAAAGATAGGCTACTACATTTTCGCAGTTTTTAGCTCTTGCTAATGCGGGAGGACCCTGGAGGAAGTTTTTTATATCTGCTGGTAATTCTGGAGGTTTTATTTTATCATTTTTATTTTGAGAGCTGCTGTTATCTATTTTTCCGTCTGAGCAAAGTGTTAAAAAAGTTAAAGTAAAAAACACAGATAAAAGTTTCCATAGTCTCATAGTTTTTCACCTCCTT
>JAVVGL010000039.1:0-12294 GCA_032249135.1 Candidatus Calescibacterium sp. | reverse complement strand
ATTTTCTTTCACTCCTTTTTTTATATTTACTCTTAAAATTTTAATTTTTTTTTTTGTCAATTTTTTGAAAATTTTCTTCCGAAAACTTGATTTTTATAGAAATTGCAATTTTGAGCGAAGAAAATAATAAAATCTCTGTGATATGCGAAAAGAGAATTCAAAAGAAAAAGAAACACAGAACGGATGGAACGATTCAAATTCAGACTACAAACTATATAACTACAAAATTTTTTATACGCCGGATGATTTGGGAGATATAAATCGGTATTATAAAGAAAAACTCGGAGATCCAGGAGAGTTTCCTTTCACGAGGGGGCCATACAGAACTATGTATAAAGATAAGCTTTGGACAATGAGACAATATGCAGGATTTGGAACGGCAAAAGAAACAAATGAAAGATTTAAATTTCTCCTGAAACAGGGGAATACTGGGCTTTCAGTGGCTTTTGATCTTCCAACACAGATGGGCTATGATTCAGACGAAGAAGTTGCATTACCAGAGGTTGGAAAAGTCGGAGTTGCAGTGGATACAGTAGAAGATATGATGGAGATTTTTGATGGTATCCCGATAGACAAAATTTCCGTTTCATTTACAATAAATGGAACTGCTCCACAGATTATGGCTCTTTATCTTATAGTTGCAAAAAAGAGAGGAATACCTTTTGAGAAACTTACGGGAACATTGCAGAACGATATACTAAAAGAAATAATAGCTCGTGGCACATGGATATATCCGGTAGAGCCTTCTGTAAAACTTGCTTGTGATGTTATTGAATTCTGCACAAAGTATGTTCCAAAATTTAATCCGATATCAGTTTGTGGGTATCACATAAGGGAAGCAGGAGCAACAGCTTATCAGGAGGTAGCATTTGCATTTGAGAACGCAAAAGTCTATGTAAATGAAGTTCTATCCCGAGGTCTTGATCCCGATTCATTTATAAAAAGAGTCACGTTCTTCTTCTGCACATATCACAATCTTTTTGAAGAGGTAGCAAAATATAGAGCTGCAAGGAGGCTATGGGCTCACATCACAAGGGAGCTCGGAGTAAAAGATGAAAAGAATATGGCGATGAAATTTGCAGTCGCATGCGGGGGAGCATCACTAACACGAGCTGAACCTTTGCTTAACATAGCACGAGTCACATTAGGGGCTCTTGCAACAGTTTTAGGGGGTGGACAATCTATATTCACAGAAGCTTATGATGAAGCTTACTCAATACCAACAGAACACTCCGCAAAAATAGCTTTGAGAATTCAGCAGATATTAGCTTTTGAGACCGATATACCAGAAGTAGCAGATCCACTCGGAGGATCATTCTTTATAGAAAAACTCACAGATGAGATGGAAGAGAAAATAAGGGCAGAAATGAAAAGAGTTCAAGACTACGGAGGTATGGTGAAGGCGATAAAAGATGGATTTATTCAATCAATCATACTTTCAGAAGCTTATAAACAGCAAGTTCTTATTGAGCAAGGAAAGAAAAAAATAATCGGAGTTAATATATTTAGGGAAGAAGATGGTGCATCGGAACACAAGTTTGAGATATTCAGACCTCGTGAGGCAGTAGAAAAAGCAAAAAAGCTTCAAGAATTCAAATCTAAAAGAGATATGAGAAAAATTCAAAAGCTACTTGACAATATTTCACGAGCAGCAGAAAAAGGAGAAAATGTCATGCCTTATTTGATTGAAGCACTTGAAAATGGAGCAACCATTGGAGAAACAACAAAAGCTTTGAAAAAAGTATATGGAGAGTTCAAGGAGCCAATAGTGATATGAAAATAAAAGCTAAAAATAATAATGAAATAATGAAAAATAAAGAAATAAAAAAATCCACCAATAAATGAACAATAAATGAACCAATAAATGAAAATCCTGTATCTATCAGAAAAATAAGTGAAACTAGCCAATTGGAAGCGATATATTCCTTTCATAATCCAGATGAAATAAAAAGATTCCTTTCATCTCATGATTTCTTTATTCAGTATCTCTTTGAAGCATATGATCAAATCAGAAGATTTTTCGGTGGGCATATTGATTGTAACCTGAAGTTGATTTTAAAAGAGGGAAATTTTAAGCAATTAACAAACTTAAAACCCTAAACCCAAACTCAAATTGAAAATTGGTAAAGGTGGTAAGGGAATTGGAACTTTTGCCTTTCCTGAAATTTTTATTATCCCTAAAACTTTAATTTCTCCGATAGGTCTTTCAAATGTAAGAGCAAGAAAATGAAGTCCTGCACCTGCCGACAGTGCAAAGCCCAATCCACTTTTACCAAATATCCAGTTGTATCTTAAAAGTACCGGAAAACTTATACCTTTCAAAGTACCAATTTCTGCTTCCGCTTTGATTTTTATTATCAAAAGAGTGAATTCTTTTTCAATTCCAACATCTCCTGAAAGGAACCCGGGAGACAAAAGCAGATTAAAACCTTCTGGTGCTTTTCCGAAGGGAAATAATCCTAAATCTGGACCAACTCTGAAACCTCTGAAAAATTCAAGAGAAATATATGTAAAGCTTCCACCTATTGATATGTTCCTTGATAATCCTCTATGATACTCTAAACCAAGTATTCCAAAAGGAGCTTGAAGTATATTTGAGATTATAAGGTTTTTTCTCCATTCTTCTTCCTCTTGATTTTTTATTTCTTCTGCCAACGCTTTTGATAGGAAAATTGAAAACTGTAATGAGAACTGTAATATGAAGCTCAGACTTACTAAAACAAGAAAAGTTAAAAACTTGGGAAATGAGTATGGGAATTTTTTTCTGATTTTTTTCATTTTATTTTCTCTTTCTTTTTTATTTTCTCTTTCGTTTTTCATATTGATTAGAGTTTCAGGAGTGATTTTATGATTTCAGCTACAACTGGGTTCATAAGAGCAATAGCAATAATAGTCAAAATGATAAGAAAATTAAGTTTCATATCACTCTTTTGTATTTGAGATTCAAACTTTCGTATCTGAGATTCAAGGTCTGCCTTTACTTTATCTATTTTTGCGTCAATCTCAATTTTCAATCTTTCTACTTCTGCTCTAACTTTCTCTATCTCACTCAGAAGTTCAGCTCTTACTTTCTCTATCTTTTCATCAAGCTCAGATTTGACTTTATCTAATTCTGCTCCAACTTTCTCTATCTTTGCTTCAAGTTCTACTCTAACTTTTTCTATCTTCGCATCAAGTTCTGCTTTCACTTTTTCCAGTTCTACTCTAACATTTTCTATTTTAGCCTCAAGTTCTGATTTGAATTTATCTATTTTTGCCTCAAGTTCTGACCTTGAAAAATTAACTCTTTCTTCTATTGAGCGTGTTCTTTCTTCAAAGATGTTTTTGTTTATGAACTCTTCTCTTATTGCGTTGAGTAATTCTTCTTTTGATGTCTTCCACTTGAGTTCGGTTATCTCTGATATTATTTCATCTATGGACCTGATAAAAGCTTTCGCTCCTTCCTTCCCAAGTTTATCCTCAAGAACTTCAAGTGCTTCCACCGATAGCGATACCTTCATTTATATTCACCCCCTGATAAAAAATAGTGTAATAGATTTTAGGAAATTTTTTCTGTTTTTCTTTAAAAAAATAAAAAATTTAGTTCTGACCTTTTTCTTTCCATTATCTGACAAGCCTTCCAAAACCGCTCAATTTCTTGAAATTTTTATTTGAATGATTATATTTTTCTACAAGATGTTGGTCTGTGAGAAAGCAGATAAAATGATTTCCGGAAGGTCGGGGGGGGTAGGAATACCGGAAAGCAAGTTGGGCAATTTAGTGGTTCAAGATTAACTCATAAAATATTCAAATCAGCATTAGCAATTGTTTTTCTTTTATTTCTCTCTTTTATTGATTTTGGTTGTAAAAAAAGGGAAGTTAAAAAGGATTTTTCAGCTGAGCCGAAAATTCTGATAAAAGATTTTGTTCCGTCTCCTCACATTATCTCTCCCAAAAACAAGGATGGCAAGTTTGATGAACACAAAATCAGACTTTCCGTTGTTGTTAATTCAGATAGGATTGAAGATAAGGCAAGTTTATATGTTTCAGGACTTGCTGTATATAAAGATGCACAAGGGAGCAAGGTGAAATCAATTTTAACCAAAACATACCTTACCGATAGTTTAATCAAGAATTTATATAGAAGATACGAGCATTATTTGAAACCCTACGAAGATTTAAACACATATCACATTCAGATTTTGTGGGATGGAAAAGATGAAGGAGGCAATTTTGTTCAGGATGGTCGCTTTTACTTCACAGTATTTGCAAGTCTTATAAACGAAAAAATAGAAGGGGAACTGAAAGAAGAGCAACGGAAAATATTAGATGATATAATAAAAGTTCTTGTTGCTACTGGAATTAAAAGTGCAAAGATAGAAATTACAAAAAGTTTTTCAAGCTCAGGTGCAAAAATATCAGCAGAACTCCCTGAAAAGAAAATAGAGTTTGAAATAAATCAGAAAAAAGATAGTGAATATGAGATAAAGGGCGAAGTAGTATCTCAGGAGCTTTTGGAAAACTTGAAAAATCTACTATCTTCATTATCGGCAGAATCCAGAATTACGGTTGAGATTATAGAATCTGAAGAATATCCGCAATATGGTGAAGTTGCAGTAGATAACACTCCACCTGTATCAATAGTTTTTATAGGTAATCCAAAATATGAATCTGGTTCCGATGTTTTTGTAACTCCAAAGACTCCAATCAAAATTTTCGTCCAAGATAACATTGCCGGAAGCGATGGAGCAAGTGTTTTTGTAGAGCTTGGATCAGAACAAATCTATCTTGGTAACCTCAATGAGTTCATGTTAGAACTTCCAGACGGTAAATACACTCTTTTGTACAGATCAGAAGATAAAGCTGGAAATGTAGAAGAATTTAGAACATTGAAATTAAATCTTGATAGCACACCTCCTGATTTAAATTTGAATATCTCTTGGATAGGAGACAAAGTATTATTTGAAGGGAATTTGAAAGATGAAGTTCCTGTTGCATTTGTAAAAGTAGGTGGCGCTGATGCTCAAATATCAGAAAATAAAATTAGTGTTCTTGTAGCAAATTTGAAGTCTTGGCAAGTAATCGGAGTAGAAGCTCAAGATATTTTGGGGAATTATAAAAAGTTTGATTTTCAAGTCCCACCGCGCGGATATGAAGTTTCAGCTGAATCTACAACAGAAGTCGTAGAATTGCCGACAGAATTACCAACAGAATCTGGTATTCTGAAAATTTTGTATGAAGCATTTGATGAGAGAGGAAACCCTCTTGTTGTTTCATTTTTAAATGAAGAAGGTGTCCCTGTTGAGACCGTCTACTATACTTACCACCCGTTTTTAGATGAATACACTTCAATGAGAGTTGAAAAGGAAAAGGGTTTTATAGAAATTATAAGAGATTATAATGAAGGCTGTGCTCAAAGGAAAGAAGGAGAGTTAGGGCTTGAAGTAAGGTGTATCAAAATATCCTGGTGGGATAATGATGCAAGGAGCGGAGGTCAGAAGGAAATTCTTATAAATATTTCTCCTGAGAGAGATGAGGTAAGAGTTCAGCAAAGTGGAGTTGGAGAAACGATATATAAAATAGACAGAGCTTCGCAAACTCTCAGAATAGAAAGTCCAATTGGAACAAAACTTGTAAAATTTGAAGGGGAGCCAGAAGTTACTCCACATGCGATAATTCTTCCGCGAGTGCTTTACGAGGTAGATGAAAACGGAAATGTAAAAAGATACTTTTATGACGAAACGGGAGAAGTTTATAAGATAGTAAAGGAAAAAGCAGGACCAAATGGAGAAGATATAGTTGAGCAAGTTATACACGATGTAGGAAAAAGAAAAACATTCATGAGAAATGGCATTGAGGTTATGAAAGTTGAAGGACTGTGGGATCACACTCACAGAATAAGCTCATATGGAAAAATTGTCGCAGAAATATTCTTTGATATAAAACCAGATTCAATAAGACAGAGAACAGTAATTCCGGGTTCTATTGAGGTAATAAGAGATTTTGACAATTTTGGGAATATCGTGAAAGATGTAAAGTTAGATAAAGATGGAAATATTATTGAGAATCTTGAATGGTCTTATGACTTGCTCGGAAGGCTCGTTCGCTATAACTTTAATGGAAGAATAATTGAATATGAATACGATGCCGAAGGAAGAATTATAAGCGTAAAAGAAAACAACAAGGTTACAGTCCAATACTCATATTTTGACGGAGGTTTTAAAATAAATTTTGAAGATTTAGCCATAGTTCAAGCATTTGAAAAACCAGGATTTCCAAATCTTGTAAAATATGAAGGAGTTTCGGGGAAAGTAGTTCAATACCAGACACTGTATGGTATTATGGATGATGTTTTAGCCGAAGTGAGGGGAGATGCCGGTTGGTCTATCTTTACCTACGATGAAACAGGGAGAGTAAAACGGATTGACAAAGCAGAAGGCGAATTTACAGAGTTTGAATATGACCAAATGGGCAGAATCACTACACTAAGATTCAAAGATGAAACTGTGAAATTTTTCTATGATGGTCAAAATCCTTTGAACGAGGTTGTATCGGGTGGTAAAGGAAATAAAACAGGAGCTCAAACAGATGATTTCAAAGTTGCTATCTCTTACAATAAATTAGGAATGGTTTCAGGAGAGAAACTACAAATTAAAGACTGGAATTATTCAACAAAATATAAATATGATATTAATGGGAATCTGGTTGGGATTGAATTCTTTGGAAGTCCAAAATGGGCAGAATTTGAGTATCGTGATGATGGTTCTGTTCTTTACAACGGAAAGGAAGTTTTTACAGAAGGTTATTTTAGCGGACAATATGGAAATAGTGTGAGTTTTGAAGCTTCAAGGATAGGAAGCAGGAAAGGAATAATAAGATATAAAAGCGGCATAGAGACAATTTCAGAACAAGTTGTAGAGCAAGATATAAGAGGGAATACAACTTCAATTTCAAAAAGACTTGGGAGCGAAGCAAAAATAATAGATTACAAATACGATAGAGCCGACAGACTTTTAGAATGGAGTTCATCAGATGGTTTAACTCAGACTATAAAATATGACGAATTTGGCAATAGAATATACACAAAGTATATGGAAGGTTCAAAAACAAAAGAATACATTTACCAATATGAACCAGACAACAGACTAACTCTTATCAAAGATACCAGCGGAAAGGAAGTAGCAGCTTACGAATATGATACGGCAGGCAGGGTAGCCCAGTTTGTTGATTTTCTCAATGATACTGGTTTTTGGATGAAGTACAAGAGAGAACTTTTAAGTGAGGTCAGGATTGAAGATTCTTTTGGTACAGAAATTTTGGCTTCATACTCTTACGATAGCGAAGGTAGAAGAGTTCTAAAAAGCATAAAAGGTCCAAATTGCTCTTTCAATCTCTATTATGTTTGGGATAGGGGTAATTTAGGGGGGAACAAAATTTTATCTGAAAGGGTGGTTATATACTCTGGTCAAAACAAGCTTTATGAGGGTTCAAAAGATTTTGTGTGGTCAAGCGGAAAATTGGTAGGAGTAAAAGAAAAACTCAAGAACATGTCAGATAGCATAACTTTGTGTGCCGAGGCTATGTTCACAGATGAAGATGGTGTTCTTGAACCCTTTGAGGCAACATTTTATGATCCGTTTGATATACTGAAAAAAGATATGTGGGAAGTTCTATTCCCTAATAATGCAAGTGTAGAAGTAAAAGACGGAAAATTGCGAATGTACGGAGGAGGTGAAGTATATTTAGCATCTAAATTTTTCTTCAAAGAAAATAGCTTTAACATATCAGCCAAGGTAAGATATGAAGGTGGTGAAGGAGGTTTTACCATAGATTTGGTAGATAGACAGGCGGAACTTGTGCCATATGGTAAATTAAGATTTGGTTGTGTTAAAGTTAGCTCAGGAAATTATTGTTTAGCTTTCTATCAAATATGTGATTCATCTGGATGTAGTACTTCTAATTCAACTTATGCTCCGGTTCCTTCATTTGATAATATGGATTTGACTTTAAAGATAAAATATAATTCTGGTTCAGGTATCACTTTTGAAATTCCGGAGATAAATTATTCAGCTAATCTTCCTGTTAGCTTCAATAATTTTGTATCGTTAGTTCTTTATAAGGCATCGGGTAACAATACTGTAATATTTGACGAGATAAGTTCAGACATTAAACTTTCTGGGTATACCGTGAGAGTTTCTCCGGCAAAATTTCCAGGAATTACTTTCAATAACATAATCACTGACGGTGTTTGGGGTGCAAAGGCTAACTCAAAAGGAGTATATTGGTACCCCGTATTTACTGGACTAGTTACTACTATGATGTTTATAGAAGAGGGCGAAAAAGTTTTTATTGATCTCAAGTTAGTTTCATCGTATTATAAGCAGCAAATGAACAAAGAAAGCTTTCCTATAAATGTTTTGCTTTTGAAAGTTAAAGATAATACAACTGGCGAAGAAAGATATGTTACTTTATACACGCCGTTGAGCCTTGATGATATAGTGAGCGGAAAATTCCCAGTTTATCCTGACCTGAGCCTTAATTTTGATTTTAAATTCTTACATTTTTCTGAGATTTTCAGTGAGGACTTAAAATGGATATTGTGTAAGAGTAAGAAGTGTTTGAAGATATATGCGCCCGAAAAAGATACCTTCCTTTATGTTCATAATGACATAAAAGGTGTTCCCTGGTTTGCTACTGATGAAGGAGGTAAAGTTGTGTGGAAAAGAGAGCTTTCACCTTTTGGTGAGCTTGTGAGTGGAAATCACAGAATACCCTTAGCCCTTCCCGGAATGTACTATGATTTTGAAACAGGGTTTTTCTACAATGTAGCGAGATATTATGACCCATTTTCAGGTAGGTATTTGCAGCCAGACATAACCCGAGATGCGAACCTTTATGTTTACGCAAGGAATAATCCCGAAAGATTTTACGACCCTTTTGGACTCTTTGAAGTTCAAATGACCCTTGAAGAAGCAACAGGGAAGGATTTTCAAAAAATAAAAACATTGGCAGGATTAGTAGATGGAGTTTTAAGTACTCTTGAAAAATTTTTCGTAAATTTGAGAGCATTCCTAACAGCTTGTGCGAAAGTTTCTGGCAAAATATGCTGGCCTGAAATAGAAGGATTTTTTAAGAAAGTGAAATTTCGCTGTGAAGAGTTCCATATAATTACAATATGCGTAAAAGATATAATTGAACTTGCCGCAAAGGCGTTCATTAATTTGGAAATATTAATAGATGATTTCCAAGCATTGGTTTATGAGGCAGTAGGTAAAGTTGTTGAAAAAGTTTCAAAAGACCTTGCTGACTGGGTAAGAAAAAATATCCTAGCTTTCTTTGAACGTATTGGAGATGCTATTGAAGATTTTGTATGGAATGCTGTTACCAAACATTTTGTAGAGGCTGCACTGAAAACCGCAGGTCTTAATACAAAATTAGATCCAACGGAATTTAGAAAATTTCAAGAAGGAACAAAAAAATTAATAAAAGAAGTAACGCAAGTATCTAAGGAAAGGAGTGAAAAGCTCGAGCGTGAAATCGAATTTACTAACATTACTGAATATCTTGCAGATATAAACTTAGCAGTTAAAAAAATAGACGAAATATTAAGTAAAATCAGAGATATAAGATTTAAGTTAAAATCTCTTCTGACAGGACCCGTATCTTCTCCAATTCACGAAGGAATAACTTGGGAGGCTTTATACTGGAAGCTTGGTTTGAAAGAAGAAATAGTAAGAGAGGTAGTAAAGGGTAATAGGGATACGGATTTAAATACTGGGCTGGCAGATAAATACAATCAAACATTACACTTTGATAATGGTGTAGTCAATTACGACAATATCATAAATAGTGTTAATGTGGCTAAACAAAACCTTATACCGCAAACAAGGTGGGCTGAAAGATGTGAAAATGTTAAAAAATATAGGCAAGTTGTAAAAACGGTTAAGATTCCGGTTCAAGAGGTGAGAGAAGTTGAATCAAGTTGTTTGCGAGCTTACAAAGAAATGGTTCCAATATATGAAACGAGACCAAAATACGAGAGGAGAAGGGTTTGTCTTGTTGTTTGCTTTTGGGTAAGAGTAAAGGTAGGTGAAGAACGAGTTATAGTAGGATATAAAGAAGAAATCAGGTTTAGGTCTGTAAGATGCATGAAAACCATAGTTGTCCAAACCTATAAAACAGTACAGCAGATCACCTGGGAACCATACTGGGATACGGTCTGTAACTATGTTTTACAAACAATCAACATCCCCCTAACCCCAGCACAACTCGGGGAAAAACTCCACACACTCCAAGACTTCTTCTCTCACTCAAACGCCGTGGAGAAAGACTTTAATTGGGCAAATGTTAAAGAAGATCCACCTAGATATAAACCCGAAGGACTCATTACTGGCTGGTTTTGGGGATGGAGAACTGAGTGTGGCATAGGGGATACAGTATGTAGATTTGTCTCAACGGTTGATGTGCTTTCACGGGCGTATGGGGGAGATGGAGAATTAGTTCTGCGCATGATGAAATGTAAGCCGGCATCAGTTGATAAGGAAACATCTCATTGTCGCGTGAACAAAGATAGTCCAGCAACTTACCAAGGAAGACAACCTGGTAGAGATGGAAGGTTATACCATTATATTGGGCGGGGTAATGCAGTAGAGCATAGTGTGAATCGTGTGAAAGAATGGTGTAGGATTGCGGGATATGGTGAGGAGTGTTCAAGTTTGAAAACTCAATTAAATATGGATTTGTTTAAGCTTAAAAGATAAGTGGGAAGAAAGATGAGGAATAAGATTTATTTTTATATTTTGAACTCTTTTATTACTATTTTTGTGTCAGTATTTGCGTTAGCTCCAAGATGTAAATTTTTAACAGAAACAAATAAGAGCAAGTGGCCTCCTCCAAAAATTCTCTATAAGGGAGATAGAGGTTTGAGATTAGGTTGGTTAAAAGTGTTGTGTAAGAATAACAGAGTTTATGTAATGTTTATTGATATCGATAAAGATTTGTTATTTTTCATTTACGATTTGAGAGAAGATAAATGGCATGGACCAGAAATTGTGGGAGAAAAGATAAAAGATGAGATATTATTACATAATAAGGAATCATTGGGGAAAAAATATAGATTTAACAAGGAAAGTTTAGATTTAGATGATCACCGTATTAATTTTCAAATTACTGAGTTTGATGTAGATGAAGAAGGAAGAATACATCTTTTTGTTACCGCTGATTATAGACTTAAGGATAGAAGCTATGAGTCTATATATACTACCATAAGAAGCTATTTGATATATTTTATGAGGGAGACAGATGGGAGATGGGAAGAAAAAGTTTTTGATTTTTTCCCTCCATATGAATTCCCTATATATCCATTAGAAAGTACTGGGATTAAGGAACCACTTATTTTCCCTGATTGGGTATCAGCTTTTGAAAAGAAGGTAGCTATGAGTTATAGTCTTTATTATCATTGGGAAGCGCCAGGATATAGGAAGGACTATCCCCCTGAACTTCTTTTTGTTCCTGAAGCACGCCATATTTTTGCAGTAAAGAATGAAGAAGGAGGATGGGATTTATATGATTTAGCTGAATTATTACCTGAGGCAAAGGAGATAGTTGATGTTTTTCAAATTGATTCAGGAGCTATAGGACCAGATGGTAATTTATATATAGTTTTATGGCAGGGACCAACTATTGACAGAAAAGGAGTAGAAGTTAAAAGTCTTCTTTTGAAGATAGATACGAAGGAGAAAAGGTTAAAGTGGATAAGGAGGATGAAGGAGCTGGAAATGGAAAATGTGGATATATATAACGAACCACTCGCAGGAGTTTTAGATAACTTTGTTATGAAGGTAAAAGGAAGCAAGTTTTATTATGCGAATATGTGGAGAGGAAAGATTTACTTGCATAGCTGGGATCTGGTGGGAGATAATATAGAAAATATAGTGTGGGAATTTGTGGGGAAAATAGGATGGGCACCGCTTTTGAGCTTTGATGTTAGGAGAAATATATATTTGTTAAGTGAATCGTTTCTTTACATTAGAACGAATGAAGGGTGGATTAAGGAGAAAATAATAGATATGTCATATGATGAAGAAGATATATGTATAGATGATATGGGTTATTTATGGGTATTCTGGACAAGTCCTTTTGCGCCAGCTAATACCGTTTACTATGTTAGGAAGAAGGTTGAGTAGGGATTCTGAATTTTGTAATTTGTTCCACACACTCCAAGACTTCTTCTCTCACTCAAACGCCGTGGAGGGCGGAAAAAACAACGGACCAATGATTAAGTGGCCAGGCGTTGCAGCAGCCCCCAAAGATTAT
>JAVVGL010000038.1:0-13115 GCA_032249135.1 Candidatus Calescibacterium sp. | reverse complement strand
ATACTCCAAAATCGCCTCAGCTTCTGGATTTCCTTCGGGACTTATACTTCCCCATCCTAATCCCCCAGCAAATAATATTACTTTTGCCTTGTCTTGCAGAGCTAAAACTATGCTCTGAACCAAAGAACTCAAACTCCCATCTATAACATACACCTTTATATCCCCTCTCCAAATTACACCTGCTATTCCTTTTGAGTTGTTCCCTACTGCCCCTAAAACTCCAAAACGCTCACTCCGTGATTTTGCGCCCAGTCTGCTCCTTCACCATCAACACCCCTTCTCAAATCATATTCCAAATCCTCATGCTTTCTTATCCCAAATTCTATAACCGCAACTGGAACTTTCCCACGAGTTTCCAGATTCCAAAGTTTTGGCATATTAACAGCTTCAAAATGCCAGTTATTTCCTCCCGGGGTTTCATCCCAGCTATCAAATAGAGGGTCAAGAGGAACATATCCACCCAAAATCGCTGATGGTTTCATTCTCATATTCGGAAACGCTCTTATACTCCCATCAAAATTCCGCAGCTCTGAAACAATTTGCTTTATCTCCTCTGGTGTTCCGGCTGGAACCTTTGCTTGCAGTAAAATTCCTACTTTTTCTTTTTCAGACAAAAACTCAATCTCTCCCAAAACTGAGAATTCTCCTTTTTTGGCTGTTATAATCTGAGAAATTTTCGTTTTCTTCTCTTCTAACTCTGATTTACTATTTGCTACGATGTAGATTAAGATTTGGTTTTTTGCGAACTCCTGACCTGTTTTTTCATCTAAAACAAATTCTTCAACTTTTTCAAATTCGTCTTTTATAACAACAAGTTGATTTTTTTCTTTTTCTTTTTTTCTTGCACAGTTTGAAAAAATCAAGGATGTGAAGATAAAGATTGTGAAAAAAAGACAACCATAAGATAAACTTCCGCACAATTTTTTTGCTTTCAGCATATTTTCCCCTCCTCCTCAATCATAAATTTACAATTTTTATCTAATAATATAATCATAATTTTTGAGTTTTGTTATTTTTGAGCGTTTTTTTCCTGAAAAAATAGCCTCTTGTTAGCATTTTCAACTATTCTTTCTGATTTTTTTTTCTTTTTTTTTCTGCTTGAAATTTCAAGGGATTCCTGAGTGTATGTTATGGAAAATGGAGTTTTGAAATTTTTATTAGCTATGCTAACTATTTTTCTGCATATTCTTTGAATGCTATTGCAAATGAACTAATACCTTTTTCCCTTAGCTCTTACAACATAATCACCTTTGACCCAGTTTTTTGAAACCAAAAGACCGACCGATAGTTTTTCCCAGAAAACCTTATTTATTCGGTGATGAGGAATCAAAAAGTAGCAGTGGGAAATTTAGAAAGTCAGCAATTCTGTGTTCTATAATTATGCTTTGATACTGACTTGGTGCGCTCAAAATATAAGTAGAAGAAGAAAACTTAATGGATATAGTCGTCGCTCCTGATTCAAATATAACTGCCGCAGATAGTAGATAAGGGAGACCATCTACTCCGTCTTAAACAAGTTCATACAGTAAAAGTAAATCTCTTATAGGTTTTGGTTGAATTTTTTTCGCTCCAAAAAATTTGCAAACATCTATCTTCGCAAAATCAGGAAGTGGAATTTCTTTTATTCTGGTGGGCATGAACAACCCCGGAAAATTTACAATTTTAGATACATCAAATTTATCAGGTCTTTCAGAAATATGAATTTCATTGTCTTCTTTTGAGTAATCAAATTTTTCTCTTCCGTTTTTTAGAACTTTTACTAAATTTTGAGCCGTTTCTGATGTGAAACCTCCTGGTAAAGCTAACTCGCCAGTAGCGGCTTTACCCATGAAATTGAAATTTTTTACTTTCTGCGTTTTCCTTGAATATCTTTTGAAATAGCCTGAAATCTTGCAAAAAGCTAAAATATAACTTGCAGATTAAAAGGTTAAAAATAAAAAAAATAAAATAATAATAAGGAGGTTAGTATAATGGCAGAAAATGTAATAAAAGAATATCCAGAGGAAATTGTGGAAGTAACGGAGGAGAGTATAAAAAAATATATGGAAGGTATAAGTGAAAACAATCCTGTATTTTTAAAAGATGGGGTAAAAGCTCCACCACTTTATGCAACGGCTTTATCTATACCTTTCACAGGAAAAGTTCTTTTTGATGATGAAGTAAATCAAGGGGTCAATCCTATGAGAGTTGTTCATGGTGAGCAGGATTCAAGAATTTTTAGATTAATAAAGGCGGGAGACAAGATAGGCATAAAGACGAAATTTCTGGGGATAGAACAGAAAGAAACCGGAACTATTTTTCTTGTAAAAGCGGAACAATATGACAAAACAAAAGGTGAAAAAATAGGAGAAGGATATCATTTATACTTTATAAGAGGAGAGAAAAAAGGCGGAGGAGAAAAGAAGAAAGAAGAAGAGAAGAAAGAGTTTGGTCAAAAGCTTTATGAGTGGAAAATCAAAGTAGCAAAAGATCAGCCTATAAAATATGCAGAAGGCTCAGGAGATAGGTTCCCAATCCACACAGATGAAAACTTCGCAAAAGCTATGGGATTTCCAACAATAATACTGCACGGTATGTGTACGATGGCGTTCGCTACAAAATCTGTAATAGACAATGTATGTGAAGGAGATCCAACAAAAATAAAAAGAGTAAGATGTAGGTTCTCAAAAATAGTCCTACCGGAAGATGAACTTACCTTCATAGGTTATGAGAGCAAAGAAAAACCAGAAATAGGAAAAAGAAGAATTGATATAGTTGCAATAAACCAAAATGGAGAAGAAGTCTTAAAGAACGCTTTCGCAGAAATTGACTGAAAATCTTTATTTTTTTCTTAAGAAAATCTCTTTCTTTTTTTCATTATCTTTCCTGTTTCGCTTGATTTGAAAATCTGAAAACACTTCTCTCTTTACTTTGTCACAATCATTAGGAATTAGATTTCTAAGAGAAGAAATCTTGCAAGTCACCAAATAAGTAAAATTTAATTTTGAGCTTCAAGTAAAACTGCAAAACTTGAATAATGAAGAAGATAAAAAAGCAACAGAGAAAGATAAAAAAGCAACAGAGAGAAAAGAGAAAGGAATACAAAAAAGAGTTAAAAAGGTTTGATACAATTTTAAAAGAGATTTTCTCCGAAGCAATAGGAACGATTTATTACTTAGCAATAGGTAAAAAAATAGGTAAAAAAGTCAGAGTTATATCTGCAGAAATAAGTTTGGTAAAGACTTTTCGCCCTGATATTTTAGTTGAGGCTGACGGAGAGATAATTCAGGTTGAAATCCAAGCTCAACAAGATAAAACTTTGCCACTCAGGATGTTTCGCTATTACTATGCAATATCAGAAAAATATAAAAAAGAACCAACGCAAATAGTTTTATTTGTTGGTAAAGGAAATCCTCCTCCATCAGAGTACAAAACTCCTAAACTTGCCTTGAAATACAAAGTTTTAGACATGAAGAAAATAGCCCCGGCTGTTTTCATAAAAAGCGAAAAACCAGCAGAAGTTATTTTAGGGATTTTGGCAGGGAAATTCAAAGATAAACCCAAGATAATAAAGAAAGTCAAAAAGAGAATTGTAGAAATTTTGAAAAACGAAGAAAAAATCATATCATAAAATATATAGATAGCATAAGCTTTTTAGCAGGTTTATTTGATATTGAAATAAAGGTTAAACCTATGCCAATACAAGTTGATATTAGAAAAACCTTTCTTTATAAGTGGGGAGAGAAAGAAGGAGAAAAGAGAGGATTTGAAAAAGGGAAACAAGAGGGCTTGAAGGAGGCAATTTTATTAGATGTTCAAATCAAGTTTGGCAAATCAAAGACAAAAGAGGTAAAAACTCTCTTGGAAAAAGTTGACGATGTAAATTACCTCAAAAAAATAAAGAGGAAAATAATAGAAGCAAAGAACTGGGATGATTTTATCAAAACATTCAGAAACCACAAGTGAAATAAAGGTTAAACCTATGCCAATACAAGTTGACATAAGAAAAACTTTCCTTTACAAATGGGGAAAAGAAGAAGGGTTAAAAGAAGGAGAACAAAGAGGTCTCGTAAAAGGTCTTAAAGAAGGTGAAAAAAGGGGATTGTAAAGGGTCTTAAAGAAGCAATTTTGAGAATTGTCCAAGTAAAATTCAGTAGCTCAAAAGCAAAGCAAATCAAAAGCCTTTTAGAAAAAGTAGAAGATATAAATCATCTGAAAAAGATAGAAACAGAGGCAATAAAAGCAAAAACTTGGGAAGATTTCGTCAAATTTCTCAAAAACTCAAATTCAAAAAAATAAAAACTCAAAATAGGCAATAATAAAACAATTACTATTCAATCAGCTCCGAACTTAGTAAGTTCCAAGACCAAAGTTATCTCTCCTTTCAATTTTCCTTTTTTTTCAATCATTCTTTTCACAAAATCAACATTTCCGAAAATGTATTCTTCATGAACTTTTGTCATCTCCCGTGCCAAGAGCAAATTTATATCTCCGAAAACGTCTTGAATATCATTCAATGTCTCAGATATTCTGTGAGGAGATTCAAAAATAACAACAGATAAAGAAAAAGGTAATTTATCTAATGCATCTTTTACTTTTGAAAGGAAACTTTTTCTTCCCTTTTTTGGTAAAAAACCTAAAAACAAAACCCGCTGAATAGGAATGCCCGAAACAGAAACTGCCGAAGAAAGTGCAGAAGGTCCTGGAACTGGAATAACAGGAACTCCTATTTCCCTACACTCCCTTACAAGAAAAGAACCGGGATCAGATAATCCAGGGGTTCCAGCAGACACTAAAAGAACAGCTTTCAAATTCTCATTTTTTATTTCCTCAGCTATTTTCCGAGCTAAATCTTTCTCCCGAGGAGCTGGCATATAGATCAATCTTTTTTTTAAGCCCAAAAAGTTCAGAATCTTTAAAGCTCTTTCTCTTGATTCACAAACTACTAAATCTGCTTCTTTTATTACTTCCTTTGCTCTTTCACTCAAATCTTTGAGATTCCCAATCGGAGTTGCAACAACAAAAAGTACCATTCTTCAATCTACTATTTCAAAATTTTCAGGAGAAATGTAGTTTCCAAATTTCTTTTGAGCCGAAATGAGCCTTTGTTTTTGCTCCTCCAAAACATCAAAAATTTCACCGGGAACATCCTCCTCATTTTCCCAGAATTTTTTCGCTCTTTCAATCTTCGCAAGATTTTCCTGAACTCTTATCGTAAATTGTTTGATATAATCTTGCTTTGAGTAATCTTTCTTCAAAACTGATTTGAAAAGATAAGCTAAATCTTCGTAGAGAGGAATAAGTCCTGTTGGGGTTTTTCTTACTTTAACTTCACCGTGAACTCTTAACTCCATCCATTTTACCCAAACGTGTTTATCTAATTTTGAATTTAGAAATTCTCCTGTATCTAAATCTTTAAGAAAGTAATTAACTCCAAAAATCAATGGGGCTTTTTTGAGTTTTTTACCAAATTCAATGTAATTTTTCACATAAGTGCCAAGAGGTATTGAGACAAAATCTTGTATGCTCATAATATTGATTTCGTATTTTCCCTCCTCTCCCACAACAGCAAATGTAGTTTCTGTTTCCAAAGAAGCTCCATAAGCCACAACACCGTGAGCCCAATCAAAACTTTGCTGAACCGGAACATAAGCTCTGTAATCTCTTCCGCCAAACATAATACCTTTGAGTTCAACTCCATCTGGATTTTCAAGGTT
Organism: Candidatus Calescibacterium sp.; assembly: GCA_032249135.1. Taxonomy (GTDB): domain Bacteria; phylum Calescibacteriota; class Calescibacteriia; order Calescibacteriales; family Calescibacteriaceae; genus Calescibacterium. The sequence goes on along the minus strand of JAVVGL010000038.1, from coordinate 7,419 downwards.
TTCATCGCAGTTTTTCAGAGCTTTTAGAGAAACAGCATATCTTGCGTTTTTATGAGCAGGAGGGATTTCTTTTCCATCCTTATCTTTTTTGCCCTCATACCAGTATCCTGAAAAGTTTATTCCTTCTTTCGGCAATTCACACCCCATACCAAGCCACAAAGCTCTTCCGTCTTTCACTAAAACATTACTGAATATAATCTCGCCCGGGGAGTTCAGAACCTCCCAAATTAGAGGATCATCTTTTGGATTGACATCTTGTATTATACCAAATATACCTTTTTCAACATTCACAGCTCTCGCTACACCATCTATATTTCTTACAAAAGCTAAATCATCAGATAATATGCTTTCTCCCGGAAGCATAGCAGTAGAGGTTTTACCACATCCTGATGGAAAAGCTCCGGCAAAATAGGTTTTTCTACCACCAGGACCATTAACTCCTATCAGCATAAAATGTTCTGCAAGCCAACCTTCTTTGTGAGCTTTTCTTATAGCAAGCCTTAAAGCAAGTTTTTTGAAACCAACAGAATTTCCTGCATACTGGGTATTTACAGAATAAACTGTGTTGGTTATGTAATCAATATAGATTCTTTTTTTATCGTAATTTTTTGAAACTTGATTTTCATCAAGCTCTCCGGCTGAATGCAAGAACTTGAAAATATCAACTCCATTTTCTGGCAAATTCACAAACATCTCATATCCACCACGATATAGAACATTTATTGAATGAGCAACATACCAACTATCCGTACACTCAACGCACGGTATTGAAAACACAGAATTTACAGGTCCCAAAGAAGCAAAGAGAACAATCATAGTTTTTCCTTGCATAGATTCTCTGAAAAGATTTAGTATTTCGTCTAATCCTTCATCTCTATCTATTTGGTTAAGTTTTTGCGATAATTTCTCTCCTTTTGGAACCAAAAATTTTGTCACAGCTCTATCTCTACCTTGATCATAAATTCCGTCAAAGTGATATGTATGTCCCGGAGTAAGAAGCATCTTTTCCTCACCAGACACAACAGCCATATTCTTTATATAAGCTATTTCATCAGGGGTATCAGAGCATATAAAAACATCTTTCGGAGAACACAGCTCAATTGCGTCAAGAATAAATTTATGAACTTCCTTGTTTTTTATTTTCACAAGTTTTTTGAATTCACTTTCCTTCAAAATATTCTCCAACTTTGCTAAAAATTCATTCATCCAATTTACCTCCTTACAAAAACAGAAAAAAAATAATGCAAATAAGTAAAAATAAAATAAAATAGAAAAAAATAGAAAAGTATAGAAAAAAGAAAAACAGAGATTAAGAAATTAAAAAAATCCGAAAAATTGTAAAATGAGGAAAAAATCTATGACGAATAGAAAATATGGAGCATTCTTAAAGCATTTCTTATGTTTACCTCTACTCTTATCTCTTATAGTATGCAAAGATAAAAATAAACCAAAAGAGAATGAAGTAAGAAATGAAATAAAATTAGAAGATTTCTGCAACCAAGCACTGGAAATACACAAGACCAGAATCAATAAATTCTCTCTGTGTTTTGGTGAAAATATAGAAAAAGCATACAATTCAGAGAGGAATAAGATTGCAGAATTTTATCAGAACTGCTTGACTTATGTTTATGAGATTACAAGATATATCACCGAGAGAAAAACAATAGAATACGATGGTAAAAAAGCATATGAAATAATAAAAAAAACCGAAGAACTCTTGAATCAAGATTGCAAAGAGATAAGAAAAAAACCAAAGTCAATTCTGATACTAATCCAGAAAAATCTGATGGAACTACAAACTTCATTTTATGGAAAACTTAAAGAAGGGGAAACTTGCTATCACGATTTAGAATGCTCACCGGGACTTATATGTGATGGAGGATGTCCAGGAACATGCAAAATAACCAAACAAAAGGAAGAGGTTTGCCAAGAAGATAGAGAATGCAGCCCTAATCTTGTATGCCTGAATGGTATTTGTACTGAACCCGGGGACGAGGGAAAATTTTGTAATAATGATTTCCAATGTAAGGAGGATCTTGCATGCATAAGATATAAATGCACAAGACTAAAACAAGAGGGAGAAAGTTGCGTAGATTCATCGGATTGTGAAATTCTTTGTAGCGCTGATAAATTATGTACAATATTAGCTACATCAGAGGAAGGTGAAAGTTGTGGAATATTTGCAGGAAACAGAATATATAAAATATGTAATGTAGGATTATACTGCAAAGAAATGAAAGAAAAAGAGGGAGGAAAGCAAACAGCTCAAAATTTCATCTGCTCTCCAAGAAAAAAAGAAGGTGAAAATTGTAAAGAAGGTGATAGCTGTGATATAGGATCATATTGCTCCCTAGATGAAGGAGTATGCAAAAAATTAAAAAAAGAAGGAGAAAAATGTGGAAATGATTATGTATGCGATCTCGGACTTATATGCGACAAAGAAGAAAAAGTATGCAAAAAACCATCAGATACAAAAAATAGGAAACCAAAAGGAGAAAGCTGCACAAAAGATGAAGAATGTCAAAGCTTAAATTGCAAATCTCAGATTTGTTGCTCTCCCTTCAATATATAGTTAATCCATCTGAAACTTATATATTCCATTAATCTATGCAACTTGGAATAGTTTCTGCTGATAAACCCAAAGCTAACTTAGCCTGCCCAAGCTCCCTTCTCCAAAAACACAAATTATGAGCCTGTTTCAAATAGCCAAACTGGTATATAGTTGGATTTTCTACATTTTCTATAAGAAGCTCTGGACGAGGATAAAAGAAATTCTTAGCTCGCCTTTTTACAACTTCATCTGCTTTATTGAGAATCTGCACAGAAGTATCAAGCTTTTCAGAAAATTCTTTACCATAAGAGTGCAAAAATATAGCTTCATAAAGGTTTCTCATAAATTTTACTCTCAAATATGTTATATCTAATCCATCTTTTAACTCCAAAATAAGAGGATCAGATTTTGAATCAGCAGGGAAATTTCCCAAAAGAGTTCCAATTTCTTTTTCCATATTAGCAAGGGGTTCAAGAACATTTTTTTCAAATCTCTGCTTTTCAGCATCAGACATTTTGACTAATTCTTCAAATGTTATCCTACAAGGTTGAGAAAAGAAAACTTTGCTTTGACATCCAAGATGAACATAGAAATCCTCACCAACAATATAAGGAGTTAGCCTTTTTCTTATCAGATAATCATACTGAATTTCTCCGAGTTTTTTTATTATATCTTTTCCCCAATTCGGAAATAGTTCAGATAATGGTTCAACCCAGGTAGCAGGAACAGACCAAGAAAATCGTAAAGATAAATAGTCAAAAAGCCAATAACCCCATTCCCAACCAGACGAAAATATGACATGAGAATAAAGCTTACCTGCTTCTGTTATGTTCTTGATATCAATCCACCTTGAAACAATATAAATGGGCAGATAAAGCGGGACGGAATTATCAAAGGCTATCCAATAAGCTGTTTCTGGGAAGTAATTAACTTTTTTTTCTTGCTTTATTCTTTCAAACAAAAACTCCCTGTGAAGAGAAAAATTATCATGATTATATGCTCCGCCAGCATCATCAAAGAGATTGTAAAACATTACTGTATGAACCCAAGGAACTATATCTTCATTTGCATACTTTACAAGGAAGTAATAAAGTAGCCTTTCACCTTTATATTCTACCCAAAGATTTTCAAAATTTCCAACATGTATAGTAGCAGAAACCTCAATATTTTTGTTGAAACTTTTTATCCATTCATACACCTCATTTACTTTTTGTATGAATTCGTCAGGATTAGTTCCTATAAATTCACCAAAAGAAATATTCACAGCATCAAACGGAAGAGATAAAATCTTTTCCAAATCTTGTTTCGTACTGACCACATAAGCTCTCTGAAAGCTTGATACAGAAAAAATCTGAATATTAATTCCAACTTTTACACCTATTTTGTGCGCGTAATCTAAAATCTTTTTCATATGTTCTTTCCATCTGGTATACTCTTCATCTTTTTTTATATTATCAAGAGCTGTCAGCTGAATATAATTGCCTCTTTGTCTTGCTATCCACTTTACAATTTTAAATGCTTCTTTTTCGCCCTCAGGAGAAGGTATCCAGAAAGAAAATAGAGCCTCTATTGGATGTAAGATATGTAATTGAAGTCCCCTCTGCTCAACAATAGGTTCAAAAACTTTTGAATTGATCCGAGAAACCTCTTGTTTCAAATTATTTATTTTTTGAGGGATAATACTATAAAACGGATGTGGGAAACGAAAACCTGCAAGTTCAAGGAAATGAGTAAGTCCGTAAATTATTCCAGCCGGGAAGCCTCCTTTCACTACAAAACTTCCGTCTCTTTCTGTTATTTGATAACACTCTTTGCAATCTAATTTTTCTATGATAACATTTATCGCTCCATCCTCAACACATTCTGATTGCTTATCACATACTTTAAGCTTAACCTTTTCTGACAAATCATCTATAAACTTCTCAATAATATCAGAAGAATTTTTATCGGCTATTACTAATATGAAATCATTATCAACTTTCCTTCCACAACCCAAACCAGTAAATAAAAGAATTGTTGCAAATAATATTGTTCTGTAAAGAACTCGTGAAATTAAATAAGACGCTAAGCTATCTAACAATTTTAGTGAATTCTTCATAGTTATCTCCTTATTATTATTATTATTTCAAAAAATGACATAATTTTTCAAGATTCTTTTTCATCTTAAATTACCTTTACTTTTTTCATTCTAATTTTTAAAGTTCAAGTTGATATGAAGGGATCAAAATTATTCGTTTTTCTTTTGCATATTCTTTAATATGAGGTGGGAAAATGTAAGAGATAAAGACCTTGATTGCTTCCTTTGATATGAGATCACACTTTTCAATAAATTCATCAATTGCTTTTATTGAAACCCTCGTTTTCGCTTCTCCCAACAATATATATTCTTTGCCATCCTTAATTGCTTTACCGTAAATATTTACTTCAATATATTCTCCACCAACTTCAATATAATCTCTTGAAAGTTCTCCAACAACTTCAATTCCATATTTTTTAAGAATTTTAGGCAAAGATTTTATAGCTCTATCTTCAAGCAAATGACCCACGGTATGAGAAAGTCCAGCCAAATTTTCTCTCGTTTTCTCGTGCTCTTTAATAAGCATTTGGAGTCTCCTTTCAGTTTCTGATTGAGCTTCAACAAGCTTCCTAACTTCCTCTCGCAGTTTTTCGTGTTCCTCCGCAAGTTTTTGAACCTGTTGCTCTGTTTTCATCTGAGCTTCAGTGAGCTTTCTAACCTCTTCTTTTAGCTTCTCATGGTCTTCCACGAGCTTCTGAAGTTGCTGCTCGGTCCTCGCTTGTGCCTCAGCAAGTTTTCTAACTTCAACCTTTAACTTCTCATGTTCTTCTGCAAGTCTTTGAAGCTGTTGCTCTGTTCTTGCTTGGGCTTCTGTAAGTTTTTGAACCTGTTGCTCGGTCCTTGCCTGAGCCTCCGCAAGCTTTTGAACCTGTTGCTCGGTTCTCATCTGAGCTTCGGCAAGTTTTCTAACCTCATCCCTCAACCTCTCTTGCTCCTCAGCAAGCCTTTGAATCTGCTGCTCGGTCCTCGCCTGAGCCTCCGCAAGCTTCCTGACCTCCTCTTTTAATTTCTCATGTTCTTCCACAAGTCTTTGAATTATTTGTTCAGTTCTCTTTTGCGCCAATGCAAGTTCTTCTATTGCTTTCCATACCCTATTTATTTCCTGCTTTACCTCACTTATTTCTTTGAGTATGACATCATCTCTGAAAGCAATAAATGCCTCAAATATCGGTCCCCTTATATTTTCAGGAAGGTCTTTAAGTATTTCTTCAACTTTTCTCATACCAATATTTTAAGTTTAAACCCCTGAAAAAAAATTAATGAAAGCTTTACTAAAAAGCGGAACTAACCTGTTTTTTCTTTTTTTCTTAATTCCTAAATTTGATTTTCTTTCTCATACATTTTACTCAATAAGTAATAAAACACCACAAAAGTAGTGATAGCAACAACAAAAGCCAAAAAATCTTCACCTTTTTTCAAAAGGGTATCATATAAACCATGCAAAATAATAGCTACAACAGAAAAAATTGCTAACATAAACATAATCTCCTTGAATCCCATATCAGACTGTTCCTCTATTGATATATGAGATTTTTCTTTCTTCTCATCTTCTTTATTCTTCTCATCTTTCGCCTTTTCGTTTTTAGTTGTTTCTTCCTCCCTGAATAAAAACAAAAAAAAACTAAGAACTGCAATTCCTGTCCAAGTTGAATGAAGGGCAACACATGTGACAAAACGGACCCAATAAACATCCCAACCATGTATACCATTGTAGAATTGAGCGCTATACATAATTCCTTCTGCTACTCCAAAACCAACTCCACTTGCTAAACCAACCAGCAATATCCCAGGCAAATGAGATATTTCTTCTCTTTTGAAAGCCTTTTTCATTAACCAAACTACTGGTATAAGTTTCACAAGTTCCTCACACAGCCCTACTCCAAAGGTAAAACCGATAAAGCTTTTGATAAACCCAGATTCTGGGTCCAGCGCACCATAATATGAAAAACCAATGAAATAAAGAATAAGGCCAAAAATAGAGTATCTTCCCCTAAAGATTTTTAATGTTTTCCAAATCCCACTTTTATATATCTCGAGTACAAGCAATTGGATAACAAGAAGAATAAGAATTCCCGAAATAGCTGTAAACAGCGAAGATAGAATAGCCCAGTTCTCTTCATTGCTACTTGACGAAAGAAATATACTAAAAAATACCATCCAACACCACCAAGATACAAGAGCTATAATAAAATGAGCATTAGTATCGCGCGGAAGCGCAGCTCCCTTGATCTTGTGATCCGGAAGCTGATATATAACATAATCTATTACCTCATCCAGAGAAGATAGATTATCTGGCAATTGCGAAATTCTAATCTTCTCCTGATTTTCTTTGATAGTCTCTATAAATCTCTGTTGCCAATCATCTTTAGTGCCCAAAATTACCAACATTGGAACTGATGTCAGAAATAGCATGAGCAGAAAAGAGACTTTAAAAGCTTTTCTCCCGTCTTCAGACTTTATCAAGCTTTTCTTTTTAGATTCTATTAAGCTCTCAACTTCTTTCTTCGCTTTCCGTGCTTCTTCATAGCTTGATCCGTTTCCAGATTTTACTAAACTTTTCTTTTTATATTCTATTAAGTTCTCAACTTCCTTCTTTGCTTCCCGTGCTTCCTTATAGCTCGGATTAAGTTCAAGAACTTTGTTAAAATCCTTAATAGCTTTTTCATATTCTTCTTTCCAATAGTAAGCGTTGCCACGCAGGTAATAAAAACCAGCCTCATCAGGTTTCAACTTAATAGCTTTTGTAAAGTCTTCAATAGCTTTGCCATAGTCTACTTTTTCATAGTAAGCT
>JAVVGL010000037.1:0-13189 GCA_032249135.1 Candidatus Calescibacterium sp. | reverse complement strand
TCTTTTTTATATAAAAAAACAATAATCATTTTTTATAAAGAAGTCAAGAATTTGTAAGCTCGGAGGATTTTATATGGAATTTAGTGAAACTTGAAAATTTTGAGATTTCCCAAAATTCTCTGGATAGCGGATTAGATTAAAATGGAAAATGCAGATAAAAGTTGTAGTAACCGGACCGCTTGAAGAAAACTGCTATATTATCTTTGACGAAGAAACCAATGAGTGTATAATAATAGATCCAGGAGACGATGGAGAAGATATAGAAGAAGAAGTTAAAAGATTTTCACCAGAAGCAAAAGTAAAATATATTCTTCTCACTCATGCACACTTTGACCATGTCGGAGCCCTAAAATATGTGAAAGAAAAACTCGGAGGAGAAATACTGATGCACAAAGGTGATCTGCCTTTACTTCAAAGAGCTCATGAACTTGCGATGTTCTTTGGATTAAAAATCCCAGAACAACCACCACCAGATAGATTCATAGAAGATTCAGAAGAAATAATTTTCAATAAAATAAAAGTAAAAGCGATTCATGTTCCTGGACATTCCCCTGGCGGAATGGCATTCTTATTTTCTTACAAGAACGAACTTCACCTTTTCACAGGAGATATATTGTTTGCTGGTTCAATAGGAAGAACAGATCTTCCGGGAGGGAACTTTGAACTCCTCATTTCAGGAATAAAAACAAAACTTATGATTCTTCCACCTGAAACCAAAGTTTATCCAGGACATGGTCCAACAACTACTATTGCAAGAGAAAAACTTACAAACCCTTTTATCCTCTTTTACTGATCATCTATTTTACTGACTATCTTAAAGTTTTAATTGCTATCTTATGCTATTATCTTGCAGTTTTTTCAGGTTGCTTTACAGTTTGAACAACTTTTTGCCCTGTTCTCTTACTTTTACCTTTTTAACCTTGATAGTATATGTGAAACTATATCATTAATTTGTTCTTTATCAAGTGATGTTATTTTGAATTCATCTTCAAAAATTATGTTTCTTTCAAATGCCTCAAACTTCAAATAAAGAACAAAAATTTTATTTTTTTCTTTATTCCCATTATTTTCTTTCTCTACTTCTTTCAATTCCGTGCATATTCCAAAAGGTGAATTACAACCTCCACCTATATTTTTGACGATTTCCCTTTCAATCATCCCAACAAATTCAGATTTTTTGTCGTTGACAAGTTGGGATATATTTTCAGCATCAGAACCTATGCGAGTTTCAACAGCTATTATTCCTTGACCTGGTGGGTAAAGAAATTCTTGTGGGGGCAAAACTTCTTTGATAAATCCATCAAATTTCATTCTGATCACTCCCGCAAGAGATACAATTAACGCATCACATTCTCCATTTTCCAGCTTTCTTATTCTTGTGTCAAGATTTCCTCTTATTGGTATGACTTGAACTTTATTTCCGAAAATTCTTTTTATCTGAAATTCACGACGCAAAGAAGATGTTCCAATTTTTACCTCATATCCTTTTTTCAATCTATCACGAATTTCTTCTCTTGAAAGCCCCAAAAGAACATCAGCTGGGTTTTCTCTTTCAAGATAAGCAGATATTGTAAGTTGTGGTGGTAATGTTGTTGGCATATCTTTTAGAGAATGTACAGCAAAATCTATCTTCCCTTCAATAAGTTCATCCTCTATTTCTTTGACAAAAAAACCTTTTCCGGGAATTCTACTTAAAGGCGAATCTAATATTTTATCACCTTTTGTCTTTATTACTTTTATTTCAAATCTTGGAGGATCTTTCCCAATTTCTTGAAATTTTTTTGTGATGGAGTTAAGAAAAATTTCAGTCTGCTTTAATGCGAGCTTGCTTCCACGAGTACCAACCCTAAAAAACATTACAAAAAATTACCAAAGTTTACCTCTCCCTTCAAGATAATCTTGAATTATCTTATAAGCTTCCTCATCTGTCATCTGTATTGGAGGATGCTTCATCGCAAATGCAGAAATAGAATAAATAGGACCTGCAATTCCTTCGTCTCTTGCTAACTTTATTAACCTTATAACATCTATAACTACGCCAGCAGAATTTGGAGAATCTTCAACTTGAAGTTTGACATCTATCAAAATCGGAGCTCCGCCAAAACCTTTCCCCTCCACTCTAATATAACATATTTTTGTATCGTTCAAAAACGGAACATAATCAGATGGCCCTATATGTATTTTATCCTCTGGTATTTCTTGACCTGAAATTGAAACAACGGCTTGGGTTTTGGAAATCTTCTTTGTTTTCAATCTTTGACGGTCTAACATATTCAGAAAATCTGTATTCCCTCCAAAATTTAACTGGTAGGTTTGCTCTAAAAAAACTCCTCTCATTCTGAAAAGATTCACTATTGCTCTATGCAATATTGTAGCTCCAAGTTGAGATTTTATATCATCTCCTGCTACTGGAATTCCTTCTTTTTTGAATCTTTCAGCAAATTTCGGGTCAGAAACAATAAAAACAGGCATACAATTTACGAAAGAAACCCCCGCTTTCAAACACTCTTCGGCATAAAACCTCGCAGCATTTTCAGCTCCTACTGGCACAAAATTTACAAGAATCTCTGCTCCTGTTTCTTTAAGAACTTTTGCAACATCAACGGGTTTTTTATCTGCTGGAATAAATCTTCTGTCTTCCGGATAATCTTTCATATGTTCTGGGATACCATCAAGAATTGGTCCCATCATTACCTCAACATCCCCGTTGATTATTTCTCTTTCAAAAATAAGTGTGCAATTTGGTTTTTGGAATATAGCTTCTTTGAGAGGTTTTCCTACTTTTCTTTTATCTATATCAAATGCAGCAACTATCTCTATATCTGCTGGTGTATATCCCTTTATATCTTTATGCATCAGCCCAAAACCATCTTTATTTTTTGAATAATAAGATATACCCTGAACCAAAGAGCTTGCACAGTTCCCAACACCAGCTATTGCAACTTTTATTTTCCTTCTTTTTTCCTCCATTTTCTTTTCCTCAATTTCATCACTATTATTCATAATGCTATTTCGCCCCTTTGCTACTCTCTTCTTTCTTTCTCCTGAACTCATATCTTGACCAACAAAACAAAATCAAATTAAGTCTTAATCAACTTTTATCAATTTTTTATAAAAATTACAAATTTTCTGAAATTCAAAAAAAAAACAGCAAGTAGTTAAAAAATGTCTTTTTATGAAAATATCCAAAGAAGAGATGGAAAAAATATTCTCTTCGGTCACGGGAAAATCAAACTACTTTGAGGACTTCAATGTAGGAGATATAATAGAACACTCACGAGGGCGAACTGTTACCGAAATGGATAATGTTATGTTCACTTTACTTACTATGAACACAGCATCAATTCACTTTAATGAAGATATGATGAAAAAAGGAAAGGGGATATTTCCAGAGAGAGTTGTATATGGAGGATTAGTCTCCTCAATAGTGATAGGACTTACATCGGAAGATATAAGTGAAAATGCTATTTGGGATTTAGGATATTACAACGCAAGACACTCTGCCCCTGTATTTCATGGCGATACACTATATGCAAGATCAGAAGTCATAGAAAAAAGAGATTCAGATAGAGAAGATGCAGGAATAGTCAAATTTAAAATAACAGGAATAAATCAAAAAGGAGAAGTAGTGGTAGAAATAGAAAGAGAAGTTCTTATAAGGAAAAGACCAAAACAAAAATGAAAAAAATAAAAAACAAAAATAAAACAAAAATAAAGAAAGAATGAAAAATGTAAAACTTGTTCCTATTTTTCCCCTTGCTGTTTTCATCCTTTTCACAATAAAATCAAATTCTCATGCAAAAGGAGAGAGTTTATGGGCTGAAACAAAAGATGGGAGAAAAATACACATTATGTTCTTCAAAGGAGAAGAAAAAAAGAAGAGAAATTTCCCTGTAATTCTATGTCATGGTCTCGGAGCACAGGGAAGATACTGGTATTTTGATGATGAATTGAGCTGGCCCAAAAAACTGAATGATGAAGGATTTAATGTATTCGTACCAGATTTAAGAGGTGTCGGAAAAACAGGTGGTCCGTATGATTTCTCATTTGAAGATTATATATACGATGTAGAAGCTATATTAGAAAAAGTTCTGAAAGTAGAAGGTGTAGATAAAGCCCACTGGGTCGGACACTCCATGGGAGGCATGGTAATTTACCTTTCCGTATCACGAAATCCCCAAATACAAAAAAAGCTCAAAAGCTTTACCGCTATATCATCTCCATACACAATATGGGCACCCTGGGAACTCTGGAGAATTACCCACAAAAACTACGAAAACTTATCTCAATTTTTCAAAAAAGTAGATTCTATACCTTTCAGCACCTTTTCATATTCATTTTCAATATTCGGAGACATAATTTATCCGATACTTAAAATAACAAAGCTGATATATCTTGAAAACTTTGTTTGGAATTTAGATAATGTCCCACGAGACATAAGGAAAAGAGCTATGAGATATGCCACAGGTCCGGTTTCCACCCGTGTTCTTGAGAAATTTTCAAAGGTTCTTCTTGGTTATGAAGATTTCAACTTTTCATTTGAAAAATTTAAAGTTCCTGCTTTGTTTATAGTTGGAACAAAAGATTATCTTGCCTCTCCTCCGACGGTCAAATTAGCTTACTCAAAGGCATCATCAGAAAACAAAAAGTTCATACTCGCAGGAGTTGGTGAAGGGTTTCAAACTGACTACGGACATGTTGATATTACAGCGAGCAAATTGGCAACAGAAGAAATTTTCTCACAAGTTCTGAATTTCATAAAAGAGAATGACTCAAATAAAATCAGAAAAATTCAATCAACCCCAAGTGAAAAGATATATAAATCTGATTATGAAGAATCAAATGAACCAAAATCAGAATCATCAGAAGAAGAACAAATTAAAAAAGAAGAGGGAGCAATAAAAGAAAATGAAATAAATTTCAAAAAATTCTATTCAAGAAAATCTAAATATTCATTTATTTTAGTTCAAGATTTTGGAATAGATGGCAAAGTATGGGAAACGTTTGAAGATAACCTGAAATCAAAAAAAATATCTTACATGTACCCAGAAAAAATTTTGTCATATAAAGATGTATTGAAATCCGTTGAAGAATTTTGCATATCTTTCACATCAGACCTTAACATAGGGGTTTTTCATGGTTTCTCTGGTGTTGTGGCTATGAATCTGACACGAGGTTGCTTTGACGCAGTTTTTCTGATATCTACACCATTTTCAGATATCTCCTCATTTTATAGACTATACATTCAAACTGGCGGTAAAATAAGTGAGAAAATATTAGAAAAAATATTTGGAGAAAAATCAAAAGAGCTCGTATCAAAATTTGAGAGTCCAGTAGATAAACTTATGATTTTACCGGAGACATGGTTCCCAATCTCAAACCGAATTTTTTACATAATAAGCACAGGTGATAGATCAGTTTATTGGTGGAATATAGCAGAATTTGTAAAATTTTCTGAACAATTCGGAGTAAAATACTCATATACAATTTTCTCTTATGTGAATTTGCAAGATGAATTATCTCATATAGAAATAATAAATGGAGATAAAGCTTCAAAATACACAATAAAATACATATTAGATCAGATTGCAAGCTTGAAGAAATAAAACCTTACGGGTTGTCCTCCAACCTCTTTTCCAAATTCCCGAGCGTAAGTTCCCAAAGTAAAAGATAAAGCTTTCAAGTTAAGTTCAAGACCAAAAGAGGAATAAAGCTGACCAACTCCAAACATAAAAGATAAAAATCTTTTGAAAGGTTTATCAAGAGAAACTTCTGCTCCCATATGAAACCTTTTCAGAAGGCTTGAATCACCGCTCACAAAGAAAATATCTTGGAAATCTGCACCGACAACATAACTGAAAATCTTCAATTCGTCATAATATGAAACTCCGAGGTCCCCTGTTGTAGATCTCATAGGGTCAAGAATATCTCTTAAATCAAAGCCTAACCTCACGCCTTTCTTCATAGGTTCCCATATTACACCAAAATTAAATCCTCCAAAACCAATTGCACACCTAAAAGGATACTCACATTTGCCCGAAACAGCATCATTTAGTACATCATTTAGTACAGTTCTCATATCCTTGCCAAAAACTGGGAAAACAGATGTTATACCTTGACCTATCTCATTTTCTCTAATTACAATATCTCCCTCGTATGCGATTTTGAAAGCAGATATAGATAAACCAGCTGTTATTGATCTATCAAGAAAAGACACAGCTCCTCCAAGAACAACCTCCCCTCTTGTGAATGCAAAAGTGTCTTTTAAAATAAGATTTGATGGTAAAGAAAGAGATGTTCCCAAACCAGCTCCCAAAAGCACTCCTAATCCAAAAGACACATTACCAACGCTTAAAGCAAAATGAGGAAAATAGAAAAATTCACCAACATAGTTTTTACCATAAGAATCTCTCACAGATTTTAAAGCTTCCTCTGGTTTCCGAGATATGTCCCCCGATAATTCAAAAAATTTTCCAGCATCTGAAATCAAGTTATAAGACACATATATTTCGGGAGCGATAATATCAAGACTTTTTGTACCAAGCATACCTGCTGGATTGAAGAAAAAAGAAGTTTGAGTATCTTGCAAAGACGCGGAAATTCCCCCCATAGCAAGAGAGCGAGGACTTTTATAATCCCACATAAAACTTAAAAATGGCAATATGAAAGAAAAAACTAAAAACATATTCAAAAACCTCCAAAATTCACTTTGTATCTTTCCAAACCTTCGGGTCTTCTCTCCCCTCTAAAATTTCTTTCAAATATTTTTCAGGAAGTGTTATTGGGTCTGGAAAATTTAGAAAAGTATTAGTAATATCTTTTTCAAATTCACTCAGAGGTTTTTTAAGATTATCAATAAGCTTCTTTAATTTTTCGGAAACGCTATTGCAGATCATTTGAGCTTCAGATGATGTGACTTCATCAGAAAAAAAGAATTGTAAAGTTAAAGGCTTATTTGAATCTAACAGTTTATTTGGATCTTTAATCTCATTTCCCTCACAATCTTTAAATTTTCCCTCTGGTTCTCTGAAAACTATCTGAGAGGTTGCGTTCTGAGGAAAAAATTGAATATCTTTTATGATTTGTTTTGTCATCTCTTGAACATATTCTTTGAACCCACACATGAAAAAATCTTTAAAGTATTTATCAAAATTTTCTCTGGGGCAAATATAAATGCTATCTTCTTTATTAGGACCAATACTAATTTTTTCAGATTTAGGCAAAACTTCTATACCCTGAATTTTATCGGCATATTGAGAGAAGCTCTCTTGAAAAGTTCTGGTTAATTGATCCTGAATAGTTTGGGTAATTTTATTGTAAAAGACTTTTGAATATTTATTACAAGTTGGAGTAATCTTACCTTGAAAATTTTCTAAAAGATCATTTATAATGATGTTTTTATAATTTTCTCCTTGTTGTTTAAATAGCTCTTCGGATGAGCCATAAGATAAAAGCATAAAACCCGCTACCATCTCCTGATCCATAGATTTGACATCTTCGTATTTTTTCAAAAATGGATCGTTTTCATCTAAAATAAGGCATAAAGAGGGAGATGTTGGTGGTCGCTGAGGTTTTGCATAATAATCTGGGTGTCCGAGCATTTTTGATTCTAAAACAACTTTCCATATAAGAATTTTACCCCCTAAAAATTCAATTGAGTTTATAAGCCTTTTTATCTCATGCAAAACTTTGTCTTTTGATGGATCAGTTTGAAACTCTCCAAGATTTTCAAGTTGAAAATTTCCTTCATCTGAATCTAAAAATTTTTCTTTGCCATACATTATCCTCTCGTATAATCTTTGAGCTTTATAAATTGTTGATAGAGCTTGTGGATAATCTAATTTGAGAAAATCAAACATCTGAATAACTATTTTTGATAATTCTTTTTCTGAACCCTTCTCATTAGGATCAACATCTTTCATTTGAATAACATAATCAATTATTTTTCTTTCATCAAAACCTGCTTTTCCAAGATATGAGCCAAGAAGATACAAAAGCGCTTCAAGGAAATCTCTTATTTGAGCTTTATCTTTATCCGAAATTTCTGATTTATCTATATTATCTATACCTTCAAGTTTTGACATAACCTGAATATTTGATTTAACATATTTTTCCAAAAGTTCAATGGCTTTATCCCACTGACCAGAACTTGCAAACCTTATACCTCTTTCCCTCTCTCCCTGTGATGATGAACAAAAAGAAATAAAGATAAATAAAGGAGGAATAAGCAGAAATAATTTAAAATTTACCGACATTAATCTAAGATTTTGATATTTTTATATGAAATCATTATGTTTACAGAAATTATTTTCTGTACAATTTCTTATAAAAAAGCATTATTCTTTTTGAGTCACGAACTTGAACTCTCCAAATCCTGCTTGTCCTGCCGTAAACATTATTTTCTTTATAATAGAAAACGGAATATCCTTGTGCCCTATAAGATTTATTTCGCCTTTGAATTCAACATCTGGATTATAAGCTTGTATCTTTAAAATTCTTTCTTTTCTTTTTTCAAGTTCCTCATAAAGAGCTGGGATGAGAAGCTTTTCAGGGGGAACACCTTCTATTTGACCATCAATTATTCTCGCAACAATTTTCTTTTCAACTATGATTTCATCTTTTGTAACTGAAACATTAACATATTCTTTCAGTTCCTTATCTGC
Source organism: Candidatus Calescibacterium sp. (assembly GCA_032249135.1). Lineage (GTDB taxonomy): Bacteria > Calescibacteriota > Calescibacteriia > Calescibacteriales > Calescibacteriaceae > Calescibacterium. The sequence goes on along the minus strand of JAVVGL010000037.1, from coordinate 4,526 downwards.
TGAGGATATTGGCAGAGTTAATTTTGGAGAAACCGTTATATTAGCTTCAGTTGAAGCCGAATAACTTTTAAGGAGGAATATTATTATTATAATGAACATATCAATAAGATTAACAACATTTAAGCCTCCCCCTTCTCCCATTTCTTCTGGATTAAACTCTCCCCCTGCTCTTCTTCTCATTGCCATACCATTTACCTCCTTATTTATAAACTACTCATGCATTGCCGCAATCATCTTAAAATTATAATTTTTTAAAAATTATAATTTTTCTCCTTTAAATCTTAAAAAAATCTAAAAAATTTCGCAAAAATTCCATCTATCTTTCTCATCTTCTGACGCAAAGGTTAGGTCCTGATGGCTTTGCGGGTCTGCCCTAAAATGTTTGCGACAAAACTAGTTGCAAAAATTTATGGTAGAGGCAAAATAAAAAAGCAGCAAAGCCAAAAAATTTTTGTTTCATTTCGTTTCAAAAAGAAACATAAATCCCCCAGATTCCACAGAAAAAAGCTTGGAACAAAAATTGCTTATTTTAAGTATGGATACAGAAAAAATAAAACCGTGGGAGCAAATAGATATAAACAAACAAAAAGAAGGCTTTGATGTATGGAAAGAAATAGACGAATATGAAGAGGTAATAAGAAAGTTCTTCAGAGAAGAGATCCATCCAGATAGGTTCAAAAGCTACAGGCTTAACTTTGGAACATACGGAGTAAGGCATCATCCAGAAGGAATGCACATGCAAAGAATAAAAATACCATCCGGTTTTATTTTCTCAGAACAACTCAGAGTTATAGCAGATGTTGTTGAAAAGTATGCAGGATCGGGTCATGGACATCTCACAACACGACAAGATATTCAGCTTCACTATGTAAAACTTGAAAATGTTCCGGATTTACTTAGAAAATTAGCAAAGGTTGGTATAACAACACGTGAGGCTTGCGGAAACACAGTAAGAAACATTACCTCATCTTATCTTTCAGGAATATGTCCGTATGAAATTTTTGATGTCTTACCTTATGCTATATATTGCACAAGATACTTTTTGAGGCATCCTCTTACCTCAACTTTACCAAGAAAGTTCAAAATTGCTTTTTCAGAGTGTGAAAAAGATGAAGCTATGGTAAGAATCCACGATATAGGAGCAGTAGCACAAATAATAAAAAACGGGAAAGAACAAAGGGGGTTCAAAGTTTATGTGGGTGGCGGACTTGGACCAGTCCCAGTAGAGGCGAAATTACTCGTTGATTTTGTAAAAGATTACGAACTTTATCCACTTATTGAATCTATAATATATGTGTTCCACAAGTACGGAACAGAGGAAAGAAAATTCAGAAACAAAGCAAGATTAAAATTCCTGATAGCAAGAATAGGTTTTGAGAAATTCAAAGAACTCGTTTTTCAGGAGTTTGAAAGATTAAAGAAAGTAAGAGAAGGAATAAAAGACGAACTTATACAATATGTAGAAAACTTCCCTTTACCTGCCCCTACAAAAACAGGAAGAGAAGATGGACCACAAAATGAAAAAAGATTAAAACAGCCAAAAACGAAACCTAACTTTTCAGATCCCAAATTCAAGTTTTTCCTTGAAAAATATACATTCAAACAAAAACAAAATGGATACTTCGGAGTATATGTAAAACCACCGCTCGGGAATCTCAAACCTAATGAGTTCAGAGCAATTGCAGACCTTGCAGAACTATATGGCGCAGGATATGTGAGAATAACACCTGGTCAAAAAATTCTTATACCATGGGTTGAAGAGAAATTCTTGTATGATATATATGCCGAACTTTCTAATAAGGGGTTTGTAAACGGTAAAGTTCCAGAATCTGCAAGAGAAATAGTCTCATGTCCCGGTGCTTTCTCATGTAAGCTTGCCGTAACACATCCATACAACCTTGCAGAATATATAAGTGAAAATGTAGAAGACCTTGGAGGATTGAGAATTCACATATCAGGCTGTCCGAACTCATGCGGCCAGCATCACATAGGAGATATAGGATTTTACGGAGCAAGCGCAAAAGTAGATGGAAAAATTGCTCCATACTACATCGTACTCATAGGAGGATACGGATTTGAACAAAAAGCAAAATTTGGAGAAGTCATAGGAAGAATTCCAGCTAAAAACGCCCCCTTATTTGTAAAAGAAGTTGTAGAACTGTGGAAAAAAGAAAGAAAAGACGGAGAAAAATTCTACGAGTTCGTTGAAAGAATAGGAGAAGAAAAATTCAAAGAGATTCTTGCAAAACACTCAAAGGTTTCACCATCAGATCCAGATGTTTTCAGAGAACCAGGAATATCGGAAGAGTTCAAAATGGAAGCGGAAGCAAGAGGAGAATGTGCAGGTAGCCTTATAGACCTTATGGCCGTAAATCTTTTTGATGCTTTCAGAAATATATATGACCTCAAAATTGAAGAAAAAATCTATGGAGTAAAAAGAAATTCAATAAAGGAAAAGATACTTGAATCAATAATAAAATGTGCAAAAATGTACGACTATCTTGAAGGTGAAGAGCCACAAGAAGAAGAAAAAATATTGAATATCTTTGTTGAAAGGATATTGCCAAAAAGATGGTTTTGCTCAGATTGGTCAGATCTGAAACAAAAATACTACGAGATAAAGTCAGAAGACTTTGAAAAAACATCGGATGAGAAAATAAGGGAGTTCATAAAATACGCAACAGATTTCGTAAAGGATGCAGAAAAAGCATTCTTACGACTAAAACCCAACCTTAAAATTCAAGAGTGTCTCAGACAAAAAGAAGAACATATTCCTGGTGAATAAAAAATAAATAAAATTTGAAATCTAACGAAATTCACAACAAAAATAGTATAGCAAATTAAACTATTAAAGATATGCCAGATAGCAAAGGTTTTGACACAGGAAATCAACTGAAAGACGATACTTTATACTACGAGTATTTAGTTTCAAGATATAAGAACCCAAAAAATAGGGGCAAAATAGAAAATGCAGATATAATATATGAAGAAGGAAACCCTTCGTGCGGAGATGTGATAAAAATATATGTCAAGCTTTCAGAAGATAAAAAAGTAATAGAAGATATAAAATTTGAGGGGTATGGATGCACAATTTCACAGGTTTCTGCTGATATTCTCGCAGATTTAGTGAAAGGTAAAACAATAGATGAAGCAAGAAATTTTTCAAAAGAGACTTTACTTGAAGAACTTGGAATTGAGTTAAGTCCAATAAGGTTAAAGTGTGCTCTGCTATCTTACAAAGTCTTCAAAATGGGAGCATACGGAATAAAAGTTGATATTGATCATAGTTAATCTACAACCTGAAAAAAGAAAATTCATTTGGCAAATTAACTAAAGCGAAAATTTTCTCAAAAACTGATTAAATTTTTTCAGATGAGTGAAAGTAAAATAAAGCTTTTGTTTTTTCTCATTTTCTATGCAATCGCAACGGTAATATACTTTTCTAATTCAAAATATGACATAGTTGAGCTTGAAAAAATGTATGATAAAAGTTATGAACTTTACAAACAAAGAAAATATCAAGAAGCAATAAAAATCGCAGATAAAATAATAGAGAAAAACAAAAATTTTCAAGATGCTTACATGCTGAAAGCTCGGTGCTACTACGAAATTTACAAAGATTTTTTAGATAAAGCAAGACTTGCTCAGCAAAGCAAAAAGCAAAAATCAACCGATAAAAAAAGCCACAAAGAAATCAATCAAGATGAAATAGAGAAAACAAAAACGGAACTTATTAACCTGATTGTATATAATATCAGGAAAGCGATTTCAATCAGAGAAGATGAAAAAATTTACACAGAATCAGGTGTAATTTTGTATAATATAGGAGCAAAAGAAGAGGGTAAAGAACTTATAAAAAAAGCGGTAAAAATAAATCCTCATTGCAAAGAAGCAAAAGAAATTCTCACGAAGATCAAAATTCACGAACTCCAAGAAGAGCTTGCACAAAGGCAAAAGTTAGAGCTTTATAAAAAAATGCTCTCAAAACACTTTTTAGAAAAATATTACGACGCAGAATATGATGATTACGACGAAAAAGAAGAATACGAAGACGACGAGTTCTATGGAAACTATATTTTTGATGACGATGAAGATGACGAAGATGAAGAAAAGGAACAAGAAAATTTTTGGTGAAAATAAAAATTATGAAAGTGAAAGAAAAAGAATGGGGAAATATAAAGAAACTTGAAATAAAATCAAAGCTTGAAAAAACTGCAATTTTCATAGCATTAGGATTTGAGTTCTTAGGATTAGTTCTTGGAGGAGCTTTTTTGGGATACATAATAGAAAAAAAATTTAAAATTCAAGAAGGAGTTGGTCCCGCAATAGGAACACTTGTAGGTCTTGCAATAGCTCTATTTACAACAATAAGAATACTCATATACATACAAAAAAACCAGAGAAAATAAAATAACTCAGTTTGATCCCTTTATAAATATCCCTATTATTCCGGGTTTAGATGTTTGCCCAGATATAATTTGTTTCTCTTTATCAACTTTGTAATCTATTTTCTCAAATTTTCCATC
>JAVVGL010000036.1:0-16189 GCA_032249135.1 Candidatus Calescibacterium sp. | reverse complement strand
TTGTTTCTCCCCCTCGTGGGGATGTTATTGGGTTGCCTCCGTTTGGTGTTCAGCTCGGTGCGGTAGTTTCAGACGATAGATGTGGAAGCTTCTCTCCACAAGACGAGATAAAATGCGATTTTAAATTTATATGGGATGCAGATAATCAGGGAGGAGAATTTCAGCAAGACGGAGAAACCAATCAACCTACATTTTCATTTACATACCAGAAACTCGGGATATATACTCCTCGTGTTAAAGTTATAGACGATGGTGGAAACGAGTGTGAAAGTACAAATCTTATTCCTATATATGTTGCGAGAAGAATTGAAAGTTTTGGTTTCTTACCTTTTGTTGTTCAGCGTCCCCAAGTTTTTGCCGCTGATTTGGGAGATTCGTTAAAGCTTTTTTCTTCAAGAGTTGATTTTGGTGTTCAGGAGTATTCATTCCGAGATGGAAGGTTTATATTTGACTCATCCGGAAGGTTTGCAGAAAGTGTTTATGGAGTTGATATTGGAGAAACTCAAAATGAAAAACTTTTGGTTTATAAAGCTGCTGGGCAGATTTTTGGTTTTGAAATTTCTGGTTCTTATGTCAATTGGAACAAAAAAATCTTTGAAATAAGCCGCGACTATGCTGATGCCTCCTTTTTGCATTACCCAAATTTTTTAACTGCTATTGCTTTGTTCTCTGGCAATTCTTTCAGGTATTTTATACCTTATCCCTCTTTTGAATTTGATTTTTCAACTAATTTAGACTATAACTTTTCTTCTCCTTACTCAATTTTCAGGGAAGGGAATTTTTTATTCTTTGCACACAAAGTTGAGCGTCAGAACAAGGTAGTGGTATATAAGATGAAAATAAGTTATGATAATTTTTATAAATCTTACATAGTTCAGGGTTATGAGAAAAAATATGAGTTTGATTTAGATTATACTCCAACTCGGATTTCTTTTTTCAAAGAAGGAGGGAGAATTTATATTATTATTTCAACGGGTGAACAGGAAAATCTATTCGCATCAAGAACATATATTTTTGATATATCGTCTTGTGAAGAAGGTTCTTGTCAGCTTGTAAATAGAACAAATATACCTATGGAACAAGTGGTTCAGAATATCCCTCATTCAGAAATATGTCCTTTGTCTGATCCATATAATTACAACATAAACATTTTAGACTTTTTTATTCCTCAGAGTTTTTCTTTGTGTAGTGATAAAGGAGTTTGTATTTTATCTCTTATATGTCTTGATAGGTTAGATGGTGGAAAGAGGTGCGAAAAGAGTGGTATATACCCTTTTATGTTTTTTGGGGGGCAGGTATTGAAGTGGAAGAACTGCATAACTTTTGAGCCACAAAGTAAAATTATATACTCTTGGAGTTCTACATCAATTTTATATTCGGGTGGATTTATTTCTGCGTATGATTTCAGTGGAAATAGGTTAAATCCGCTTGACTATGAGTCTCTTGGAGTTCAGCCAGAATCTCTTTCTGGTTTTCAAACCGAAACTACAATCTACTTATCTGTTGGAGGTATTGGCGGGATTGAAATATTGAGATTTGATAGGGCTGGAAATTTTCAAGATTTAGATCTTCATTTGTATATCAAACCTGATGGAAAATTTGCTGATGTAAATTACTCTGTCAAAAAGCATTATTTAGATGAAAATATTATAGCTGCTGTTTTAGAAAGGTCAGGTTGTGGAGAGGAGTGGATTTTTTCAGGGATTTTAATTTACGATTTCAGAGATAAGGATTCTGTTCGCAAGCGTAAGCCGAAAATTTATAAACCTTACTCTGAGCTCGGCATTCACTCAATTAATTCTTTCTATGTTAAAAAATTGGATTCTGGCAGGTATAAGGTGGTTGTTGGTGGAACAGTATGCCAAAGTACGCAATTCACAGTAGTAGAGTTAGATCTTGACCTCTCTTCATTCACTCTGAAAGAGGTATCAAGATTGGTATTTGATAGTTCTCCTGTATCTTTTGAGATTTTTCCATCAGGGGATGTGGTTATGTCTTCAACAAACTCTTTATATCTTATAAGGGGAGGAAAAGTGGAAAAGGAACTTCAAGGTGAGGGAGGGGGGCTCTTGAAATTATATCAGAATATTCTTTTTGAGGTTTCATCAGAGGGGAATTATATAAAAATAAGAACATTTGGTATAGATCTTGCAAAGATAAAAGAGTTTTCTTGGTATGCTGGTATTTATCCTTCTGTGTCTGAGTTTGATGTGCAGTCTGTAATAGATGAGTTTTTTGGCGGAGGTTTACTTGATTTTATTTTCGTTGGTCTTTCAATACCTCAAATTTATTCAAAAATATCCGCTCTTTTGATCTTTGACGCAACTGATTTTGTTAGAACTTCTGGTAAGGAAAATATAAATATCTTTGCTGTAACGCCAGCACTATTTGATATAGGCGCAAAGGCGATGAAATATTTCAGAGGAGCTAAAAATATGGTTTTCTTACTTGATTTCTCTGGTTGGCTTTTTAGGGCATTTTTGAAATAGTAAATTTCTGATTTTTTCTATTCTTTTCTTTTGTCTTTTATTTTTAAAAAATATGCCACCTACCATAAATCAGCTTATAAGGTTTGGAAGAGAACCTAAAAAATGGAAGAGCAAATCTCCTGCTCTTGAAGGTTGCCCGCAAAAAAGGGGAGTATGTATCAGGGTTTATACTACAACTCCGAAAAAACCGAACTCAGCTTTAAGAAAGGTTGCAAAAGTTAGACTCTCAAATGGCAGAGAAGTAATTGCTTATATTCCAGGTATAGGACATAATTTGCAGGAACACTCTGTTGTTCTTGTGAGAGGCGGTAGAGTTAAGGATTTGCCCGGAGTAAAATATCATATAATTCGCGGTGCTCTTGATGCTGCTGGTGTGGAAAATAGGAGAAAATCAAGGTCAAAATACGGAACGAAAAGACCAAAAGGGGAAGTACAAGCTAAAAAATAAAAAACTTGAAATGTAAAATGTAATAAGAAAAATCTAAAACAAAAGGAGGTAATTTTTTATGCCACGAAAAGGAAAAGTTGAAGTAAGAGAAATAAAACCTGATTTGGTATACGGAAGTGTTGAGGTGGAAAAATTAATAAATAAAATAATGTATGACGGGAAAAAATCTCTTGCAAGGTACATTGTTTATTCGGCTTTTGAACTCATAAGAAAAGTGACAGGACAGGATCCACTTGAAGTTTTCAAGAAAGCTCTTGAAAATGTTAAACCCGAGATGGAGGTGCGTAGTCGTAGGGTCGGAGGTGCTACATATCAGATTCCAGTTGAGTGTATTGATAGGAGGAAGCTTCATCTTGGTTTGAAATTTTTAGTTGAAGCAGCTCGTGAAAGAAAAGATAAGAGAACAATGATAGAAAAACTTGCGTACGAGATAATGGATGCGGCTGCGGGCAAAGGTGAAGCTGTGAAGAAGAAAGAAGAGCTACACAAAATTGCAGAGGCAAACAGAACATTTGCTCATTACAGATGGTAGTATCAGAAAATTTTTCTGCCGTTGTATAAGCTCATAGCCTTTTCAACTCCCTCGCTTGCAAGGGTGATTAAAGCTGAAAAACCTAACTCTAAAATTTTTTCTAAATTATTTAACTCTTCGTCTGAAAATTCGCTCAAAACATAATCCGCTATATTTTTGTCTTTTCCTGGTCTTCCTATTCCAAATCTAAATCTTATGTTGTCTTTACCTATGTTTTTTACTATTGATTCTACTCCTTTGTGTCCGCCAGTGCCTCCATTTTTCTTTATTCTTATCATACCAAAAGGTATATCTAAATCATCGTGGCATACTATAATCTCATATCCCCAAAGATTGAACTCATCTAAAAATTTTTTTGCTGCTTCGCCTGATATATTCATAAAAGTTTTCCCTTTGAATACAAATACTCGTTTACCCTCAATTTGAGTTTCAAAATAGGCTCCAAATTTGAGATTTTTGAACTTTTCACCTGTTTTTTCCGCTATGAAATCGCAGAATATGAAACCAAAATTATGGCGTGTCCTCAAATACTCTTTTCCCCAATTTCCTAAACCTATTATTGATATGATGTTTCCCTCTTTCACCATCAAAAAAATAATATATCTTATTTGATACTTGAAAAATCATAAATTTTTGTCAGCAAGGTTAAAATTAAAAAGAATGAGCGAAAAAGATATTTTTGAAGAGGTTCATGAAAAAGTTTCAAGTTTGAAGAAAAATTTTGGACCATTTCCCAGGAGAAAAACAAAGAAAATAAAGGTGGGAAATGTTTTCGTTGGTGGTGATGCTCCTATTTCTGTTCAAACTATGACAAAAAATCCGACAGAGGACACAGATGCTTTACTTCAAGAAATAAAAGAAATAGAGGAAGTAGGGGCGGACATAGTTAGAATATCGGTTCCTGATGAAAAATCCGTGATTTCACTTTCAAAAATAAGAGATAAGGTTAAAATTCCAATAGTTGCTGATATTCACTTTGACCCAAGAATGGCTATTTTAGTTTTACAAGATGGGCTTGCAGACTGTGTAAGAATAAATCCGGGAAATATAAAAGTTGGAGGCATAGAGAAACTTGAAAAAATAGTTGATTTAGCAAAAAAAACAAATACACCGATAAGGGTCGGAGTAAATTCTGGGTCCCTTGAGAAACCTATATTGAAAAGGTATGGGAAACCAAATCCGTACGCTCTGTGCGAAAGTGCCCTTTATAATGTTAGACTTATAGAAAGTATGGGGTACTACAACATGAAAGTATCTTTAAAATCATCTTCTCCTTTTGATACTATTTTAGCTTATTTTCTTTTTTCATCTTTGAGTGATTATCCACTGCATGTTGGTGTCACAGAAGCTGGCACGAAGATTTCAGGAACTGCAAGATCTGCCGTTGCTTTGGGAATTCTTTTATGGCATGGAATAGGAGATACAATAAGGGTCTCTCTTGCAGCTCCTGCCAGAGACGAGGTTATAGTTGGAAAAAGAATTTTAGAATCATTAGGTTTAAGAAAAGAGGAGGGAAAAGTTATAGCTTGTCCGACCTGCGCACGAACTCAAATTGATGTTATGAAAATCGCGGAAGAGCTTGAAACAGAAATGATAAAGAGAAAGATAAAATCCTCCGTTGCAGTAATGGGATGTGTTGTAAATGGTCCCGGAGAATCGTATGTCGCAGATGTTGGAGTAGTTGGTGGTGGAACTTCTACCGCATTCTATATAGATGGTGTTCCAGTTTCAAAGACTGGAAAAAATCCAGAGGAGATATTGTCTAAAATCCTTGAAATTTTAGAACAGAAAGAAAAATCCAGGAACAAAGAAGCAACATTCTAATAGCAATTTCAATAAATTTCAATAATTGTATTTCTTACTACATGCAATAGAGAACATATAGAGGATGAATATATTATACTTTATTATCTAAAAAATTCTTTTTCCTTGCAGTTAAAATTTTTCACAAAATGGTTCTTTTAATTTTTAAATTTTTTACTATGAGGGATTTACTCCCGAAACTAAGTATTAAGGCAAAACTGATTTTAGGGTTCGTATTAGGTTCCTTTGCATTTTTTATAGCGGGAATTTTCATTTTTTTCAGCGGGCAGAGGATAACCCGTATGGCTGTAAATTATGAGAATATTTTGATGATTGATAACACTTTGAGAGAAATAGATAAAGGTGTGGGGGAAGCGATAAAATTTTCTGCTCCTCAAAAACTTCAAGATGCTTTGCCTCTTTTTGACGAATTGGAAACATATTTGGGCAAATTCAGAGCATTAGGACTTAAAGTAGCATTTTTTGAAGATGAGGTAAAAAAATATAAAGAGCTTATCCGTAAAGCTTCTCAGTCTGATTCTGGGTTTGATCCTGAAATTTTATCTCAACTTACAGATTACAACTTGAAGGTGAGGGAGGGATATGATAAGCTCAAAGGAAGCTATTCAGAAAGGATAAGAAATATAGTTGCGATGCAGAATCTTTCGGTTATTTTATCTATAGTTTTATCTTTGATCTTCTTATCTATTATTGGTTTTCTTTATTCTTCAAATGTATCAAGAGCTATATTAAGGGTTTCAAGGTCTCTTTCTGGTATGGCAAAAGGTGCGAGTGATCTTACCAAAAGGATAAAGGTTGAAACCCAAGATGAAATGGGACAGTTAGCACAAAACTTCAATTCATTTTTAGATAAACTCAGAGAAATAGTGAGTCAAGTTGTGAGTACAGTAAATGATCTTTATGCTTTTGTTGATGAAAATTATAAACTTGTTGAAAACTTTTATAGTGCAATTTCTACTCAGCTTGATGAGATAGCAAGAATTTCTACATCAGCAGAGCAGTTCTCTTCAACAATATCAGAATCTGCAAAAAATCTTTCAAGCATATCTCACTTCACTGAGGAAGCAGGAAGGAGCTTTGCGGAGGGGAGCAAAGAAATAATTTCTTCTCTAACTGGTATTCAGGAGCTTTCTTACGGTATGCAAAATGTTATTTCTGGAATGAAAAGAGTTGAGGAAATTCAAAAGAAAATAAAGGATTTTGTTTCAGGTATAATGGATATTACTGAGCAGACAAATCTTCTTTCTTTGAACGCTTCAATAGAGGCAGCAAGAGCGGGGGAACATGGAAAGGGATTTGCGGTCGTTGCAGAAGAAGTGAGAAGACTTGCAGGTAGAACTTCTCAGATGGCAAAAGAGATATCTCAAATAGTTTCAAAATTTACAGATGAGATGAACAAAGCTATGTCAAGCATAAATGAAATATCTTTGAAAGTTCACGAGAACGCTCAAAAAGCCTCTGAAAATGTTGCAGTTTTACAAAAAGTGACTCAGAACTTCTCAAAGATAAAAGAGCAGGTATCAGCAATAGCTACATCTTTTGAAGAACAGGAGAGAACTTCTGCAGAAATATCAAGGAGCATAACTTATATTGCCCAATCACTTGAAAACTCACGAAGTTCATTACTCTCAATAAAGGAGAGGATTTCTGAACTTAAAGTAAAAGCTCAAAAACTTCTTGACCTTGTCAAAAACTTCAAATATTAAATTCAAACGGAAAATCTGCTGGTAAAAAATTTTGGGGATAAGGCAGAGTTAGATATGTTTAGCTGAACTTATAAAATCTTTTGATTATAGAGAAACTCTGAATAAAAAATCAATTTTTAAAAGTATGAGAGTGCTTATAACTGGTGTTGCAGGTTTTATCGGCTCTCATCTTGCAGAGAAATTCCTTCAGGAGGGTGCTTATGTTATAGGAATAGATAATTTCCTCACAGGCTCACCAGATAATATAGCTCATCTTCTTGAAAACGAAAGATTTCACTTTATAAAGTACAATGTTGTAAATTTCATTTATATTTCAGGAAAATTAGATTTGATTTTGCATTTTGCCTCTCCCGCATCACCAAAAGATTACTTTAACCACCCTATTCATACGATGAAAGTTGATTCTTTGGGAACTTTGAACACATTAGGACTTGCAAAAGAAAAAAAAGCAAGGTATGTCCTTGCCTCAACTTCCGAAGTTTATGGAGATCCCCTTGTTCATCCTCAGCCTGAAACTTACTTTGGAAATGTGAATCCAATAGGTCCTCGCAGCGTTTATGATGAGGCAAAGAGGTTTGCTGAGGCACTTTGCATGGCTTATTTTAGGGAGCACAAGGTTGATGTCAGAATAGCAAGAATTTTTAACACATACGGAGAGAGAATGAGAGCAGATGATGGTAGAGTTATTCCATCCTTTATAACTGCTGCTCTTTTGGGTAAGCCCTTAGAAATAAATGGAGACGGAACGCAGACGAGGAGCTATTGCTATGTCAAAGACCTTGTTGAAGGAATTTTCAAAATAGCAACAGCAGACGGAATATCAGGTGAAGTTTTCAATGTTGGAAATCCGGAGGAATATTCTGTTATTGAGACTGCGATGATAATAAAGGAGATGACAGGATCAAAATCTGAAATTGTTTTCAGACCTGCCCTCCCAGACGACCCAAAAAAAAGGCGACCAGATATATCTAAAATAAAGAGAGTGTTAGGATGGGAACCAAAAACACCTTTTCGTGAAGGTCTAAAAAAAACAATAGAATGGTTCAAACAGAAACTCGGGGTTAAATAGATCACTTGTGATTTCTGACCACTTTGATAAAATCGTCCCAGGTTTTTGCTTTTATTATTTCTCTCTTTATTTTTTTGAGATGATTTAAATCATCAGCTTTTTCCAGAAGAGTTTTTATCTCTTTCACCTTTGATTTACCAAACTTGATTTGAACTCCCAATAAAATTGCTTCTTTCAAACCTTCTTCTCTACCCCATTTATAAAGAAAAGTTTTCTTATATCAACCTGTATTGGAATAGGCTTTACCTCTATTTTAACATCAAATAGAGTGGCTAAATTTTGTTTTTTGAATTTGAGTTTTTGATATATCTGACAAAATCATCCCAGGTTTTTGCTTTTATTGCTTCTGTTTCTATTTTTTTCAGGTATTTTATATCATCTATTTTTTCTAAAAGTTTTTTGATTTGCTTTGCTTTTGAACTACTAAATCTTACTCTGACAATCCTCAAAATTGATTCTTTTAACCCCTCTTCTTTTCCCCATTTGTAAAGGAAAGTTTTCCTTATATCAACTTGTATTGGCATAGGTTTCACCTCTATTTTAACATCAAATAAACCTGCCAAAAAGCTTATACTATCTATATATTTAGCAATTTTTTCTTCGTTTTTCACAATTTCTATAATTCTTTCTTTGACTTTTTTTATAATTTTGGGTTTATCTTTGAATTTTCCCACTAAAATTCCAACGATAACCTCCTCTGGTTTTTTGCTTTTTATAAACTCATCGGGATCTATTTTTTTCATATCTAAAACTATGAATTTGTGAATCGTGAATTCGTCCCTGAACAGAGAAGGCGGAGGATTTCCTTTTCCCACGAACGAGATGATCTGCACAGGTTTTTGACCAAATTTTTCCTTAATTGCCAGAGAATATATGAGCATCCTTTCGGGCAAATCCTTATCTTGTTGGGCTTGAATTTCAATATGGAAAATTTTATCTCCTGCTCTGAAAACCATGTCAGGACGAAGTGATTTGATAAATTCTATTTCGGCTGTTATGTCTTCAATTTTTTGATTGATTTTCTCACCGGTTGCTATGGATATAAGTTTTCCAGCTGCTTTTGAGAAGATCTCTTTCAAGATAGGGTCAAACCTTTTCAGCTCTTTTCTGTATTCTCGACTTTTCTGTTTTTGTTTTTCCATTTTTTCTATTCTATTTATAGTCGCATTTTCTTTTGATGCTCAAAATAATGATTTTACTTTTTATTTTAGGTATATGAGAAAAATTTTTTAAGTCCATTTTTCCGTTTTACCCTTTCAAAGATTTCCCATTGGAAAAACAAAATAAAAAGTGTAAATTTACACTTAAAACTTGATTTTTTTAACACTTTTTCCTCAAAAATTACTAACATATCTTCGTAGCAGAACAAAAAATAAAAAAGGAGGTGAAAAAGATGAAAGATGGAGTTAAATTAAGATGTGGGCTTTTACACCTTTTTGAGTCGGCAAGAGGAAAAACAGAAAAACAATTCTATGAGGAAAACATAGAACTTATAAAATATGCAGATGAGATTGGACTTGATACTGTGTGGATTGCAGAACATCATTTCTCTGACTATGGTGTTATGCCGTCTACCCAAGTTTTTGGCTCATACATAGCCGGAATAACCAAAAGAATAAGAATAGGAACAGGGGTGGTTGTGCTCCCATTTCATCATCCAATAAGAGTTGCAGAAGAGTTCGCATTTTTAGATGTTCTATCAGATGGGAGACTTGATTTCGGCGTCGGCAGAGGATATCAACCTCACGAATTTGAAGGTTATGGAGTCCCAATATCAGAAAGTAGAACAAGGTTTGAGGAGGCTCTTCAAATAATAAAAATGTCCTGGACACAAGATGAGGTGAATTTTGAAGGAAAACATTTTGTAATAAAAGGAGCGAGACCAAGACCAAAACCTTTGCAGAAACCTCATCCACCGCTATTTGGAGCATCTTTCAATCAAGATACAATAAAGTTTCAAGCGAAAAAGAAAATGAACCTTATTTTCTCTCCTCTTCTTGCAGGACCGGATAAGATAGATGAGTATATAAAGACATTGGAGGAAGAAGGAGAAGACCCGAAAAAATATAGAATTGGAGGGCTTGTTTTTGTTTATGTCAGTGAAGATATGGGAAAAGCTCTTTCGGAGTTTGAGGAACCTTGTATGTGGTATTTCAGAACTTTTACAAAGCTCATCCCAGCTCAAAAGTATCCTGAGGGAGAAGATTTCTATAAGAACTTACATTTTATTATGACCCAAATGATAAACGATTATGATAGGGGGAAACTTAAATTTGAATTTGTCGTAACACAAAGTCCTTTCCAACATGGATTTTTGGTCGGTACACCAGATTATGTTTCCCAGAAGTTAAAAAAACTTATAAATGATTACAAGCTTACAGATTTGCTATGCTGGACAAGGCTCGGCGGACTTGACCACGAAAAGGTTATGAAATCTATGAAACTATTCGTTGAAAAAGTTTTGCCAGATGTAGTTTAGATTTGTCAATTTTGTGTTTATCAAAGCTTTTCATTTTTTGTTTGTTTGTAAATTTGAGGTTCAAGTTGCAGTCCCATCAAATTATTTTATTTGTGGGAAGTGGTTTAGAAAGGTATTTTTCTGCATTAGAGAGAATTTCAAAGATACTTTCATCTTATGGAGTATTTGACAGTATTTTGAAACAGGTCTTTCATGTTATAGAAAGCGAAGTCGGAATAATAAATCCATCTATATCTATTCTGAATTTTTCAAGCTCCCTCAGACCAAAGGAAGATGAGAGAGAAGAAAAAGAGAAAAAAATTGCAAGAGCTCCAAGAAAAGATATTATAGATTTTCACGAGCTCAAAATCCTCGTCTCTCCAATAAGGGTTGAGGGAAGAGATTTGGGATTCATAAGCGGACTCTCTGACGACAAAGATGCTGACATAAAATTGAATTTTCTTTCTGTTGTGGGGACTATGATTGGGTTTTCTTTCTTTATTTTAGCAAGAGAGAAAGCAGATGTAAAAAAGGTTGGTAATATAATTTTCAGGTCAAGAAAAATGGAGGAAGTTATAAGGCTTGCTCTTGAAGTTGCAAAGTCAGATGCTACGGTTCTCATACGAGGTGAGAGTGGTGTTGGAAAAGAGCTCATAGCCGATCTTATTCATGAAAACTCAGATAGAGCAGGGAAACAGATTGTGAAAATAAACTGTGCCGCAATTCCTGAAAACCTTCTTGAAAGCGAACTTTTCGGATATAAAAAGGGTGCTTTCACAGGAGCATTATATGATAAAAAGGGTAAGTTTGAACTTGCAGAGGGCGGAACTATTTTTTTAGATGAAATCGGAGATCTTTCTCCTTCTCTTCAAGCAAAACTCCTCAGAGTTATTCAAACAAAGGAAATTGAACCTATTGGGGGAACACCAAAGAAAGTTAATGTCAGAATTATTGCTGCAACAAACAGAAATCTTGAAGAACTCGTGAAAGAGGGAAAATTTAGAGAAGACCTTTATTACAGATTAAATGTTGTACCTATATTTATTCCTCCGCTCCGTGAGAGAAAAGAAGATATAAGACCTCTTGTTGATTTCTTTCTTGAAAAATTCAATAAAAAATACGGGAAAAATGTTTCAATCTCAAAAGGTGTTATGTTGATTTTTGAAGAGTATTACTGGCCTGGGAATGTCAGAGAACTTGAAAACCTTCTGGAGCGCCTTGTTATAACATCTTCTGATCTTGTAATAACTCCTGATGATCTTCCCGATTATATCAGAGATTATGTGATGAAAAAGAAAGGTGAGGTAAATAGAGAGGAAGTTTTTGGAGGAGCGACAAGCTTTGATAATGTTAGGGATTTTGGTTTTAAGGAAATTTTGAGTATAGTTGGTGTTAAAGGTGATCTTTCTTCTGTTGTTCAGAAGATAGAAAAGGAAGCAATTGAATATGTTTTATCTCAATCAAAAAATCTCTCCGATGCTGCTCGCAAACTTGGAATTTCAAGAAGGCAACTTGAATGGCGTATCAAAAAATATGGCATTTCATTTACCAAAAAGAAGAAAGATATGTAAAATTGACAAAAAAGATAACAAAATTGTAAAAAATCTTGCTTCTTTGTCATAAATTTTAACAAAAATGTAAAAGTTCTTAATGAAAAACCTTGGCACACTTTTCCCTGTATAAAATGAAAGAATTTTTGAATTGAAAGAATAAATAAAAACCTGTTTAAAAGAATAAAAAAAATCTTTGAAAAGAAAATAAAATATGGCAAAAACAAAAAGAAAAAAGGGGGTAAATGATATGGCAAAGCAAAGACCACGAGATGCAAAGGACTTGATTGAATTCATTAAGGCGGAGAATGCAAAGTTTGTTGATATAAAGTTTTTAGATCCTCTCGGTCTTTTACAGCATCTGACGGTACCTGCTGATAAGATAACTCAGGAGGTTATAGAGGAGGAGGGTATTGGTTTTGATGGTTCATCTATTCGTATGTGGCAGTCAATTCACGAATCAGATATGCTCCTTTTCCCTGACCCAAAAACCGCAGTTGTTGATCCGTTCTTCAAAGAAAAAACAATATCTGTTATAGCAAATATCAAAGACCCCATAACTCATGAACCATATTATAAAGATACAAGATATATAGCTCAGAAGGCAGAAAAATACCTCAAAGAAACAGGTATAGCAGATTCTACCCTTTTTGGTCCAGAACTTGAATTTTTCATTTTTGATTCGGTTTCATTCGGAGAAGCTCCAAATTATTCTTTCTACAAAATAGATTCAGAGGAGGGACTATGGAGAAGTGGAGACGAAAACTCCAAAGGATACAAAATAAGGTACAAAGAAGGTTATTTCCCCGCTCCTCCATTTGATACTCTCACAGATATAAGAAATGAGATTTCAATGATACTTGAAAGTATGGGGATAGAGGTTGAGGTTCATCACCATGAGGTTGCAACTGCTGGTCAAGGTGAGATAGATATAAAAGCAAGACCTCTGGTTGAGATGGCAGATAATGCGGTAATGCTCAAATATGTTGTAAAGAATGTTGCAAAAAAATATGGAAAAACTGCTACTTTTATGCCTAAACCTATTTTCGGGGACAACGGTTCTGGTATGCATACACATCAGAGCTTGTGGAAAAACGGGAAACCTCTCTTTGCGGGTGAGAAATATGCTGGTCTTTCAGAACTTGCGATGTGGTATATAGGTGGTATAATAACTCATGGTAGAGCTCTTTGCGCAATAACTAATCCGACTACAAACTCTTATAAAAGACTTGTTCCAGGATACGAAGCTCCTATAAATCTTGCTTACTCGCAAAGAAATAGGTCCGCTGCAATAAGAATTCCTATGTATTCACCTTCTCCAAAAGCAAAGAGGATAGAAGTGAGATTCCCTGACCCATCTTGCAATCCCTATTTAGCGTTCGCTGCTATGCTTATGGCTGGGCTTGATGGTATAGAGAAGAAGATAAATCCGGGCGAGCCGTTTGATACAAACATATATAAGCTCCCGCCAGAAGTTCTCGCAAAAGTTCCAAAAACTCCTTCTTCTTTGGCTGAGTCGCTTGAAGAGCTCAAAAGAGACCATGAATTTTTGCTCAAAGGAGGAGTATTTTCCAAACAATTTATTGATGAATATATAGAATGGAAATATGAAAAAGAAGTAAAAGAACTTTATGCTCGCCCAACTCCATGGGAATTTATGTCATACTACGATATTTGATTTGAAGCGAGAGAGGAAACTGTTCTAGATGTGATATAAAAAGTAGTAGCGACCTTCTGTAAAAAAAAAAGCGGAAAAGGAAAAGATCGACCAAATCTAATACGGGGATACTCTAACTATTGTTAAGGATAAGAGAAATTTCAGTTTAAGAAAGAGCAACAAAAAAAAATCAAGAAAGGAGGTGAAAAGATATGGAAAAAATAAAAAGGGGATACTATTGTATTGTTTTGGCAGCGGTTGGTTTTGTTTTGAGTTCGGTTTTGGTGGTTCGGAATGCTCAATCAACACCATCCACAACATTCTGGGCTCCATCTACTCCTTATCTTCAACCTTTTGGCGTCCTACACATAACTTATGATACTTATTTTAATCACAAAACTGCTTATCCCATTATTACTGGCTTGACGATTGGTCTTCTGCCTTTAAAAGAGCTAAACTGGGAATTCGGATTTGATTTATTCTTGCCATCTCCTTTCAAAGATCAGCAAGGAAAGGAGGTTTTTCCTTTGCTCCTTAATACAAAAATTGGAACACCGGAGGATACATTTTTCAAAGGTCAGCCTGGTTGGTCTTTTGGAATTTTCAATCTCGGTTTTAAGGGAGGAGTGAATAATTACAACATACTCTATTTTATGCTTGGGAAAACTATGCTTGAAGATTGGGGAGCTTTGAAATATTTGGGAACTATTCAAGTAGGAGCTTTTTATGGACTTGAAAAAACTTTATTTAAATCTTCTGATGGAAAGGAAAATAATCTTGGATTGCTTGCAGGTTGGTTTTCTTATCCAATAGATGTTCCTATTATAGAGAAAATAGTTCTTACTGCTGATATTATGACTGGCAAACACAGTTTGGGTGCCTGGGGAGGTGGAATATACTTTTTTATAACTCCAACTATTGATTTGCTTACAGGACCTGTATTCTTTTTTGATAAGACCGCAGCCGGTGTTCCAGAGGGGTGGATTTGGACATTACAGCTTGATGTTGATATAGATTTGAAAGGAGGTAAATAGTGATGGGTATGTTAAGTATAGACAAGTTTGAGATGAAAAATGATGTCAAAATAGATGAGATTATGGAAAAGGTTATGGACAAAGATAGGTTGTTTTTAAAGCTGAAAGATATTGCTCATTTTTTGGGAGTTGATGTTGCAACGATCTATATATACGATGAATTTAGGAAAGAACTTATTCTTTGGTGTAGCTACGGTTTAGATAAGGCAAGTTGGGGAACAAGAATTCCTATAAGTAGAGGGCTTGTTGGCAAATGCGCAAGGGAGATGAGACCCATTTCTGTCAAAGAACCATATCGTCATCCTGATTTTTACTATGTTCCGGGTTCTGGTGAAGAGAAATATCAATCTTTTCTTGCTATACCTATTGTAAAAAACGGTGATTTATTAGGTGTTTTTGTTGTTCAGACAATTGAGATGAAATTCTTCTTGTCTCATGAGATAAAGTTTATTTGGTCGAATGCAGAGAAATTTATAACGGAGATTTTCTCTTTTCTTAAACAAAAAAATAAAAAAGAAGGAGGTGAATGGTGATGCAAGAGGCAGTAATAAATCAAGGAGATACGGCTTGGCTTATAGTTGCAACGGGGCTGGTGGCTTTGATGACTTTGCCAGCTCTTGCTCTCTTTTATGGAGGGCTTACAAGAGCGAAAAGTATTATCAACACTCTTATGATGAACGCAGCGACATACTTTATTGTAAGTGTTGTCTGGGTTTTATGGGCATATTCTCTTTCTTTTGGACCATCAAAGTGGGGTATAATAGGTGGTACTGAGAAGTTTTTTATGAACGGTATAGGAGTAAAGTCCGTTTCAGGAACTATTCCAGAGTTTGTTTTTTGCGCATTTCAGCTCACATTCGCAGCTATAACTACTGCTCTTATTTCTGGTTCGGTTGTGGAGAGAATGAAGTTTTCTGCTTGGTTTTTGTTTTCAATTTTGTGGGTAACTTTTGTTTATTCTCCTATTGCTCACTGGGTGTGGGGTGGTGGTTTTTTGGCAAATCTTGGAGCTCTTGATTTTGCCGGTGGCACAGTTGTTCATATAAATGCAGGTATGGCTGGAATTGCATTAGCTCTTGCTCTTGGTAGAAGGAAAGAGGAGGGTATTTTGCCTTCGCAGATGCCTTTGGTTCTTTTGGGAGGAGGTCTTTTACTTGTTGGTTGGTTTGGTTTTAATGCTGGGAGCGCTCTTTCTGCATCTGGTCTTGCAGGTGCGGCTCTTATAAATACTAATACTGCTGCATCTTTTGGAGCGGTAGTATGGATGGTTATTGAATGGATTCACAGAAAAAAACCTACTATGCTTGGAGCTACGTCAGGGCTTCTTGCCGGTCTTGTTGGAATAACACCTGCTGCTGGATTTGTTAATATCGGAGGTGCTTTATTTATAGGTTTTGCTTGCGCGGTCTTATCTTATATTGC
>JAVVGL010000035.1:0-17961 GCA_032249135.1 Candidatus Calescibacterium sp. | reverse complement strand
ATTTACTATGTTAGGAAGAAGGTTGAGTAAGGGTTCTGAATTTTGTTCTCTTATAAATTTTATTCGCTTATAACTTCAATTTCCCGTTGAGTTTCGTTTTTTCCAAACTTCAAATTTATTTTTATGCTTTCCGGGAGGAGTTTTTCGTATTCTTCAAGTTTTTCTGCCCACTCTATGAAAATCAGACTATTTTTGTCTTCTTTGTATTTTTCACAAATAAAATTTACTACCTCTTCAATTTCTTTTTTGTTTTCTAACCTGTAAAGGTCTATATGAACTATATTTTTCTCTTCTCCCCAGTACTCTTGTGATATGCTGAAAGTTGGAGATGTTATTGCGTCCTCATCTATTCCTAATTTTTTTGCTACACCTTTTATGAAGGTCGTTTTTCCGCTACCTATTTCTCCAAAAAGTAAGAAAACTCTATTTTTGCTAAATTCTGAAATTATTTTTTCAGCTATACTTTTCGTTTCATCTGGTGATTCCGATAAGAATGAGATAAATTTTTTTTTTATTTTTTCCACTTTATCGTACATCCAACAGGTTGAGTTTCCTGAACCTCTATCTTTTTACCAGAAAGTAAGCTTTCAATAGCATCTTTGAAATAGTGTTTTTTCACTTTTGATTCATCTTCCCAGTTATCGTCTGGTGCTCCATGATATACAAGCTTCCATTCAGAATCAAAAAGGAATATTTCGGGAGTCCTTTGAGCTCCGTATGCTTTTGGAACTTCTTGACTTTCATCAAAAAGATAAGGGAATGGATATTTTTTCTCCTCAGCCCTCTTTTTCATGTTCTCAAAAGAATCCTCCGGATACTTTGTGGGGTCATTTGCATTTATAAGAACAAACTGAACTTTTCCTGCATATTCCCTTCCCAATCTTATAATTCTATCTTCCCACGCTTTGACATATGGACAGTGATTGCACCAAAAAATAACTGCTATTGGTTTCCCTTTTTCAAACGAAGAAAGAGAATATATTTTACCGTCTACTCCTGGCAGCTTGAAATCTATAATACTATCCCCTATCCTCATATCTTTGAAAATATAAAACTTCTGGATTTATTTTTTATTTTTTTGAGTTTTTTATCCGTTGGTTTTGCTTTGGGAATTATAATATTTTTCAGAACTTCGCAAAAATACTATAAATTGAGCATATGGGATAAAAAAATATGAGGAATCAGAATAAAATTTCAGTAAGAATTTACGGAATGACATGTTCAGGTTGTGTAGCAACGGTAGAGAAAACTATAAAAACTATTGATGGTATAAAAAATGTTTCAGTAAGCTTAATAGATGGAACAGCAGAAATTATTTTAGAAAAAAATGTAAAAAACATCGCAAAGGAAATATCGGAAAAAGTAAGAGAAAAAGGATACAAAGTTGAAACTAAAAAAGCTATTTTTTTAGGAGATATAAGTTGGATAATTCCTCAAAAAATAAAGGAGAGTTTAGAGAAAATAAACGGTATTGTTTCAGTAAAACTAAATCAAGCATCAGATGAAATAGAAATTGAATTCGTTCCCGGCTTTATAGAAATTGATAATATAAAAAATGAACTCAAAAAACAGGGAATAAAAATAAAGGGAGTTATATCAGGCGAAAAGCAAGAAATCTTCCATGATGGAACCAAAACTTTAAAAACAAAATTTATCTTCTCCATACCGCCATCCACATATTTTATCTTCAAAATGCTCTTTGGATTTCATACTCCACACATAGTAGATTTTTTTGTTTCAACACCTGTGATATTATTCTTATCATCATACTTTTCAAAAGGATTTTTGAGGAAACTCATATCTTTTTCTTTTGATATGAATTTTCTTGTATCAATTGGAATATATTTAGGATATTTCGTAAGCACGCTATATGTTTTCTTTCCAAACCTCTTCAGAGAAGAAGTGATGTTCTTTGAAAGTTCAGTTCTCATAACATCTATTATGCTTTTGGGAAAGTCAATTGAGCTTTCCGCAAGGAAAGATATACTGCCAGCTTTAAAAAAATTATCAGAACTTGAACCAAAAACAGTAAAAGTCAAAAGAAATGGTGAAGAAATTGATGTAAAGTTTGAAGATGTAAAAGTAGGAGATGAAATAATCTTGTTTGAAGGAGAAAGAGTATCGCACGATGGAATTCTGATAAAAGGTATTGTAAAAGTTGATGAATCTCACATCACCGGCGAACTTGAACCTAAAACCAAATTAGAAGGAGAAAAAATATTCTCAGGCTCTCTTATTTTGGAAGGAAGTGGAATTTTGAAGGTAGAAAGCGAAGGCGAAAACACCATTTTGAGGAAAATAATTTCATCAGTAAGACAGGCTCAATTCTCAAAAAGCAGCATTGAAAAATTTGGAGATAAAGTGTCTCAGTTTTTTGTACCCTCTATAATAATGATTTCACTTTTTGTTTTCATATATTGGATACTTGCAGATAGTTTTGTTTTCGCTCTTGAAAGGGCTTTATCAACAATAGTTGTAGCTTGCCCTTGCGCTTTGGGACTCGCAACCCCAACTGCTGTAGCATCAGCAATAGGAAAAGCCCTCTCTAAAAAAATACTCATAAGAGATGGTTCAATATTTGAAATTTTGCCAAAAATAAAAGTCGTAGTATTTGACAAAACCGGAACTATAACAGAAGGAAAATTGAAACTGAAAGATATCATCTTGTTTAACCCAGAATACGAAAGAAAAGAAATTTTATTTTTACTTTCTTCTTGTGAGATGAACTCAAATCATCCGATAGCAAAAGCAATTATAAGCTTTGCTTTATCTGAGGGTATAAAGCCCAAAAACCCAGATTTCTTTTTCAACTCAAAAGGAAAAGGAGTTTTCGCAAAAATCTACGGAAACGAAATAGTTATCGGCAAACCCGAATTTC
The DNA here is from genome assembly GCA_032249135.1 of Candidatus Calescibacterium sp. Taxonomy (GTDB): domain Bacteria; phylum Calescibacteriota; class Calescibacteriia; order Calescibacteriales; family Calescibacteriaceae; genus Calescibacterium. The sequence continues at coordinate 15,083 of JAVVGL010000035.1, read as the reverse complement.
TTGAAGAAGCAGGGGTAAAAATTGAAGAGAAAGAAAGGAAAAAGATTGAAAAGATTTTCAAAGAAAATAAAAACACCTCAGTTCTATTTGGAATAAATGGAAAATTGGTGGGAGCTTTAACTTTTGAAGATAATATAAAAGAAAAATCAAAAGAAGTAGTAAATGAACTCAAAAAAATTGGATTAAAAGTTTTTATTCTGACAGGAGATAAATTTTCAGTTGCAGAAAAAGTAAGTTCTATTTTAGGAGTTGATGGATTTTTTGCCGATGTTCTTCCGGATAAAAAAGCAGAAATAATAAAGAACTTGCGAAAATACGGAAAAGTTATGATGGTGGGCGACGGAATAAACGATGCCCCAGCTCTGGCTGAGGCAGATGTTGGAGTAGCAATATCATCAGCTTCTGAAATCTCAAAAGTCACTGCTGATGTAGTGGTAGAAGATATAGACCGAGTTACTCATATATTCAAACTTGGCAAAAAAACATTCTCAATAATAAAGCAAAATTTCTTTTGGGCTTTTTTTTATAATTTAATACTAATACCTATTGCAGCAGGTATGCTATATAACTTTGGAATATTTTTGAAACCTTTCATGTCAGCAATTGCTATGTCTTTTAGCTCTATTTTTGTTGTTCTGAACTCCTTGAGAATAAGAAAAAGATCAGGAGAGAATTAACCCCCTGGGTCATTTATTTTCTCCGAAAATCATCCATATTTTTTTTCTTAACTCCAAAAATTCTTTCGGAGCTTGAGATGGATACCTTCCATAAGATGGGAAAACTCTGTTTGACAAAAAAATGCAAAATTCCTTTTTTTTGTGTTCTATCCAAAAACCACAACCTGTAAAACCAAGATGTCCAAAAAGAATTTTATCTTCCAAAATAAAAGAATCAAAACCTAAAAAAAATCTTTCCCCCTTTTTTACTATTTCCTCACCCTCAGAGAAATTTATATTCTCAATAAAGTATACGCAGAACTTTGTGAGCTCGTAAGCGTCTGACAGAAGTCCCGCATGCAAAGACAAACTATTCATATAATATGAGTTTTCATCATGAACCCTCAAATCATAAGATGTTTTCACTATGTATTTTTTTTCATTTTCAGGAGCGTAGTTATAAAAATAAATTCTATTTGCTTTTAAACTCAACTTTACATCAGAAAAAAGTTCTAAAATATTTTTTTGTGTTTTTTTCTCAAAAAATCTTGTGAGACAAATAAAACCTATATCACTATATACGCACTTTTCTCCGACTTTGTAGCACAAAGGTGAATTCCAAGCCTCATCAAAAATTATCTCCCTTAATTTATGAAATTCTAAATTTTTTCTTTCAACATCTTTTCTTTCATATTTTTCTTCAACTTTTTCAAACAAAGGTATGTGAGCACAAAATCCAGCTTTGTGAGATAAAATATCTTTTACTTTTATTTTTGCCTTCTCATCTTTATCTGATTTTGGTTCGCCCAAAAAATCGTAAATTTTTTCATCAAGCGAAGTTCTCGTATGAAAAAGTATTGTGATTCCTGCTATTGGCTTTGTCAGTGATGCAATATCAAAAAGACTTCCTCTCTCACATCCTATATATTCCTCGTAGTAATTTCCGAAATAATCGCCCATCAGGAGAGCACAAGCCGGATAAAGTTTTAGCTCTTTCTGACCTAATTCAGCCAACTTTTTTGCTCTATCAAACCTTTTTTTGAGATCCACAGATTTTAAAATTATACTGTGTTATGATTTTTCATGCACTTTTTCTGCTTTTTCTTCTCAGAGAAAATAACAGCATCATAAAAGATATAAAATCAATAGGATTTGAAGATTATGTGAGAATATCTTTGGAACTAAAAGAGAAAGTAGATTTTAATTTTTCAGCAGATAAAAAAACTATATCAATATTGTTTTCACGAAAAATATCACCAACTAAGAAAATTATTCAAATTAAAGATATAAGGAAATCCAAAATTACAACCTCAACTTTTCAAGCTGAGCTTCAAAAGAATAAGATAGAAATCAAGTTCAAAAATAATTTCTCAGTAGCAAGATACTTTGTTATACCTTTTCCATACAAGATAATAATTGATGTTGGCTTTAAAGAAAAGGAAATAGAAGATTTTATGAAGGAGAATGAAAGAAAACCAAGAATAGTTATAGATGCTGGACACGGCGGAAAAGACCCAGGAACAATCTTTGCTGGTATGAAAGAAAAAGATATAACTTTACTTGTAGCAAAAAAACTATATGAAGAAATGAAAAAAACGGGAAAATTTGATGTGTTTTTGACAAGAGATAAAGATGTTTTTTTGGAGCTTGAAGAAAGAAGCGCAATAGCAAACGCGTTAGAATGCGATGCTTTCATATCAATTCATGTGAACTCTTCAAAATCACAAGCAAAAGGATTTGAAATTTACTACTTTTCTCAAAAATTCTCGGAATATGCTTTCAAAATTGCACAAAAGGAAAACGGAGTAAAAATGGGAAAAGATGAATCAATTGTTTTCAGCATATCATCAGATTTCAGAGAAGATTCATCAAAAAAACTCGCAAAAACCATAGCGGGACATATAAATAAACTGAATACAGTAAGAAGAATAGAAGGGGCTCCGTTTTATGTCCTTGCAGGAACTTTCTGTCCATCTGTTCTTATAGAATTAGGTTTCATTACAAACCCAGAGGAAAGAAAAAAACTTAAAGATAAAAATTATATCTCACAACTTACGGAGAAAATATATATTGCAATTGAAGAGTTCATCAACTCTTATCTTTATCAGAACTCCTATCTTTAAAAGTTATTTCAATTTTCAGTTCAACCGATGTATCAAGAATAACTCTTTTCATCAAACCGACAATATCAATTGATTTAAAAAAAAGTCTCAATTCTTCCCTCAAAACATTGCTTATTGCCTGAACCAAAATTTTTGAAGCGCTTGTTCCCTTTTCTGCTATCAAAGAAAGAATATTCCATACTGCCGGCAAACGAGAAAGCAAACCTTTTATCTCCTCATATATCTCTTTATCTTTGTCTTTTTTTTCTTCACGATTTTTTTCTTCAACTTGGCTCTCAACCTTTGATCCAGATTTTCTCTTCATATACCTCATAATACAATTTTAGAAACTTCTTTTATTTTATTCCTTAATCTTGCGCAATTTCAATTTCCTCAACTATTGCGCATATTTTACCGCCGCACCTCCCCAATTTTCCCTCCAACCTTCTCAAAACTTTCTCAATTCTCTTCTTGAATTCTTTCAAAAATTCCATCCTTTTTTCTATCCTTTCTTTTTTCATTTTGATGAACCTTATAACATGCTTGCAAGGTGCCCTACCCGATTCAGCTGTATCAATCACAACCTTTATTTCATCAAGTGTGAATCCTAATTTCTTTGCTTTCTTTATAAACTCTATCTTTTCTATTGCTTTTTTGTCGTAAAGCTTGTATACCGATTCCGTCTAACCACAAGGAGAAATCAGCCCAATCTTTGTGTAGTATCTTACCGTGCTCGGAGCTACTTTACATCTTTTTGCAACATCTCTTACTATAAAATAATCGTTCCCCAAACCCATAATTTATATGTTATTCAAAGATACAAAAAAATTTGCTTTTCGTCAGCTTATAAAATTTCCTGAATTTTAAACCTTAAAGCCCACTTCAAAGTTCTAAATTTTTAGGTAAAACAAATAAAAAAACAAAGAAAGGAGGTGAAATAACATGGCAGAGAAAGAAATTAAAAAAGAAGAAAAAATAACTTTGTGTCCCGCCTGCGGTCAGTGTCCCGAAATCACAATAGATAGAAAAGAACAAAAAGTAGTATTCTACGAAGATGGAGAGGAATTCATATTGACCAAGGAAAGGGGAAATTTTATATGAAAGAGAAAAATTTTAAAGAATAGATAGAGAAAGGGGAAAAGATTTTTTAACAAATTAGCAAAAATTTTGTTGTTTTCACATAAACATTCCCACAAGAAAATAATTTCAAAATATGGAACAGCAAGGAATAAATTTGAGACCACCAGAAGAAATAAGGCAAATAATAGATGCTCTTTTTAAGTTCATAGAGTCTGAAATTATACCTCTTGAAAAAGAAAATAAAAAACTACTTGAAAGCGAAGTGAATATGTATGAACCAAATGGTTACCTCAAAAAAGAAGTTTTAGAACTCAGAAAATATGTCAGAAAAAAATCTGCAAAAGCTGGGTTTTTGAATATGTTCGTCCCAAAAGAATTAGGTGGTATGGGGCTTGGACCACTAACATCTGTTTTTGTAAATATATCATTACATGCAAGATATGGTCCCGGAAGACCACTCATAACATCTGGGAAGGGATTACTAATTCATCCTCTTATAGCAGGTTTCGTAGATGGTCCATCTCCCGTTATTTTAGAACTTTCGGATGAACTCAAAAAAGCTTACTTGCCATCAATGCTTGAAGGAGAAAAAACATTGTGTTTTGCCCTGTCTGAACCAGAAGCAGGGTCTGATATATGGTCACTGAAAACGCGAGCAGAAAGAAAAAACGGAAAATGGGTAATAAATGGACTGAAACAGTGGATCACAAATGGTCCGTATGCTGACTTTTGTGTAGTTTTCGCAGTCACAGATCCAGATTTACTAAAACAAAGAAAAGGAGGAATAACGGCATTCTTTGTTGAGAAAGAAAGAGGCTGGAAAGTTCAATCTGTAATTCCATATATGGGACATGTGGGATCTGATACAGGAATACTATCTTTTGATAATGTTGAGGTTCCAGATAGCCATGTTATAGGTGAAGTTAATTTTGGGTTCATAAAAGCTATGCAAGGAATAGACATAGGAAGGCTGGCAATAGGTGCAATATGTGCAGGACTTTCTGAATGGGCATTAAATCAGGCAATTGAATATTCAAAACAAAGAAAAGCTTTTGGAAACCCAATAGCAGAATATCAGGCAATACAGTTTATGCTTGCCGACATGTATATAGACACATATACTTCTCAGGTTCTTGCAATCCACTGCGGATGGAAAGCAGAAAACTCAGATAGAATACCGGTTAAAGAAATTTCAGCAGTTAAAGCTTATTGTGTTGAGGCTTGTCAGAGAGTTTATGATAGAGCAATTCAAATTTTCGGGGGAATGGGACTTACTAACGAATTGCAACTCCAAGATGGTTGGCGACTTGCGAGAACTTATAGAATACCAGATGGAACCTCCGAAATACAAAGAAGAACAATAGCTCGCAGATTACTAAAAGGAGATACATCAATTCTTTAACAGCAGTAAATTGCAATTTTATCTAAAATTCTAATTTTCTGCCTTTTGTACCTCATTTACAGATTCCTTATTCGCAGATGGTAGATGTTTTAACCTCACAAGATTTATTTTTGATCTTGTTGAATCAATAACTTCTATTTCCCATCCATCAAAGATTATTTTCTCTCCTTTTTCTGGAATTCTGCCAAGAATTGAGATTATTGTTGAAGATATTGTAGAAAATCTCTCATCTATGTTCACTCCAAGTTCTCTATTTATATCTCTTATTGGTGTTTGACCTTTTGCGTAGATAAACTCACCGTCCACCCAGAAATTTTCTTTTTGATCAGAGAATTCATCTTTTATAGAGCCAACAATTTCCTCTATTATATCTTCCATAGTTACTATTCCCTCAAATTTACCTTGATCATCTATTATGCAAACCATGTGGGTTTTCCATCTTCTGAAATCTCTGAGTTGATCTATAACAGATTTATTCGGTGGAGCATATTTTGCAGGTTTTAATATTTCAGGATATAACTTTACTATATCTGAAATCTTCATATTTTCATCTGGGATTTTGTCAGGAAACATAAAAAGAAGATTTTTTGAAAGTATTATTCCTAAAACTTTACCATCTGAGATTAAAGGATATCTTGTATGTCTTGTTTGTTTTATTTTTTCTATCGCTTCTTTCAAAGTCATATTGTAATCTATTGTTTTGACATCTTCCGCTGGTATCATGATATCTTGGAGCTCAAGCTCTGCAAGTCTTTTTACTCCCTCTATCATCTTTATCTGCTCTTTTTCAAGAATTTCAAGCGGTATATGAGTTATCATCTCTTCTTCACCCATAGATTTTATTAGTCTCTCAATAGGTTTTATAAGAGGAGATAGAATCTGCGAGGGTAGATACATCAACCTCAATATTATTTTTGCTATTTCGTGAGAATTTTTTATCCCCCATACCTTCGGTAAAATTTCACCAAAAACTATTATAGTTGCTGTAATAAAAACTGTCGACAAAATAACAAGCTTGCCACTTATTCTACTTACCTTATATGTTATAAAAGATGCAAGGAGTATATTTGCTATGTTGTTTAAAATCAAAGTTGCTGCAAAAAATTTTTCAGGCTTTCTCAGAAGCTCATATATTCTGTTATCTTTTCTCACAGAAGCGATCAATTTTTTCCTCTCAGAAGAATAGACTACTTCCGCCATAGATGAGAACGCAGATAAAGCTAACAAAGATAAAAAGACTAACAAGATTGTATATAATTCCTCTCCCACCTTTTGATGAATTTCTTATAAAAAAACAAAACTAACAGTTTATATTCAAGTAGTTATATTTTAGTAATTCCTGAACTCCAAGAGGTATTTTTGAAACATTCTTACTTTCTTTCTTTTCTTTTTTTCTCTTTCTCCTTTCTTTTTACTTCTTTTCTCTTCTTATTCTTGCGAGTTCTTTTTCTATGAGGCTGTAAAAATCTCTTATTTCCTTGTTGTCTTGCAATATTTTTTGTTTTATCTTCTCATTTATTTTTTCAAGTTCTTTAATCTTTTCAGGATTATTCTCCGCCTTTATTTTTTTCAAAAACTCTTCCCTGACATTTTCTTCTATCTTAATTATATCTCTTTCTGTTTTTATTCCATATTCCCATATAAGTTTTTGCGCAGAATCCCTCTTTTCTTCTTGTACCTTTTCCCATATATCTTTTCTCATAACTATTCCCGCCGAATATATATACTGAGGAACAGGAATATAAGATTTGACAAATTTATTCCACTGTAATGCATGAAGTGCATAGAAAGTATTAAAAACTGTATCTACCATACCTGTTGCGAGGGCTTGTAAAACATCGGTTATCTGCAAAGGAACAACCTTGAAAAGTCCTACTAATTCAATGGCTTGATACTTTGCGAGCACATCTCCTATCCATACCCATAAAGAAGAACCCCAAATATTTTCCGACTTTGAGAATATATACACAAAACCTATTGCAAAGTGGCTCAAAAGAACATATCCTTTCTCATAATATCTTCTTGAAAGCTCTGGAAAAAGCCTATCTCTCACTTCAAAAAACTCCTCATACGACTTAAAAACCTGTGGTATATCATAAGCTCTCACTTCGGGTGAAATCATCTCCAAACCGTGACTTGTAAGACCAGCAGCGTGTAATTGACCAATTCTTATTTTCCTTACTATATCAGCTTCATCCCCCATAGCTGCTCCTGCATAAACTATAACTTTTACATCATCATACTCTAAATTTTTCTTTATTTTCATCGCTACATCATACCAGTATGAACCCTCAGGAGCAATTGAGGCAAACTTTATTACAAGACCAAAAAATATATTCACAAAAACCATTCTTACAAATTCAAATTAAATTTTAGCAGAATTTTTATCTTGAAACAAAAAAAATTTTTTATCTAAAAAATATTTTAAATTTAAAAAACTTTTCCTCAAAAAATTTTCTTTTTTTATTTACAGTTCAAAAGTATCTCCAAAAAAGAACTGTTTAGCTTTTATTGATTTTATTATATCTTGTGGTGTACCGCTTTCAACTATTTTACCATCATAAATAAGATGGATTGTCGTACACAAACGCAAAACATCCCTCACATTATGGTCAGAAATTATTATACCTATACCCTTTTCTGAAATAGATATGATAAACTCAATCAAAGAGGCAACTGATTTCGGATCTATTCCCGCAAATGGTTCATCTAAAACTAAAAACTTCGGAGAAAGAATGGAAAGTCTTGATATCTCTGCTTTCCTTTTCTCTCCACCAGATAGCGACTCAACTTTCTGATTTAGCAAATTTTTTATTCCAAATTCCTCAGCTATTTTTTCTATTATGTTTTTGCTTACCCCTGCAAGCTCACAAGCCACTTCAAAATTCTCATATAAAGTCATATCCTCAAACAAGGAACACTCCTGGGGCAAATAAGCTATTTGACGCTTATAAGGAGGATAATCTGTGATGTCTTGACCATCAAGAAAAATTTTTCCTTTGTCTGGTTTATAAAAACCTGCTATTATAAGAAGAGTTGTTGTTTTCCCAGCTCCGTTCGGTCCAATTATTGCAACTCTTTCCCCTGACCTACACGAAAAAGAAATACCATTTACTACATTTCTTTTTCCTAATTTTTTTTCTATTCCGTGAACCTCAAGCATCAAAGACACAAACAAAATCTTGAATAGAAAATTAAATTTTCAAACAAAACGAAACAAAAACAATTTTCAAAATTTTGCCGAACTCTATTATTTAAAGAAAAATCTATTTCAGAAGGACTAAAATTTAAGTAGATATTCAAAACATAGGATAATGAAGAGATTATGATAACGGATATAGAAGTTTTCCAGGTATTCAAAAATTCTGCTCTTGAAATTTTAGAGAAAGCAATAAATGATATAGATGAACTACGCTCAAATTTTAATGAAAAAAAAATTTATGATATATTTTCTGCAATACACACAGTAAAAGGGGAATCTACGTTTTTTGGACTTGATGAAGTTGCAAATGTTCTGCATCAGCTTGAAGATGAAATATCATCATGGAGAGAAAAAAAATTTGCAACTGAACAAGAGATAGAGAAATTCAAAAATGGATTAATATTCGCCAAATCAAGAATAAAGGCAAAAGAAAATCCTGAAATATCTTCTCAGGAAAATTTTTTGGAAGAGATGAAAAAATTTTTTGATGAATATTCAAGAGCCATTGGCAAAAAGGCAAATCTTGAACTCAAAATAAATGGATATATTGAAAAATCAGAAATAGCAAAAATTATTCATATTTTTGTCAATCTTATAAGAAACGCATTAGAACATGCTTTTAGGGGGAGAGAAGAAGGAAATGTAAAATTTTTTGTAGAGAAAGAAGGAAATAAAATAAAAATACATTATGAGGATGATGGAGCAGGATTTTCTCGCACAGTACTTGATAAGATACAAAATGAAGGATTTCAAGCTCTTGTCGGATTATCGAAATCAGCAAGCTTACACTCTGGGCGAGGTATGGGACTTTTTTCTATATACAAACTTGTCAGCGAAAAAAAAGGAGGAATCCTAATACAAAACAAAAATGAAGGAGGCTCTTATATTTTCATATATTATTATTGCGAATAAAAAGTTGCAAATGCTAAAATTTAATAAGTTATTTATTAAGAAAACTTAATTTTTTTCTGGAATTTTTAAAAAAAGAAATTTTCCCTAAAATATGAAATACTTTGTGAAAATGAAAAATTTTTAAATGGAAATCGTAAAATAAAAAGTTTAAGACCAAAAGTAAAAAGGAGCAAAAAGAGATGACGTTAAGAGTCCTTGCAATAGGGGCTCATCCAGATGATATAGAGTTTGGCTGTGGAGGAACTCTAATTAAACTGAAAAAACTTGGAAGCGAAATTTTTCTGTTCGTAGCAACAGCAGGAGAACTTGGAGGAGACCCCGAAATAAGACTGGGAGAAGCTAAAAAAGCTGCTGAAATTCTTGGAGCTGAATTAATCTTCGGTGGAATGAAAGACACATCCTTGATTTACTCAAAAGAGCTCATAACAAAATTAGAAGATGTTATAAAAAAAACAGAACCATCTATAATTTTTGTAAATTTTTATGAAGATACTCATCAGGATCACTACGCCCTCTCCAAATCTGCAATAACTGCAACAAGATATTCAAGAAATGTTCTTTTTTATGAAGTTCCAAGTACATCCGCGACTTTCAAACCGGATGTCTTCACAGACATATCAGATGTTCTTGAAGAAAAACTTAAACTCCTTGCCGCTCATGAATCTCAAGTTTACAAAGTAAATATTGGGAAACTTGATATACTTGAAGTAGCAAAATCAACAGCGAATTTTAGAGGAATTCAAGCAAGATGTGAATATGCGGAGGGATTCCATCCATATAGGTTCCAGTTCCTTGAAATCCTTGAAGTTATGAATGGAAAACCAAAAAGTTCAAAAGAATGAACTCAGAGCAAAATAAATTTGAGAGCGTAAGACTTTTCTTCAAAGAACCAAAAGGTTTCTCGGTCGTTTTCGTTATTTTATTTTTATCAAATGCCTTGTGGAACATAACCGGACTTCCCCAAAGCCTTTTTCTTCTTCTTTCCTCGTTTTTACTTTCGCTCATACTTACCCCATCTATGTATGAGCTATCACGAATTTTAAGAATTGTAGATAAACCTGATGATAGGAAAATTCATTTTGGGGAAGTCGGTAGAATAGGGGGATTAGCAGTTGCTTTGGCTTTTGCTGGTGCGATTTTACTCTCTGAAAACTCCTTCCCCCACAAATACAAAATTGTAATGGTTGCAGGAGCTATTATAGCCCTTGTCGGACTTTTAGATGATATAATAAGCATACCAGCAAAAATCAGATTGATAGTTCAGTTCTTTTTAGCTCTATGGGTTATAGATAATGAAATTTCTTTAAGACTTTTTCCCACTCATGAAACCTGGGGGCAAATTCTCAACTCATCACTAACTATAATATGGATAATAGGATTCACAAACGCTTACAACTTCATAGATGGTCTTGATGGTCTCGCTGCAGGTCTGGGAATAATAATAGCATTTTTTATTTCACTTATCTCCTATATCAACGGTCAGCCAGAAATTTTTTCTCTTTCTGCCCCTTTAATTGGAGCTCTTTTTGGATTTCTTGTTTTCAACTTCAATCCTGCATGGATTTTTTTAGGAGATGTCGGAGCCCAGTTTTGTGGTTTTGTTCTATCTTCACTTGCAGCAGATGTTGCATGGGCTTCACCGGGAGAGTACTGGAAAGTATTCACTTTACCTATGCTGACCTTATGGGTTCTTCTTTTTGATATGATCCAGATAACAATTTTCAGAGTAAAATATGGACTTGTCAAGAGCATATCTGAGTGGCTTGCATTTACAGGGAAGGACCATATACACCACAGATTATTTTTTATATTCGGAAGTCAAAAAAAAGCAGTTATTTTTCTTTATATTTTATCTTGCGTTCTATCTTTTTTTGCTATAATTTTGGCAAATTTAAAGCTCAAAAATATTGAGGGGATTTTACTATCGGCTATTATATTTTTCATCTCAATTTTATCTCTTTTTATACTTGACAAAAAAACAACAAAATTTGCATTTGGGTCAAAACTTAATTCAAAATCAATAATGGAATAATAATATCTTCATTCTTGTGGATTTACTCCGCTCACAACTTTGAGGTATATTTCTTCAAGAGAAGGAACCTCTTCATCAACTTTCACTGGTGTAACTCCGGATTTTGATACTAAATCTTTTATTAAATCTTTCCTTATATCGTCCTCTGATATAACGGTTATTTTTGAGTCTTCTAATTTTACACCTTTTATTTTTTTGAGATTGCCCCCCACTATTGCATTATATGCAATTTGAGCATCCTGAGAATTTGAAAACCAAAAGAGAAATTTCCTCTCTCCCTCAATAGCCCCTATGCTATCAAGATACTCAGAAAAAACAAGACGCCCCGATGATATTATTATAACCCTATTGCATATTTTTGTCACCTCACTCAAAATATGAGTGGAAAGTATAACAGTTTTATCTTTTGATATTTCTTTTATGAGATTTCTTATCTCCACAACTTGCTGCGGATCAAGTCCGACAGTAGGTTCATCAAAAATCATAATCTGTGGATCGTGAATTATTGCCTGGGCTATTCCAACTCTTTGCCTATATCCTCTTGAAAGGTTCCCTATTATTCTGCCTTTTACATCTTTTAGCCCACATTTTTCAAGTACAAAATCTAATCTTTCTCCGAGCTTATTTTTTGGAACTTTTTTCAGTTTTGCAACAAATTTCAGATAAGAAATAACTGTCATATCAGAGTAAACGGGAGGATTTTCGGGTAGATAACCTATCAATTTTTTGGCTTCCACCGGATTTTCAAGAACATCTATTCCACAAACTTTAACTTCTCCCCGGGTAGGTGGCATATATCCTGTAATTATTCTCATAGTTGTAGTTTTGCCAGCTCCATTCGGTCCTAAAAATCCGAGTATTTCCCCTTTTCCTACCTCAAAACTTATATTGTCTACTGCTAATCTATCTCCGTAGTATTTTACTAAGTTTTTGACCTCAACAAGAGGCTCCGTTCTTGATTTTGTATTAAGCTCCATACTATAAAGACTAAAAAGTTAAAAATAATTCGCAAATTTATCACGAAATTTATATTTTTTTTTGTTTTAAACTAAATTTTAGCTATATGACAAGTCAAGATAACTTAATTTTTCTTTCTATTTTGTTTTTTTGTTTTTTTGCTTTTTCTTGCGGCAAAGATAACACATCACAATTAGACAAATTGGAGAAGGAAACAGAAAAACTGAAACAAGAAATTGAATTTCTAAAAAATAACACCACACAAATAGATAAATTAGAGCAAGAACTTGAAGCTCTCAAGAAAGAAATTAAGGCTGATATAGATAAGATGATAAAAGGAACAGTTTATATCACATCTTCCGTGCTATTGCAAGATAGCAAATGGTCAGATTTGTTTGAAAATACAATAGGTTCAGGAGTTGTATATAAAGGCTACATCATAACAAACAGACATGTCGCTGAGCCATATTCAATTTTAGAAAATACCACAGGATTTTACTCATGTCCTTTAACAAAATGCCAAGATTTACAAAGAACTCTAAACTGGTATAGACTTCAAAGGAGTTGCTACCTTGATGAAGATTGTTATAAATCAAGAGTAGTTTTCCTGTCTTGTATGTATATGTTGTCTCTATACTACTCAACAGGTAATCTTAATATTAATGACATAACAACATATCCATGCAGGGTTCTTTGGGAAAAAATTCTCCAAGATTATGCTGCGGGCAAAAACAAGAATTGTATAAATGATTTTTTCTGGGAAAATTTTGAGTTTGAAGATATGTCTTGTTATAAAATTTATTCATCTTACCTACCAGAGGTAAGGGTAAAAACAAAAGCATATGCTTACGATGGCACAGAATTAGATGTAGCAAACACAAAATTTCCATCCTGTCGTGATATAGATTTAGCTCGCCTTGAAGTCAATAAAAACATCTCACAATTCAATTTAAGTAAGGCTGACAAATTCAATGTTGGAGATAGAGTCTTTGCAGTTGGGCAACCTCTTGGACTTGGTTGGACCATATCTGCAGGCATAGTTTCCGCAAAAAGAAATGTAAGAGACTTATATAAGCTCTTCCTTCCCCCCATATATTATGAAATATTTGAACCAACATGCGATTATAATGTTGTACAAACCGATACTCAAATAAACCCAGGGAATTCAGGTGGGGGTTTATTTGATACAAAAGGAAACCTCATAGGAATTAACACATGGAAAATAGCAGGAAGTGAAGGGATAAGCTTTGCGATAGATTTTTCAGAAATAGAAAATAATCTATTCAAGTAAGGGAATAAATCCATACTCAAATGATTATCTATGAGAATAGATTCCAAAATATTACTGGATGCACTACAAGAGATTTTTGAATCAGACATAAAAGGTAAAGAGAAAAAAGCGGAATCACTGGTATCAGAAAATCCCGTAGTGTTAAAGTATATAGAAAACAAAAAGAAAATAGATGAGTTAATTTCCTGGGCAACGGGAAGAAACATAAAAATAATTCCACCAATAGAAAGAGATGTCCTGAGAGTTCTGGTAGCTGAAATCTTGCTTGGAGTAGATGAGAAAACTTTGATTTCTCATGCTGTAAAACTCTCAAAAAAATACCTCTCAACAAATTCTCACAAATTCGTAGTCGCTATATTATACAAAATTTTAGAGAAACTTAACCTAAGTTGCTAGTCATAGTATTCCGAAAAATTTGACCATAGCAATTTACCTCTTCTTTTCATTAAATCTTTAGGATTTAGTTTCCCTTGATTCTCTCCAGAGAGAATGAAAGAATATAATCACCCCAATCGGCACATGAATATGGTCTGTACTCAACTATTTGAGATAAAGATAAATAGACTTTATAACGCTTACCATTACATACTATTTCCCCACTTTGAGATGGAAAAATCTCTATTTCTTCGTTGCTGCATCTGAAAATAGCTGATGAATTTCTTATGGTCCCACAATCAACATTTTTATTCTTCACAGGGCACCCCATATCTTTTAGCGACACACTAAAACCAAAATTCTTAATACCATCCAAACCCTCTAAAAAACCTGTAGAGATCCCGAAATAATCCAATTCTTCTTCTCCATCTTGAACACTATAAATTAAAAGCTCATAACTAGTTGGCCATCCAACATAAACAAAAATCTTAAATCTGTACTTTTTCCCAACTTCTAACTTTATTTCCGGAGCATTTGTTCTCATAACGCATTTTTCATCTATTTCCCAAGTTTTAAGCTCCTCCTCGGAAACATTCATCAATAGTACGCATTCAGCTCCAATATAACTTCTTTTAAACTTCTCTTTAAATTCAATTCCATTATTATATTCATCATTATATGGGGAATAAGATACACGATGTATTTGGATAATTTTAAATCTTACTTTGGATCCTTCAGTTGATATAACCTGAATCTCTGCGTCGAAAAGTCCCACCGATTTAACCCATTTAGCCTTACTTTCCCTATCTGAAATTTCCGACTGCTCATCAATGATAAATAATGGTTGATAGATCAGTACTTTTCTATACAAACAAGCTTCTTTATTTTTAATATTTTCTCTGCTTTTATTTAGATCAAGACAATTTATCGAGAATAAAGAGAAAAAAAAGAATAATGGCATAAAATAAAGTTTCATAAAATTTTCCTCCCTCTGGGAATTATCCTTTTCAGAATTAAAAAGAAGAAAACAAAAATAAATGAGGTTATAATAGGAGATATACTACTACAACCCCC
>JAVVGL010000034.1:0-18199 GCA_032249135.1 Candidatus Calescibacterium sp. | reverse complement strand
TCCAAAGTCTTTGAACACAATCCATAATGCTAAAACTCCTGCTACAATAAATCCCAAAGAGTTCAAAAGCGGAACATATAAATAGTCAGATGCTTTTTTTACAAAAATGAAAATTGCAATTGTAAAAATTAGTTTAGCAAGAACATTCAAAAAAGTTATATACTTCATTCTCTCCATTCCCTGAAAGAACCAAATAGGAAAAAGTGTTTGCCCTAAAACCATACCAAAAGTCAAATAATAAATCAACCAATCTTGTCTGAATTTTTTAAAAGAAAAAACTATAATGGTCATCAACCCTAAAGAAAGCAAAAGCAAAAAAAATTTTATAATCATCACAGAACTGAAAATTTCTGAGACCTTTTCTTTGTTTTCCCTATTTATTGAAATCTCTCTTGTTGCTGAAAGATTAAATCCGTAATCTGTTAAAATCTGAAAATACCCAATAAAAGCTTGTGCAAAAGCAATCAAACCATACTTTTCAGGTCCTAAAACCCTTACAAGATAAGGCAAAGTAATAAGAGGGAAAATGTAATTAGCAAATTGCAAAAATGAAAGTGATAAGAAGTTCTCAAAAAGCCTTCTTCTTGTTTTGGTTGCGAATAAATTCTTTATAGTTGCAAAAACTTCTGGTTTCACCTCGCTCATCAGTGATATTTCCCCCTAACCGATTTTTCGTTTAAAATTTTCGTTTAAAAGGATTTTCTATTTTAAGTTTTCCTTCAATTATCTGCCCATCTTGCATATCTTCTGTATAAAGAATTTTACATTTATTTTCTAAAGCCGAAACTATTATCAAACTATCCCAGTAAGAATATTTATATTGATTAGCTACACTTAGAGCCTTATCAACAGAAGATTTCCTCAATAATACCACCTCAAATTTCCGCCAAAATATATCTGACAAAATTTGCAATTTTTCAAAACTAATTCTATATTTTCTATTCATTATCCAGATGAATTCATTCAGAACCTTTCATATAATTCTTCTCTGCTGAATTTCCATTTTGTTGTATCAACTTGAATTTGATCTGCAAGTATTTCCTTTTCAATTTCTCGTTTTACTCTAACTGTTATTTCAACCTCTTTTCCCTTAAATTCATCTGGTAGCTCAATGGTTAAAACTTTATCTTTCACCCTTACCTCCTTTTTTAGAACAAAATTTTTCACTCCCTCCATTTAAGTAAATTTTAAAATGTTCCCTAATATGCCTCAATTTTTCAAAAAGGCTCTACCATTTAAGTTATCGGAATCATTGAGTGAAAAAGCGTTTATAAAAGATACAAAAGAGTAAATCTGATTTTTGAAGTTTTTGTTATGTGGATAATTTGTAGCATCCGTTTTCCGATCACTTAAAGCATAAGCCTTCAAAAAAACTAATGCTGGGAAAAAAGAAAATAAAATAAAAAAAGTATGTTATAACTTTAATACTATGAACAAAAGGATTGTAATTGATCCCAAAAATAATTAGAGGAAAACCAGTAATTTGTGGGACAAGAATTCCTGTTTATGTTATCTTAAATCTCTTAGCTGAAGGGTATGATTAAAAGAATATCCTGATAACAAAAAAGAGGATATATTAGCTGCCGTAAAATTTGCTGCTAAGGCTATGGATTTAGATAAGTGGTAATTCTTTGATAATCTCCTCTAACTTCTTCTCCTGCATAATCAAAATTTTAAACTTGATCTACAAACTTTGAAACTAAACTAAAAAATTTGTATCTAAAAAACTTATTTCCGTACATTTTCTCTGATAAACTTTATTAAACTAAATTGAATTGTTCTAAAACTTCTCTCGGGGTTTTTCTTCCAAGTTCTGTTCTATCAAAATCTGAGTCAAAGCTTATTATTGTCAGACTATATTTTTCTGCAACCACATATTGGTATGCATCGTCAAAATCAAGATTAAAGCGCGTAGATACTTCTATAACATTTCCCATATCTTCGTAAGATAGTGAGACTACATGCAATATTTCGTTAAAAATCATATCTTTTAGGAATTGATAAAAAATATGATGTTTCTTTGCCTGAAAAAACAAAATTCCTATTGAATGGAGTGAGAAATCAGAAAGAAAGAATTCAAACTTTTCTGAGTTTTCTAATAATTTTTTTGCTTCATCAGATTTTTCCCTATTCAAAATAATTTCCAGTATGATGTTAGTATCTATCAGAACCCTCATTTTTTGCCGATTCGCCAATCTGATATTTTATGTTGCAATTCAACCGATGAGAAATCATTAGCCAAATCAGAAAGGGAACCAGCCCAATCAAATTTTGGCTTTCTCCTGAGTTTTCTTTTCTTATTCTTTTCCCACAAAAATTGAGCGAAATCTTCAAGCTCTTTTCTCAAATCTTCTGGCAATTCCTTGATAATCTCCTCCAATTTCTTCTCCTCACGCATAATCATAAATTTAAACTTGATCTCCAAATTTAATATTAAGAATTGAATTTTAAATGGGGTCCTTACAGTAGTTTTTCTCTTCTATATATTTTATTACTTTGTTGACAATATCTAAAAGTTGAGGAACTCTCATAATTACTTCTTTATACTTTTTGACCAAGTTTTCCTCTATATATTCATGGACGAGTTCATTTCTTAAGTCTTTCAGTGCTACAAGAATTCTATAATCATCAACGAATCCTCTCTTTTCTGCTCTTATAACTATGTCAAGCTTTCTTGATACATCTTCAAGTTCAATCAAATCTAATCCTCTCAGAATTTTATTTATTAGCATATCGACCGTTCTGCCAAATCTATTGCACAGAGTTTCTAACACCTCATAGTCTTCCTCCCTAAGATTATCTAAATCTATCCTGAGGGATTTATGATAAGATTTTTCTAACCATTCCTTGTTTCTTATCAATTTCTTTACATTCTCACAGAATAAAATTATTGATTCTTCTCTACGCACTCAAATTTCAACTCCAGTTTCTGCCATTATTTTAGTAAATAAGTTTTCGGATGGATTATCAGTTACAATAAGGTCAATTTTTCTTTCACCCAAAGTCAGAATCAACTCTACTCTAATCATTCTTCTTGCATTATCGTCTATTTTCTTGGAAATCACTATAAGATCAATGTCTCCTCCTTTCCCTTCGGGATTGGTGCGACTGCCAAATAAAATTATCTTAGCATCTTGATCATACTTTTTTATTGCTCTCTTTATAGATTCAATTTCCTCAGGAGAAAGCCTGATTTTGTCTTCTCTGATTTGTTTTTTTTCTCCCATCATCCAACCAAATACTAAAAATTTAAAATTTCTCTACCTTTTATTTTTATCTCCACAAAAGAAGCGTACGCATAGGTTCAAGCGTGCGATTGAAAGGATTGAAGACAAGTCCTAAAATCTCTAATGTCACAACACCCAAAAGAGCGATATCATCTCCTTCACCTAAAATCACAGGGGTATGAGCCTCTCCTTGCGGAAGGATAATATAACACTCAGAAACTTTCCTTTTTATGGTCCGACCATCTGCTAAAATGAAATTATGTTCACGCTTTGGAGTAAGACCTATCTTTTTCCACACATCCTCCGGCAAGAGTGAATATTTTGCTCCGCTATCAATCAAAAAATTTACTCGTTCTTCGCCCTTTGGACCTATTACTCTCCCTTCAATATATGTTATCTCCATATTTTTTCGGAAGAAAATTTATAAACTCCTCCTACGCATACTAAATTTATAGTTTTTTTGTAAAAGTTTTGGAAATGCTATAATTTTGCAAAGGAGAAGATATGAAATGAAGTTTGGACAAAATCTTTTGATTTCTGTTATCATTCCATGTTACAATGAAGGCTCTACAATAGAGGATGTTATTGAAGCGGTTAAAAAACAGCCATTTTTCAAGCAAATAATAGTTGTTGATGACGGATCATCTGATGCAACTCCAAGTATTCTCAAAAATATAAAAGGTGACGAAAAAAATGAAATATTGATTTTAAGACATGAAAAAAACTTGGGAAAAGGAGCAGCCATAAGAACAGGTCTAAAACATGTGAGGGGCGATATAATAATAATTCAAGATGCCGACCTTGAATATGACCCCTCTGAATATCCAAAACTTTTACAACCAATAATAGAAGATAAAGCGGATGTTGTCTTCGGTTCAAGATTTTTGGAATCAAGAAGAGCAATTTACTTTACAAACTACATAGCAAATCTCACTTTTTCTTTTCTTATAAATTTCCTTTACGGAACTACTCTGACAGATACTGCTACGGGATACAAAGTTTTCAGAAGAGAAGTTCTTGAAGAAATAGGAGAAATTCGAGCAAACGATTTTTCTTTTGAAATGGAATTTACATCAAAAGTTATTCAGAAAGGTTTCAGAATATATGAGGTCCCAATAAAATATCAAGGTAGAACATATGAGGCTGGTAAAAAAATAGGCTGGAAACATGGGTTTGAATATTTATATTGGATATTCAAGGAGTACCTGAAAAGAGAAAAAAAATTAAATTTCACTTTCCTTTTGGGAAATTCAGTAAATATCGCAAAGGTTTTTTTCAATTTTTGTATAAAAGATTTTTTAGGAAATAAAGTTTTAGAACTTAATTCTGGTGAGGGAAAGATAAGCAGATTTTTACTCGGAAGAGAATTTCTAATTTTGTCAGACCCATCAGAAAGAAATTTGAGGATTTTGAAATCAAAGTTCTACCAGACTCGTAGGCTCATTATAACAAAATTTGATATTATTGTAGATGACTCAAAAATTTTGCTTGACGCTCTCAAAGGGAATAAAAATCCAGAGTATTTTTTAAATTCGGAGTATTTTTTAGATACATGTGTTGCATTAGATACTCTACCAAAAGTAGATGATGACAGAAAAGCACTTGAAAAGATAAACAAAATTTTGCCTTGCGGTGGAAGAGCAATAATTTATGTTCCCCAAGATAAAAGCTTGTTTGGAAAACTTGATTTGAGTTTGGGATACAAAAGAAGATATGAGGATGGAGAAGCCGAAGAGAAAATTAAAAGCACTGGATTTGAGATAAAAAATCAAATGTATTTTGGTAAACCTTTGAAACCTCTCTGGCGTATTTCTAATATTTATCTTAAGGCAGGTGGTAGAAAAAATATTCTCCCAGCGTTCATTCCGTTGATTGCTGACTTTGTCTCTTTTTTGTTTCCTCAGAGCCTTTTTGGCGGAGAAGGTATAGGAAAGGTGATTTGGGCTGAAAAAGTCAAAGATTTATGAGATTTGTCGGAGGAAAGATTTGTAGTAATTTTTTTATTTTGTATTTTATCATTAAATTTAGTTTTTAAGGGGCGACGTAGCTCAGGGGTAGAGCAGGGGTCTCATAAGCCCTGTGTCGTGGGTTCGAATCCCACCGTCGCCACTTTTGACATTTGAAAAAAAAATACTCTATTGAAGAAGCGGAAGAAGTTATACCTCAGCTCAAATCAGTAATCAAAAATATAAGAGATAAAGCAAGAGAATATTCCAAATGCCTCCTTGATGCAACTCAACTTGTTTTAAATTTCAGAGAAAATCCATATGACAAAGACGGTGTCCTTGATAGAACAATAGCTGTAAGGAAAGAATTGAAAAACCTTTTTTCTAATCTTGAAAATTTTGGTGTGATTTTAAGGGATATAGATAGAGGAACACTTGACTTCCCAGCAGAAGTTGATGGGGAAGAGGTTTTTTTGTGCTGGAGAGCATTAGAAGAAGATAATATAAGATACTGGCATTATCCCGCAGAACCTTGTGTTATGAGAAAGCCTCTCAAAAAGACATGATTTCAAACAGTAAAACTGTAATGTAAATAAAACTGTAATGTATCACTTTAAACTTTTAACTTAAAAATTTTTTCAGTTTTTTACTAAAGTACCCCAAAAAATTTTATTCTATCAAAATAGGAGGTGAAAAAATATGGGACAGAAAATGAGAGAACTCGTTGAGGAACTTCACAGAATCAGAGCAGAAGTAAAAAAAATGGGCGGTCCGGAAAAAGTAAAAAAACAGCACGAACGAGGAAAACTTACAGCAAGAGAAAGAATTGATTTGCTATTTGATAAAGATACCTTTTTTGAAATTGGAATTTTAGGAACTGAACCCGGCCCGGAAAGAACGCCAGCAGATGGAGTTGTAACAGGTTTTGGAAAAATAGACGGAAGATGGGTCGGTTGTATTTCATACGATTTCACAGTAAAGGGTGGTTCCATGGGATTTGTGAATGAGATAAAATGCACAAGAATAAGGGAACTTTGTCTGAGGTTTAAAATACCTCTCGTTTGGATGATAGATTCGGGAGGAGCGAGAATTTCTGCTCAAACTGCCTCAACAATAGGTGGTGGTATTGCAGGAGAAGCAATAGCATTTTTTGCAAATTCTGGTTGGCTATTTAAAGAAGAATCTTTGATGTCAGGGGTTATTCCTCTTGTATGCGCCCAGATGGGACCAGGTTATGCTGGAACAGCTTATATACCTGGACTTGCCGATGTTGTCTTTATGGTAAAGGGAACTAGCTCTATGGCTCTCGGTGGTCCATCCCTTGTAAAAATGGTCACAGGTGAAGATATAGACGAGGAAAATCTTGGTGGATCAAAAATTCACACGGAAATCTCAGGTTGTGCAGATAATGAATTCCCTGATGATGTTTCTTGTATCAAAGGAATAAAGGATTATCTTTCTTATATGCCATCTTCAAATGAGGAAAAACCTCCAAGAAAAAAATACGAGGGAGATCCAACTGCTCTGATTTCTGACGAGATTTTGGATGTCTTACCAGATAATCCAAAGCAAGCTTATGATATGCACAAAATAATAAAGTTCATCGTAGATGATGGGGAATTTTTTGAACTCAAACCAAAATGGGCGAGAAACATAATAGTTGGCTTCGGAAGGATAGGGGGGTATCCAGTCGGTATTATCGCAAACAATCCTATGTTTTATGGAGGAGTTCTTGATGTTAATGCATCTGACAAGGCTGCAAGGTTTATATGGCTTTGCGACGCTTTCAATATACCTCTGGTTTTCCTCGCAGATGTTCCGGGTTTTATGGTATCATCTAAAACAGAAAAAGACGGACTTATAAGACACGGAGCAAAGATGATTCATGCCGTTGCAGAAGCTTCTGTTCCTAAATTTACAGTAATTATAAGAAAAGCTTATGGGGCGGGATATTATGCTATGTGCGGTAAATCCTTTGATCCAGATATTATTGTAGCATGGCCTACCGGAGAAATATCTGTTATGGGACCTGAAGGTATGGTTTCAATATTTGCTAAAAAACAGCTTGAGGGTATGTCACCAAAAGAGGCGAGAGAATTTGCTGAACAAATGGCAGAAGCCATAAGACCTTATATTGATATAAAGAAACCAGCAGGTTGGGGCTTTATAGATGATGTTATAGACCCGCGTGAGACAAGAAGAGTTCTTTACTGGGCTCTTGAACTTTCAGAAAGAAAACAAGTCCTCAGAATGAGGAGAAAACATGGAGTTTATCCTGTGTGATAGATTTATATTGTGATATTTTTCATTATTGTGATATTTTCCATAGGCGTTCAAATTCTTTTTCAAATTTCTCCACTACTTCCGTTGAATCATATATAAAAACGCAGTTTTCGTCATTTAATTCTTCTGCCGATGCGGTGAAGTTAAAAGATCCTGTCATGACATACTTACTATCTACTATCATGAATTTGTGATGCATTTTTGGCGTAAGAAATCTCTTCTTTCGTGCTGAGTAATCTGTGATTTTCACATCTATACCTTCTTTTGCAAGAACTAATACTTTTGAAAATTTATCTTTTGCTTGTTCACCATCTGCTATAATTTTTACATCTACTCCTCTTTTTTTTGCATCAATAAGAGCTTTCGTTATCTCTCTTGATGTGAGATGATAAATTGCTATTTTTATACTTTTTTGTGCAGAGTTTATTGATTTTATTACTTTGTCTTCGCAGCCATCTGTTGCTGAAAAAAACACATCAACCTTTGCAGACGATAAAAACAAGGGAATTAGCAATAAACTTAACAAACTCATACTTTTTCTTTTTTAATTTTGCCTTCAAAGTTTTTCAGATTTGCTGTCATTTTTGCTAAATTTTTTAGAGTTCAATCCGCATTTTTGTGTTTAAAGTTCAGGAGAAGTTCAAATCAATTTGTAAAATATAAATTGTTGCTGTTTTAATTTGTCTTTTTTGATTTTTGGTTTAATCTTTGAGAAAATGAGGGTATTTGGAGATTATATAATCACAAAAGAAATTGGAGAGGGTGGAATGGGAAGAGTTTATCGTGCGTGGAAAATTTCTGATGCCGGTTTCAGAAAACTTGTTGCTATCAAAACTCTCAAATCAACACACAATACCGACCTTTTTATAAACGAGGCAAAAATATCTGCCAGATTTGATGACGAAAACATAGTTAAAACAACAAACTTTGGAAAAATATCAGGGGAGTTCTTTATTGAAATGGAATATATAAGGGGTATAAATCTTAAAGAGCTAATAGAAACCGTTGGAGAGATACCACTTGATGTATTCTTTTACATAGCTGAAAAACTCCTTACAGCTGTATCTTACATACACAGATTTGAAGGAAGAGGTCTTGTTCACAGAGATGTGAATCCTAAAAATATACTTATTTCTTGGAGCGGTGGAGTAAAGCTATCTGATTTTGGTATAACTTTGCCTCAAAACTCTGAAATAGATCCCTTCGGTAAAATAAGTTATGTGCCACCAGAAGTTATACTTGGTAAGGGATGGACTCAGCAAGGAGATATATGGAGTATAGGTGTGGTTTTTTGGGAGATGCTCACCGGACAGAAGCTTTTCCCAAAAGACAAACCTGAAAAATTGAAAGAAAAAATATTAAAAGGTAAGATACCTCCACCATCTTCTATAAATCCGACAGTTCCGGAACCTCTGGATGATATAGTTTTGAGAGCTTTGTCTCGTAATGAATTTTCAAGATTTTCGTCTGCTGATAGAATGTTAGATGAAATGAAAAAAATTGCAGTTGATTTGAACGTTCGGCAACTATATCAGAAAGATTTTTCTAACTTTGTATGCTCGTTCTTTTCAAAAAGAATTGATGAAGAAAATCGTGAAATAGAGGATGAGGAAAAAAGAATAATTTCTTTTATAAGTCAAAATCAAAATTTTTCAGGAGCTCTGAATGAGAGAGATAGTTTGCAATTTCAAAAGGTTTCAGATATAATAGAGAACACAAAGGAAAAATTAAGGTCAAATGAAAGTTTGATCAGCAAAAGAAGGAAGGAAAAAAATGAAAGCGGTAGTCCTTCTCCTAAAATTAGTTCTTCTTTTAAAGAAATAGGGTTAGCTAATGATGAGGAAAATGGGGGAAGTCATGGAGTTGCCGAAGATAAGAAAAGTTATGTAAGGAACAAAACTAAAAAATATGGGAGAACAAATAAGAGAGGAGTTTTTTTTAGAAGAAAGATTTATAAGATTTCTGTTGCAACTGGATTTATTTTGGGTTTTTTGTTTGGTGTAGCAAAGTCCATTTCAGATATAAAATCCGCTTCTGATTATTTTAGAAAAGGTATAAAGCTTATAGAACAGAGAAACTTTGATGATGGTAGAGAGTTGATTGAAAAAGCTTTGATTATATCTGGTTTTGAAAGCATGGATTTCATTCGGGAAATTCAGCAAGGACATCAGCAAGACGAGAAGCAGAATAATATCCGCAGGGTGGCAAAATAACATACGGTATATTCCCAGAATTTGAAGTTTTGATAAGAAATTCTTTGTCTTTTAGTAAAGAAGCTAATTCCTTTCCTATTTTTTTCATAACAAAACCTCTGAATAGCACTGCTGGTATAACTACAATTGATGTAAATTTATTCAGATCTAAAACATCTATTACATCTTTTAAGCTTGGTTTGGTGACATCAGCAAAGCACACTTCCATATGTCCTTTCTTCCCAAGATTTTCCCATATTATGCGACAGAATGAATAAGCTTGTGATGCCCCGGTTTTTGAAGATGTACCTCTTGCAACAAAAATAAAGAGTGGATTTTCTAAATTGAGTCTTAATTTACTTTTATGATTTGTTTTGCTTTGTAAAAAGTTGTTTATGAAATCGGAGAAAAATTTTTGAAATCTTTCAGATTCTGCGAGCACGCCGGAGATTCTCACATTCTCCATACCTTTTAGTTTGGCTTCTATATCATTCTGCATATGACCTGCTCTAAAAAAAAGTAAAGGTTTGATAAAAAAGAATGAATTGTTTTCTTTCCGATTCTCTTTTATTATTTTTTCTACTATATCATCAAATCTTGGCTGACCGAATTCAAGATAAGATTTTATGAATGTAGTTTCTGTATCATTTTCTTTTATCTTTTGTTCTATTTCTTTGCATAGATGAGAGAAATCTTCCTCGTTGAGCTTATCTGGGCTTCCGTGAGCTACAGCGACAAAGTATTTTTTTATTTTTCCGATTGTGTTATTTTTCATTTCATTTTATTTTTATTTTCTTGAAAGGGAGAGAAAAAGATTTCTGTATTCTTCGGATATTTTATCCCAGGAGTATTTTGTTTTTGCGAGTTCTTTTGCGGTTTTTTGTTTTTTTGTTCGCTCATTTTCTGGAATTTTTATTATATATTCAAGAAGATTTTCAAGTTCTTTTTCATCTGAAAAGTAAAATCCAGCATCTTCAAGAACTTCTCTGTTTGACGGTGTATCATAGCAGATTATAAGATTTCCAAGAGACATCTGCTCTACCAAAACCGGATGAGTTCCTCCTACTGTTGCACAAAGGACAAACGAGAATGCATTTCTTGAAAGCTTTATATAACCTGTTGAGAAAATATATCCTGTAAATATAACTGATGAATTTCCCTTTGATATTTCAAAAAGGTATTTTTTATACTCTGATGAGTAAGGAGCATCTCCTACTATAACGAGTTTCATATCATTTGGAATTCTGCCTGAATTTCTTGCTTTTATAAATGCTTTTATGATTTTATCTGGTGCATTTTCTGGTACAAGCCTACCTACAAATAAAAAATACTTATTTTTTTCTAATCCAAATTTTTTCAGAAATTCGCCATCGTCTCCCCACAAATCACATCTTTTTAGGTCTTCATCTTCAAGTCCGCCATATGGTATATACACTATTTTGTTTTTGTCGTAAGTGAAGCTCTCATAATACTTTTTTACTTCAAGAGCATCTGCTACTATGATGTCTGCAAACTTTGAAGCTAATATTTCAGAAGCTCTGAGATATGAAGATGCGAATTTTCCCCATTTTTCTCTTCGCCAGTCCTGACCATCCACATTTATTACTGTTTTCATTCCGAGAGCTTTGAAGAATGGGAGGAGTAAGGAATTCCCGACTATGCATATAAGAGCAATATCTAACTTTATATTTTGGGTTGCACACCAGATTAGTGAAAATAATGTATGAGAGATTGTGTCAAGATGTTTTTGTGGTATAGATGGGAGCTGAACCACTTTTGCTCCTTTGAAATAGAAAAATGGATATTTTAAATAGTTGGTTCTGTTAAAAATTATAAGGTCAAATTCTTCTTTGCTTAATCTTCTTATAAGTTTATCGTAGAAAGTTTCAAAACCGGAATAGCTTGCTGGAACCCCACGGGTTCCGAACAATCCAACTCTTATTTTTCTCACATTCTTAAACATAAGTTAGTGTAAGGTATGTTTTGAAAAATTTGTAAAGTTTTTGGAGATTTGTGTTTCTTACTTCTTTTACTTTTGTAGATTTGAAAAAGCTGGGACTCCCCCGAGTGATTCTGCTTTTTTTATTGCTGCAATTACTGCTTTTTGTGTGAGCTTGTAAAACTCTCCAAATACATCAAAAAAATCTGCTTCTTTTTTGTTGCATGAGAATGCTATTGCTATATCTCCGTCAAATGGTGTATGGGCAGGCTTTACACACGATGCCAAAGCCGAATTCATGCATTGAGCAAGAATTTGAAGTTGTGATGTAGAAAATTTTCCTTCTGTAAATCCCACTATTAAAACCGTAGAAGAAAAATAATCTTCTGGATATTTTGGAGGATGAAAAATTCCTTCTTCCACAAAATCTAAAAATCCTCCTTCCTTTTTTCTTACACCTGCTATTATTTTGCCTTCTTCTATTATGTTCCCGAACGCATTTACAACTGCAAAAACCACATTTTTTATTTTTGTGCCATCTTTTGTTTCCTTTTCAGAAAATGCAAAACCTATTCCTCCTTTTGTGGCATATGGTATTCCGTAAAGTTTTCCAACGGTTGCACCTGTTCCTGCTCCTTTACTTCCCATATCATCTTCTGTAATATAATCTTTTGCTTTAAAGCAAGCTTCGTATAGTTTTTCAGGCGATGGTGGAACTGGATTCCCTATCGTGAGATCAAATATGCAAGCAGTTGGAACTCTTGGGACTCTAAAATTCCCTATTCCAAATCCTTTTCCTTGTTCTTTCAGGAACTGAACCACTCCGTTTGTTGCTCCAAGTCCGAAAGCGCTTCCTCCACTTAGCACAATTGCATCAACTCCGAGCGTGATGTGAGGATGTAAAAGTGAGTCAAATTGTCTTGTGGTTTGAGCTCCCCCTCTTTTATCTGCTGCACCCAAAAGCGGTTCATCAAAAATGAAAATTGTCGCACCAGTTATGTTTTCTTTATCTGTGTAATGTGCAACTTTTACTCCGGGAATTTGGAAAGCAGAAGGCATAAAGTTCTACATTTTTTGTTTTTTTATTGCTTATCTTTTTATTGCTCTTATTACACTTTTTTCTTCAAGTTCTGAAATTTCTTTTTCTTCAAATCCGAATTCTTTGAGGATTTCTATTGTGTGTTCTCCAAGTTCCGGAGCCGGAGTTTTCACTTCAACCATAAACGGAAGTTTTAGGAGTTCTGTATCTTTTACTTTGTAGAATATTTTGCGACTTCTTATCTGTTCGTGTTCTTTCATTTCTTTATATCCTTGAACAAACTCATATGGGATATCAAACTTGCTGAAAATTCTTTCAATTTCTTCTGATGTCATGGACATTATTTTTTCTTTGATTTTTTTGTACGCTGGATTTGAGTCATCTGGCGGAGTTACGGCATCAGATGGTAAAATTTCGTCTTCAAGTCCCAGTGCTTTTATGAAGTTTTCCCAAAATTTTGGTTCAAGCGCTCCAATACTTAACCATTTTCCATCTTTTGTTTTATATATCATGTAGCAGGTTGCTCCGCCTGTGAGGAGCTCTCCAAATGGTTTTGGTTCCTCTCCTGTTCCTAAAAATTTGCTCAAACTTTCAACAGCTAAAAATAAAGATGTTTCAACCATGCTTATGTCAATAAATTTTCCTTCAAAATTCTCTTTTTTTCTTTCTCTTTCAACGAGTGCATCAAGAATTCCTATACAAGCGAGAAGCGCCCCAGATATGTCTGCTATTTGAATTTGTGGTAAAACTGCAATTCCTTTTTCGTCAGATATAAACATTCTCTGAATTCCGGAAAAAGATATATAGTTCAAATCATGTCCTGATTTATAAGACAGGGGACCTGTCTGTCCATATCCTGAGATTGAGCAGTATATTATTTTGGGATTTATTTTTTTTACGCTTTCAAAATCAAGTCCGAGTTTTCTCATAACTTGCGGACGGAAACCTTCTACTATAACATCTACCTTTGGTATTATTCTTTCTATTACGCTTTTGCCTTCCTCTGTTTTGAGATCCAAAGATAAGGATTTTTTTCCTGCGTTAAGGAAAGAGAAAACAGCACCTTTTCCGTCTGTGATGGGAGGTATATATCTTGTCATGTCTCCTGTTTGTGTATCTTCAACTTTTATAACTTCTGCTCCAAGGTGAGCTAAAATATATGTTGCAAGGGGACCTGGAAGAAGCCTTGTAAAATCTAAAACTTTTATTCCGTCCATTGTTAAAAAATTTTGTTATTTTATTATATTTTGTCGCAAAGATATTTTATAGTGTTGAAAATTATAAAAATCTTTAATTTCAAAAAATAAAATTCTTTCAGCATTTACTTTCATTATCATAACATGAATGTTGTAAGCTATCCCTATCGATAGTGCCATCTTCTGGGATAAAGTTTTATCTTTTTGAGCCTGAATTTCAATTTGAATTATTTTTCCATCAGCTTCAACTAAAATATCAGGGTGAAAAGTTTTTACTAATCTTATTTCCGCTGATAGAACCTTGGCTTTCTTACCTATTTTTTTGCCAGTCGCTAAGTAATAAATTTTTCCATTATGACTTATCTTCTCATTTTTTGGCTCAAATATAATTTTACTTGTTCGCAGAATTAAAGCTTTACAAAGAAAAACCTTGCAAAGATTCCAAATGTTTTTGTGATCAGCTTAAAAAGTCATTCACTGATAAGTTTTTTCTGAAAAAAATTTTTTTGAAAATGATTATATTTTTTCATTATGTAATTTTCTCTAATAAAAAGGAGGTATAGGGAAATGAGAAGGTATAAAGAAAACGGGAAAATAAAAGGGTTTATTTTGTATTTTTTGGGTTTTGCCTTAATTCTTACGCTGTTTGGGATCTTCGGTTTGTATTCTTTGGTAGGATGTAGTAAGAAACAAAATCAAGTAAGTGAAAAATCTGGTGGAGAAAAGAAAATGGATGAAATTGGAACGAAATTTGAAAGTCCTTCTGATGCTGCGGGAAAAACATTCGGTAGCTTTTCAGCAGGGGCTATTGAGAACAACATAATCACAGCTCGCATAATTACAGCAAGAGTTATTGAAGGAGGACCAATCACAGGGCAGGCTATTGAGGCTGGACCAATTACAGCTCGTATCATCACAGGTCGCATTATTACGGCAAGAGCTCCAAAATTTGGAGATTTAAAAGATGACATTCTGGGCTTGGTTGCAAATCAAAAAAGAATTTCAGAAAAACAGAATGTAGGGGAACTTGAAATTTCCTGTGAAGATATAAGACCGCGGTGTTTGGATGGGAAAGCAGAAAAAACAGATTGCAGTATTGAGCAAATAAGTTCAGGAAAAAGGCTAAATTTTGATATAAAAGTCAGCGATTGTAAGGAAGATGCAGGGGGAGGAAATTTCATAGTCTCAACAGGATATGCAAAGGGATATTTGGAGTTCTCAACAAAGGTTTCAGAAAAAGATTTTGAGCAAAAATTTGTTTTCTCAATAAAAGAAGGGGAATCAACAATAAGAGAGCTCAAAGGTGATACTGAGGTAAGAAGAGTAAAAATAAAAGCAGTTGAATACAAAAATGAATTTACAATCAGTCGCATTTCAGATGTTGGTGTAATTAGAGTGGTAGTTGGAGTTTCAGGTCTGTATTCAAAAGAAGACCTACTAACCAAAAGAAAAGAGGAGTATTTGTATAATGATTTTGAGATTGAGGTGGTAGGTAGATACCAAGAAGAGAAATTTATAAGCACAAGTTTGCCAGTTTATTTGAGCATAAAAGGAAGATATTCGTTGGATACAGAGCCTGCCTCATGCGCAGAGGGGGAATTCATTTTCAGAACAATAACTCCGATAAAGCAAGAGATTTCAGCTGGGTTTTCTCCGGAAGCAAGTATATGCATCTCATCATCAGGTGAGATAGAAGTAAATAACGCTAAAATTGAGTTTTCAGGTTCTACAGTGAAAATTTCGGTAGAAAATCAAAAAATGGAGTCCCTGTGTGAGGAAGTGTTAAAAATGTGCGTTTATGAACCAATATTGGTTGCAGAAGGAATAGAACTAAGGGAAAGTAAGGAATGTCAGGTAGTATGGTACAAAGATTTAGATAAAGATGGATATACAGATGGAACAACTCGTGTTTCTTGCTACCAGCCGTTTGGATATGTACTGCTTGCTTCACAAGGTGATTGCAAAGATAATGACCCAAGCATTAATCCAGCGAAAGAGGAAATATGTGATGGGAAAGATAATGACTGCGATGGTCAAATAGATGAGGGGGCTGTCTGTGAAATCTTATTTGCTAAAATGCCCAAAATAAAAGCAGGCGGTACCCATACCTGTGCTCTGAAAAAAGATGGCTCTTTGTGGTGCTGGGGGAATAATTACTCAGGTCAGCTCGGAGACGGAACTAACCAGGATAGACTTGTTGCGGTTCAGGTGATATCGTCAGGAGTTTTGCAGGTTTCTCTTGGATTACAGCATACTTGCGCAGTAAAGAAAGATGGCTCTCTCTGGTGCTGGGGAAGAAATGAATATGGTCAGCTCGGAGACGGAACAAATACAAACAGAAATAAACCCGTTCAGATAATTCAATCTGGTGTAGCATCTTTGTCATGTGGTTGGCATCACACCTGTGCTATAAAAACAGATGGTTCCTTGTGGTGCTGGGGATGGAACGAATTCGGTCAGCTCGGAGTTGGAACGGCAGGTGGAAGCATACCAACTCCTACTAAGGTGATGTCGGCAGGTGTGTCTTCTGTTTCTTTGGGTTATGCTCACACCTGTGCAGTAAAGCAAGATGGCTCACTTTGGTGCTGGGGATATAACAGAGATAAACAACTTGGAGACGGCACTAACATAAACAGACCTTCTCCTCGCAAAGTATTGGAGGAGGTATTGGCTGTTTCTTTGGGAGGAGATCACACCTGCGCAATAAAACAGAATGGTTCGCTGTGGTGCTGGGGTAAAAATGCAGATGGTCAGCTGGGGAATGGGGCATCAGGAGAGGGGGTAGCTACGCCGGTTCAAATTATGCCATCTGGTGTCTCGTCTATATCTTTGGGAGGAGAGCATACTTGTGCGGTAAAGAAAGATGGTTCTCTGTGGTGTTGGGGTAAAAATGATTCCGGTCAGCTCGGAGATGGGACTACCACATCAAAAAATTCACCGGTTAAAATAATTCAGTCTGATGTTGTATCTGTTTCTTTGGGATATGCTTTCACTTGTGCAGAAAAAACAGATGGTTCTTTGTGGTGCTGGGGAGATAACTTCTATGGACAACTCGGGGACGGAACCACTGCAAACAGAAATACTCCTACACGAGTTATAGAACCCGGAGAATAGCTTACTGCTTTGATGTAAGTTTTACCTTTATTATTTCACTTGTGGTTTCTGAATACTTTAATAAAATCCTCCCAATTTTCAGCTCTTATTACTTCTCTCTTTATCTTTTTCAAGTGATTCAAATCATCTATTTTTTCTAAAAAGTTTCTGATTTGTTTTGCTTTTTGATCACCAAACCTTAGCTGAATCCCAACCAGTATTGCTTCTTTCAGACCTTTTACAAGACCTCTTTTTTCGCCTTCTTTCAGACCTTTTACGAGACCTCTTTTTTCGCCTTTTAAAAGACCTCTCTGCTCTCCCTCCTTTAATCCTTCTTCTTTCCCCCATTTATAGAGGAAAGTTTTCTTTATATCAACTTGTATCGGCATAGGCTTTACCTTTATCTCAATATCAAATAAACCTGCTAAAAAGCTTATGCTATCTATATATTTTATGATTTTTTCTTCATTTTTCAGAATTTCTACAATTCTTTTTTTGACCTTTCTTATTATTTTGGGTTTATCTTTGAATTTGCCGGCTAAAATCCCCAAAATAACCTCACCAGGTTTTTTGCTTTTTATAAACACATCAGGGTCTATTTTCTTCATATCTAAAACTTTGTATTTTAAAGTTAGCTTCGGAGTTTTGTAATCTGATGGAGGAGGATTTCCTTTCCCAACAAACAAAACAATCTGAGTAGGTTCTTTCTTATATTTTTCCAATATTGCATAGTAATAGCGAAACATCCTGCGTGGTAAAGTTTTATCTTGTTGAGCTTGGATTTCAACTTGAATTATTTCACCATCAGCTTCAACTAAAATATCAGGACGAAAAGTTTTTACTACCCTTATTTCCGCAGATATGACTTTTACTTTCTTACCTATTTTCCTACCTATAGCTAAGTAATAAATTTTTCCTATTGCTTCTGAGAAAATCTCTTTTAAAATTGTGTCAAACCTTTTTAGCTCTTTTTTGTATTTCTCTCTTTTCTCTCTGTTGTGCTTTCCTGTTTTCTTTAATTTTTCATTCATTTGTTTGCAACTTTATCTCAAAAATTAAATTTTACTTATACTCCACCGCCAAATCTCCAACTATGAACTTTATAGCAGGATAAAGAAAATATTGGCTTTGGAATTAGTATTTGAAGTTCTTGGAAATCTAACAGATAAACAAATTGAAACCTTTGATGAAGCAGTAAAAAGAAGAAGAGTTTTTTAAATAGAATGGGTAGCTCAAAATAGTTGGCTATAAAAGTACCAGATCAGAGCGTTAAGTTCGCATACA
>JAVVGL010000033.1:0-18818 GCA_032249135.1 Candidatus Calescibacterium sp. | reverse complement strand
ATAAAAATAAAACTTGGATATGGTGAATTATCTAAAACATTAGATATCAAAGTTGTAGGAGTAAAGGGAAAAAATAAACAATACAAGATTCATAATTTCACACAAAGTACAAAATTAGCCAATATCTTGGTTACTTACTTATTTTTCTTTTTCTATTATCTCCTTGAAAATAAACGCGCTTTTCCTTAAAGTTCTTTTTCTTCCTGGAGATGAAAAATCTACCTCTATCAGTCCAAACTTTTTGCCATATCCTGAATTCCATTCAAGGTTGTCTATAAGCGACCAATAAAAATATCCCAAAATTGGTATGCCTTCCTCTAACGCTTTCTTTACAAATTTCACATGCTCTTTTATAAACTCAGGTCTTTTTAAGTCTTTTGCATCAGCTATACCGTTTTCAGCAATCATTATAGGTAATCCTAAATCTTTGTATCTTCCCCAAACAGCTTTTATAACTTCATATATACCTGGTGGATAAATTTCCCAACCACCTTCGCTCATACCGTAAGGGCATTCATCTGATGGCTCATAACTTGGACAAGCCGGGAATTTAGGTAAAAACACAATATTTTTCTCAGGAATAATAGGAACATATTTTATTTTGATTCTATTGTAGTAGTTTATTCCCACGATATCTGCTCTTGATTTCAGAGAATCGTAAAATTTTTCTGATTTACCATCAAGAGAACTCAAAACTCCTTTTAAAATAGCATCAAGAAACCAAAAGACTTGAACAAACCAAGCTTTCTCGGTAGCTTCAATATCTTGCTCACTTTGAGAATCTGGCTCAAAAAAAGGTATGTTGTAAATTAGAGATACCACGCTTTTTTTTCCATCTCCGTCCTCATCGTAGATATCGTATTCTTTTATTGCGTCGTATGAACGCGCAAATGCGAAAATTAAATTTTTTGTCACGATCTCAAAAGATAGAACGTCAAGAGCAGATGGCGGAAAAGAGCCTACTCCGGCAAGAATTCCAACATCACCTGCAAGATAACCTGATGTTGAAACAACTATTGGTTCATTCATAGGTCCCCAGAGATCAACGATATCGCCGAATTTATAGGCTAAAAAGGCTGAATATTTTGCGAACTCTATTATTGTTTCTTTTGATAACCAGCCTGCAGGCTTTCCGAAACACACCGGTCCGGATTTTCCTGATTTGAACCAATCTCTGCACGAAATGGGATCGTGTATCCATATAGGTAAAGTGAAGTGATTTAAAGTCAGGAAAATTTTAAGTCCGAGTTTCCTTGCATATTCAAGAATTTCTCTGTATTTTTTGATATTCTCTTGATTTGCTCTTTTTTCAAGTTCAGAAATGGATGTGGAAGAAATTTTTATTTTTTTTGGAAATCCTTCTTCTGTGAATTCAACATCAGCTGGAATATCTGTTGTAGATTCCGGGAAAACACGAGACCACTCTATACTATATCTGAAATAGTTTGTCCCAATTTGCTTTGCAAGTTCAAGGTCTTCCTTATAGTTTTTCCAGAATGCTGGTCCATCTTCTGGTTTGTCTTCTCCAACTCTTTTTGAAATTTGATTTTCTTCATCGTGCATCCAAATCCACCAATCTGATTTGGTATCTGGTGGAACTCCTGGTCCCATATCAGCCTGGAAACCGGATATAGCTGTCCCCCATATTTTGATTTTTTTATTTTCTTCTTTTTCTTGCTGACGGTTGCATAAGATTGAGGTGAAGATAAAAATTGAGAGGAGAAGTTTTCTGTTCAATTTCATTTATAACATTATTATGAATTGCAGATAAGATTTATCAAATTGAAAAAATCTGAAATTTGAAAATAAAAAAATTTTGGAAAAGAGTGAATAAAAGCCAACGATACTAAAGTTTCTCTGAAGGGAAGGAGGTGAAAAATCACAGTAATATATGATCCAATAATTCTTTTTGGTTTAGGAATTTTTCTGTCTGAAAAAAAATCGTGGAGGAAGATACTTCCTCCTTTTGTTTTTATAGTAGTATCATCTTGGGCTTTTTATATAAATCCTGATTGGGCTTTTATGTTCTTTTTAAATGCGGAAGAAATAGGTGGTAGATATCTTTTACCTTTTATTTCAGCTTTTTATGCTGGCACTTTCATTTTAGGATATCTTTTAGGGAAGAAATTAGATAGTCCGAAGAAAAAAATTAGTGTATTATTACTGGTTGGAATAATTTTTTTAATAGTCGTTGCATTCACATATGAGAGAATTTTTTTTGATGGAAAATATAAAGATTTCGTTTTAAAAAAAATTTCTCTGAGTGATATTCTTAATTTTTTCAAGACATATCTTGGGAAAAATCTATTCATAGGTGGGACGATTTTTGTGATAACAACAGTCTTCTGTATAATGTATAAAAGCGAGAAGGATTAAGTTTGATTTCTATGTTCAACGTTTGAATCAGACATTTTCTTTTTTATGTTTTTGACAAGCCTTAAAGTTCTTACTCTTTCAACAGGATGCATATGGTCTAATATACTTGTGTATCTTTCTACAAGAAAATTATTTATTAAGTCTAATGCTTCCTTTGGCTCGCTGACAACATGGATTGGTTCGAGTCCCCGTGGAAGAATAAAGCCCCTTTCAAGGAGGTTGTTTTTCAAGAAACTCAAAATTGGTTCCCAAAAACTTTGATCAAACAAAATAACAGGATAGGGGTAAAGTTTTCTTGTGTGGATAAGATTTAGAAGTTCAAAGAGTTCATCAAAGGTTCCGAAACCTCCCGGGAATATGACAAAAGCTACTGAGTATCTGACAAGCATAACTTTCCTCACAAAGAAAAAATCAAAATCCAAAGACAATGTATGATATTGGCGAGACGGTTCTTCATCTGGGAGATCTATTGTAAGTCCAACGGAAGTTGCTCCCGCTTCATATGCTCCCTTATTTGCTGCCTCCATCACTCCCGGTCCTCCCCCCGTTATTACTGAATATCCTTCTTTTCCGAGCATATATCCTAATTCATAAGCTTTTTTGTAGTATTCGTTATCTTGTGATATTCTTGAACTTCCAAAAATAGTCACTCCGGGAGCAACTCTTGATAGCTCATCAAATCCCATAACAAATTCGCTCATTATTTTGAAAACTCTCCAAAGATCTCCCTGTTTTACTTTGAGCTCCGAAATTATTCTGTAATCAAGATAATGATGATTCTTTCTTTTCTGTTTCACACCAAAAAAATTTTATCAATTTTTTGCGATAAAATTCTTAAATTCAATTACACAATCCCCATTTCCGTATTAGATTTACTTTGAATCTTATCAAAAAAATAAAAACTCTAAAAAAATTTTTAAAATAAAAATTGTCTAACTTATGGTAGGTAGATTATTTTGTTATTAAATTATTTTTATTGTAAGGATTGAAATTATGAGAACAGAAAAAGAAATAAAAAAAGCTTATCCATCGGAAAGATACGATGTGGTTGTAATAGGAGGTGGTCCGAATGGACTCGGAATAGCTGCCCTTTTGGGAAAAGCTGGTCTTAAAGTATGTGTTTTGGAGGAAAGGCTCCAATGCGGAGGCGGAGCAGAAAATGTAGAACCCATCCCAGGTTTCAGAATAGATCCACACGCGACTTACTTTTACGCAGGAGCTTCACCAACAATAGAAATTCTTGAACTCTGGAAATTTGGTTTCAGACTGAAATATTTCAAAACTCTCGCAGGAACAGTAACATCAGACGGGAAGGCTATAATATCAGGTAGGTTCAACATAAAAAATACGATAGAATCCGTTGCGAAATACTCAAAAAAAGATGCGGAATTCACCAAAATCATGTATGAAACTTTTGAACCATACACAAAGGATTTCCTGCGATCAATATTTTGGACACCACCTTATACTCCCGAAATGTGGTCAGACCCTTATGACCTTCCCTGGTTTAAGTTCATGAAGGAAAAAGCTCCCGGGCTTTTAGCTCTTTTTCCGCCAGAAGTTGTTATGGAACTTTCAACTTACGAGCTTCTTGACACACAATATGAGTTTGAACCTCTGAAAGTCGTTGCGGGTCAGGGAGCATGGTACAACGGACCTTTTCCCGCATGGCGAGGTATGGGAATCTTCGGAATAGCAACCGGACTCCTTATGGCTTACTCCTCATCTTCTCCGCAAGGTGGTATGCATTCTTACATGCATGCACTCATAAGATGTTGCTTACATTATGGAGTGAAAATATACAATAACGCAAAAGTAGGAGAAATATTGGTTGAAAATGGCGAAGCAAAAGGAGTTGTTTTGGCGGATGAATCTTTTTATCCCGGCAAAGTAATACGTGCTGAAAGGCTTGTGATATCTGCAATAGATGTTAAACAAACTTTCCTCAAACTTCTCAAAGGGAAATATATACCAAAACCCCTGCTTGAAAAGATAAAAGATATAAATTTACACGGTGGAAGCTTATTCGTTCTTCACCTCATAGTCAAAGATCTTCCAAAATATAAAGGGGACGCAGAAGAGCTGTTTTTCAAAGATGGAAATTATCCAACGGTTGTTTGCTTGCCGGGAGACTCACGCAGCTTTATTCTGAACCAAGCTCAAGATATATTCTCTTTCAGAACTCATCCACAAAGAGAGGAAAGCCTGCACATTATGGTTTGTTGCCACGATATTTATGATGAAACAAGATGTCCCCCGGGATATCATGTTCTATCTCCAATATACATTCAGGTTCCTCCTCCTGAGTATCACAGAGATGGTCCTGATGCAGTAAATAAAGCAAAGTGGGAGATAGCAGAAAGAATGATTGAGCTTTTGAGAAAATTTGCTCCGAACATGACTGAAAAAAATATAGTTGCAAAGTTTATAAATACTCCACAAGATAGTGAATTCAGAAATACAGGATTCATAGGTGGAAATTGGTATGCGATAAGGGAATGCGAGGATCAGTGGTGGAGTTTCAGACCTATTCCTGAACTTGCAAGATACAGAACTCCAATTCACAAACTTTATCTTTGCCATCAAACATCATATCCGGGCGGGCTTTGTCTTCTCGCAGTTCCCTACAATCTTATGCACATACTCATAGACGATGGTGCAATAGAAAAACCCGATTGGTTCATACCATCACCCTACCACATACCCGATGGAGAAAAAAGATTTTAAATGATTGCTTAAAAACAAAAAGAAAGGAGGTGGAAAAAGAAAATGGAGGAGAAAAAATTATATAGGTTTCCCTCGCAAGAGTGGGTAGATGAACTTGTAAAAATAGCCACATCAATTCCAGAGCTCGTAGAAATAGGGAAAAGCTGGACATATGGTGGAATCATAACCGTAATGGAACCAGATGAGAAACTCAACGAGACATGGAAAGCTTTCTTTTCAATAGATAGAGGAGTTGTGAAAGAGGCAAAAATCATTGAAGATGAAAAACAATATAATCCTGCATTCACAATAAGAGCAAAATACTCTGTATGGAAAGGAATAGTAAAAGGAGAGTTGGACCCAATTCAGGCATTCCTTCAAGGAGCAATAAAAGTTGATGGGAACATGGGAATACTTATGCAGTATATGGCTTTTATAAGAAAATTCATAGATGTTCTACAAAAAGTTCCATCATACTTTCCAGATGAAAAAGGAGGATAAAAAAGAAAAAGATGAGTAGAGTTTGGATAGGTTATAGTCCATCTGAAAAAGATGATGTTCTGAAAGATTTTCCAGAAGAATATGAGGCAGATTGCGTAGTAATAGGTGGAGGTCCTAATGGACTCATTACCTCTGCTTATCTTGCAAGAGCAGGTTTGAAAGTTGTCGTTTGCGAAAGAAGGTATGAAATAGGAGGGGGACTTGCCACAGAAGAGATTCTGTTTCCGGGAAACTCATCAAATACTCACGCCATATATCACATGATGGTAGATTATATACCTCCATTGAGGGATTTTGATTTAGAGGAGCATGGATTATACTGGGTAAAGCCATTCGTTCAATCAGCAATTATTTTTGGAGATAAAAGTTCTGTTTTATTTGGGAAAATGCTTCAAGATTCCAAAGATTCAGTTGGAAAATTATCGATAGACGAAGCCGAAAGGTTTGAAAAGGTTATAAGGAAATTTATAAGGTTTGTTGATGAAATTCTCGCTCCCGCAACCTACTATCCTCCTCTACCCCCTGTTGAGTTTTATGAGAAGATTTCAAAAACAGAAATCGGGAAAGAGTTTTTAGAGATAGCAGAAAAATCTCCCGTTGAGATAATAGATGAGAACTTCAAGAGTGAAAAGCTCAAAGCTTTTTTACTTTATCTTGTTGGAATGTGGGGGGTTGATCCGGAGGAATCTGGAATGGGGTTTATGGTTCCTTTACTTATATGGCGATGTGGTATGCAAAAATACTACTGCTATGGTGGGTCTCATAGATTCGCAAGTGCTTTGGGAAGGGAAATAGTAAAAAATGGAGGGTTAATCCTTGATAACGCAGAAGTTGAGGAAATAATTATTGAAGGTAAAGAAGCAAAAGGAGTAAAACTCAAAGATGGAAGAAAAATTTTCTCAAAAATAGTTGTATCATCGCTACCACCGCCTCTGACTTTCTTCAAACTTATAAAAGAAGAAAATATTCCAAAAGATATAAGAGAAGAAATTGCACCTTTGAAAGAGTGGAAATGGGATAAATGGTCATTTTTTACACTTCATTTTACATCATCAAAACTTCCCGAATTCAAAACAGATGATAGATGGGTTGATAGGTCTTTTATGACAATTTTGGGATTTGATGGACCTGATGATGTTCTTGACTTCTTCCGTGGTTTGAGGGAAAACAAAATAACGAAAATTGCTGGACACGCGACATGCCAGAGCTTATTTGACGATACACTTTCAAGAAACGGAAAATTTATCTCATTTTTCCAAATGTGTGCCCCATACGACTTTGACTGGGAAAGAAATAAATCTGAAATAGAAAATCAAGTTTTGAAACTCCTCAAAGATTTCCAAGATACAACACCGGAAGATTTTGTAAGTGAAACTCCCCGTGATATTGAAATGCGAATCGCTTCTATGGTAAGAGGTTCGATAAAGCATGGTGACTACACTCCGACACAGATGGGATATTTCAGACCATCAGAGTCATGTTCAAGTTCAAGGACTCCAATCAAGAATCTTTATCTTTGTGGAGCAAGTACGTATCCCGGAGGGCTCATAATAGGGGGTCCGGGTTATATAGCGGCAAATGTAATCGCAGAAGATATTGGATTGAAAAAATGGTGGAAAGAACCTGATTTTCTTGTGAAACACAAAAAAACATACCTTGAAAAATGAAAGGAGGTGAAATGAAATGCCTGACTTTGATGTAATAGTTATAGGTGGAGGAATAAACGGGCTTACAGCGGCTGCTTATTTGGGGAAAGCAGGGGCAAAAGTTCTTGTCGTTGAAGCGAGAGGAGAATGCGGAGCTCATTGCGACACAGAAGAACTCCAAGCAGGGTTTTTGCATAATTTACACGCAACATGGATGATCACTGCTTTATCTCCGGCGATGGAAGACCTTGAACTTGAAAAGTTCGGACTTGAAATAGTTATGACTGACTATGCTTATGGTAAGGTGTTCAGAGATGGTAAATGTTGCCTTATGGGAGTGAATCCGCAAGATACAATAAACAACTGGATGAAGCTCTCACCAAAAGATGCCGAATTTATAATAAAGGCGGTTGAGGTTTTGATAGAAAGATTCAACGATGTTATAGAATGGGTCCATACTTTCTTATTTACTCCCCCGTCTTTTGAAAAAGTAAGAGAGAACCTTGAATTTCTTAGAGAAATAAATCAGAGACTTGGTTTGAAAATTTCTCCGGATGAACTCGTAAATATGAACGGGTTTCAAGCCCTTGATATATTTTTTGAGTCAGATTATATAAAAACTACAATCGCGTCCCTGTCGTGGATTGGAGCTTTCCCCCCTATACACAGAAGAATTGGATCATCAGGTTGCATTGGAGTAGCTGCTCTGACTGGTCCTATTTTTCCTGTGCATCAGCTAAAAGGTGGTTCGCATTCTTTGACCCACGCACTTATAAGGTGTTGTAAAGCTTATGGAGTAAAAATAATTCAGAATTGCCCTGTTTCAAAAATACTTGTATCAAAAGATGGAGCGTATGGAGTAAAATTGAGTGAAGATGCCCTATTCCCAGGAGAAGAGATAACAGCAAAAAAGATAATAAGTGATTTATCGCTTGTTCCAACTTTTGAACTTATAGATGAAGATGTAATTCCATCAGAGATGAGGACGAGAATAAAAAATTTCTGCTATGATGAGCAAGTGATATTTGGAGTTCATTACGCTTTGAAAGATGCACCTATATGGTTATCAGCGGAATTTGACCCTGGGATTCAAAGATGTTTTATGGGGTATATCGGTGGTGAAACGCAAGAAGAGATGAAAAAGTTTGCTGTTGAACTCATTTCAGGAGTGATACCTGAGAATCTTATGGCTAACTGGTTTGTTCCAACTTTGGCAGATCCATCTCAAGCACCAGATGGATGCCATACGGCGTTTCTTTGGCTTGATGTTCCACCAATACCTATAAGATGGGGTAAAAGAAGACTTGAATATGATTTTTCTGTGTGGGATAAGATAAAGTGGGAACTTGCAGAAAAGCTTACAGATTTATTTGAAATGTACGCTCCCGGTTTTAAGAAAAATATAATTGAAATTTTTCCATATTCACCATTAGATGTGTGGAGGAATAACAGAAGCGCAATAAGAGGGAACTGGTGTGGAGGTTCGGTAATTCCTGAACAATTTTTCAAAAATAGACCTTTACCTGGAGTTATAGTAAAAGGAGCAACGAGGACATTTATAAAAAATCTTTACCTTTCAAATTCTGTTCATCCTTTTGGAGCGACTTGGTTAGCGTCAGGTTATCTTTCGGCTTGCGAAGTAGCAGAAGATTTAGGAATAAGAGAAAAAGACTGGTGGAAAGGAAAAGCAGTAATGTGGTATATCAAAAATCTTGGAAGAATAAAGAGGAATCTCGGGGTTCCACAAAGGTGGAAAAGCTAATTTACCTAATAAAAATCTGAAAATTCTCCTGATAAATCAAATTTTTACTTTCAAAAGAGAAAAATCTTCTAATAAATGAAAAGAGAAGAGATATTTTTGCTTCCGAATATAATAACTTTTTTGAGGCTCGTTTTAACATTTCCGCTCATTTATTTTGTTTTGGAGGAGAAATGGAAATTATCTGCTGTGATAGGAAGTGTGGCAATAATTTCTGATTTTGCTGACGGCACGGTTGCAAGAAAACTGAAAATGACATCAGATTTTGGTAGGAAATTTGATCCAACTGTTGACAAAATAGTTCTTATATCT
Source organism: Candidatus Calescibacterium sp. (assembly GCA_032249135.1). Classification (GTDB taxonomy): domain Bacteria; phylum Calescibacteriota; class Calescibacteriia; order Calescibacteriales; family Calescibacteriaceae; genus Calescibacterium. The sequence continues at coordinate 9,518 of JAVVGL010000033.1, read as the reverse complement.
TTATTTTTTGTTCTTTTTATAAAGAATATGATTCCGGAATGGTTTGGAATTATTGTTCTTGGCAAAGATATAATTATTCCGCTGGTTATTTTAGTTGGGAAATTGAAGGGAGCAGAGCTTAATTTTTCTCCGACAAAGTTTGGTAAAGCTGCCGTTGTTCTTCAATTCACATTTATTATTCTTTTCATAGCAGAAAAAGCTTTTGGGATAAGGACATTTCACGAATTTCTCACAATACCTGTATCATTATTTTGTTTTCTTTCGGTTATGAGTTATGTAGTTTTGATCTCTAAAATCTCACGGAAACCTGGAAACTTTTAAGAAAACAAGAAAATTTTTTAGTTTGAGTTTAACTTATTAATAATGAGTAAGCTGAAAATCTTATCTTCATCTTTTATTCTTTTGTCTTTCATGCTCAATAACCTTTATAATATAAAATCTCCTATATGCTATATAAAAAAAATATCGGAAGAAAAAAACTTTGTAAGTTATAAAGATAAAAATGAACATAAACTCTCTCACAAGTGTTGCAAAGATAAAAATGAAAAAAATAAAAATGAAAAAAATAAAAAACAAAATCTACTTTTTTTTGATTATTTTGTTTCCCATTCTTCATCACATTCTGATTGTTGTTCTTACAACAAAACCTGCTGTCTTAACTTCTCTTCACCTTGTGCTTTACATCAAAAAGAATTTTTCCAAAATTTGCATTCTGAAAGTTTAGGTTTAGTTTCAGAAATAAGCAGAGAAATTTTATCTATAAAAGATAAGTTTCAACCCCCTCGTCAATTGTAAATTATCTTCTGACTCTTTTACACTTGAAGAAGGTAGCTATATTAACACAAAAGAGTAAATCACAAAGTAAGTAAATATAAAAAAGAAAAGGAGGTGGAAGAATATGGCTTTATTTTTGTTTTCTATTTTTTTGGTTCAAATCAGTTTGGAGAAACTTTTAGATAAAGCGATGAAAAATAATCCAGAAATTTTATCTGCACAAAAGATTTACAGTTCAACTTTGTATCAAAGAGAGTATTTGAGGTGGTGGTTACCAAACCCAGAAATTGGTCTTGGTGCTTCATTTTTGACACCACGATTTGAGTTCTCTATATCTCAAAAAATTCCTTTTCCTTCAAAACTAAAAGCTCTTGGTAAGAAAGCAGATTCATTATCTTCTCTTGAACTCAAAAAACTTGAACTTACAAAGTGGGAGATAAAAACACAGATCAAAGAGTATTACTTTGAACTCTGGTTTTTGTATTCCCAAAAAGAAATCCTTGAAAATATAAAGATGTTAATCTCTGATCTTGCAGAGGCTGTTCAAGCAAGATATAGGCTTGGTCAAGAACCTATTGGCTCTATCATGCGGATTCAAATTGAGATATCTAAAATCCAAGAGAAAATTATAAATTTATCTGCCGATATTTCAGTCTTGTCTTCAAAAATAAGCGAGCTTTTAGGAGAAATACCTGACTTTAATATTGTTCCAGAAAATGAGATTTTTCCATCTAAATTTGATTTGCCTTACTTACAGCTAAAAGACATTGCTCTTTCTCATTCTCCTTATTTGCAGGTTTTGAAAGCCGAAATTGAATTAAGCAAATCGGAACTTTTTGTATCAAAGACTGAGCCTTATCCAAATTTTGGTTTCATGTTTGATACCATGGGAGGAATGATGAGAGCTATGATAAGTTTTGAAATACCAGCTTTTTTTGGAAAAAAAGAAGCAAAGAAAATAATGGAATCTCAGGAGCTTCTTCTTTCATCTTATGCAAGGTTTGAAGCAGAAAAAAATAGAGTTTTGAGCCTTCTCAAATCTTTCAAAGAACTTTCTGATTCATCATTTGAGCTATGGAAATTATATAAAGATGTGCTTATACCACAATCAGAACTGAATTTTTCCGCCGCACGAGCAAACTGGGAAGTCGGGAAAGTTGATTTCCTCACAGTAATTAATTCATTAACGCTACTTCTTTCATACAAAATAGAAGAAAAAAGGTATGTTTTTCTCAACAGAAAATACAACGCAAACATTGAAAAACTTTTGGGTTTAGATGAAAAGGAGGTAATAAACTATGAGATCAGAGAAAAATAAAAAACTTTTTGCATTAGGTGGGGTTATCTTGATTGTGTTTTTCGGACCTTTCATTTCTTTTTCTCAATCATGTTCTCGTGGAAAGAAAATCGGGACAGAATCGGAAAGTAAAGCTCAACTTTATTATTGCCCTATGCATCCAAATTATGTGTCAGATAAGCCGGGAGATTGTCCTATATGCGGAATGAAATTGGTTCCTGTCAAAAAAGAACCTTCAAAAAAAGAACCAAAGTCAGAGACATCTCGTGAGAAAACTTTATATCACTGCCCGATGCACCCTGACTATGTATCAGATAAACCAGGAAATTGTCCTATATGCGGAATGAAACTTGTCCCTATAAAAAAAGAAGAACTGAAAGAAGAAGAAAAGCACAAAGGGCAGGGAAAGCTCGAAAAAGAGTATCCACAGGAAAAAGAAGAGCATCATTATAATCAGGAGCATGACCACGGAAAAGAAAGTTCTGTTAATGAGTTTGAAATAACTCGCATTCCAGTTGGTTTGAAATTTGTGAAAATTCAGATCAAAGATGTATCAAAAGAAGTAAGAGGAGCGGGAGTAGTTGAGATTGATGAAAGAAGAATAAAATCTATATCTTTGAAATACTCTGGGTGGATTGAAGAATTATATGCGGACTATGAATGGAAACTTATATCAAAGGGTGAGCCTCTTGTGAAAATATACTCCCCAGACCTTGCTGCATCTTTGCAAGATTACATAATAACTTCAAAAGCTTATGAGGAAATTTCAAAAGACCATCCACAACATAATTTTTATCAATCACTTTTAGAATCTGCAAAGAGAAAACTTCAAATTTACGGAATATCAGAAAAAGATATTGCAGACTTTATTGAAAAATCAGATGAAAAAAGAAAAAAGTTTTCTCCGTATATTGTTGTAAGATCTCCTGTAAGTGGTTTTATAATAAAAAAGAATGTTTTTAGGGGACAATTTGTCTCTCCTGATGTTGAACTCTTCCGAATTGCAGACTTATCTTATGTTTGGGTTATCGCAGAATTTTACGAAAATGATATCAAAATTATAAAAAACGGATACAAAGCAATAATAAAAAGCGATATTTTAGGATTTGAAACCCAAGGAAAAATATCTTATGTCTTCCCTTATATTGACCCACAAAAAAGAACCCTGAAAGTAAGAATTGATGTTGAAAACAAAAACTTGATTTTAAAACCTGGGATGTATGTTTCTGTTTACATTCATATTCCGCTTGGGAAAAAAATAGTGGTTCCAGAGGATTCTGTTCTTTGGTCCGGAGAAAAATATTATGTTTTCGTAAAAGGAGAAGGAGAAAAAATCGTTCCCCGTGAGATTGTGTTGGGAGAAAAAGTAAAAGATGGATATATTGTGGAGTATGGATTATCTGGAAATGAGGAAATTATATCTTCTGGAACATTCTTTATTGACTCAGAAGTAAAACTCAAATCCGCTATTGAAAAGTTCAAAAAAGCGGAGGATATAAGACAAAAAGAAGATCAACATCATTTGCATTAGTAATTGAAAAGAAAAATATTTTGAGAAAGAAGTAAAAAAGGAGGTGAGAAAAGAAGATGATAGAAGCGATAATATCTTGGTGTGCAAAAAACAGAGTTTTTGTTCTTATAGTTTTCTTTTTTGTAGTGTTTTGGGGAATAAGAACTATTCCAAAAATCCCTCTTGATGCTATTCCTGACCTTTCAGATACTCAGGTTATGATTTATGTTGAGTGGGAAGGAAGATCTCCCGAAACAATAGAGCTTCAAGCAACATATCCTATTGTTTCTGTCCTGATTTCTTCTCCTCGTGTAAAAACTGTAAGGGGTATGTCATTTTTCGGATTTGGTCTTGTTTTTGTTATATTTGAGGATGGTGTAGATATTTACTGGGCTCGCTCTCGTGTACTTGAATTCCTTCAAGGTATAGAACTACCGGATGGTGTCAGGTGGAAAATAGGTCCAGATGCAACAGGAGTTGGATGGGGATTCCAGTATGCTCTCCAAGATAAATCCGGAAATTGTGATCTTTCCTGCCTCAGAACACTTAACGACTGGTACATAAAATATGTAATAAGGTCTGTTCCCGGAGTTGCAGATGTTGATTCTGTTGGTGGTTTTGTAAAACAATATCAGGTTATTGTTGATCCTGTAAAACTTATATCATATAACATAACTTTGGAGCAAGTAATTTATGCAATAAGGTCATCTAACAATGAAGTTGGCGGAAGACTAATTGAAATGAGTGGTGTTGAGTATTTTATAAGAGGAAAAGGACTTATATCGTCAAAAGAAGATATAGAAAATATATCAGTTGATGTAAGAGACGGAGTTCCTATTTTCATAAAAGACATCGCTTTTGTTTCTTTGGGACCAGAAATAAGAAGAGGAGTGGCTGAGCTTGACGGCGAAGGTGAAGTTGTGGGAGGAATAGTTACAGTAAGGTTCGGTGAAAATCTCTACAAAGTTGTTCAAGATGTAAAAAAGAAGATAGCTGAGATCAAAAACACTTTGCCAGATGGAGTTGAAATAATAACGACTTATGATAGGTCAGATTTAATAGAGAGGTCGGTGAAAAATCTTTTGCAGAAAATTGTTGAAGAATGCCTCTTAGTTATAATCATCTGTGCCATATTCCTTTTTAATTTCAGGTCTGCTTTCATTATAGTTGTAATGCTTCCAGTTGCTGTGATTTTATCTTTTATTGCGATGTATTACATCAAAATAACGCAAAACATCATGTCTCTTGCTGGCATAGCTATTGCGATAGGAACTCTGATAGACGCTATGATAATCATAGTTGAAAATGTAAATAAAAAAATTGAAGAGGAAAGTGAGAAAAGAGGAAATATCAGTGGTAAAGATAGGCTTGATTTGATTTTGGAGGCAACGAAATCCGTTGGAAGACCTCTATTTTTTACTTTGCTTGTTATTACAGTTTCGTTTTTGCCGGTTTTGGCTCTTGAAGCTCAGGAGGGAAGATTATTTAAACCTCTTGCTATAACAAAAACTCTTGCAATGCTTGCGGGAGCTTTTGTTGCAATAACTTTCACTCCTGCTTTTTTGGTCATTTTTGCACCCAGAAAAGTTTTACCAGAAGATAAAAATCCCATCTCTAAAACATTACACAAAATATACGAGCCGATTTTGAGTTTTTCTTTGAAGTTAAGATACTTTGTTGTTGCAATAGCCTTTCTTATAACTTTATCTTCTGTTCCGCTATTTTTCAAGCTCGGAACAGAATTTATGCCAACTTTGAACGAGGGAACAATTCTTTATATGCCCACAACTTTACCGGGAATTTCAATCGGAGAGGCTTCTCGTTTGCTTCAAATACAAGATAAGATAATAAAATCTTTTCCCGAAGTGCTCACGGTTTTTGGAAAGGTCGGAAGAGCGGACACTCCGCTTGATCCTGCTCCGCTTTCTATGGTTGAAACCACGATAATCTTGAAACCAGAAAAGGATTGGCCTTGTAGGGTAGAAAAAAAATATAAACCTGAATTTTTGGAACCATTTTTGAAAAAAATTTTTGGTCATTGCAGAAGATGGACATACGATGAGTTCATAAATGCTATGGACTCAGCTTTGCAGTTTGCCGGAGTCGTAAATGCATGGACTATGCCAATAAAAAATAGAATAGATATGGTAACTACCGGTATAAGAACTCCGCTTGGTATAAAAATTTTCGGTCAAGACTTAAAAGTGATAGAAAAGATAGGAGAAGAAATTGAATCCGCTCTTAAAAAGTTTCCTTGGACTCGCTCGGTCTATGCAGAAAGGGTTATAGATGGATATTATGTTGAGTTTGAAATAAAAAAAGATATTGCTGCACGATATGGACTCAAAGTAGAAGATGTCCAAACTATAATAGAAACCGCAATAGGAGGTAAAGTCATAGACTATGCGATAGAGGGTAGGGCAAGATATCCAATTCAGGTAAGATATGCAAGAGATTTCAGAGAAGATATATCTCAACTTAAAAGAGTTCTGATACCAACAAAGTATGGCAATATACCGATTGAGCAAGTTGCAGAGATAAAACTTGTAAGAGGTCCGTCTTCTATAAAAACAGAGAAAGGTTATCGCACAGGTTGGGTTTATGTAGATGTTCAGGGAATAGATTTAGGAACTTATGTTGCAAAAGCTCAAAAGATTTTAGAGGAGAAAATCAAAGTTCCACAGGGATATTTTTGGGAGTGGTCTGGTCAGTACGAATACATGGTAAGAATTAAAGAAAAATTGAAGCTGATAATTCCCCTTACAATTATGATAATCTTTATGCTTCTTTACATAAATTTGAGGTCTGTTTTGAAAGTTTTGATTGTGTTTTTAGCTGTTCCTTTTTCACTCGTTGGAGCTCTGGTTTTACTTCATATTCTCGGATATAATTTATCTGTTGCGGTTTGGGTTGGCATAATAGCCCTTTTAGGTCTTGATGCGGAAACAGGAGTTGTTATGTTGCTCTATCTTGATATGGCTTATGAAAAATGGAAAAAAGAAAAAGGACAACCGATGAATTTAGATGATCTAAAAGAAGCTGTAATTTATGGTGCTGTGAAAAGGTTGAGACCGAAGGCTATGACTGTTCTTACAAATATAGTCGGACTTTTACCAATTATGTTGGGTACTGGTCCGGGCGCTGATGTTGCAAAAAAAATTGCGGCTCCTATGGTAGGAGGACTTATAACAAGCTTTATCTTAGAACTTATAGTCTATCCAGCGATATTTTTCATCTTGAAAGAAAGAGAGGTAAGAAAGCAAAGCAGCTAATTTTGCTTTCTCTTTGATAACTCATCTAACCAACTTTCTTTTGCTATATCCTTCCTCTTTTCAGTGGTCATGTAGCTTTTGTATAATCGCTCAATTTCTTGACTTTTTCGGAAAAAATGATTATATTTTATAAAAACAAAAAGGAGGTAATACTTATGATAAAGAATAAAGTAGGGGGGGGGACGGCAAATAATACTATTGTTTTTAGGCTTCTGTCTTCTTCTTATTGCGCCAGAAATTCTTTTAGGTAAACAAAAACCAAAGATTAAATGGATACCCGAAAAAGTGAGCGTAAACTTTGAAGAAGGCGAGGAAATTGTGTATGAAGTTTATTTTGAGTCAGATAAAGAAGCTAAAAATGTAGAACTTTGGATGACTCCTTCTTTATCTCAAATATTGAAAGTGGAGCCTTTGCAGTTCAACGAAATAAAGGCTAATGAGAGAAACGCAGTAAAACTTAGGTTCTCAGGTTTGGCTGGTGAATATGAAGGAACACTTCATGTAAAATCTGAAGGTTTCAATTTAGCTAATCCATTAAGTATTGAAGTTAAAATAGCAAAGAAAGAGGGATCAGTAGAAGCAGATGAAGAAGATCTTTGTGCTTCTGGCAAGATAGCGTCTGATTTTTCTGAGAACTGGAAAAGGTGGAAGGAATATCCATATAGGCCATCGTTGGAGGATATGGAAAAGATTGCTGGGGAATCACCTGTTGTTTTTGTTTTTGAATTCAAGTCTATATGGGATCCTGTTTTCAAGGATCATCCAAGATCTCCTGATGGTTTTCTTATATTTCATATTGCATTTTTACTTTTTGATGCGAAGGAAGTTTTTATAAAAGTTGAAGCACCTGATGAGGTGAGGATGATAGGAGGAAATGAGTTCAGGATAGGAGAAGTTTCTAAAAATGAAGTGAAAAGCTTTTATGTTCCAATAAAAATGTGTGGGAATTATGGAACTTTTCCTATAAGAGCTCGACTTGAATATCAACCAGTTTTTGAGAATAATTCTGGATTTTTAGAGTTTAGGGTCAGAACTCTTTTTATCGTAAGAGAACACAGGCGAGATATAAAGGCTTTTGATCCCGCTGAGTACTCAATATATCTTTTGGAAAAGAGACTTGAAAGATATGAAAAGAGAGAGGGAGCGGCATATTATCCACCGATAGCATATGCAGATGATCCTGTCGCTTTAGGAGAAGTTAGACTTGAATCTGAAACCGACCCGCTCATAACAGTTGATCTTGAACAAGTTTATGATTTTCCACCTTATATACCTCAGGATGTAGATATTGAATTTGAACCGACCGATTCTGAGATTGAACCACAGAAAAGTAGCGAGGAGAGTGGAATGAGCGGAAGAATAATGGTGAAAGGGAAAGAATGCTATACTTTTTCAGGTCGAGTTATAATTAGGGAAAACTATTCACTTCAAGATATTCCGTTAGTTGGAGCTTCAATAAATGTTTATGATGCGGATGGTTTTTTAAATCCAGATGATTTTATTTGTTCAGCAAGAACAGATGGGTTTGGTTATTTTAGTTGTAATGGTTGTGCATATGATTTAGGTTCTAATCCAGATCCTTACATAGTTGTTCTTGCCTGTAATGGGAAGTTGCAAGTTTTCAGAAGTGGTACAAATAGAACATATTCCCAGACTGTCTGGGAACGAGATGGACTCAAAGGTGGGACGTATAATATAGGGACAGTTAGGGTAGGAAGCGCACAGGATATGAACGATACAACTTTGAGGGCATTTTGGGTTTTCAGATTTGCTAATACAGCCTATGCAGTTAACAAGAATGCTCGCGGTGGGAAAGACATAGGTGATTATGAAATAATTTTCCCGGCTTCTGGAAATAATAGTTCTTATAGTACTTCTGACAGAAGGATTTATATAATATTTGACCAAGCAGAAGCTTCAATTGTAGCCCATGAATTCGGACATGCTCTTATGGATAGGCTGTATGGATTTAGAGATTGGCCTTCACCGGGAGGACCTCATACTCTTTGTTCAAATAACCTTACTGATGAGAGGCAAAAAAGGGGGTTAGCATGGGCTGAGGGATTTGCAAATGCCGTAGCTTTGGTGAGTTTTAATACTCCATATAGTTGTTGGCAAGGTTTGCCATGGAATCCAGGATATCGTGTGAATTGCATAAACCTTGAGGGCTCGACAATAAGATTAGCGGATGATAATCCACAAAATAGATGGATAAGACATTATTGTGGATATTGTAGAGAGGGAAATCTCGGATGTGGGGATCAGAATGAAGGTTATGTTACATCAGCTATTTGGGATTTATTTGATGATGTTTCCAATGATGATAGAGATTGTACATATCATATAAATGCTGGTCGGAGAGCGTGCGATAGTGCAAGCTTCCCGTGGAGGATAACTTTGGAAGCTCTAACATTCAGACCTCAAAATTATGCTGAATTTGTTGCTAACTTACCACTTTCATGTGAACAAAGGAATCAGGAAAGACAAACCTCTCGCTTCAATAACATATTCACAGGAGACTATATAAATTGTACTCCTCCTCCATCAGATGGAGGTGGCGGAGGGGGTGGTGGCGGTGGTGGTAGTGGAGGTGGAGGCGGGGGAGGTGGTGGGGGTTGTAGTAGTATATCTCCTATTATAACCTCATTTATTTTTGTTTTCTTCT
>JAVVGL010000032.1:0-19187 GCA_032249135.1 Candidatus Calescibacterium sp. | reverse complement strand
TTGTGTTTATAGTAGGAGTTCCCCAGGCACCACAAAACTTTAACGCAGAAGGTGTGGCACCAGACGCAATAACTTTATCTTGGTCGGATGTTCAGTATGAAGATAACTATGAGTTAAGATGGACGGATACTTTTGATCCAGATTTTTCAAAGTGGAATTCTCATCCTGCTTCACCACTTTCCGCAAACACAACTTGGTATGTAGATAGACCTCTTCCTGAGGGAACATATAGATGTTATGCTTTGAGAGCATGTAATGGGAATGGTTGTTCAGATTTTGTATGGGATTGCGCAACAATTTCATCTGTGAGCGCAAACTGTGCCGTGTATAATTCAACTTGGAAAGTTCCAAGATGTGATGGAGGAGTAAATGACTGCTCAACTTGTGATTTAGTTGTGTCAAGAGATACTCTGCCTCGTAGACCTGAGTCAAACACACCGAATGCATGGTACTTATCTTCTTGTCTTGATGGTACAGGTGGAGACTGGTATTCATCAAGAAGCATAGAGAGGATAACTCTGAGTACAGATAGACCAAGTTTCCAAGAAGGTTACCCAATAGTAGTTACGGTAAGGGTATTTTGCAGTTCAACTGGTGACTATGTTCATTTATTGACATCAGGAATATCAACGATTTCGTGGAATGCAGTGGGATCTCAGGCTTGCTCTGGTTCAAATCGTGTGGAAGATAAAACATTTACTTTCACACCTAATTTTGCTACATGGTATGTTATAAGAGCGGTTGTAAGTGGGTCAAGTTCGCCTCCATTACCATCTGGGTGTCCCGGGGGCTCATATGATGAAGTAGATGATATAGCAGTGAGGGTAGGAGGAGTTCCACCTGTTCCGTCAGGATTTGATGTTATATTTGTTCCACCGGATATAGCTCGTGTTGTGTGGGAGGATGTTTCAAATCCAGATGAAGACTATTATCAGCTTGTATCAGCTCCGTCTCCTTCCGGACCATTTACAGATGATACTCCGCATTATGATTATGGTAGTCCGCGAATCGGTTTCCAAGCAGGTACAACGCAACACGACCATGCTGGTTTGCAACCGGGTCAGACTTTGTGTTTCAAATTGAGGGCATGTAATTCAGTAGGATGTTCAGCGTTTACTGTTCCAAGATGTGTAACTGTTGCGCCAAATCCGCCTTCTTCTTTGGAGCCGATAACTGCTTATAGTTCAGAAGCTATGGGAGCGAATGCGAAATATGTTGTGAGGTTCCAAGATGCATCAGATAATGAAGATGGGTTCGCAATAGAGTGGACACAAGATGGTATAAGTTGGACAAGATATGAATGGTGGTCAGATTCAACAACGCAGACAGGAACAGGCCTTCGCACAATAGAGTTTTCACTGCCTGGTGATGTAAGGTGGTGTTTCAGGGTCGCAAGCTTCAAACTAAATGTAGGGGGTTCTTTGACTTTATCATCATGGGTAGGTCCGAAGTGTGTAAGAGGGCTGAAAGCACCATCACATTTCAATGTAGATAGCGCACCAAATATAAGAGTAATGAGATTTTTCTGGCAAGATAATTCCTCTTATGAAGTTGGACAAAACTTTGAGTGGAGACTACAAAGTTCTTCTGCATACACACAAGAGTCGGTTTTAGGGTTGGAATACTATGAGAAAGAGTTTGCAGAGGAGAATGTTTATTGTGCAAGAATAACTAATTGGTGGAATGGAAATAACTCAATTCCGGAGGAACAAGGCTCATATTCGGTTGGATATTCATCTGAAAGATGTTTTGTTGCTATGGCTTCTCCTTCTCCTCTTATTGCCGAAGTGATAAATATAGGCGGTTCAGATGCAATAAAACTCACCTGGCAAGACTCATCAACGCAAGAGACAGGATTCAAGATAGAAGTAAACACGGGTTCAGGATGGGGACTACTTACAACAAAAGCTCCTAACTCAACAACACATGTGCATTCATCGGGGCTGGTCGCAGACACAACATACTGTTATCGTGTGAGAGCAGAAAGAACTGGTTTTGGGGCATCACCCTGGTCAAACTCAGCATGTGTGAGATTTGGTAGTCCAGCTTGCAGCACAATCTGGAATGTAGATTTGAGTGGAGGTATAGGAGGTAGTATAACAACATCAGCAGTGATAGACGATGAGAATATTTATGTAGGGACATCAACTGGTTATCTTATCTCTGTGGATGTTATGAATGGGAATATAAGGTGGTTGAAGAATTTAGGTTCAGCGGTTTCATCGCATTTGTGTGCATCTCATGAGGGTCAGAGGACAACTATATTTGTAGGGACATTAGATGGTAAATTCCACTCTGTGGATAGTGATGGAAACCTGATAGGGACACGAGATTTAGGGGGTGTAGTAGGAGGGTGTGCAGTAAAAGATGGTAAAGTATACTTGGGGACGACGACGGGCTGGGTATTTGTGATGAGCAAGACTTTGAGCATATTGAACTCAAAGCAGGTTTTGGGAGCAATAAGTACAGCACCTGCAATAGACGCAATAAGGGGGTCAGTATATTTTGTGACAGAGGCAGGGAAAGTTTATGCATTTTCACTTGACCTTACTGATAAGTGGAATATCACTATTTCGGCTGTGATAAAGAGCTCGCCGGGATTGGGACCGAAGGGAGACATATACTTTGGAGCGGATGATGGGAAATTGTACAAGGTATCGCCATCGGGTTCGGTTGTATGGAGTTATAACATAGGTTCAGCAATAAGGTCATCGCCAGTTGTTCATACTTATGGAGCGCAGGTGACGGTGTTTGTGGGAGCAGATAACAACTATGTTTATGCGATAAGTGAAAATATAACGGGAACATCTGCGTTTTTACTATGGTCATATTCAACAGGAAGTGCAGTGAAGTCAACTGGTGCATTATCACAAAAGTCAGTATTTATAGGTTCAGGTTCAACTTTATACTCAATAAGCATAGGGGGAGGGAGTTTGAGTTGTTGGGTAGGGGTTTTAGGTTCTATAACTGCGCCAGTGAAGATGAAAGGACAGATAGTATATGTGGGGACAGAAGGAGGTAAGTTATATGCGATATCATCTGCTGAACCGCAATCATCATACTCATGGGTTGATTTCGGAAATGGAAACGGTAGGATATTAGATGCTCATCCATATAGGGGATTTGCGGTAGAGAAGAGTTCATGGCCTGTGAATGTTGGAGCGGAGATACTCGTATCATCAAAGTTATATGATTTTAACGGAGATGGTAAGTTGGAGATAGTTGTGGCAACAGGAAGTGGTCAAGTTTATGTTCTGAACTCAGATGGCACAGTAAAAGCAGGTTGGCCAAAAAGCACAGGCTCTGCGGTTTGGAGCTCCCCTGCAATAGGTGATATAGATGGAGATGGTTCAGTTGAGATAGTTGTTGCAAATGATGGAGGTCTGGTTTATGCATTTGATTCAGCTGGTAATGTAAAGTCAGGATTTCCGATTTCAGTGACTTGCAGAATAAGATTTTTAACGCTTGCAAATATAGATTCTGATCCTGAAAACGAAATACTCTTCCCAACTTTTGAGCCATGCAATAGGCTCTATGCGTACGATGGAAAAGATAGTAATGGAGATGGTGTGGCTGACCTGAAATGGTATTATCAACTATCACAGAGGATAAGGTCACATCCGGTTGTAAATGGTTCTGGGGCATCGGCGGAGATTTTGATAGCAGATGTTGTTGGAAATGTGTACAAATTTGATTCATCGGGGAACATTATTTGGACAAAATATGTAGGATTATCACAATGGATGTCATCACCCTCCATAGGAGATATAGATGGAGATGGCACACAAGATTTTGTTGTTGGAGGAGGGGGAACAGGTCCAAATAAAATTTATGCTTACGATTTGAATGGGATTTTGAAATGGTCATTAGTGCTTCTGGATGGGAGCGGAGGTAATTTAAGTGGGTATTATCCAAGAAACATAGTTTTGACAAATATTGATTCTGATTCAGGACTTGAAGTAATAGTTACAGCTATACCATACACTTTAGGCGATCCCGGTTATATATATGTTATAGATGATAATGGAGTTATGATATGGTTTAAGAAGTTTTCAAGTATGCCGAGCTTTGCACCTGCGGTAGGAGATTTTGACTATGATGGCTCCCAGGAGATAGTTCTTACGACAGATGATGGTTGGCTTCACATTTTTGATACTCTGAGTGGTGAATATAAATACGGCAGTCCATACTTTTTAGGTAGTGGATTAAGAGGACCTTCTCCCGTCTTTGGAGATATAGATGGGAATGGTAGGTTAGAATTGGTATTTGGTGATTTATCAGGATATGTAAGGGTATTTGAACTTGGGAAAGGAACAGTTAATGGTAGAAAGGAGTGGTATTTCAGGAAGAATGGGAGGAATAACGCAAATTACAACGAGTAGAACGATTAGTTTATTGGCAACTAAGCTATTTTTTCCGCTGAGTTCTGCAACTTGCGTACTCCGAAAGCACTTTGTCAAAAAATGATTGATTTTCTTTATATAAATCTTCTCTTATGAACACTGCAAAGTCTTTTCCTGCAAAAAGTTTTTTGTAGCCTTCAATCTCATCTTGAAGTTCAGATTTAACTTTTCCTCCTATTATAACAAGGAAAGAGAGTTTTATATCTGCTTTTTCCTTTTCCTCATCTTTTTTGCATAATATCCTGTTTTGAAGGTTTTCTCCATAAAAGAGTGCGTTACAGGTATCTATTTTTAACTCTGTTTTTTTCTCTTTTTTATATTTTTCTCCTAAGAATTCAAGGAAAGATGCGGGTTCTTCGTAGTTCGGATACCATAAGGGTTTTTGTGAATCAAGAATGTTTGAAATTGTGTTTGGACAGCTATTTGACTTTTCATTAAACAAAATCGGCCACTCTGTTTTTATCATCTTCCACGGAATAAAAGCAAAATTTGCAAGAAAAACCGCAAAAGAAAAATAAAGAAATTTTCTGTTGTTATAAAGTGCAGGAAAGAAGGGGAGTGTGAAAAGTACGAACCATATGAGAAACCTTGCATTTACATGAATTGAAGGAACTATTCTCCATACAAGATATAAAAGGGGGATTAGTATTGTCCAGAAACTTAATTTCAAGTAGATCTTTTTTTTCAATACAAAAAGAGCAGAAGCAGGCAAGGATACAAGGTAAAATATGAAGGAAAATCCTTTATGGAATGATAATTCTAAGTTATCATATTTTAAGAAAGCCAGAGCTATTTTTATCCATATTTTGAGAGACTCAAAATTTAGCGGGAGCGGTTGTGGGTAAATTCTTCTACCTTCGGGCGAGCCAGGAACCGGGTAAAACGGCATCCCAAATGATAAGATGTTATAAATATACGGAAATGAACCAGATATTGCTGTTCCAAGTATAAATTTTAATATGTTTTTTCTTGCCATCAAAAATAAGAAAGGAAGAAGGAAGAAACCGGTGTATTTTGTCCCGATTAGAAATCCGGACATAATTCCTGCTACTAGATATTCTTTTGTAAGGCAGAGAGCAACAGATGAGAGAAAAAATGCGGCAAAATTCAGATCAACATAGTTTGACCCCATCTGCCCTATTACACAAGGTATAGAAAAAACAAATAAAGCCGATATTATTGCTCCTCTTTTATTTTTAAATAGGCTGTAAGACACAGAATAAACTGATACTGATGAAAGTAAAGCGAAAAAAAAGTTTGTAAAATCAATGAACTTCAAATTATGAAAAGCAATGACATAAGCCTGAGTTAGAAACTGTGCTGAAATTGGGAAACCAAATCTTGGATCTAACTCAACAGGTAGTTTGACAAGTTTTTTGTCAATAACATTTTCTACAATTTTTGGTATGTGATAGGCTATGTCGTCTATGCCTCTTGGGGGGAAAAGGTAGCTTGCCCGCAGTACGACTGAAATACAGAACAAACTTGCAATTATTCCTGTTAAGATAAAAGTTGTTTCAAAACTGATTTTTATGCTTGATTTAGTTATTGATTGCAGGTTTATTTTTGCGTGTTGGATAAAACTCTTTAATTCATTTCTTCTTTTGAGATAAATAAATATGCAAAGTAAGGTTATTATGAATACATTTACTAAAACAAAATATTTCCTTTCAAGGATTTCTATTAAACCTAAAATAATCTGGGTTAGAAAAATTTGGAGATAAAAGAATGCGAACGATTTTATTAAATTTGCAGAGATGTCTTGGTGATTCTTATAAAAGGATAGAAAATATGTTCCCCAGTTTATGAATAAAAACAAGGAGAACAAGATGATTTCCATCATAAAATTTATTTTTATTCGTAAAATAAGTTTTTTAGCTGTAAATATTTTGGTAGAATCATAAATGTTTCAGTGGAAATGCTTTTTTGCCTATGAATTTTGCTTTTCCAGTTCCCTCTATATAAATTAGTCTGTTGTATTTTGCTACTCTTTCTGATCGTGAAAGAGAACCAGTTTTTATTTGTCCTGCATTTACACCTACCGCAAGGTCTGAAATAAATGTATCTTCTGTATCTCCTGACCTGTGGGATATTACTGTTGAATATCCTGTTCTTTTTGCCATATTTATTACTTCAAATGTTTCTGTGAGCGTTCCGATTTGATTTACTTTTACCAAAATAGCGTTTGCTATCTTTTCTTTTATACCTTTCCCGAATATTTCTGGGTTTGTTACAAATATGTCATCTCCTACGACTTGTATTCCTTTTTGGGTAAGATATTGGGTTAATTTTTTCCAGCCATCCCAATCATCCTCTGCAAGAGGGTCCTCAACCGAGATTATAGGATATTTTTCACATATTCTTATGATTTTTTCTGAAAGCTCGTCTGTGTTCATTTTTTTACCTTCTTTTTTTAAGATATAAAGTTTTTCTTTTTCGTCGTAAAAAGAAGAAGCAGCTAAATCAAGAGCGAAAAATACATTATCAGATGGTGTATAGCCGGCTTTTTCTGTTGCGAAAATCAGGGTTTCAAGTGCAGATTCGTTATCCTTGAGAGGCGGAGCAAATCCTCCCTCATCTCCAACTGCCGGAATTATTCCTTGCTCAGATAGAATTTTTTTTATGGTCTGAAAAATCTCGGAGGCACATCTTATTGCATCGTGAAAAGACGAAAATCCCACAGGTACAATCATATATTCTTGGAAATCCACATTCCATCCAGCGTGTTCTCCTCCGTTTATCACATTGCATAGTGGAACAGGTAAAGTTGAGCCGAAAACTCCACCTATATACTCAAAGACCTCTATTTTTAGTGTATTTGCGGCTGCTTTTGCACAAGCTATGGATACACCTAAAATTGCGTTTGCTCCAAGATTTGATTTATTTTTCGTTCCATCTAAACTTATGAGGAGTTCATCTATTTCTCTTTGTTTGTCTGCTCTCATACCTAAAATTGCCTTGCGAATGGTTGTATTTACATTTTCTACTGCTTTTTTTACTCCTTTGCCGAAGAACCTTTTTGAGTCTCCATCTCTTAATTCAACGGCTTCTTTTTTGCCTTTTGACGCTCCCGATGGAACTATTGCTAATCCTTTCCCACCTCCTTTTGTTTGAACTTCTACCGCTACCGTTGGATTTCCTCTTGAATCAAGAAACTCAAAAGCCCTGACATCTGATATTACTAATTCATCGTGGCTCATAAATCAAAAATTTTTTGAATTTTTCACAGAAAATATTTTTTACGTCTTGTTTTTTTACTTTTTTTGTAGTGAAGAGGAAAGAATCAACTTTGTGTTTGGTGTTTTCTTACTTATTGTCTTTGGTATTTTTTCATCTGTTTTTTCCTATTTTTGATTTTAATTTTGTTTTAGCTGATGTTTCGTATCCTCGTGAGCTTTTCGTGATTGGAAAGAAAATCCCATCAGTTCGGCTTTACAATCAAGATGGAGAAATTGTGGATTTGGAAACTCTGGTTAAAAATAGTGGTAAAAAGGTTGTGATTTTAAGTCCGATTTACTCAAATTGTCCTCACGCTTGCAATCCAATAACTCAAAGTTTGAAAGATGTTGTAGACGAAATTACAAAAAGAGGTAGAAATGATTTTCTTGTTATATCTTTATCTTTTGATGAAAAAGATACAAAGGAAGATGTTGAAAGATTTATAAAAAGGAATGAGATAGAAGATTTTGTTTCGTCAGGAACTTGGGTTGTTCTTTTCGGACCTGAGTTTCAAAAAATCCTGGATGCAATTGATTTCAAAATAGAAAGAAAAGGTGAAATAATAGATCATCCTAATCTTATAGTTTTTCTTACGAATGATCTTCGGATTTCGGGTTTTCTTTATGGCACATATTACTATGTTGATGATGTTGAGAGGAAATTAGATGAAGTTGGACGTACTACAATATTTTTTGTTTTGTTAAGAAATTTTTTCCCTATTCTTTTGGGCTTCGCTATTGTTTCCTTAATTTTGGTTTCCGTCTTTGTTTTCAAAATGTTTTTACCACAGCCAAGAAAAAGATGATTTGTCTTTAAAAAGGTAATTTATATTTTATTTTTCCAATCTGTTTTTATTCCAGTAGTACTTATGGAATGAAAGATAAGGCAGGAGATTTTGGGGTAATCTCTTATAATTTTGTCCAAGTATAAATCCGGCGTGTCTCATGAATTCATATGCAGCAACATAAGGGAGGTAAAAGAGGGATTTTGTCAAGCCCAATTCCTTCAAGCAGAATTTGATCTCCTCATAAATAACTTTGATACTTTCCTTGTAGTTGCCTGCTTTTAAATTTAAGTCTTTCAAAGATGCGCCCGAATCAAAAAATCTCTGAAATACTCTGATAAGTGAATAGTTGTGTGAATGATAAACAATTGATTTTGGGTTATAAACAATTTTGTAGCCGTGTTGGATAACTTCTTTTGACCATGCTTGATCCTCGCTCATTATTAGGTCATCGGGGAATCTGAACCTCAGAAGAAGCTCTCTTCTCATAGCTGAACTTACATTAGAAAAAAAAAACATCTTTGAGTGTCAGTTCCTTTTTGTTCTTTTTTTCTTTTACTTGATAAGTATCTGGGTAATGAACATACAAAAAGCATTTTTCCATGATACTTGCATCTTCGTATGGGATTTGTTTGCTATATACTCCTGCGACTTTTTCATCTTCTTTTAGTGGTCTAATGAGTTCATTTAGCCAATTTTTATTTGCTGGCGTAGCGTCTTGCGAAAGCAAAACTAAAAACTCGCCGTTTGCTATATCAGCGGCGTAATTCCTTGTTTTTCCGTGTCCGAAATCGGAAGGATTTATTTTGATAAGTTTTGCTGATGTGTTTTCCAAGCAAGATAACGAACCATCTGTGGTACCCGAATCTATGACTATCACCTCAAAATCATCTTCTGTTTTCTGATTAAAGACTTGGCGAATAACTTCTCTGAATCTTTTTCCCGGATTTTTTGTAAGGATGACTATTGAAATCATATCATACTATTTTTATTCATTTTTACTTTTTTCGTAAATTATTACGAGTTCATTATATGCAAAAAATTTGCCAGCCCATGAAAAGTTAAGCGGAAAATATTTATGTTTTGTGATAGTATATCCGAACGCATCGGTTAGATTGTGCTTTTTGAAAAATTCGTAATCTATAAATACTTTGTGTGTTTTGTCGCGAGCAAAGCCCTTCGGTCCCGGGACAACTATGATTATTCTTTCAATCCCTAATCTATTACATGATTTTAAGATTTTCTTTAATGTCTCATGAGGGTTTTCTATATGTTCAAGCACATGGTTCATCACAAAAGTTTTATAAAATTTGGGTTCTAATTGTGCGAATTTATAATCATCAGTTTGAGGATCGTATAATTTTGCGTTTAGATTATTTCTTTTGCGGTAATCTATTGCAGCTTTATTAATGTCAAATCCTATCGATCCTTTTGGGAGCAACGCTAACAATTCTCCGGTGCCACAACCAAAATCTATTGTTGGTCCATTTACATACCGTAAAATATGTTTAAGGTAAATTATCCTCCGAATCGTTTTTCTTATCCACGACCTTTTGATATACTGATTTACATAACTTTCATCATATGTGGTCATTTTAGCTATATTTATTCCTCTATCATTTTAAATTTTCTAAATATCATTTTAAATTTTCTAAATTCAACCTTGTGTTTGATTTTTTTTGATTGGTTTTACCTCTAACATAAGTATGGAACTAATTTTCGCATAGTCACTTGATAGTTAAGTTCTTTAAATCCAACCTCATACCATCCATAAACACTCCATATGACCCCCGCAACGCCAATTACTCCTATAAGAAGTGAGGCTATAAGAAGCTCCTCTAAGGAGAATCTTTTTATAATTTTGAATAGCCTATCGTTGTATGGTAATATTCCGGAATTATGAGCATATATTTTTGCAAAAAAACCTACAAATATAGTCTGGAATCCCAATATCGTAAGGAAAGCCATCACTAAAAGGGTATGAACATCAAAACCTATGTTTCCTTTGATGATAATGGGGCCAGGAATTAGAGCAACCATACCGATAGAGCCTATCAAAGTCATGATTATTCCCGGAACTATAAAGAGCCAGAATGGTGAATGAAGTAACATAAATCTCAGATGCCTCCAGCCATCTCTCCATCTTCTTAAATGAGGGGGGCGACTCCTTCCTGCTTTGTAGTATGTGATAGGAACTTCTGTGATTTTCAGACCAGCTAACTTAGCTTTAATTATCATCTCTGATGCCCATTCCATCCCAGTTGTTACCAAGTTTAGAGCTAATATCTTATCTTTTCTGAAAGCTCTCATACCACAATGGAAATCACTGATATTTATCTTGAATAGAAACTTTCCAATAGCGGTCAATATCGGGTTTCCTATCCATCTATTCAACCAAGGCATAGCTCCTTGCATTATTTTTCCCTTCAATCTTGTTCCCATGCAGACATCATATCCTTCCCTTAATTTTTCTATCAGTGGGAAAGCTTCATCAAAGTGATAACTATCATCGCTGTCACCTAACAGTATGAATTTTCCTTCTGCATGTTCTATTCCGCACATAATAGCTGCGCCATAACCTCGGGTTGGACAATGGACAACCCGTGCTCCGAGACTTTTTGCAATCTCCTGACTCCCATCAGTTGAGCCATTATCTGCCACAAGAATTTCCCCATCTATATTGTATTCTGAAAGAAGTTTTTTAGCTCTCTCTATACATTTACCTATGGTTTCAGCTTCATTCAAACAAGGCATCAAGATTGTAAGCTCTTTCATCTCGTTATTTTCTATACTTGGTCTATAACCTTTCCTTTCTTTTCAGAGTAATTTTACTTCTGAGAAGATGTAAAATGCAGAAATCTATTATTTTTGCGATTTTATATAAAGTTCAAAATTAATTTTACTATTTGCTATTGCATGTCATCTTTGAGGAAATATTTACCAGATGAGAGAGAAAAATCAGAAATAAAATCTGAGGTTATATCTCGTGTCATGTCAGATGTATTCTCTTATATAAAAGAGGATGATTCTTATTTGAGGAAGATTCTTAATGAGACAGTTTATGCTGAAATAGAAAGATGGAAGTCTGAAAGAGATTTTCCTCTTGCGCAACCGTATTTGCAATTTTTCAAATCTTTAAGAAAAAAGCTCCCGCACCTTTATGATAACGAAAGAAAATACATTCTCAAAAAAATAATCTCTGTTTATATGGATGAGATTCAAGGGCACTTTTCTCCGCTTGTGTATTATCTTGCAACAAAGGTTGTTCCTCCTGGGCTTTCTTTTCTTTTGACAAGCTTTTCCATCTCAAGTATGTTTGCAAGGTCATTCCGTCTTCCATCTATTGATTCTCATCTTATTATTCACGGTAATTTTGAAAAAATAAGAAAACTTGCTCAAAAAGGAACGATTATTCTATTACCAACTCATGTCAGTCATATGGACTCTCCAATCATAGGATATGTTGTTTATAAAATTGGATTGCCTCCTTTTCTTTACGGAGCAGGTCTGAATCTCTTTTCTAATCCAATATTGGGATTTTTTATGAAAAATCTTGGAGCTTACAAAGTAGATAGAAAAAGAAAGCACAAGCTTTACCTTGATGTCCTGAAAGAATATGTATGCACAACATTAGAAAGAGAATATGATCATATATTTTTCCCGGAGGGAACGAGATCAAGAACCGGAGCAATCGCAAGAAAATTGAAAATGGGACTTTTAGGTTGTGGTATAAGGTCGTTCATAAGAAATATAAAGAACAAAAAACCAAGACCTAAAATATTTATAGTCCCTGCCACACTTACTTATCATATCACTCTTGAAGCAGAGAGCCTTATAAAACAATATCTTGAAGATGTCACTCGCGAAGATTGGGTTTCTTATGAAGACGAAGCTTTCATCATTTCCAGAGTTATTGAGTTCATAAAAAGAATAGTTGAGATGGATATGAAAGTTTTTGTCAAGTTTTCGGATGTTTTTGACCCATTTGGAAACTATGTTGATGACGAAGGAAATTCCCTTGATCCATATGGCAGACCAATAGATCCGGTAAGGTATGTCCTCAAAGATGGAGTTGTTTCAGAAGACTTTCAACGAGATGCAGAATACACAAAAGAGCTTGCGTCAAAAGTATCTGAAACATATAGAAAAGATACCTTTGTTCTTTCAACTAACCTTTCTGCCTTCGTTGTTTTTGAGCTCGGTCTTAAAGCCACAGAAGAAACTGACGAAATAAAAGCTATAACATTGATGGAAGGAATTGAGCTGGATATTGGAGAAGTTCTAAAATTTATTGATATCGCAAAAGAAAAATTTATAAAACTTGAACAGCAGGGGAAAATTTGTGTCATAGATAGGGTCAAAGGTAAAACTTCTCGTAGTATATTAGATACTGCATCAAAGATATTTTCAAAGTATCACAGAAAACCTCCTTTTATCTTGTCAAAAGATAAGGTAAAAATTGAAAACTCTTCACTCCTTTACTATTATAGAAATAGATTAGTCGGATATACATCCTTATGGTGAATGTAGAAGATGTTCTGAATACTTTGAGTAAAGTTGCAAGGAAACTTGGAGTCCAAGCTTTTATAGTCGGGGGACTTCCAAGAGACTTGATCACAAAAGATAAATTATCCCAAGACATAGATATTGTGGTCTTTGATGAAAATATTGAAATCTTTGAAGGGGTCGTTCTTCGGGAATTTGGAAACCCTCCTTTTATGAGACCAAGTAATCATAAGCTTACGAGAATTTTTCTCGGAGATATCACAATAGATATAACTCCTCCGAAAGGAAAAACCTTGGAGGAAGATCTTAGGGAAAGAGATTTCACAATAAATACCCTCGTAATTCCGCTCAAGAATTTAGGAAATATCAAAAATCAGATTCTTGATCCTCTGGGAATTGCCAGACAAGACATAATTTCTCGTACTCTCAGAACACCATCGTCTCCGCGCAAAACTATAATTTCTGATCCAGCAAGAATCATAAGGATAGCAAGATTTATCTCAGAAGGATTTACGGCATCTGAGGAGCTTTTTCTGGTGGCAAAGGAGAAGATAGGTTCTATATGTCAGGTCCCGAAGGAAAGGCAGGGTGAGGAGTTGAGAAAATTGTTTTTATCAGCTAAGCCTTCGCGGGGGCTGATTTTTCTCAGAGATATAAATTTTTTCCATTATTCTTTCCCGAAAATTGTTCCTGCTCTTTACAAAGATCAGAAGTCTCCTTACCATTTTGAAGGAGTTTTTGAACACTGTGTCAGAGTAGTTGATTTGGTTCCTCCTGACATTGTTTTGAGAGTTGCCGCATTTTTCCACGATATAGGGAAAGCATTTTCTGAAAAGATTTTACCTGATGGTAGAGTTGTATATTGGGGGCACGAAAATTTCTCGGCAGAAATTGCAAGTGATTTCCTCTCTACATTCAAATTCCCAGAACACGAAAGAAAAAAAATAATTTCAATAGTGAAAAATCACATGATATATTATTCTTCTGATTGGTCAGATGCAGCGGTAAGAAGGCTTATCAAAAGACTCGGGGAAGATAGAGATTTGGTCTTGAAGTTTGTAGAATACGATATAAAAGCTTTAAAGGACCCAAATCCACGCCTAAAATCTTTGGATGAGCTGAAAAGAAGGATTGCAGATCAAATAGTGAAACTTGGAAAATCAGAAATAAAGTGTCCGCTGAACGGATACGAAATTCAAAAATTATTCGGATTACCACAAGGTAAGATTATAGGTGAGATAAAGAAAGCAGTAGAGGATGCAATAATAGAAGGAAAAATTAAGCCAGAAAAATCCGAAGCAATTTCTTTCATCAAAAAATATATTGAAGAAAAAGGAATTGGCAAAAGAGAGGAGGAAATTAATACATAATTTTTACTTCTATCGGAATTCCAACGAGGTCAAATTCCTGAGCCGGAATTGAAGAAGCTGATGCGCTCTTTAATTTGAATACTGTCTGTCTTTGTGGCTGCTGAGGTTGTATTTGTTGTTCCTGTGAAGGTGGGCGACCCATTGGAGATTTTCCAGCTTTGTTAGCGCACGAAAACCAAGATACGCTCACAAATAAAACAAAAGATATCATAAGTAAAACATTAGAAACAAAATTTTCTTTTCTCCTCACTACTATCGCAAACGGAATTAAAGATATCAAAAGTAAGGAAAGCGCTATCTTTTCTGATTTTGATAAACTCTTATTTTCTAATTTTGATATTTCAGGAGATGCTTTCCAAGTTGTGGTCGGTGAAAGATAGGCAACAAATAAAAATCTTTTTTCTTGTCCATTCTTTATTTGAATTGAGATATCGGAAAAAGATTGTCCCATCTCAAATTTCGTGATAATTTTTTCTCCTGGGTCATATTTTGAGTTACCATTTTCATCTTCTGCAAGTTCAACAAGATTTATTATTGTTGGATCATATTCTATTCCTATGGAGCTTATGAGAAAGTCAGTTCCGTTTGCTTTTGCGATTATTGGTATTTCAGCTTTGAGCGAGTATGCAGTTATTGTGCTCACAAATGAGCGGAACCACAAAGACGGTCTTTTGACAAATGCTGAAAAACTCTTTGGCAATTTCTCTCCTAACATTTCAGGTTGAATTCCTGATGTGCTACTTGTTGCTTTTATTTCTAAAATGCTTACATCATATTTTGCCGGAATACTTATGGGATATGCCGTCAAAGATAAAATTATGTTTATCCCTTCTCCACCGGGTACTATAACATCAAGCGGAACTACAACTAAATCTTTTGTTGTTCTCAGAATGTGAGAGAATATTTTCACATCTCCAACTCTATCGTTGTTGCGATCTATAAGAAAATCAATTTGAGCATCCGGAGTTCCAGAAAATTCAATCTTCAAAGAGTTCAGTAAAATTGACTCGCCCGAAACATTAACTACTCTGATTATGACAAAGTTTTTAGGAACTCCAAATGGAATATCTTCTGCTGCTTGATAAGGGAAAATGAATAAAGATGGCTGAGTTGAAAGAGCCGTCACAGCTGCTGAATATGTTGAGGATAAATTTGCAGAGTCAGTAACTTTCAGTTCTACTATATACTCTCCCGGTCTTTCAAATATATGTGTAATTTTCGGGTTCGTAGTTGAAATTTCTGTTCCATCTCCGAATCTCCAAGTGTAAAGAATTATTGAACCGTCGGGGTCAAATGAATCTGATGCGTCAAATTGAACTTCAAGAGGCACTATTCCTTTCGCCGGAGTATAGCTGAAAATTGCCACTGGCGGGTCATTTTTTGTATTCCTCACTTGTATTTTTATTTGATCAGAAGATGCCGCTCCTTTTGAATCTCTTACCGAAAGATTTATAACAATTTCTTCTTTCTGAATTCCAACTACATCGGGTGCTACAAAATAAGCCGTCACAGATGAAGGATTTGAAATCTGAACTTTTGGACCCGAAATTTGAGTCCAAAAATATACTATACTATCTCCATTTGGATCATAGCTCAAAGAACCATCAAGAATTACTATATCTCCTTCGCCGACTTCTATTGGTTCATCAAATAAAGCTGAACCTATTTTTACTCTTGCAATTGCAACTGGTGGCTCGTTTAGTGAGTCTATTACATAGACCTTCCCTTGCGCTTTTGAGGTACCTCCAAAATTATCTGATACTGTGACCTCAATTACAATTATCTCATTTCTTGTGACAGATGATGGAGCTGTAAATTTTGCAGTTGAGCCAGAAGTTATAAGATTTACCGGGGGACCTGATAGTTGTGTCCAAGAAAAGTTCAGGGGGTCTCCGTCTGGGTCGTAAGATGAGCCTGCATTTAATATGACTTCTACACCAGAATTTTCAAGAACATTCTGAGGATTTACATATAAAGAAACTACTGGTAAATTGTTGGAAACTGAAACTGTTCTGCTTTGCAAAGTTGGACCGCTTACTTTTACTCCTTTGCTTGTTCCCGGTAAAACTGCAAGAACATCGTTTGGAGAAATTTCTATTTTAAAATCGCTCCCTCGTGGAATAGGTTTTGAAAGATCAACGGCAAAAATTATGTATTGGGGGTTTGGACTTACGATTGGTATGTTTATTGTAAGTGTAGTTTTTCCATTATCTTGTGAGAATACAGATGAACTTAAAAGTATGTCTTGACCTTCTGTTATTGCTCCGTTCCCGTCTTTGTCGTGCCATGCGCTTATTTTCAAGATGTGCTGGTTATCTATCATAGTTCCTGATGCTTTTACTGTTATTGTTTTTACTTCTGCTTCGCTTAGTTCTTCGCTTGCTGTTATTTTCAACTGAAAAACTACTATTGAACTTTCACCAGATACTACACTTGCTGCTGATGTAGGAGAATTTTCACCTTGTGAAATAAACAGTTCCCCTTCTGATTCCACAAAATAAATATCAAATCCCAGAGCTTCACTTTTTTTCTGTGAGTAGAAGATTTTTGTTCCTCCTAAAAAAACAACAGATGGTTGGATTTGGTCTCCGGGTAAATCAAGTCGTGAAGGTGTGCTCCAAGTTTCTCCTTTGTTTTTTGATATAGAAAGAAAAATATCTATATCTTCTCCTCCGAGTTTTGATACTTTATCTTGCCAGACTAAAATTATGTTTCCGGATGGGGTTATAGCGAGGTCGGGAGATGATAAATCTGCGATTCTTTGAGATACATTTATTGCGTTTTTGAAAGTAAAGGTTTGTCCTCCATCTGATGATTTTGCGAATTTTATATTTCCGTTTATATCTGCGAATGCTATAAATACATCGTTCCCTTGGGCTACTACTGCTGGGACATATCCTTCAAAGAGCTTTTTGTTTGGTAGCCAAGTTGCTCCTAAATCTGGAGATTTGACATAGCATACAAACGACCTTCCTGTGCTTTCTATACTTTGCCAGACTATGTGTATTTCTGTTCCTGATATATATATATCTGGGTTTATTTGGTCTCCCTGTGTTGAGCATTGGTCTTGTGATGGATTTTTTGAGTTTATTCTTTCAGAGGGGAGCCAGGATGAGCCGATTTTTTTTCTCAAAAAAATGTCCCATGTCCTTGTTCTTGAAATTGGATCTATCTGACTTGCATCTGACCATACTACATATAAGTTTCCTGAGCTATCTGCCGCTATTGAAGGGAAAGCTGTTGAAACTCCTGAATCATCTGCGAGTTGTTCTCCGCCATCATACAGGCATATATGTTTTTCTGGTTTTCCGCAGTTTGTATCTTCTGCTACTGCTATTATTCTACCTGATGGAGATGTTGTGACGCTAACTCTTGTTTGGTCTCCTGCTTTTGACACAAAAATAGTTTCATTTGAGAAAGCAAAAGTTAGTATGATAGCAATTGCACTTTGTACCATATTAAAAAATTATTCGTAAAAAAAATGGTTTTCTCTAATTGGTCAAAGAATGATGGAACTTCACAAATCAAAGATTTTCCTGATTTTTTACTCCAAAATTTTTTATTTTTGATTAAATTTTGAAGTGGGAGGTGAAACTAAGATGGAAACGGTAAGAGAAAACAGAATAATGAAGAAAGTAAGGCTATTTGTTGTTATTTTAAGCTTATTAGATGTTTTACTTCTTTCAGGCGGAGTGTTAGCAGAAGAGAAAAAATATGAAGAAAAAGAATGGAGGAAAAACCTTCTGATTTTCAGTTTTGACCCTGCAAATTTTACTTTGGTAGCTATTGTCTCTTCTTCGGCTTCGGTTATTCGTTCCATTCAATTAGAATATCACAGAGGAATACAAGAAAACTTTTCTATTGGTTTTGAGTTTATTTTTAACTATCTAAATGTTGAACAATCGCTTGTTGGAACTACTGCAAGTTTGAATGTTTGGGGAATTGGTTTCGGTCTACCAATTGGAATATTTTTTACCGGAAATGCACCAGAAGGAGTAAATTTGACTTTTACTCCAACACTTGAATTTGTTAGCAGTACAGTGAGCGGAATTTCTCAGGAGATAAGTGCGAAAGGAAAATCTTCTGGAACAGGTTTTTCTCTACCGATAATTTTGGGGTATAATTTTATATCTGGTCGTGAGGGAGCGGGATTTGGACTTTCGGTTGGCGGAGGAGTTAAGGTTTCCGCAAGTTCCTCATCAATTGAAGCAGAAGGTGGGGGAAAATCAGCGAAAGTAGGTTCTGGTTCAGGTTTTGGAATTTTGCCTGTTTTCAAAGTTGGGATAGGGATAGGTTTTTAACCTTGTAGATTTTAATTTAACCTCATACTTTGATTTTCTTTTTTTGTGCTTTTTTGCCTTTTATTTTCTTGGGGTCTATGATAGTGTATTTTATGTTATGGTTTTATTCTCGTTAAAAAATGCAAAATTTGGGTACAGCTGGAAGGTGGTTTTTGGGAGACCTTGTCTGATGAGGGATGTATGAGATGTAATTTGCATCTTGATGCGTGTGTGCGAGTGTGCGAGCGCATCTTGATGCAGCATTAAAAAATTTCTGAAAGCCTTGTCAGATAAGGTTTCCGGAGCGATATTTTGCTAAATTCCGTTTAAAAATCTGGTTTTCTTGAACCATCAGAATTGACCTTCAAAAGAAAAAATCCAAAAATTTCTCAATTTCTTGACTTTTCAAGCAAAAATGATTATAATTAATTCAGGGTTCGCAATTTACCAATGAGGAGTTGAAACTTTTCCATTTCAGCTCTTGCACCTCCTTCTTCAACTCAGTTCGCAATTTACCAATGAGGAGTTGAAACCTACTATTACTATAAAATTCTTTGGTTACCGTAACTTGTTCGCAATTTACCAATGAGGAGTTGAAACCTCGGAGCTCACATTCATTTTTCAT
>JAVVGL010000031.1:0-21900 GCA_032249135.1 Candidatus Calescibacterium sp. | reverse complement strand
GAGCAGAAATAGATGAAGTATCAGAAGAAGATTGTATAAACTACATATACAATCTCGTGATAAATAGAACATTTGAAGGGTATCAGACGGAGGTGGAAACAATTTATAAACTTTTGCAGAGAGAGTTAGGTGTAGAAATAAAGCCAGCACCAGATGAATGGGATAGACTTTACAATATAGATTTTTACATAGAAGTAAAAGGAAAATACATAGGTTTGCAAATAAAACCGATTACATATAACCAAACACCTGAGATACATAAGTGGAAAGAGTGGTTAAGTCGTACTGACAAAAATTTTGAAGAAAAATTTGGAAGAAAAGTATTTATCATTTTCTCAATCAAAAAAGGAGATAAAAAAGATATACACAATAGAGAGATAATTGAAGATATAAGAAGAGAAATTTTGAGATTAAACCAAGATTGAAAAACACTTAACAATCTTTTTTATCTTTCACATTTCTGACTCCAAAATAAGCATATTGTCTTGGTGAATTACCTCATCTTCTTTTTTAGAACCTAAAATTTTTGCGATTTCACTTGTTTTTTTACCTTTTATAAGGTTTATTTCTGCTGATGAGTAATTTGTTATACCTCGTGCGATAACTTTTCCATCAACAACTATTTCCACCATATCTCCTCTTGAAAATTCACCAGATACAGATTTTATTCCAGATGGAAGCAAGCTTTTTCCTTTTTTTATAGCTTCGTAGGCGCCACGGTCTATTTGAATCTGCCCCTTCCCTTTCATTATGTTGGCTATCCAGATTTTTCTTTTTTCTCCTTTCTTTTTGGGTAGAATTTTGGTTCCAGGATTTTTACCTTCAATCGCAAGTTTTATTGTTTCGGGATTTTTACCATCTAATATAAATGAAGTTATTCCGAATTCTGATGCGAGTTTTACAGCCGAAAGCTTTGAACTTATACCTCCTGCAAAAACTTTCTTTCCGGTATCAAACACCTCTATCTTTTCCCATATATTCTCTTCAAAATTTATTTCTTCTATGATATTTCCTTTTCTATCTATTATTCCCTTTATGTCTGACGCTATTATTAGTTTCTGTGCCTCAATAAGTGCCGCAAGATATACAGATAAAAAATCATTATCGCCTAATCTTATTTCCTCTGTTGCAACTGTATCATTTTCGTTAGCTATGGGTATTACACCTATTTTTAGTAACTCTTCTACTGTGTTTTTTATGTTCTGGCTTCTTGATTTTGATGAGAAATCCTCATGTGTAAGAAGTATCTGGGCTGTTTTGATATTGAAATTTGAGAAAGCCTCCGACCACATACTCATAAGCTTTGGTTGTCCTACTGCACACAAAGCTTGTTTTTCTTTCATCAGTTTAGGTATGTTCCTCTTCCCTAACTCAAATATCCCAAAAAGCATAGCACCAGATGAAACAATAACAACATCAAGTTTGATTTTCAATTCACTCTCACTTGTGACCTTCACCTCGTAAATTGATTTTGCTATCTTGTAAAATATCTCATTATCAGGTTCTAGCTCATTTGCAAGAACAGAGGAACCTATCTTTATCACTACCTTCTCCCTTCTCATTTTGAATGATTTTAATTTGATTTGTGAAAAATTTTTTGTTTTAAAAATTTTCATTAAAATCTGATTTATGGCGGCAAAGAAAAAAGAACTCAAAATAGAGGAAGGAGAACCAGAGCCACTGAAGGTCACTCTTAAAGCTCTCGCTGAGGAAAGAGGAATAAGCATGAGTACGCTGATTCAGACTATGAAAGATATTCTATCTCAGACCGCAAAGGAAATTCTCGGTGATGCCGAATATATCGTTGAGTTTGACGAGGAGAAATCTGAGTTCAGAATTTATAGGAAAAAAACCGTTGTTGAGAAAGTAAATAACCCTCTCACCGAAATATCACTTGAGGAAGCAAGAAAGATTGATCCAACTGCAGAAGTTGGAGATGAAGCTTATGAAGTAATTGATACAAAATCTATGGGTAGAAGAGGGACGCAAGTGGCGCGGAATTTACTTATGGCAAGGTTATCAGGAGCAGTTGAAGAGTCAATATATCAGGAGTTCTCAAAGAAAAAAGGTCAGCTTGTAGCTGGCATTGTAAAAAAAATAGAGTTTGAAAGAATACGGAAAGAAAAAATTATTTATGTTGACCTGGGTAAAAATGTTCTCGGAATACTTCCTCAGAGCGAATTAGCTCCCCAAGATTCTAAACTGCGTGAAGGAGATACTGTAAGAGCAGTTATAAAAGATGTGAGGATAAAGCACGAAGGCATGTTTACGAGAACTGAAGTTATTCTTTCAAGAATAGATAAAAAGTTCGTCGAGGAGATAGTCAAAAAGAATGTCAGTGAAGTGGAGCAAGGCATAATAAAAATAAGAAATATTGCAAGGAAACCCGGTTTTAGAGTTAAAATCCTTGTAGAATCTGTGGATAGCAATATAGACCCTGTTGGGGCATGTGTTGGTGTAAGAGGAATAAGAATAAAGAGTATGGTTCAAGAGCTCGGGGGGGAGAGAATAGATATAATACCATATAGTGAAAATATTCAACAGCTTATAACTAATGCTCTTGGTATAAGAAAGGTTTCCGCTATCATGGTCAGAAAAACTGAGGGAGAGCAGAAAGAAGCAATCGTTGTTGTTCCAGACGATGAGTTGTCTATCGCCATAGGTAGAGGTGGATTAAATGTCAAACTTGCATCAGAACTTTTGGGAATAAAGATAAATGTCAGAAGTGAATCCGAAAGAGAAAAGCTCAGAGAGATGCTACCTGATTTTTTCAAGAGCCTCGGTATAGGGGAAAAACAGATGCAGATCATATGGGAATCTGGTTTCAGAACCATAGAAGATATAGCTCTTGCTCCTTTTGAGAAAATAAAAGAAATCCCAGGACTTTCCGAAGCCGAAGCAAAGAGAATATTTCAGGAAGCAAGAAGAATTTTCTTTGAAAAGCTGAAAGAAGAGGAGAAAATAAAGGGAGTTGAGAAGGCAAAAATTGAGGAAGTCAAAGGTGAGGGTGCCGAGGGCGGGACTTGAACCCGCACGGGGGAAAACCCCATCGGATCCTAAGTCCGACGCGTCTACCTAATTCCGCCACCTCGGCTCAAAGCTAAAATTTTAATTCGTCAGTAAACAAAAGCAATAAATCCAACTTTCTTTAAACGCAACTTTTTTTCTTTTGCTTTTTGTTTTATTTTTTTAATTTTATGCTAAATTTCTAACGATAATTTAAGGTTTATGCCTTATATTTCAAGGCTATTCGTTAAAACCGCTTTTATTTTTTTATGTTTGGGTGTTTTGCTTTCTTGTGCTTCTTTTTTTCTTCCGAATTTTTTCCCTGTATCAATTCATGCAATAACGCTAGGATGGATAACTAATTTGATTTTTGGAGTTGCGTTTTGGATGTTCCCCAGAGGTAAAATCAAAATACAAGAAAAAGACAAAATTACTTTCCTCTCGTTTATCCTGCTAAATTCGGGACTTTTATTGAGGTTTATTTCAGAGCCTTTTCTTTATTTTCAGGTTTTGAAGTATATTTTTGTGCTTTCTTCGTTTTTACAGTTTCTGGGCTGCTTATTTTTTGTCTTGCATATATTGCGTAGAATAAACTAAAATTATGCCGACTTTATCAAAGATTTTTGTTGGAACTTCTTGTTTTTATCTTTTAGCCGGAGCTTTTTTGGGAGTTCTCATATCTTTATCAAAAGTGTTCCCTCAATTCAGATTCCTTTTTCTGATCCCAGTCCATCTTGATTTTATGATTTTTGGATGGTTCTTTAACTTTATAGCAGGAGTTTCTTGGTGGATATTACCTCGGCTAAAAGAGGGAACTTTTAGGGGGAACCCAATTTTTCCTGCTATAACTTTTATTCTGGTAAATCTTGGACTTATGATTTCTCTTTTCTCTGCTTTTTTTAGATCTGCTTTCCTAAAAAGTTTTTCTCCTCATTCTTTAAGGTTTTTTTCTTATTTGCTTTTTTCTTCTGGTATTTTCATTTTCGTTTTTCAGATTTTCAGAAGAATAAAGCCTCCACCTATCATCACAAATACGAAAGATTAAATATTTGATAGTTCATAATATAAAATAAAGACAACTTTGCTAATTTTTAAAATTTTTAGCACTAAACTACATCAAAACACATAGAAAACTCTTAAAGTTGAGAAAAATGAATTTAATTCCTTTATATCAAACTCTATGTTTCCCAGATCTGTGTTTTTGAAAGCATGATGCATATAGGAGAAAGAAAGTCCAAAAAATAATGGCTCTTTTCCTAAAATAAACGAGAGATTTGGTTGAACACCAAATAAACCTAAATCTTTTTCAAAACTTCCTCCTTCAAGCTTTATAAAACTTGCAGGAAAAGCAGGAGCTAATCTTAAAGCTA
This sequence comes from Candidatus Calescibacterium sp., assembly GCA_032249135.1. Lineage (GTDB taxonomy): Bacteria > Calescibacteriota > Calescibacteriia > Calescibacteriales > Calescibacteriaceae > Calescibacterium. Next base: position 17,524 of record JAVVGL010000031.1, on the reverse strand, counting down.
AAGATTTAAAAGCTTTCCAATTTACCCCAAGAACTGGGGCAGAAAAAATTTGTAAAACATCTATATTCCCAGGATAAGATACAAATCCTCCCTCAACTCCCAAAAAAGGTGAGATTTTTCCAGTTGGAAACATCAAAAGGAAAGAATACACATTTTTGAAAGAAATTCTTTTAAACTTTGTATTAATACCCCCACCTATTCCGCCGCTTATTTCCAATTCAACTTTCCTTGGCGGGATCTCTTTATGAATATATGGGAACTCAGATGGTTCAATTTTCTGACCAGTTATATCTTGTACTCCAACTTTTATTCTTATTTCTCTTCCAGCTTTACTTCTGACAATTTCCTTCTCTTGTTCATCAGGAGTAAATATTATTAACCTATAAGGAATTCTTTCAACATTTATCTCAATATTTTTCCGTTGAACTTCAACTATGTATCTGCCGAACTGAGGAATAAATACTATTGATGTTTTTCCCAACTTTTCAACAGTATAATTTTGTGATCCGGAAACTTTTTTGAAGGAAATATCTTTCATCAATGTTTCGTCACTTCCGAAAATCAAAAGTTTATTTCCCAATTTCTCTGTAATTATCAAAGGTCTTTGCAAGTAATCCTTCTTTATATTTACTTTTCTGACTTCTTCATTTATCTTCCCTTCTTTTCCCTGATACACTATCTTTATTTCCTTATCATCAAGGAAAATGGGAACATTAACATTAAACCTCCCCCTATTATCGGACACAAATGAAGTTTCTCTCTTCCCCACTATTATTTTACCTTGAGAATTTGGAACTTCTGAAACACCTGATATTACCATGTATTCAGGTATAGGGATTTTCCCTATGTAAAAAAATTTGTATTGTGTATTTGGAGAGGAATTTGAGACTGCTGAGAAAAAAATTGAATCCTCATAAGCACCTTCCTGAAATTTTGTGTATAAAATTTCAACAGAAATTTTTTCTTTTTCTTTTATTATATTCACTTTACTAAAAGGGAACCCTGATGCAGTTGCTGAAAAACCAAAAAAATTTCCAGGAGGTAAAACGAAATTTACGCTAATTTGAGTTGAAGATACAGGAAAAATTTCTGGGGGATTTTCTAATTGAACAAAACATGTTTTGTTCAAAGTAACCTCTTTTATCTTTCCATCTTTGAACTCTACTGAGAATTTATCTTCACCATTAAAAACTAATTTCCATACAGCTTCCTTTTCCTTTGAAGCTTGAATTCCACGAATTTCCTTGACAACATCATCTATTGCACCATCTGAGTTCAGAGAAATCAAGTAGAACTCCTCACGAACTCCACATATGAACCTTTCCTCAGATAAGATAAAAGAAAATGAAATAATAATATGCGGTGGTAAGAAATTGAATAACAATAATCCTAAAAAGGGCATACCTTCTTACCTCCTTTCTTTTATTCTAATTTTTCTCTCGTTTTTCAAATTAACTAATTTTAATAAACTCCTTCTTTTTGCGAAGAAATAAATTACTACCATAATTAAGACAAAATCAAAAGCTCTTATACCAAAAGAAAGGCAAGAATATGGTTGAGAAAACTCATTAGTGTCGCTAAGATCGGAAAGCTTATTATTGTTATCTTTGTAGATGAATTTAAGACGGGGAGCAGGTGAAGAATAACTAAAGGTAACTTTTCTCGCAAAAGCTTCATTTGTGTCAAAAGTTCCATTTCCATCCACCTGACCGTAAGAGTTCCACCCCCAGCACCACAAAGTACCATCAATTTTTATTGCACATGTGTGGTAGTAACCAGCAGAAACGGTAATAGCATCTTGCATAACCTCGTTAGGAGAAAGAACACTACCTACGGGACCTACTCCAACTTGCCCATACCAGTTTGCTCCCCAGCACCATAAAGACCTATCTTGTTTTATTGCGCAAGTGTGACTGTCTCCCAGGGAAGCGGTTAGTACATTATTTGCTACCAACACAGGATAAACTCTCTGTTGAGTGGTACCATCTCCAACCTGTCCACTCCAATTATTACCCCAGCACCATAATGAACCATCAATTTTGATGGCACAACTATGCCCACCACCCAAAGAGACAAACGATACATCAGATAGCATCGGAGGTGAAACTTGAGAGGGTAAGTAAGAACTATCCCATACACTTTCACCATTTCCAAGCTGTCCACTAGAGTTATTTCCCCAACACCATAATGAGCCATCGGTTTTTATTGCGCATGAGTATCCTCTTCCAACGGAGATTGATAAAGCTCCAGCTGGTGTAATTACCGGATATGGAGTAGTTTTTCGAACACGAGTTCCGTTTCCAAGTTGTCCCCAATTGTTATCTCCCCAGCACCAAAGAGAGCCATTTTGCTTTGTGGCACAAGTGTGCCTTGCTCCTACAGAAACTGCTGTGACATCAGAGGCTATATATGTAGGAAATTTGTTACAATCATTACCAAAGTCCCAGATACTACAATCATCTGAGCCCGGGGTATTTCCATCTCCAATTTGACCTTCCATATTCCTTCCCCAACACCATAAAGATCCATCTTGTTTTACTGCACAAGTATGTCGCCACCCTGCAGAAACATATAAAAAACCAGATGCAATCAGAACCGGAGAGTTTTTATGTGAGGTTGTACCGTCACCAACCTGACCAAACCAGTTGTTTCCCCAGCACAAGAGATTACCCGCAGTATCTACGGCACAAGTATGTCTTTCCCCTGCTGCCACTGATGAAACGTAAAGTGGAAAACCTCCTGCCATTACCTGAGATGGGGTATAAGTACTTGACCATGAATCGTTACCGAGCTGCCCCTCCCAGTTAGCTCCCCAGCACCAGAGAGTTAAATTGTCCATTACAGCACATGTGTGGTAACCCCCTGTGACAACTCTAATTACTCCACCCGGAAGTATCTGCTGAGGAGTGGTAGTAAATGAAGTAACTGAAGGATCTAACCCGAGCTGTCCCTCAAAGTTTCTTCCCCAACACCACAGAGCCCCATCTTGCTTCACTGCACAGGTGTGTTCTACCCCTGCTGCCACTGATGAAACACCAGATGACATTATTAGGGTTGGAATATTTCTATTTGAAAAAGAACCATCGCCGATCTGCCCCCAATTGTTATACCCCCAGCACCAAAGAGATCCATCTGTTTTCACTGCACAGGTGTGGTATGCTCCGGCTGAGAATTGTACTACATCATCCATTATTTTGGTAGGATTTTTATTGCAATTGGGCCACCATCCACCACAATAATTTCTACTTGAGCCACTACCAAGTTGTCCTTCTGAATTTTTTCCCCAGCACCAGAGAGATCTATCCGACATCAAAGCACATGTATGTTCATATCCGGAGGAGACCGATATGACTATATCTGATATCTTCACTGGATATGGACTTACCCTTTGTATATTTGTTCCATCTCCAATTTGCCCCCACCAATTATTTCCCCAGCACAAGGGAGAATTATCTTGTTTCATAGAGCATGTATGGTTTTCCCCAACTGAAACCGAAGCTACCTCTTCCATAACTTTTTGTGGAGTATTAATATTTCCTCCTGAAAATCCGAGCCCAAGTTGACCATACCAGTTGCTCCCCCAGCACCAGAGGGAATTGTCAGATATAATAGCACAGGTATTATACTGATTTGCAGAAATTTGCAATACATTATCAGTAATTTTCATATGAGGAAATGTTCTGTAAATAAAAGTTCCATCTCCAAGTTGTCCTGAATCGTTTCCACCCCAGCACCAAAGAGAATTATCTTGCTTGATAACGCAAGTTGAAGAATATCCAACACTAACTCCCTTTACTTTACCAACTGATGTAACTTGTCTTGGGAACCTGTAATATGTCTGATAATAGTTATAATCTTTTCCTATTCCGAGCTGTCCGTAATAATTATTTCCCCAGCACCAAATCTGATTTTTATTATCCACTGCACATGTATGAGAATTCCCAACAGAAACATAATAAATATCGGTCAGCCTATTATAGAAAGCATCTAAATATATATCGGAGGAGGGGGATGGTATATTATTTCCGAAAGAACCATTTCCCAGCTGGCCGTAACTATTGTTTCCCCAGCAGAAAATTGAGCCATCTGATTTTACAGCACAGGTGTGCCCAGCTCCCCAACTCAAACCGGCAGTAGTTGATACTTTGATAACATCGTCTGTAATAAATTGAGGAATTGTATAATATCCTCCTATAATTCCTAATCCAAGCTGTCCAGTATTATTTTCTCCCCAGCACCAGAGGGAACTATCATTCTTTATAGCGCAGGTATATTTAGCTCCTGCGGAAACTTTCTTTACCCCACTTGCGAAAATTCTCTTTGGTATAACCTTTCCTACGTTTGTTCCATCTCCAAGTTGCCCCCGGTCATTTCCTCCCCAACACCATAAAGAGCCATCGGTTTTTACAGCACAAGTGTGATCAAATCCTGCGCTCACATCAGCTACATCTCGGCTCATGCCAATAGGTTGTACTGGGAAAGGTTTTATAGTTCCCATGGTCCCGTCACCGACTTGCCCATATTGATTATTTCCCCAGCACCACAAGGATCCATCCAACTTTATAGCACAGGTGTGTCTGTATCCTACGCTTACTTTTACTACTCGATCCATAACAAATGTAGGCTGACTCACATCACTTCCGAATGATCCATCACCAATTTGCCCCCCTGAATTGTCTCCCCAGCACCAAAGTGTTCCATCTTTTTTTATAGCACAGGTATTTTCCTCATTTACACTTACGAAAGCTACATCATTCATGACAAACTGCGGTTCTGCTGTGTTTTCCACATACAGTTCCGGTATTCCTAATTGACCAGCATAATTTCTTCCCCAGCACCACAGAGAATAGTCTTCTTTGATGGCACATGTATGGTAGGAACCAGATGCCACAAAAGATTTTCCTTCTTTCTTTGATGTCGTTGCCATAAGCTGTGATGGAGAGGTTTTAGCAAGAGAATTTTGTGCATAAACTCTGAAAAAGTAAGTTGTTTCTGGTAAGAGCTGTTGAATATAAACTTGTGTTACATTCTGTGAAACTTCAGCCACTGAAAAAGAAGAAAAATCTGCTCTATCCGAATATTCTATTACAAATTTTTCCTCATCTTGCGTCCTATCTTCCCATCTTATTCCTATGCTGGTGGCTGAAATAAAAAAGACTTCTGCAATTGGAGAAAGATCATCATCTGGGATTCCGTCACAGTCATCATCTTGATTGTTAAGTTTCTCATAAGCACCTGGATAGGCAAGAGGATCTAAGTCGTTGCAATCATAAGGTTTTGAAACAGAAGTTATTCCTTTGGCTAATGTGTTGGCGCAAACTTGATCGTTTGTTGTATATGAATCTCCATCTCTATCTTCCCAAAGTAGAATTTCAATATTACCATCGCAATCTTCATCAACCGAATTTCCACAAACTAAAGGAGCTCCCGGATAAACATTTTTTGCAGAGTCATCACAATCAAAATTATTTTGTACATGTTTTGATGACGGTGGAAAACAAGCTTCAACGGGTTCAGAGTCTTTATCACCATAGCCATCTCTATCGTTGTCTATCCAAAATAGTGTTCTGACACCCTCATCTACCAATCCGTCGCAATCATTATCTTTGTAGTCGCATATTTCCGCTTTTCCGCTGTAAATTTCAGGATCATCATCGTTGCAATCATACCCTAAAATCTCATTTACTGGTTTGAAATTAGGTGAAGGAAGGGCACAAGCAAGCTGTGATACTCCATCACTATATCCATCTTTATCTTTATCTTTCATAAAAACCAAAAGCACACCATTATCTACTATACCATCACAATCATTATCTTTTCCATCACATACTTCCTGGGAACATTTAGCATATACTATTTCTTTCAGCGATACTTCTATTTCTCCGCCATATATGTCTTTACCTTTTACATTTAAAAATATCTCTTGAACTTCTGTGATGGGAACACTATAGCTTAGCTTTTTTGACTCCCGTGAAGATAAGGATATCTCACCTGTTGATACTTTTTCCCCACCGAAGATAATGGCAAAATTCAAATCTGCTTTCAGCCCTCCTACATTTTCCAATTCAAAATCTACGGGGAACTCTGAGTTTTTAGATATATTCTCAGGATAAGAAACTTTCACCTTTATTGAGGCTCCATCAAAGACATTTATCTTCGTTTCCCCTGAACTTCCTTCCGAGTTGAAAACTTTTAGAGTATAGCTCCCCCTTTGGAAACCACGAGGTACTATGAAAGATATTTCTGTAGATGAAACAGTATAAAAATTTACTTTGTTTTCATTCAAAAACACCCCAGTTATTTCATCAAAGTACTCCCCAAAAATAAATACTTCCTGATCCGATGCATTAGATATATTCTCACGAGAAACGGAAGTTATAACAGGAGGTAAATTTTTGATCACCCGAATAGGATAATCACCTCTTAATCCGTAGTAGTTTATAACGACCAATTTATATAGTCCTGACGGAATTCCTTCCTTGATATAAGCCTTACAGAACTTCTCCGATTCACATAAAAAAGGCAAATCAAAAGATTGATCTTCGCCTTCAAGAAATACTCTGAAAATTATTTTTTCTGCTTTATCTTCTGAAAAATTGTATTTTATACCCTGAATGAAGTTCTCTCCGAAGATAGAAATTACATTTTCTTTTCCGTTCCATATATTACTGGGTTCTACATTTTTGATTTTAGGAGAAAGTGCGTTTTTTTGTGATTCGTTTTTTTGTGAGCAGAACGAAAAAAGTAGCAAACTCAATATCAAAAATAAATAGATTGTTATTAGAGTTCCGCCTTTTCGGTATCCATATTTAATCATTGTTACTAAATTTGCGGACTCCATATCAAAAAATTAATCATTTTTTTGAAAAAGTTTGTATGTTGATGGGTTATAATTTTGACCTTCCTGATCAGAAATTCTCAGAAGAGCATAGGAAAGGATGACACCCCAAGATAAAAAATAAAGAAATTGTAACTTTCTGATAACTTGCAACTTGTGTTAAATTAATCTAAATGCAGAAAGTTCAGATTTTAGATAGTGATATAGAGAACCTTCAAAAAGATTTTGAGATTATAAAATCTACCATAAATTTCAATTCACTTTTAGATGAGCTCAATAGCATCAAAAAAATGATAGAACAGGAAAAAGACTTTTCATCAATTTCAAATCTTATGATGAGAAAAAGCGAACTTGAAAAAAAATTAGAAAAATTTGAAAATGTGAGAAGATTAATAGAGGATGCACAAGCACTTTATGAGCTATGGAAAGTAGAAAATCAGCAGGATGCACTTTTGGAACTAAACGATCTTTTACCCAAAGTAAGGAAAGAATTGCAAAAACTCAAAATAGATCTTATGCTCTCCGAAAAGTACGATAAAATGAACGCTATTTTAGAAATAACCCCAGGAGCAGGCGGAACCGAAAGCATGGATTGGGCTGGTATGCTCATGAGGATGTATATAAGATGGGCTACATCATCTGGATTTGATGTACAAATAATAGATAAAATGCCAGGTGAACAAGCTGGTATAAAAAGCGCAACCTTACTTATTCAAGGAGAATATGCATATGGGTATTTGAAAGGAGAATCTGGAATACATAGACTTGTGAGAATCTCTCCTTTTGACGCAAACAGAAGAAGGCACACCTCTTTTGCTGCTGTCACAGTTTATCCTGAAATAGATGAAACTATTCAGGTAAATATAGATCCAAAAGATTTGATTATTGAAACTTTCAGAGCATCAGGTCCGGGAGGTCAGCATGTCAATAAAACAGATTCTGCCGTGAGAATAAAACATATTCCAACGGGGATAGTTGTTGTTTGCCAGAATGAAAGATCTCAACATAAAAACAAACAAATAGCCCTCAGAATTTTACAATCAAGATTATATGAGTTAGAAAGAAGAAAAAAAGAAAAGGAAAAAGAAAGCCTTGTTGAGAAAAAAGATATAGCCTGGGGAAATCAAATAAGAAGTTATATACTTCACCCTTATAAACTCGTAAAAGACCACAGAACTGGTTATGAAACAACCCAAGCCGATAGAGTTCTTGATGGAGAGATAGATGACTTTATTGAGGAGTATTTGAAATTTTTAATTCGCTCAAAACAGTCCTGAAAATAAAATCAATTTGATAGTAAATTTTTGCTGATAAGCAAATTATGATAAATCGGTTTTAGTTTTTGGGATTATGTTCAACGGTGAAATTGAAAAAATTGTAAAGGAAAGACTTGATGATCTCACAAAACCTCCAGGAAGTTTAGGATATCTTGAGGAAATAGTCATACGGTATGCAAAAATCACAGGCAAAACCTCATTCAAATTACCTCTCAAAAAATTTATTTTTGTTTTTTGCGGAGACCACGGAATAGCTGAGGAAGGAGTTAGTGCATATCCGCAAGAGGTGACTTATCAGATGGTTCTTAATTTTTTGCGCGGCGGAGCAGCTATAAATGTAATAGGTCAACATGTCGGAGCAGATGTTTTCGTTGTAGATGTCGGAGTAAAGAAAGATTTTGATGTGAAATCTGAAAGGTTCTTCCCACGCAAGATAAATTATGGAACTAAAAACTTTCTAAAAGAGCCTGCTATGACCGAGAACGAAGCAAAAAAATCAATTGAAATTGGTAAAGAGATGGCTGATTTTGCAAAACAAAATAATGCCGATCTTGTAATCCCAGGAGATATGGGGATAGGAAATACTACTCCCTCCTCCGCTATCATTTCATATATTACTGAACAACCGGCAGAAAAAGTTGTTGGCAGAGGTACCGGTATAGATGACGAAAAGCTAAAAAAGAAAATTCAAGTTGTTGAATCTGCTATTTCAAGGTGGAAACCAAAAAATGGATTTGATGCCTTATGTAAATTTGGTGGATATGAAATAGGAGCTATTGCAGGTCTCATTTTAGGTTGTGCAGAAAACAAAATTCCAGTGGTTTTAGATGGTCTCATATCTTTGGCTGGATTTTGTGTTGCTTGGTCAATAAATCCAAAAGTCAAAGATTTCGTCTTTGCAGGACACAAAACAGCTGAGCCCGGAGGAAATGTAGTTTTATCTTTTTTTGGATTAAGACCAATTTTAGACCTTGATATGCGCCTTGGAGAAGGAACAGGAGGAGCTCTCGCTTCTTTTATAATAGAAACATCACTGAAAATATATATGCAGATGGCTACTTTCTCATCAGCCGGTGTTTCAAAATCTTTGAAATCTTAAATTTGGAAATTAGCAAAATCAAGAAAATCTTTCGTTAAAGGTCAAATACATTTCTTCAAACATAAGTTATATGTATAAGAAAGGAAGGAAGGAAAGAAAATAAAAAATAAAATGACAATATGTCTTTCAATTGCGGGATCCGATCCGACATCTGGTGCCGGTATACAACAAGATGTAAAAACAATGTCAAAACTTGGAGTCATTTGCATATCGGTAGTATCTTGCATAACATACCAGAACGAAAAAGGAGTTTTTGGAGTATATCAAGTTCCTTTTGAAGTAATATCAAAACAAATACAAACTGCTCTTGAAAACATAAAGGTAAAATTTGGAAAGACAGGAGCACTGGGGAGTGAGGATGGTGTTCGCGCAGCTATAAAAGCAGCAGAAAAATATGGAATAAAACTTGTAGTTGATCCAGTTCTACAATCAAAAAATGGTTTTCCTCTCATATCAAAAAGCGGATTTGAACTGATGAAGAAAAAATTAATTCCTATTTCTTTTTTTCTCACTCCAAATCTAAAAGAGGCTGAAAAAATTTCTGATATAAAGATTGAAAAAAAAGATGATATACTCAGAGCAGGAAAAAAAATATCAAAAATTTCAAAATCATTTGTCGTAATAAAAGGCGGACATCTTCACGAAATTAAAAAAATAAAAATGGTAGAAGATTTCCTTTTTTTCAATGGAGAATTTGTAATGTCTTTGAAGAAAAAAAAGTTAAGGTTCCATGTTCACGGAACAGGTTGTATTTTTTCAGCAGCACTTACAGCATTTTTAGCAAAGGGATTTGACCCGAAAATCGCTTTCACAAAAGCTTCACAGTGGACACAAAAAGCAATTGAAAAATCAATTCAAATCAAAAAAGGAGGTTTTAGAATATTCCCTTGAATCTCAATCAAACCTTGAATTTTTTTTATCAGTCCCAAATTCTTCCCGAAAAATTGAATTTTTTCATAAAAAATTAGAAAATTAAATTTGAAATCTAAATAAAAGATTAAGAAGGAGGTAAATAAAGAAATGGAAAAGGGGTGCGAGTTCCTTTCAAAAGTTGTCAGCAAAGATATTTTTACACCGGAGGACCTGAACGAAGAACAAAAGATGTTAAAAGACACAGTTGAGAAGTTCATGAAAGAAGAAGTTTTACCGAAAGTAGACGAACTTGAAAAAGGAAAACATGATTTGATGGTTGAACTTTTGAAGAAAGCAGGAGAACTTGGATTTTTTGCAATTGAATACCCAAAAGAATACGGAGGATTAGAGTTAGACAAAGTATCTGCTCTGTGCGTTAGTGAAGCTATGATGCTATATACATCTTTTGCAGTTTCATCAGAAGCGCATGTGACAATTGGATCGCATCCGATAATATTTTTCGGAACAGATGAGCAAAAGAAAAAATACTTACCAGATTTGGCTTATGCAAAAAAAATAGCAGCCTATGCTCTAACCGAACCGGGAGCTGGCTCAGATGCTCTCAACGCTAAAACCACCGCCACACCAGTAGATGATGGAAAATATTTTATCTTGAACGGAACAAAACAATTCATAACAAATGCTGGATTTGCAGATATATTCATAGTTTTCGCGAAAGTCAACGGAAAAGATTTCACAGCTTTCATAGTAGAAAGACAGTGGGGAGTAAAAACAGGAAAAGAAGAAGAGAAAATGGGACAAAAAGGTTCCTCCACTCGTCAAGTTATTCTTGAAGATGTAAAAGTTCCAAAGGAAAATGTGCTCGGGGAAATAGGAAAAGGATACAAAGTCGCCCTAAATGCTCTTAACTTGGGAAGAATGAGACTTGGAGGAGTAAGCGGTGGAGCAGGTCTTTACCTTACAAAGAAAGCATTAGATTATGCAAGAGAAAGAAAGCAATTTGGTAAAGCTATTTTTGATTTCCCTCTTATGAAATGGAAAATAGCAAACATGGCAACAAAATCTTTTGCAGCTCAAAGCGCAGCGTATAGACTTACCCACAACATAGATAGATTATGGCTCGGCGATGGGATGCAAGAGTGGCAAGCATTTGAAGAACTTGCAGTAGAGGCAACAATACTCAAAGTCGGAGGTAGCGAACTCCTTTGGCACATAGTAGATGATGCTGTTCAAATTCACGGTGGATACGGCTACATAAAAGAATACGAAGTTGAAAGACATTACAGAGACGAAAGAGTAAACAGAATATATGAGGGGACAAACGAGATAAATAGACTCAATATCCCAGAAATGATAATAAGAAGAGCAATGAGAGGTAAAATAAACTTCTTTGAGTGGGTAGAAAAAGCAAGGAAAGAAATAGATGATGTAAATGAAATCAAAAAACTCGTTCAAGATTTTTCTTTGAAGGAAGAACTATTTGCTTTGGAATGCGCAAAAAGACTTCTTATTATATCTGCACAGGAAGCTTTTGCAAAATTCGGAGAAGAAATTCAAAATGAACAAGAATTGCTCGCTGCATTTTCTGATATAGCAATAGGAATATACTTTTCAGAGTCTGCAATAGCAAGAGCAGAAAAACACAAAGATAAACCTTTTGGGGATTACTACAAGAAAATGGCTCAATTTTTTGTGCAACTATACTGGAACAAAATAGTTCAATCGTTTGAGATAATGTATATGAGATTAGGAAAGGGGTTGGAAATACCGGAAAAACTTTACAAAATTTTGCCACGAGTTGATTTAGTCAAACTTTCAAGAGAGATAGCAGATGAGACGGCTCAAAGAATGTGATAATTAATTAATCAGGTTGTTGTACTTTCTGTATCTATATAAATATCTTTGTCTTTTAGCGTGAGGTTTTGAGCTTTTGGTTTTCCGATCATCTCAATTCTCACCATACAAGATGAATACCATATATTATCTGGAGGACTTTTCACAGGAGCTATCTTCCATGCCACTGTGTTCTGATGATAGTCCCATATTTCGTATTTGTTGAAATCTCTTATTATATCTGTTATTACTGCTCCCGAATCAATTATTATCTTTTGGAGCTCTCTCCATTTTGCCAAAGATGAATCAATCAAAGTCATTCCTATGTATCCTACCGAACCTTTGTCTTTGAGTGTCCAGATTCCTTTTTGCAAGAATATCTTAAATGCTTTTTTAGCTTCTGGGGGGTCTGTGACAAAAACATCAAATTTTGCTTTAAAATCTTTCGGTAAAGGTTTTCGCAAGTCAAAAACTTCTGCTCTTACATTCAGATTGTGCTCTTTTGCTACCTTGTTTGTAAATTCAATTAATCTTTCGTCTATATCAAGAACTAAAACCTCAGATGGAAGTCCTGTAAGTCCAAGGGCTATTCCCACAAGGTCATCATCTCCAAGAACTATTATTTTTTTATTTGATACATCTCCTCTTACGAGCATGAGAGCAATTCTTGCCACTGTGCTCTCAGGAGTTATGTTGCCTTGGTCATACTTTTGAATTGGTTTTGGTCTGTTTTTCTGAATTTCAAAGAACTTATCATATATTCCTGTATTCTTGAAATTTAGCCCCCGTCCATCACAAGTCTGGCACACAAGATGACTTTGGAAAGGAAGTATATATTTGAATTTCTCCCCTATTTTTTCTGTTTCTATAATTTTCCCATCTTCAAAATTTACATACCCTTCATCTTTGAGAATATTTACTGCTTCTGCAACAACAGGTATTGGTTTTTGAGATATTCCTACAATTTGCCAAAAATTGTTGGTAGTTTTTATTGCTGAGATTATTTCTTCTATGTGCTTTGGTGATGTCTGGATGTTCAGCTTTTTTGTTATATAATTTGCTATTTTTTGAAGAATATCTTCACTACTAATTTCACCACTGTTTTTATTCCTTCCACTGCTTTTACCACTTCTTCCCTTTTTTTTATTTTTTTTCACCTGAAAATGAGGGCGCCCCCAGGGGGATTTGAACCCCCGTTCCCGGCTTGAAAGACCGGTGTCCTAGACCTGGCTAGACGATGGGGGCAAATCTTTCCTTATCTTGCCATATCTTTATCTTATGTTTCTTTTTTATTTATTATATTATTTGTTTCTCTTTTTTTATTATTTTTATTTTTTTATTCTTATGTTTATTCATTCTCTTTTGAGTTTTCCTCTTTTGCAAATTTATTTAGAAAAACTGATCGCAAAATTTGTTGCGAGGAAAACTATTTCAGATATCTCGCAAATTGCTCCAAGAACATCACCCGTGAGCCCATTTATTCTCTTCAAAGAAAAAAATCCAATTACAACTGCTGAAAATACAGAAAAAATTGTCTCATATGTGGAAAAATATGTATTAGCTACAAAAAGAATCAGAGATGGTATTATAAAACTTTTCCTTCCTGCTGAAAGAAAGAAGTAACCAAGACCCTCTGATTTTGCAGGTTTTGGAAAAAGGAAAGAACTTACAAGTATCCCAAGTCTTCCCGATGAAAAAGAAAATATTATAATTTGTGGATTTTGAGGAAGAATAGATTTGTATAGTTCTATTTTCGCCAAAAGGTAAATAACACCAACTAAAACAGCAAAAGTTCCTATTTTTGTATCATCCATTATTTTCAGTATATCTTCTCTACTTTTTTTGTGAGATAAGAAAGCGTCCGAGAAATCCAAAAGTCCATCAAAATGAAAATAGTTGAACAGAATGTATTGAGCAAAAATTGTAAAAAATTCTGGCATGGGATGAGGTAAAAATTTTCCCGATGCGTAGTATAAAAGAAAAACTATTCCTCCTGATACAAAAGAAAATATTGGTATGTACTTTATAGACCTCCAGAAGAGTTCTGGTTTGTAATAAAATCCAAAATTTATGCGTGAAAGAAAAGAGAATGTGAAAGCAACTGCTGAAATCTCCTCTTTTACTCTGTTGATTGCTTTCCTGATCAGATTATTTTACTTTTTTCTGATAGTTTATTTATTTTTAATAGTTTATTTAACTTACCTTCTGTTCTACCTCTTCTTTCAACCTTTTTTCTTCTTCATATTTTGCTCTTCCTGCTTTTATTGCTTCTGATATTTTCGTGCAGTAGTATTTTATTGCTCGTATTGCATCATCGTTTCCGGGGAAGTGGAAGAGAATAGGATCTGGATCGCAGTTTGTATCAACGGGAGCTATTATTGGTATTTTCATTTTTATAGCTTCTGCCACACACGATTTTTCTTCTTTTACACCTATAATAAATAGAGCATCTGGCAATCGCTTTAAATCTTTTAGTCCTTCATAGTACTTCCCTAACTTTTCTGTAACTCTTTTTATTCTGTTCGCTTCTTTTTTTGTGTAAAGTTTGAAAACCTCTCCTGTTTCAACCAACTCTCTTAATCTGTTGTATCTTTCAATTCCGTTTAAAATTGCGTAAAAGTTTGTTAAAGTTCCGCCAAGCCATCTTGAAACAACATATGGCATACCACAGCTTATAGCCCCTGTCTTCACAATCTCCCTACCTATATTTTTTGTTCCTACAAAAAGAATTATTCCCCCTTGTGATGCTATATAATAAGCAAATTTGCAAGCTCGGGTCATAAGCTCCTGCGTTTTCTGTATGTTTATAATGTGTATTCCATTTCTTTCCCCAAATATGTATGGTGCCATTTTTGGATTCCACTTTGATGTATTGTGCCCAAAATGAACCCCCGCTTCAAGGAGCTCCCTTATAGATATTTGAGGGTCATACTTTATATCATCAAGAAACTTATAATAATCATCTTGGAATCTGACCTGTATCATATTTTTGTTGATAATAATTTTGAAATCTTATTTCGTCAAAATCAGGAAATTAGGGTTTTTGGGTTGGAAAATTATTGCTTTAATGCCAGACCAGAAATGAATTCTTCGTTAAGTTCGCTTAGGCATTCGTTGAAAATTTTAATTATTTCAGGGTTGTGTATGAAAAACGAAATTGTTTTGTAAGTCTCCCATTTCAGAAAATTTTTTATTTCTCTTTTTATCTCTTCCTTCTTTTCTTTTTTGAAAAAATCTACAACTTTTATTGGCAGGACCCTCTTTACTTTTTCGTTTTCGTCTTTTTCAAGTATAACTATGTATTTTGACCCTTTCAAAACTTCAATCTTCATCACAGATATTTATTTTTCGGAAAAAAGAAATTATTTTCCCGTGTTCTGTTCTTTCTGGTCGCTATTTTTATCTTGACCTGCTTCAAATAAATATTTTTCTACCTCCGACATTTTTCCTTTGTCTTGCTGCTGAGTTATTTTCAATACCTCATAGAGCAAAAGATAGAAAGCCTTATCTTTTTGATCTTTTATTGAATCAAGTATTTTCATAGCATCTTTTGCTCTCCCATCTTTCAGAAAAGCTGATGCAAGAATAAGCTTCGTTCGGTTGTCTTGCGCTACTTTTACAAGTTCCTCCACCGCTGAATCATATTTCCCGATAAGGTAGTATGATATGCCAAGCAACCTTCTGTATTCTGGATTTTCCTGCACCCTTAAAGCAGATTGTAAAGCAGAGATAGCATGAAAAATATTCCCACTTCTTGCAAATTTTGGTCCTATTTCCGCAAGCCACAGATTCACAATTGCAAAGTTGTAAAGCATAAGGTGGTCAGATGGGTATTTATCAAGGTACTTTTTCGCTATATCTCTTGCCTCTTCTAATGTTTTGATCTTTTCGTCTTTCGGGAGAAAAAGGAGAGCTTTTGTTATGAGGATTTCTACGAGTAGTCTATAAGCTGTTGAGTTTCCCGGAAAAATTTTTATTATTTCTCTTAACTCGCTTTCTGCTCCTTTTATGTTCCCTGATTCAATATATTTTTTTACAAGTTCCATCCTTTTCGCTTCGGAAAATGGAGGAGGAACCGTTGCGAGCTGCTGGTATTCATAAGCCATTTTGAAAAAATCACGAGAATCCATATACATTCCGATGTCTCTGTATATCGTTCCGAGCATAAAAAACGAAATATACTTTTCAATACCTGCAGATTTTTCTGCCACATTTATGTAGTATTGAGTTGCTTCTTCAAAGTATCCGTAAGAATGTAAAAAAGCGGCTGAGTATATCTGAATATCTATTGAGTCAGAAAGAGAACTTGCTTTATATACGAGTTCTTTTGCTGAATTTAACTCGTTCTTTTTTCCTTTTATCTCTGCCAAAATAACGAGCGCATAAGGTGATTCATAAATTGAAAGGGCTTGTTTTATATCATCCTCTGCACGCTTTATATCACCTTTGATTAACCTTATTATGCCTCTTTTCAAAAACAGTGAGAAAATAATTTGGCTATCTTTTTCCTTATCTTTTGAAAAGATAGAAATTCCCTCATCTAATGTTTTTTCTGCGGAGTTTATATCGCCATATTTGACATATGCTGTTGCGAGCACATCATAGACCGCCGGCACATTTTTTATTGACTTTGCTTGATTAAGAAAGAAAACAGCAAGGTCAATCCTTCCTCTTTGCAAATATAGATTTCCCAAATTGAACTTTACATTAAAATCTGGTGGGAAATTATCATCTGCAAATTTCAAGACTTTCTCAGCTTCTTTCTCTTGTCCAGCGCAAAGCAAAATAAAAAAATTTTCCACTGCTTCACGAGAGTTCTTCGGTGTCTCCTTCATTATTTTCTTTGCTTGCTTTTTGCACAAATTAGGTTGAGTTATGACCTCCTGAAAATAAGGTGTAGAACCCAAAATCACATATATGAGAAAAATACTAACACTCAACATAAAATAAAATTTAATAATTTTCTGTTTTTTAAAATGAATCTTGTGCTAATAAAATCTGATGTTGATAAAACGCCAAAGCCTTAAAAATTTTTTACTTCTTCCACCTTAACTTTAAATGATTATATTAAAAAATATGAGGAGCGTGAATTTTAGTTTTAGTTTCAGTTTGGGTTTTATTGCCGCAATATTCATTTCAGCTTTTGTCTTTTTTCAGATTATAAATTGCTCAAAAAATAACCAGACCAAAAACGAAATAATAAATCCTGACCCAGAATATCAAATAGAACAAAAATATCCAGATTATGTTCAAGCAAAGCAATATATTGAGCAAGGTGAAAGTCTGAAAGCGAGAATGATTTTCCGTGATTTGCTCCAAAAAGAACCAGATAATCCATATTTCCTTTATGGATATGCTCTCTCTGGTATGCTCTATAACCTTGCAAGAAGTGGAGAACTCTTACAAAAAATGTTTGAAATAGTTCAACAGCTCAAACTTTCTCCAAATCTAAATTTAAAGTCTGATGGTACATCAGAAAGCAGGGTTTGGTTAGATGCTCTACTACATCTTATCTTCAAAATCATCATACTTGATACAGCAGATGAATTTGCCGCTGAAATCTCTAACTTCTTCTCAAAAATAAAAGAGGAAGACAAAGAAAAA
>JAVVGL010000030.1:0-23172 GCA_032249135.1 Candidatus Calescibacterium sp. | reverse complement strand
CCTTATGATGTTTTGTTTTTTGGTTCGGGCAGACCTTTCAATAGAGGCGATGTTGTTGTTTCTGCTTTTCCACCACATCCCAATACTTTTGCAAGTGCTATATGCTCAAAAATCTATCAATTTAAAAATATAGATATTTCCGGAATTCTAAAATCTGTTTATGGTCCGTTCATCTCAAAAGGAGATAAAATCTACTTTCCAAAACCTCAAAATATATATGGAGAAAAAAAGAAAAAAGAGAAAGATAAATTTTTCACTGTAAAACCTATTGATGAGAGCAAATTAAACCTTTTCAAATCTGATAATACGAATAAACCAAACGTAATCAAAAATCTCCCAGTTTATTCGGGAGATGAAGAAGTTGAGCAATTTGAAGGATTTATTTCTACTGATGGTCTTAAAAAATGGTTAGATAATCAAGAAATAAAAAAAGAAGATATCTTGCAGTACAAAGATATTTTTGAGAATGAGCCAAGAATTGGAATTAAGGTAGAGCCTTCTCTTTATTCAGTCGGTGGTAGAGAGGATGCACTTTATAGAATTGAGTTTTTAAGATTAAAAGAAGATATAAAATTTGTGTTTTGGGTAGAATTTGATTTCTCTAATGGGGAACTTAAAAAGTGTGGTTTAGATGATGAAGAAAAAATCTTTGAATTTTTCAGTAATGAGCCAAAAGTTTTAAAGCTCGGAGGTGAAATGAAAAATGTAAGTTATGAAATCCAAAAGAATGATTTTAAGGAATGGATTAGAAATGAGCTAAAAGTTCCAGAGAAAATTGAATTAAAGAGAAAAGATAGAATTTTAGTTTTGTTTTTGACTTATGGAGTTTTTGATGTGGGAAAGCTTCCTCAAATAAATGGTTTTGAAATATATTCTGCTTGCTTTGGGAGTTATGAGATTATTGGAATAAATTCTGCAAAGTTGGGAAGAAAGACAAAAAGAGCTTTTGCTCCCGGAACAGTTCTTTGGCTTGAAAGTCAAATTGATAAAACAATAATAATAAATAATCCAAATTTTCTTTGTAAAAATGAAAGTCAAAATGATTATTATTTTAATGAGCCGAAAGGGAAACAAGAATTTATAGGAACTAATTTAGTCTTAATTAAAAAGGAGGGAGGGCAATAAAAATGTATAAGAAAAGTGCAGTTTTGACATTCTATGCAGAAACTCCTATACATATGGGTTCGGGTCAAAGCGTCTCATATGTAGATTTACCTATTCAAAGAGAAAGACATACTTCTTTCCCAGTTCTTTGGTCAAGCGGAATAAAAGGAGTAATAAGAGATTTAGCTTCAAGAGTGTGGAATGATAAAGATAAAGTTGAGACAATTTTTGGTCCAGAAGATGGTGGCTCAGATTTTGCAAGTTGTATAAGTATAACTGATGCTAAAATTTTGCTTTATCCTGTTAGGTCTGTAAAAGGAGTTTTTGCGTGGATTACCTGTCCATTTGTTTTGAGGAGATTTAAAGAGGATTTAAAGGCAGTTGGAATTAACTTAAGTGTTCAAATTTTTGATGTTTCAGATGATAAAAAAGTTTTAGTTTCAAATAGCAGTGCTTTGAGGATAGATAATAATCAAGTTGCTCTTGAAGAGTTTGTTTTTAAAGCCGAAGTTAAAAATGAAGTCAAAGAATTGGCTGATTTCTTAAAAAATTTTGTCCATCAAAATGATTTAACTACAGATCTTAGAAATCATCTTGCTATTGTCTCTGATAATGTTTTCAAAGATTTTGTAAATTATGCAGTTGAAATAAGAACAAGAATAAGAATAGACCAGACAAAAGGAACTGTTAAAGAAGGGGCTTTATTTTCAGAGGAATTAATTCCTTCTGAAAGTGTTTTTTATTCAATTTTATTTTTCAAAGATTCATTTAAGCCAGGTTCCAATATGGATGCTCAAAAAGTATTTTCAGAAATAAATTCTTTACTTTCTGATAATTCCATTCTTCAACTTGGCGGAGATGAGACAACGGGAAAAGGTTTTGTAAGGGTTAAAGTTTTTAATGGAGGGCAAACATGAGAAAAACACTTGAACAAGAAAGGGCTTTTTATTGTCTAAAATGTGTTGAAAGGTTGAAGTTGGCAAAAGGTGGAAAGTGGTTTGAATTAAAGGATGTTAAAAATCAATTTAACTTAAAATCTAACAATTTTGACGATTTCCATAAATATCGTTTCTATGATGGAATAAAGTTGGAGATGTTTAAGGATTTCGTTTCTTGGTTTATGAATGAAAGGAACAATAACCAATTAAGAAATATATTACGGACCTTGAATCAAAATGAAAATAATGCAAAACGAGAATTATCTGAATTTTTTAAAGAAGGAAAAGATTTAAATAACCGAAATGTTAAAAATCAAATCTCACAAATCTATTCTAATTTTGTTTTTGATTTTTCAAAATATGACTATGCCTCTGACTATTCCTCACATGCTAAAAGATTGCCCCAAATGATTATTTCTAATGGTTTAATTCCTACACTTGCCTTTTATAAATCAAAAGGAGATGATAGAGGTCAAATTTATACTGATATTTGCGAAATTTTGGAAGTTACAGGTTTTAAGCCTTATTTGGATTGGAAAAATAATAAAGAAGGTAGTCTTCTACTTGAATTTTTATTAGAAACTGACTTTCAAACACTTCGTCTTGCGACTATGGAAGTTTTAGCAATTGCTAATTGGTTAAAAAGAATAGTTGAGGTTGAAATAAAGGAATGATAAAGAATAAAAAAGTTTGGGAGAGTTTTGAAAGAGATCTTTTGAAAAAGGAAAAAGTTGATTATAAAAAGAATTTCAAAATTTTTGATGAGTTATATAAGCTTGCTAAATCCTTGAACAAATTTCAATTTGATCCCCTTGAAGATATAGAGTATGATATAAAATATGCTTTTGCTATAAATGGAATTAGAAAAAAGTGGAAGCAAAAGAACTTTTAAAGAAAATAGCAAAGTCTTTAATTTTTATATATAAAAAGTGAGGTAGGGATATGAAGTTCTCAAATTCTAATGCTCGAGGAGACCAAAAAAGATTTAAGATTGAGGGTAAAGTAGGGAGGACTATTTATGAAAAGCTGGAATGATCTAATAAATTACCTCTATCTTAGCAATCAACCTAAATTAAATAACTCAAAATGCGATAACATTTCACTTGCTTTGCAAAAGCTTATAAAACCAGATATTGTAATAAACACCAAAAATAAAAGAGACTTTTTAAACTCTATAAACGAAGCTCCAAACGTTATTGAAAATTTCAAGAAAAGGATACAAAATCAAGTAGAGAATTTAGAAAAGTGTGGATATGAAAATATATTTAAAAATGAAAGAGAAAAATGCTTAAAACTCAAAACCTCCTCTCGTCTTGTTGTAGGTCTTGGAGCAGGGCATGTTCTTGAAACTTCTCTGACTTTACATCACATTTTTGGAATTCCTTATATTCCCGCAAGTGCTTTAAAGGGTGTAGTTAGAATGGTTAGCTTTTGGGAAATTGCTGAAAACCAAAATAAAAAATCAGATAAAGACATAGAAAAACTTCAAAAACAACTTTACGATGATGAACTTTCAGGTTCTGATAGTGAAGATATTTTAAAACATAAACTCTTATTTGGAGCTCAAAATTTCAAGGGGCTTTTAGTTTTTCTTGACGCCTTTCCTGAAATTCAGAATAACGAACAAATTTTTGAGCTTGATGTTATGACACCTCATTATCAAGGATATTATACTAAAAATCAAGTTCCAGGAGATTGGGAAAATCCAAATCCAATTATATTTTTAACTGTTAAAAAAGGCATTACTTTTTGTTTCAATGTTTTATTTGATAGGTTCAGGTCAAAGGAGATTTCAGGAAATGGTGGTTTCCCTGAGGAAGTAAAGAAAATTGTAAAGAATTGGTTAGGTAATTCTTCTGAATTGTCTGGAATTGTTAGAGGTTGGGTTAAGAAAGCCTTAAAAGAATTTGGAGTTGGGGCAAAAACGAGGCTTGGTTATGGAATTTTTGATAGTTAGATTTGCCATGAAACTTTTGATTGCTCCTTGGGGTAATCCATTTGAGTGGAGAGAGGTAAAATATACCTACTCAGGGAAGACAAAAAAATCAAAAGATCCGTTAGCTCTTATAAAAGAAATTGAAAAATCTGACAAAATAGTTATTGTTGTCCTTGATACATTAGCTGATACTTTATTGAAAAATGGTATTGATAATTATTCACATAATTGGCTGAGTAATTATTCATACATAAAGACTGAAATTCAACGGAAAGTTTCTGATTTCTGCCGAAAAGAGTTGGGTTTTGTTCCAGATAAAGTCATAATATCTTATGGATTTGGTGAATTTATTAAAACAAAGTTTTTAGGGAATGCAAAAGATTTTTATTATGATGTTTTTAAAGGGTTTTCTTTTTTATTTGCTGAATTGGAAGTAAGTCATGAAATTGAAGTGGTTTTTGATGCAACTCATGGAATAAATTGGATAACAATATTGACTTACAGAGCTTTAAGAGAAATTCTTGAAATCTTGTCTTATTTTTATAGTGTAAATTTGAAAGTTTTAAACTCAGATCCTTTTGTTAGAGAAGGTGCGGATTTGCTGAATATAAATATTATTGAGGAAACCAAGATTCTTCCAAAGATCTCCGTATATAAAGATGATAGAAGACCAATAGAGCCTTATAATGGGCTTGAAGAAGATAAAGAAAAGAAAAAGGTAGGAAAAGAAATCAATGATTTTTTCAAAGAAATTTTTGGGAATAATAGAAAGTATTCTGAATACAGAGATGAAATTTTGTTATTTCTTGGTTCATTTTACTTTGCTTTACCGGTTGCGCTATTAAGTTATATTCCAGATCCAGAAGATCTCAGAACAAAAATTGAAAAGATTTCAGATGAATTTGAAAAAAATATTCAGATTGATGATAGAGGAGAGAAAGTGCAAATTTTAAGAAAGCTTGAATTTCGTGAAAGTTTTGCAAACTTTTCAAAAGCCTATCTTATCAGTTCTGTATTAGGGAAGCTTGGATTTAGAAAATCTTATGAAATTCCTTTATCTGAGATTGAGGAGCTGAAAGGTAAAGTTTTTGGAAAACTCGCCATAGAATGCAATAGAATTGATGTTGAGATAAAAGAAGTTTCGGAGTTAAAATATAAGTTGAGTGAAGAATATCAAATTTACGCAAAAATCAAGTTTGGTAGTTTTCGTGACGAAATTGATAAAAGAAATTTTTTTGCTCATGCAGGTTTTGAATATAATTCCATTGAGTTGAAAAAAGATATTTGCAATGGAAAGAAAGATGAGATATATATAAAAATCCGTGATCAAAGCATAGATAAAATTAAGCAATTAATTATTCAAGATTTGCAGCAGATTTGAAAGGGGGTGCCAATATGGACTGGAAGCTTAAATTGAAAGCTCTACTTCATGATCCGCCGTATAAGATAAAATCTATTGCGACTCACAAAAGTGAAGCTAAAAAGCTTTTTGAAAAAATTTTCCCAAACGACATCTTAGAAGATGATAATGTAAGTCTTGCTGACCAACTCGCGTCAGCTCAAAGTAGAATAATAGTAAAACCTCAATTTCAAGATCAAAGCAAAGAAAAGCAATTTGAAACCGAATCGCAAGTAAATTATGACGAATGCGAATTTATAGATATTTTCTCTGAAAGGAAAGAAAAAATTCAATCTCCTGATGAAAACAAAGTTCTGAATTTATTTGATAAATTAGGAAAATTAAGTTTTTCAAATGAGGAAGAAAGAGCAAAATTTATCTTTTTATTTTTGTGGCGATTTTACCCTGAAATTTTCCCCGAAATAAATAAACATCCTGCTGATTCAAGGGCACCAAACCATTCTATTTATGACCATCTGGTTCAAACATCAGCTATTGTTTCAGCTTTACCAAATCCTGCATTTTTGCTTTTTACAATTGGACCTGTTCAAAGTTTTATTTCAAAAGCAAGAAAAACATCTGATTTATGGTCAGCAAGCTACATGCTTTCTTATTTGATTTGGGAAAGTATGAAACCTTTGGTTGAAAAATTTGGACCTGATGTTATTATATTTCCAAATCTACTCGGACAACCTCTTTTTGATAGGTGGATTTGTGAATTAAAATTTAATAATCAAACTTTTAGAGACCTACTTAATAGACATTTTGGAAACGAAAGTTGGTTTAGAAAGTTTATTGATAATGCTTATTCAGAAGAAAAACTCACAATTGCCAATTTACCAAATAGATTTTTAGCAGTTATCCCTTATGAGGATAATGGGAAAAAATGGGCAGAAGAATGCCAAAATTCATTTGTAAATAAATTGAAAAATTTTGCTCAAAAAGTATATGAAGAAATAAAGGACTTTTCCAAAAACTCATGTCTCCAAAACGATATAGAAAATCATCTTTCCTCATACTTTCAAGTTTATTGGGTTATAATGCCGTGGAGTAAGAGAGGAATTTTACCTGATGATGCTTTAAGTGATTATAAGGAACTTTTTTCTGATAAAAATGAGCTTTATAAAACAATTGAGCAGGTAGTTAATCATCCTTATTATAAGCCTGCTAATGTTGGAAGTGCTTATTCATTAATTTTAGAACTCACTGAAAAGCTTCTTGGAGCAAGAAAAAGTGTAAAAGATTTTGGACAGATTGATCAGCCAGGAGAAAAATGTCATCTTTGCGGTGAATTTGAGGTTTTGTGGTTTGCTACTGATATTTCTAAATGGAAATCGTTTTATGACAAAGTAAAAGACTGGGATAATTGCAAGGCAAAAAATGATGAGATATGGGAAAAGTTATCAAGTAAGGTTTCTTTAAAAGAAGGTGAGAGACTTTGTGGAGTTTGTCTTACAAAAAGATTGTTTCCGAAAATCATAAAAGATGAATTTGGTTTATCTGATGAAATAAAATTTCCATCAACTTCTGAAATGGCAAGCATTGGAGAAAAGAGGAGGTTAGACAACAGTGTAAAGAAGAATTTTCAGCAAGAATTTGATAAGCTTAGGCAAAAATTAAATCTTCCTTCCTCTATTTCTGTTTCAAAATTAAAAAATGACCCTCTTTATAATATTGATGGAGAATTTCTTATGAAAGAAACTTATAAAGAAGACTATTTTATAAAGGAGTATGGAGTTAGTGTTAGTAGCCAAGACTTTCAGAATATTTTAAAACTTTTGGATCAAATCAATCCTTCAGGATACTATGCGATTTTACAAATGGATGGAGATAACATCGGAAAATGGTTGAAAGGAGAGTTTAATCTCAAAATAAAAGATACAATTCACGGAAAAGTAATAGATGCTCTAATACGATTTTCAGAGGAAAGAGATAGAAATGAACTTCAAAAAATTTTGTGTTCAAGACATCCGACTTCTCCATCAATTCACCAAGCTTTTTCAAGAAAGTTATCTCAATTTGCTCTTGAAGAAGTTAGAAAGATTGTAGAAGATGATCATTATGGAAAGCTTGTTTATGCAGGAGGAGATGATGTTTTGGCATTTTTACCACTGGAAGAGGTTTTGAGATGTGCTTATAAATTGCAGGAGAAATTTAAGGAAATTTTAAGTCAAAAAGCTTCCATGAGTGCAGGAATTTTAATTGTTCATCACAAATATCCGCTTTATTTAGCTTTAAAGAAAGTAAATGAAGCAGAAAAAAGAGCAAAAAATGTTTATGGTAAAAATGGATTTTGTCTTGTGTTTTTAACTCATAGTGGAGGGGAGAAAGAATGTGGAGGAAAGTGGGATTTAATAGGTTTTATTGAAGATTTGATTTGCAAGTTTAAAAATAACGAGATTTCAAGTAGATTTCCCTATCAATATCTTGAGGTAGTTGAAGAGTTATATGACAAAGATAAGAATCAGAACTTATCAAATTTAAAAGAGATTTTGAAAAATGAGCTAAAAAGGATATTTATGAGAAAAGAAGGAGGAAATCAAAGGTTAAAAGATTATTTTGAAAGAGAAATTTTACCTCGTTTTGAGCAAATTGAAGATTTTGAAAACTTTGCTAATATGCTCGTTATAGCAAATGGGATTTCAAGAGAAATAAAGGTATAAGAATGGAAACTTTATATTCAAGTTTTTTTGATGTTTCACTGAGGAATCAAAAAAATCTGTAATATATTAGCTCTGTGATGTTTCTCTTTAAAATGAATAAAGTAAAGTTGTGAAGACATATCTCATAAGACTTACAAGTGATATTACATATAGGAGGAGAGGATCAAGATTTCATTTTGAAAGTCTTGTTGTCAGGAACATAAAGTCTGCGCTCAAAAAGCATGGAAAAAATGCAAAAGTTTTTCACGAACCTGCAAGAATATATGTTCAGGGAGATGATATAGACCCATCTTTGTTCAAAAGAATATTTGGAATTAGTAGCTTTTCCGAGTGCGAGGTTTTTGAATTTACTGATTTAGATGACCTTGCAAACAAAGTTGAGAAAATTTTTAAAAATGAGGTTAAAGGGAAAACATTTGCTGTAAGATGTCAAAGGAGCGGAAATCATAATTTTACTTCAAGAGATGTTGAGATTGTGGTTGGTGCAAAACTCAGACCGTATGCCCTAAAAGTTGATCTGAAAAACCCGGATTTAGAAATAAATGTTGAAATAAGAGACAACAGAGCATATATTTTTTCTGAGAAAATACTGGGACCCGGTGGATTGCCCATAGGCTCTGGTGATCTTGTTTTGAGTTTATTTTCTGGTGGATTTGATTCTCCTGTGGCTTCTTATCTTGTTGCAAAGAGAGGTTGTAAGGTTGATTTTCTTCACTTCGCTTTTGGGGGTTTGAGCGAAGTTTTCCCTGTGTGGGCTGTTGCAAAGTCTTTATATGAAAACTGGTTTTACGGATATAAACCTCGGTTTTTTGTTATGAGATTTTCTGAAATAGTAAAAGAGATACTTTTAAAGATTCCAAATGAAATAAGACAGGTTGCTTTGAGAAGATTTATGTATCTTGCGGGTGAAAAAATAGCTTTAAAGTTTGGTCATGAAGCTCTGATCACAGGTGAAGCTATTTTTCAGGCAACAAGTCAAACTATAAGAAACATTCGAGCAGCAGAATTTGGTATATCATTACCCATCATAAGACCTCTCATAAGCTATGATAAGCAAGAAATTATTTTTTTAAGTCAGAGTATTGGAACTTATGATTTATCTTTGAATGTTGAAGAGTTGTGCGGAATTGCTACAGGTCCTGTGACATCAAGAGCAGATCTTACCGAGTTTTTCTCCGAAATTCAAAAAATTGATGTCAGAATTTTAGATAAGTTGGTTGATGAAACTTTTGAGTTAGATTTAGATGAAAGTGAAGAGAAGATAAAAGAAATACTGAAAGAAGATGAGTATGTTATAAATTATATTCCTACAAATTCTGTGGTTGTCAGCTTACTCCCACAAAAATTTCCTAATTCAATTAGCATAAATGAATTTGATGAAGAAAAATACAAAGATTCTATTGTTGTTTTTGTATGTGAAAGAGGTTTTACAAGTAAGGGATTAGCAAAGTACTATCGTAAATTAGGTTTTAAAGCGTATAGCTTTTCCGGTGGTTTTGAGAACTTGAAAAAAATTCTGAACTCAAAATAATTTGGTTTCTTAAAATATAATATAAATAAAGAAATATTAGCGGGAAAATTGGAGGTGTAAGTATATGGGGATATCGGAAGAATTAATTGAACTAATTAAACAATTACCTCCTGAGCTAAAAGAAGAGGTAAGAGATTTTATAGAATTTCTGATTGAGAAAAGGGGGCTAAAAAAAGCGGAAAACTTCGTCAAGATTGGGCAGGAGCATTAGAGGAATATCACGATCAGTACAGTTCTTTGGATTTGCAGAAGAAAGCGTTAGAGTGGAGAGTTGATTAGCTGTCGTATTTTTGGAAAATTTTCATATTTTTCATTTTGAATTTTTCTTTCATAGATTATTTAAAATAAAAAGTTCAATGGTTATGATCAAGGATATTTTTTTGCTTATAAAATTTCGTATAATTTTGGCTAATGCTTTGTCTGCTCTGTGCGGATATGTTCTTTCTGGTGGGGAAATTTTTTCTTCAAAATCAGTTCTTTTATTTTTAGGAATTTTTTTTTAGCTGGTGCAAGTGCTTCTTTAAACCAGATTTTTGAAAGAGAAGAAGATAAGATAATGCTGAGAACAAGGTTGCGACCTTTACCGGCTGGCAGGATGGAAGTCGGAACAGCTCTTTTTATTTTCTCTATTTTTTTTATTGTTGGAATTGTTTTACTTGTGAAAATTAATTTTCTTGCTTTTTTACCTGCTTTTTCAGCTTTCATTATTTACGACTTTGTTTATACTCCTTTGAAAAAGAGAACAAGTTTTTCTTTGTTCATAGGGGCATTGGTTGGGGCTTTTGTTCCAATTTCTGGTATATTTGCCGCAAAAGATCTACCTTCTCTTAATTTTAAAGATTTCTTTTTGCCTGTTTTTCTTTATTTTTATCAGCTTCCTCATACTCTTTCGCTCTTTTATGTTTTTGGTGATGAGGAGTGGAAAAAAGCTGGTTTCAAACCTTTCACTATCCAAGATAAAAAGCTTTTCAAATTTTTTATTCTTTTTCTTTTGGTTTTAGCTTATTTTTTCGGGCTTATAATTATCTACCGAATTGATTTTTTTGTATTTGTCTTCTCTTTGGTTTTTGCTATCTTTGGTTTTGTTAGAGCAATTTACAATACAAGAAAGATTTTTTACGATCTAAATGCCTTTGCTCTCCTTGTTTTTATTCTCCCTGTAATTTATGCTTTGATCAAGGCTTTGAAAATTAATATTTTTTGAAAATTATTGTTTCCTGAAAATTACCCAGTAGGCTTTTGCAAAAGTTTCCACGAATTTTTTATTGTAGTTTGGTAAAAAGAAAAAGAGCAAAGGATCAAAAGGCGTGTATAGTCCTCCAAAAGATACTATAATTCCTCCCCTTTTTTTTATGTTTTCAATTGTTTTATGAATATGAGCGAATTCAAGGGGAGATTTTCCTCTTCTTTTTTGTCTTATCTTCCATATTATGGAGTCGGGATTTTGAGTTATCAGAACGGCATGGGAATTTGGTTTCATAACTCTGAAAATTTCGTCAAAAAACTCCTCTTTGTTTCTGATGTATTGCAGAACCTCAACAGCAATTATAAATGAGAAAGATTCTTTTTTGAAAGGCAATTTTTCTGCATCTGATACTAAAACATTATTTTTTTTGTGTTTATTTTTGAGCTCTTCAAGAGCGCTTTTGATTATATCTATGCCGAAATAATCTTGAAAGTAATCAGCAAAGTTCCCTATGCCGCATCCTATGTCGAGCATTTTTCCTCCTTTGTAAAATTTTTCTTTGGCTCTTTTTACGACAAGTTTTCTTAGAAATAAAGCAAGTTCTGAACCGTATCCGCTTCTCCTGAATGGTTCATAATGTGACAAATACGATTTTTGAAAAAACGATTTCCAATCAACTATTTCTTTTTTATCAAATGGAGTAATTTCTGACACTATTATTCTGTTTCTCTCTTGAATTTATTATTCAATTACTTTTACTTTTTTACTTTTACTTTTTTACTTTATCGCTCATTCTGATTTTGTGTTATGAGCTTGGAGGTTTTTTGTAGTATCCCATTCCTTCCTCTACAACGAGAGATTTTAACTCAAGTGAAATGAGGGTAGAGAGAACTTGTGATGGGTCAAGTCCTGTTCTTTTGATTATATCATCTATGTGGATTGGAGTTTCTTCATCAAGAACGGAAAGAATTTTTTCCTCTTCATCTGAAATATCTTGTCTTTTTATTTCATAAGCTATGAAGGGAGAAACAAAACCTATCTTTTCATCTCTTACTTTTTGTCCAAGTTGAGGTACGACTCTTGATATTATATCATCTGGTGATTCTGCTACGAATGCTCCTTCCTTTATAAGTTTGTTTGTTCCTTTTGATTTTTTAGAGGTTATATTTCCGGGAACTGCGAAAACATCGCGCCCGTATTCAAGAGCAAGATATGCCGTAATGAGAGCTCCTGATTTTTCTGGTGCCTCTGCTATGAGGACAGCTTTTGAAATTCCAGCAATTATTCTGTTCCTTCTTGGGAAGTTTTCAGGAGCAGGTGGGACTCCTGGGGGAAATTCGCTCATTATAGCTCCGCCTTTATTTAATATTTCTTTTGCTATTGGTGCATTGCTTTGTGGATATATGTTTTCTACTGATGAACCAAGAACTGCCCATGTTTTTCCTCCAACATCAACTACGGATTTGTGAGCTACCGTGTCAATCCCTAAGGCGAGTCCGGAAACTATGCATATTCCCATAGATGATAAGAAAGAGGAGAAAAGTTTTGTGACTTCTATCCCATATTGTGACGGTGATCGAGTTCCAACTATTGCTACACAGAGCATATCTTTTTCTAACTCACCTTTGTAGAATATGCATATTGGGGGGTCTGGGATATTTCGGAGGAGTGCGGGATATTTTTCTTTTTCTTCGTAGCATACTATTTTCTGATTGAGCTTTTGAGCAAGTTTTATTTCCTCTTCTACTTCCCTCCATTTTGAAAATTTCTTTATATTCTCTGCTACAAATTTTCCTGCCGCTTGTTCAATCTTCACTTTATCTGCTGAAAAGATGTTTTTTGCAGAACCAAAAAAATCAATGAGTCTTTTTCCTATTATTGAGCCTACCCCTCTTACCTTTGTCAAAGCAAGAGAGTAAAATGCAATCTCTAAATCCATATATATATCTAAAAATATAAAAAAAGTAGATGAAATGAGAGGAAAAGTTAGGAAAAAATAGCAAACTTTTTCGGCTTCATCAAAATAATTTTGTGTTTGAAATTTGTATTGATTGTAGGGAGATAGTACGCGGCAGGAAAACAGGGCTTTCAAGATGTCTTGTATCATTTTTGAAAAATGTTTCAAAAAACAAAAAGAGTTCTCTCATTATTGCTGATAATACAACGGATACAGATTTTTTAAAGGAAATATTTGAGGGGAATAAGTTTGATAATAAGTTTGATTTCATTTTTCTAAAAAGATCGGGAGCTTTTTATGACCAGATTTTTATACCTTTGGCAATTTTCGGAAAGACAAAAAGATTTTTCTCAATATACCCTAAATTCCCCATTATACTTCCTTTTTTGAGAACAGAAGTTTTTATTTTCGTTGCTGACCTTATTGATTTCTCCTGGTATCAGCTTGCTTTTCTCAAAGTTTTTGGTAGATTACCAAAAAAAATTTTTACTCTAACAGATACCTCAAAATATAAGATACAAAGGCTTGTAAAGAGAGAGGTGATAAGGGTATATCAAGATTTATCTTACATTATTGAATCGGGGAAAATTCCATCTTCTAATTATGAAATTTTGAGGGAAAAAGGGATAGAGCCCGGTAAGTTTATTTTGTATGTTGGAAATTTCAATCCTCACAAAAATGTAGGGACATTGGTTGAGGCTTTCAGATTGATAGAAAATAAATTAGATTTAAAGCTTGTGCTCGCGGGTGGTGGAGGACGCAAAGCTCAAAGAATTTCTGAAACAGATAAAATCAAAATACTTGAAAATATTGACGAAAATATTTTGAGGTGGTTGTATAAAAATTCAATTTTTTTTGTTTTTCCATCTCTTGATGAAGGACAGGGCATACCACCTCTTGAAGCTTGCTGTTTTGGAAAAGCTGTTATTGTGTCTGACATACCTGTTTTTAGAGAGACTCTTGGAAAATGTGCTATATTTTTTGATCCAAAAAGCCCAAAAGACTTAGCTGAAAAAATTCTTCTTCTTTACAAAAATGAAACTTTGAGAAAAGAACTTGAAGTAAAATCAAAAGAAGTAGCCAAGTTCTTTACAAGTTTTGATTTCGGTGAAAAGATTTTTGAACACATTTTCTCCGAATAGTTTAACCTCTCATAATTTGGTTTTTCCAAATCAAATTATCCACCGCTCTCTTGCTTTAATTTTTTGAGTTTTTGAGTGAGTTCAGGAACTGCCTGGAATAGGTCTGCAACAAGTCCTATATCTGCTATTTGGAAAATAGGAGCTTCTGGGTCTTTGTTTATGGCTACTATAACTTTTGAATCTTTCATTCCTGCAACGTGCTGAATTGCACCAGAGATTCCTATTGCGATATAAAGTTGAGGAGCGACTGTTTTTCCTGTTTGTCCTACTTGGAAGTCATTGGGGAGCCATCCAGCATCTACGACTGCTCTTGACGCTCCTATTGCTGCTCCGAGAACATCCGCAAGTTCTTCTATAATCTTTATGTTTTCTGGATCTTTTATTCCTCTTCCAACTGATACAACTATTGAAGCTTCTGTAAGTTCTGGTCTTTCTGATTTTGTTTCTTCAAGTTTTATAAATCTTTTCCTTGGATAACTTTCTTTTATTTCTTCTTCAACGATTTCGGATTTTTTATCAACTTTTCCAGCTTTATCAAAGGCAGTACCTCTTACTGATAAAACCTTCTTTTCTGATTTTATTTTCAGGGTTGCTATTATGTCTCCTGCATACATAAGTCTTTTGAAGGTCTCACCATCTATAACTTCTATTACTTCTGATACCATCGCTGAATTTGGAATTTTGGCCACAAGTCTTGGTAGCAAATCTTTACCGAAAGTTGTAGCTGTTGCTAAAATATATTTTGCATCTACTTTTTTAGCTATTTCTGATACTGCAATTGCATAATTTTCAGCTGTGTAATTTTTCAGTTGTTCTCCTTTTGCAACGAAAAGTTTTTCAGCTCCAAGTTGTGATAGCTCTTCTTTTGTTTTGTCAGAAGGTTCAAAGGTTAAGATATTGTAGTTTAAACCTGTTTTTTCTGCCAATATTCTTGCACAAGTTACAGCAGATAAAGAAGCCTTTTTTAATTCTCCATTCCTTGTTTCTGCCACAACTAATATGCTCATCTTTTTACACCTCCTTTTTTATTAGAATGGAAGGACCTTTGCTTCTTTTAATTTTTCAATTAATTCATCAACATCTTTTACTTTTACTCCAGCTTTTCTTGGTGGTGGAGTTTCAAGTTTTTCTATTGTGACAGATGGAGTCAAATCTATTCCAAGTTCTTCAATTTTTATTATTTTGAGTGGTTTTTGTCTTGCTCTCATTATTCCGGGTAAAGATGCATATCGTGGTTGATTTAATCTTAAATCTGTTGTTATTATTGCGGGAAGATCAACTTCAACTGTTTCAAGTCCTCCATCAACTTCCCTTATAACTTTTGCTTTTTTTTCTTGTGGATTTACTTCAACTTTGTATGCGAAGGTTGCTTGTGGCCAGTCAAGAATTCCTGCGAGAATCTGTCCCACTTGATTTGCATCGTCATCAATTGCTTGTTTCCCCATTATCACAAGGTCCGGATTTTCTTCTTGTATGATTTTTGCAAGAACTTTTGCTACTATAAGGTGATCTACATATTTACCACCTGTATCTACCAAAATTCCTCTATCTGCTCCCATAGCTAATGCAACTCTTATCTGTTCTGTCCACTCTTGCGTTCCGACGGATACGACCACCACTTCTCCCCCAAATTCTTCTTTTTTTCTTAGAGCTTCTTCAACTGCTATTTCATCAAAAGTGTTTATGGCGTACTTTATGTTTGAGGTGTCTATTCCGGAACCGTCTGGTTTTAATCTTACTTTTACATACGGGTCTTGCGTTCTTTTTACTGGTACAAGAATTTTCATTTTTACTATAACCTCCTTTTATTTTACATTTTGTTTATGTTTTTTGTTGAACAAAAATTCAAAAATATTTCCTGAAATTTGATGTGAAAAATAAAATTTTTATTTGTGAGAAATTTAAAAAGTATATTGATTTTGTTCTTTTTTTTCTTTTGCTCGTGTTATAGCTCAAAAGATATCAAGCTTACATTTTCACCGGTAAAGGATACAAAGTATTTTATAGTTTTTCAGCGTAATTTGGTTTTGAATCAAGATGCAGATGGAGTTTGGATTGTAATAGAAACCAATTTTCCAGGGAGCGTTTCAATTGTAATCTCAAACGGAATATTTGATATAAAGACAATAGAAGACATGACTTGTGAATCTGAAAATAAAAAAGAAAGTAAAGAAGGAGTAAGTGAGAAAAAGGAAGAAAAAAAGGGAAGAGCACAAAAAGTAATCTGTAAGTTCTTCGCTCATCGTAAAATATTAACCGGTAGTGATGATTTTATATTCTGGTTCATTTTTAAAACTGAATTAGGTTACTACACTGTTCCTAACTTTATTCTCGTCGGAGATAAGCTCTTTGATTATGTTGGAAAAATAAGGGTGGAAAGCAAATAGATAAAAAAGTAAATGTAGAGAACAAATAAAAACAATAGATGTAATGAAAATTTCTTTTAAGGAAATAGAAATTTTGGTCTCTCAACTTTATGGATTTGATGAACCCAAAGTTTTTTTAGAACAGTACGAAACTGATGGCAAAACTGTCTCTTTCTTTTTACAAAAAGCTTATCAAGATTTGATTCAAAAGTATGTTATAGATCTCGGTTGTGGAACCGGGATTTTGACTTTTGCTGCTGCTTTTGTTGATGCTAAATTTGTTCTTGGTGTAGATGTAGATATTTCTGCTTTGAAAATTGCTTTAAAAAACAAAAAAGTTTTGGATGATTTGGGATTTTCTCTCCCGGTAGATTTCTTGTGCGCTGATGTAAAAAAACTTTATCTCAAAAAGAAATTTGATGTTTGTATTATGAATCCACCTTTTGGAATTCAAAGAAAAGGAGCCGATAGAATTTTTCTTAAAAAAGCCTTTGAGATTTCTGATGTTGTTTGGTGTTTCCTATCTCAAAATTCAGAGCCATTTGTAAGGAAATTTTCAGAAGAAAATGGATTCTGTGTTACATCTTCATTTAAAACTAAAATCCAATTAAGACGAAAATTTTTTTTCCACAAAAAAAATGTTGAATTTTTACCTGTTGATATTTATAGAATTGAAAGAAAGTAAAGGAAAAGAAAATAAAAGATGAGGAAAAGAGAATAAAAGATGAGGATAGAAAGAAATAAAGATAAAAAAAATAAAATTATTTCTCTTTTTTCTTTTTTTTCTTTGATAGTTTTTCCTTTTCTTTTTACTTTTTTCTTTTTTTCTTGTTCAAAAAAAGTTCAATTTCCAACTCCGCCTGAGTGTTTGGGAGCAAGTAAGAGGTTAGAAGAACTTTTTTATGTTTTAAAGACTCATGATATAAGAGATGTGGGTACAAAAGATGTTATAAGAGAGTTTTTTGAAGATGAGGAATCCCTTGAACTTTTTATAGCAAAGATGATTTATGCGGTGCGGCAAAAAGAAGTTTATTATGCAAACATTCAACAGTTCCAAATTTCATATATTGGAAACGAAAAAAAGGTAAATAGTGAAGATACAAATGAAGATAATAATGGGGACGATAATGAAAGTAAAAATAATGGAAATGAATGTGCTTTTGTTGTTGATTTTGTCGTAAGAAAGAAATATCCTATCGGACATGTTCAGGTCAAAGTAGATATCACGCTTTACAAAAAAGGAGATTTTTGGTTTGTAAAAAAACCCGAGATTGTAGGTGAGGTAAAAGAAAGAAAAGAATTTTTGCCTTCGCCATACTACTATTGAACAGTAAGTATTTTTCGTTCCTTCTTATTGATTGTTTTTTTTCTTTTCTCAAAAAGATTTTCTATTCAAAGGAAACTTTAAAATTATTTATATGTCTGACCAGAATAGTTTTGAAGCTAAATTGAGGGAGCTGATAGAAAATCATCCATCAAAGGAAAAAGAGATAAGACCATGGGGTGGTTTTATAACGCTGTGGAGTGATGAGAATTTCAAAGTAAAAATCCTACTTGTTTTACCTCAAAAAAGATTGAGCTTGCAAAAACACAAATTCAGAAAAGAAAAGTGGGTTATAGTTGAAGGTGAGGCGCTCATAACCAAAGGAAATAAAAAGTTCATTATGGGCGAAGGAAATACTCTGATGATAGAAAAAGAAGAACCGCACAGAATAGAAAATAGGTCAAAAGATAAAATACTGAAAATTATAGAAGTTTGGATGGGTGAAAAACTTCTTGAAGACGATATAGAAAGAATTGAAGATGATTTCGGTAGGGTATAATTGGATTGAAGTATTTTATAAGTGAAATTAAGTTAAGGTCATGTCTCGGATGCTAAATTATAAAAGTGGGTACCAAGAGAGAAAAGACAAAGTTTTCATTTTCTCTTTTATTCTCTCATTTTCCATTCATATTCTTCTTATTTTCTACACTCTGATTAGTTATAAAGGAGAAGATAAAAATAAAAAAAAAGAGATAGTTTGGGTATCTTTTCATACAGCAGCCTCTGGACAAAAAGATATGAATTTGGGGATAGGAGGAAGTACTTCAGAATCTAATGAAGATAGTTCAGCATATCAGAATAATCCTTATCATTTGAAATCTGATTCTTCTCCTCTCAAATCAAATCAAAATGATGAAATAAA
Organism: Candidatus Calescibacterium sp.; assembly: GCA_032249135.1. Lineage (GTDB taxonomy): Bacteria > Calescibacteriota > Calescibacteriia > Calescibacteriales > Calescibacteriaceae > Calescibacterium. The sequence continues at coordinate 4,764 of JAVVGL010000030.1, read as the reverse complement.
AAAGGAAGAGAAAAAAGAAGATAAAGTTAAAAAAGAAAATAATAATAATAATAAAGATCAGCAAGATAGAAAAGAAGAGATTCCAAAAAATAAAGAAAATATTATAAAAAAGAAAGAAAATATCAAAGCAGAAAAATCAAAATACTCAAATGCTAACATAAAAAAATCATTAAACGAAAAGAAGGAAATCGCAAAGGCTGAAAAAGATATCAGATCTCAAAATAAGCAAAGCTTAAGAAAGGAGGAGAAAAATAGTAAAAAAGAGTCTATATCGCAAACAGCAAGTGATAGGAACAATGTTAAAGATAAAGATTTAAAAGATAAAAAAAAGGAAAAATATGGTACTGGGAAATATACTGCAAAAGATTTAGACGAGTTAGAAAAGGCTCTGCGCGAACTCGCAAAGTCATATATTGGTGGAGGGGGCGGCAAAGGCGATGGTAAGGGGGGAGAAGGTTCGGGCAGGAGTTCAGGTGGCGGTAATATGCAATGGGGAACAGAAAATGGTGGAGCAGCTCAAACTTTCATCTCTCTTTATGCACAGCTTATAAGGGAAAGTATAAAAAAGAATTTCGTTATTCCGCCTTCTCTTAAAGGTGAATTTCTTTCTTGTGTTGTATATCTCAAAATAGGTCAAGATGGTTCAATTCTTGATATGGATTTAGAGGAATCATCAGGAAATAGAAACTTTGATATCTTTGTTATGAAAGCTATAAGGAACTCTTCTCCTTTCCCTCCACCGCCATCAGAATTAGAAATTTATGTCAGGTTCTCAAATAGAGATTAAAAAATTTTTTTGTAATAAGTAAGTTTTTCGTAGTAATAAGTAAGTTTTTTCGTAAATTAAATTGAAAAAAAGAAATAGTCACTTTTCAAATTTTAAATAGAGTATTGATTGATCTATTCTTTCCATATAAAAAAGGAGGTTGAAATCTATGGTAGATATATTGCCTTTAGGAAAGGTGGATGTAGAACCAGGAACACCAGTCAAGAGGATGAAAGCTGTTGTTATAAGACCAGATAGATTAGGGGAGCCTATAAAAGCTATGCAGGTTGAAGAAATAGATGTTCCTGAGCCGGGACCTGGGCAGGTTTTAGTCCTTGTAAAAGCTGCGGGAGTGAATTTCAACGGTGTATGGGCTTCCTTAGGAAAGCCAGTAAATGTAATGAAATACACCGGATATGACTTCCACATAGCTGGTTCAGATGCTTCCGGGATAGTATGGAAAGTGGGACCTGGTGTGACAAACTGCAAAGTTGGGGATGAGGTTGTTCTGCACTGTAATCAATCTTGTGGGCAGTGTCCTGAGTGTAATGGACTTGATCCTATGGCTTGTAAAAATCAGAAAATATGGGGTTATGAGACAAATTGGGGGTCTTTTGCTCAGTTTTGTTTGGTTCAAGCTCAGCAGGTTCTTCCGAAACCAAAACATCTCTCATGGGTGGAGGCAGCGAGCTACGGTTTGACTTATTTTACAGCTTGGAGGATGCTAGTTCGTCAGGCTGAAATAAAGCCGGGTGATGTTGTTCTAATATGGGGAGCAGCTGGCGGTCTTGGTATTTTTGCAACTCAAATATGTTTGCTTGTAGGTGCAACTCCTGTGTGCGTTGTTTCATCTCCTGAAAAAGCTCAAATTCTTAAAGATCTTGGTGCCCAACTTTTTATAAACAGATCTGAATACGACATAGCTCCAAAAAATGGGAAAATAGATGAGAAAACTTTTAGCGAGATGAAAAGATTTAGAGATGATATACGAAAGCTTACAGGCGGGAAAGATCCTGACATTGTTTTTGAGCATGTTGGTTATGAAACATTTGCTACAAGCGTTTATGTTGCAGATAGATTCGGAAAAATCGTGATTTGTGGTGCAACAACGGGATATAATCTTCTTTTTGATGTAAGGTACCTTTGGATGAGACAGAAAAAAATAATAGGTTCTCACTTTGCTAATGCTTACGATTCATATATTGCAAATGAGCTTATAATTCAGAAAAAGATAAAGCCGGTAGTTTCACGAGTGTTTGAATTTCACGAGACTCCTCTTGCTCATCAACTTATGTACGAAAATAAACATTTTGGAAAAATGGTTATAAAAGTTCAAGTTGAAAATGAAAATGAAGGGAAAAATGAGTAAATTAAACTTTATGGAAGAAGTTCCTTTGACAAAAGAAGAAAGAGAGATAAAGGCTTGGGCAGGTAAAGCTTTCAGAGAACCTTGGTTTGAGTTAGTCAGAAGATGCGCAAAGATAAAATCAGGCGAAGAACTTTCAGCTGATGAACTCTTTTTTCATCCATTCTTTATTGATGTGCTTATAGATAGTAGGCTGCTTTGCAAATCTATGCAGGCTCTAAAAATATCTAAATTCGTTTCTGGAAACTTGTTCACGATAATACTTTCTAAAAAAGAAGATAAAGTTATATGGGCTTGTATTGAGAAGGAGCAGGATGGGGTTTTTGTTTCTGCTCATACTCTTGATGTTACCGAAAAGTGGGCTGATAGGATGGCGGAACTTTTATTTATAGATAATATGAAAGGAGCGTATGAACTAGCTTGTGAGGTTGCAAAGAAAAAAGAGATAGCAGATTCAGTAGGTGCTATAAAGGTCGCTAATATTATGTTCTTCAAAACCATAAAAGATGCTTATGAAAAATCTGGTGAAGGCAAAAACTTACCTTTATTCCTTCTTCTTTTGTCCGAAGCTATAAAAACAAATATTGATAAAAGATGGATAAGATTTTTCCCAGATATCCCTCTTGCAAAAATAATAAAGTTCTCTTATCCGTTTGTCAAGCTTTTGGCGTCTTTGGGGCATCCTCTCTCTCGTATTTTATCATTTGAACCAGTTGATTCCATAATAAGAGCTTATTACTCATATATTTTGCCTTTGAAAGTTTCCTTGTAATTTTCTTGAATCGTTTTGCATGTGAGATTTCTTGCACAAGATGGAAAAACACTGGGGCGGATTGAAGAGTTGGAAAAGTACGGATGATGGTCTAAGGAAAAATACAAAATTGGAAAACACAAAATTGGAAATTCCATTCGTGGTGAAAAAGATTGAGTTTCAGATAAAAAGAGTAAATTTTTATTTGAGGAGGAGGTAAAAGATATGGAGGTAGCGGTTACAATAATGGGAATTGGGGTTACCTTGATGGCATTTATTATAACATATCTTGCTTGGAGAAATGGGAAAATCATAAAAGAGAATACAGCAATAATTATCAACAAGATGGATGAGGGATTCAGAGAACTAAGGAAAGAAATAAGGGAGCTCGGAGAGAAAATAGATCAAGGTTTCAGACTCATCGCTCTTTTAATTTTAGCTGAAACACCAGAAGAAAAAAAGGAAATAGCAAAAAGAATTCTTAGGGAAAAGGATTAAACTTTTCTATTTGAAAATGAGGTAAAAATATGGAAATAGTGATTACAATAATGGGAATTGGACTTATTTGTTTGCGGCTATTATAGCTTATCTTATTTGGAGAAAAAAAATATAGCAAAGTTGAAGACATCAGAAAAAATGAAAAATTTTTTGGATGAAAATTTTTTTGCAAATTTATAAAATTTTTTTTTGAATTCTAATTTTTTCGGACTTTATTTTTTAGATTAAACAAAAATTAAACCACAGAAAAAGGGAGGTGAAAAAAATGAGAAACAGATTTCTATTCATTCATTCATTCATTCATTCATTCTTTCTTTCTTTCTTTCTTTCGGTGATTAGTCTTGCGGGTTCGGTTTGGGCTCAAGAGCTTCGGGGTTTTATGTATCTATACGGGGAGATGGGTGGCGATTACTTTTCAGATGAAAAACTCATCAACTTCCGCATAGGTCAGATAAACTTGCTATCTTCTTTGGGTTTTGGCAGAGCAGAAGGTTATGTTGAGCTTGTGGTTGAAGAAGAGGCGGCTTATCCGGAAAGACTTTATTTGGGCTATAATTTCCATAAGCTTTTTACTTTAAGGGTAGGTCGCTTTCACTCTCCCTTTGGTTATTTCACAAGAGAGTGGCATCACGGACTTTACCTTATGCCAGTTATAAGAAGACCATTTATAATAGAGTTTGAGGATTTCGGAGGACCTTTACCTATTCACTCAATAGGATTTGAAGCAGAAGGCTCTGCCGAAATAGGAGAGTTTCAACCGGGATATGTTATAGATGTTGGAACCGGGAACTTACAATTTGGTGCTTCTCCTTTTTGGGATCTTGATAAAGAAAAAACTTTCATCGGCAAGCTTTTTGTAAAAAGAGAATTTGGAGAAGTTGGTGTGTCTTTGGGCTATGATCCTTTTAGAATACAAGAGAAAGATGGATCCCAAATTCTTGTCCGAAATTTCATCATGGGAGGAAACATATCTTATAACAACCCAGGAGGACTTATAGCTTTGCTTGAAGGATTTTTGTTGAGAGATTTAGAATCTAAAAAATCCGGTTGGGGAGGATTTTTAATTTTATCTTATCATGTCTTCGGTTCAGAGCTTATTTATAGTATAAGACCGTATTTGCAGATTGGAACTTTTGATTGGCAAGATGGAAATCCTTACTTTGAAAAATTACAGGCGAAACTGCAAGAGGAGGGAGAGGGTGGAGGATATGGTGCTCGTAATCTTTTCAACAAACACTTTGAATACTCAGCAGGATTAAGAATAGGAATTTCCCCTGAATTTGCGGTGAAGATAGGATTTAGCTTTTTTGATATGAAGAAAATAGAAGATAGGTATTTTATATCTTTGAGCGCTGGGTGGGGAATTCCAATTTTTGAAAAATA
>JAVVGL010000029.1:0-23376 GCA_032249135.1 Candidatus Calescibacterium sp. | reverse complement strand
AAAATTTGCAGCAATTGGTGGAATATCGATGGGGGGGATGATTTCTATGAGACTTTTTATAAGAAACAAAGATATAGCAGATAAACTTATCTTGATGGGAACATCAGCTGATGAGGATCCAAATAAAGAAAGGTATTCTGTGATGATAAATAACCTTCTTGAATTAGTTGAAAAAGAAAAGGATGAGAGGGTTTTGCAAGAAAATTTCAGAAATGCTGCTGAATATGTTGTAAGACTTTGTTTTTCTCAGAGCTATCTTGAAAAAAATTTTGATTTTTGGTTATCTGAGGCTTTAAAATTTCAAGGGAAAGGAGCAATTTATGTCTCAAAGGCAATAATAGAAAGAGATAGCGTTCTTGAACAAATCAAAAACATAGATAAACCAACTCTGATTATGGCAGGAGATCAAGACTTAGCAGTTCCAATAAAAGAGTCATATAAAATGAAAGAAAGAATAAAGAACTCAAAGCTTGTTATATTTGAGGAAGCTCCGCATATTTTTACTCCGGAAATCCCAGATAAAGTAAATAAAGAAATTCATAACTTCTTAACTCAAAATTAGCTTTTTGAATTTGGAAGAAAGAGAAAAATTATTTGAATCTGGAAAAGGAAAAATCAAAAGAAAATTATTATGCATAGAAAATTTAAAGTTCTGGTAGGTAAAGTTTTCCGGGAGGTTAAAAAATACTATGGGAAAAATCTCGTAAGTTTTGTCATTTTTGGTTCGGTTGCGAGAAATACTTTCTCCCCTTGTTCTGATATTGATTTTCTTATAATTTGTGAAAATTTGCCGGATGGAAGAGCAAAAAGAATCATTGATTTTATTGAAAATGTTGAAGTTAAGGTTGAAGATTACATTAAAAATCTGAGAAAGAAAAATATATTCACTGAACTTTCACCGGTAATCAAGAGACCAGACGAGGTTAAGATGGGAAGTTTTTTGTTCCTTGATATGATTGAAGATGCGGTTATCCTCTACGATAAAAATGATTTTTTCAGAAATTATTTATCAGAGCTCAAGAGGAAATTGAAAAAATATGGTGCAAAGAAAATTTATAAAAAAGGAGGATATTATTGGATTCTGAAAGATAAGATTGACCTCAAAGAAGGTGTTGAACTATGAACTCAAAGGCTCTTGCAAAAGAATATCTTGAAAGATGTAAGAAGAGACTAAAAGCTCTCGAATTACTTTACGAGGAAAAAAGTTATGCAGATATTGATTTCTTACCTTCCGAAGAATATAAAGAAAGTGATGCAAAAAGAGCCCAAGAAGCCGCAAAATTCTCTATTGAACTACTTGAAAAAATTCTATCAAGAAAGAAAAGCGAAAAAAAAGAATGAGTAGGGTAGAGTTTTAAAAATTAAAATTTTATAATATGTTGAGACGGGGGATTAAGATTGCGTATGAAAAATTTCTGGTGTTTGCTCTTTTTTCTTTCTTTTTACTTTTTTTTGGTAAATTAGGTTCCTCTGATGAAGTAAACTATTCAAAAATAGGTTTGAGCGAAGCTGTAAGGATTTTTAAAGAGAAAAACTATGATGTCAAAATAGCTGCTTACGAGATAAAAAAGAGTGAAGGAGCATATATTCAATCCGGACTTTTACTAAATCCAGCAATTTCAATAAATTATACTGGACTTTTATTTGGGAAAAGTTTCCTTTATGATACGGATAGCACTTTACTTTCTGCAAGATTTGAGCAACCGGTGGAGCTTGGAGGAAAAAGAGGATTAAGGAGGCTTTCAGCTTTTTATCAGTTGAGGGCGGTTGATTTTCAAACAAAAGAAATATCAAGAGAGCTTGCGGTTGGGCTTATAATCTCTTACTTTCGTGCTTTGGCCGATAGGTTATATGCTGAATATTTGCGGCGGGATATTGATGACTTTGATGAGATTTTAAAAATACAGGAAAAGAGACAAAAAGAAGGTTTTTTAAGTCTTATAGATTTTATGAAACTTCAATTATATAAGCTGGAACTTGAAAATGCCCTAACTCAGGCTGTTTCTACATATAAAAAAGACCTGAAAGACTTCAACTTTTTTTTGGGAGGCGGAAACTATGAACCAGAGGAAGTTCAAGAACCCCAAGATGAAATTTTTGTTGAAAACTTAATTCAAGATTCTGTGGAAAAGCGTGAAATTTTGAAATCACTTAAAGAACAAGAAAAATCCGTAGATTACAAGATAAGATTGCTAAAAGCCTATTCTATACCAGATATTTCTTTGGGTGTGGAATATGACTCATTTGGAGGCTCTTTTAAATACAAACCCGGGATTGGTTTCGGAGTTTTTGTAAGCTTACCTATTTTTGATCGCAGACAGGGAGACCTTATATCTGCAATATCTGAAAGAGAGCAGATTTCAGCGACTTTGAAGCGAGAGGAAGAAAGAATAAAAAAAGAAATTCTCCAAGCTTTTGATGACTACCAAGCTTCAAAAAATATATATTTTTCTTATGCTGAAAAGAAAAGTATTATGGATGAACTCTTGGAAAGAACTAAAAAGGCTCATTCTATTGGAGGAATATCTACTATTGAGTTCATAGATACTCTACGCACTTACAGGGCTTTCATGAGCGCATTTTTTAGAGCTAAGTATCAATATATTGCAAGTTATTATATTTTGAAAATATTGGGGGGAGCAGAATTTTAAAAGCAAAAAACAAGTTTGAGAACAAAAACAAAAATGAATAAAGAACAAAAATGAATGACACCAAAAAATGTGATTTGAGAAAAAGTTTCAAGGAAAAATTTATGGCTTTGGAAAAAACAAAGTTCAAATTTGTATTGCATCAACTACCTATGTTTTCCGTGATTTTCTTTACTTTATTTTTTACTTTTGGTTCTTCTACCCTATTTTTCTCATGTGGGAAGAATAAAAAGAAAGTTGAAAATCCATCGGTGTCAGATGGAGTCCAAACGGTAGAGGCAGTTTTTGAGAAGGTTAAAGATTTTATAAAGGCAGTGGCTTATGTTCAACCAGATAGGGAGGGGGTAGTTAAAATAACATCGCGTCTTCCAGGAACAGTTCAAAGCATAAATGTTAAATTAGGAGATTTTGTTAAAAAGGGTCAAGTTTTAGCAGTAATAAAAACGCCAGATACTACTGATCTTTACTCACAAAAGATTTATCTTTCAGCTCAGCTTGAACAAGCGATGAGGCTTTATAAAATGAAAAAAGAACTTTATGAAATAGGAGCAATTCCAAAAAGTGATCTTATTGAAGCTGAAACTAACTACAAAGTACTAGAAGCTCAACTCAAAGGAGTTGAGCAAAAACTTAAACTCCTGGGAGGAGGCATGGGGCAAATTACCATAGTTGCTCCACTTGACGGTATTGTTTATCAAATAAATGCTCATGTGGGAGATTTAGTTGATCAAAGTACAGAAATACTCAATATCGTTCGTCCGGGTAAGATTTTGATAGTTGCTTTGGTGCGTCCAGATGCTTTGCAGAAATTCAAAGTTGGCGATACAATTAGCTTTTATGTAAGTGTATATCCGGAAAAGGAATTCAAGGGAATCATCAAATATATAAGCGATGTTGTAGATCCAGATACACGAAAGGTAAAAGTTTATATTGAACCAGTTGAAAAAGAACTTTTCAAAATAAATATGTTCTTTGAGGTAAAATTGATATTGGGGGAGCAAATTTATGCTGTGCTTCCTCAAAAAGCTCTTGTTTACCGAAACGGTAAATTTTATGTCTACGCAATTGACGGAGGGAAACCCGTAGAAAAGGAAGTAAGCTTTATCAAAGAGCTTGAAAACGATAAGGTTGCTATTTTAGGTGTTAAAGAAGGAGAAGAAATAATCTTGAATCCACTAAGAGAAATGCAGCCATGAGAAGCTGGATAAATTTTGTAGCAGATAATTCAATTGTTTTTTTGCTGTTTGGACTTATTTTTACATTAGTATTTGGTATATTTTTGAAGAATCTTAATGTTGAGGCTTTCCCAGATCCATCTCCGCCTGTCATAGAAATAGTGACTTTATACCCAGGAAGATCAGCAGAGGAAGTAGAAAGGCAGATAACTATTCCTTTGGAAATAGCGCTTGCTGGCATGAGAGAGCTTCGCAGGATAAACTCTATTTCTCTGTATGGTCTTTCTGATATAAAATGTACATTTTCTTATGATATACCTTATAAAGAAGCAAGACAGGAGGTAATAAATAGAATTTCTATTGTGAGTCTACCTGATGGAGTTCAACCAAGAATAATTCCCAATCCAATAGGTGAGGTTGTTCGCTACGCTGTAATGGGTAACAGGAATCTTATGGATCTCAGAACTATTCAAGATTGGATTGTTGCAAGATATCTCAAAACAGCAGATGGAGTAGAAGATGTTGCAAGTTATGGCGGATTTATAAAAGCTTATACAGTAGAAATAAATCCAGAAAATCTCATAAAATATAAAGTTTCACTTTCACAAGTTTTGGATGCGATTTCTAAATCTAATATAAACGCGGGAGGGAGACCGATAGATTTTGGCTCTCAAAACTTTTTCATAAGAGGAATTGGTCTCATACAAAACCTTGAAGATATACAGAATATTGTTGTTGATAATAAAAATGGTTTCCCGATTCTTGTGAAAGATTTGGGCGAGGTTAGATTAGATAATATCCCACGAACTGGAATAGTTGGACTTAATAACAACGATGAGATCGTTATGGGAATAGTAATATTGCGTCGTGATGCAAAGAGCATACCTTCTATAAGATCTATCAGAGAAAAAATAAAAGAGCTAAACACTCATATACTACCACCTGATGTCAAAGTAGTTCCATTTTATGAAAGAGGAAAGCTCGTAGATACGGTAATACATAAAGTATCTGAAATAGCAGCAATGGGAATAATTTTAGTTTTTCTTTCCATATTTATCTTTTTAGGAGATTTAAAGGTAGCTTTTATTGCGGCTTTGGCTGTTCCTATGAGCCTTATATCAGCTTTGGGAATAATGGCTATTCGTGGAGAATCTGCTAATTTCCTTTCAATAGCTGCGATTGATTTTGGTATAATTGCAGATATTTCTCTTCTTTTTATTGAAAATTATCTCAGAAAAACCAGAGAGTACGGTCCCGGTAGGCGTGCTATGATTTATTCAACTGAGGAAGTTGGGAAACTTTTGATACTTTCAGTTGTATTGATTGGAATATCATTTATTCCTATTTTTCTTATGGAAGGTGCTGAGAAAAGAATATTTGCACCTATGGTGAAAACTTACCTTTATGCTATATCATCTATAATAATCATTACTTTTACCTTTTCTGTGGCGGCTCTGCTTATTTTTGTGAAAGCAGAAAAAAGAGAAACTCTTTTTGTAAGAGCTTTGGAAAATCTTTATGAGAAGATTTTAAATAAACTTGTAAATCTAAAAGGCAAATTTGTAGCTCCAGCTCTAATATCTCTTGCAATAGTTACTATTATTATTTTCAGGGTGATCGGTCTTGAATTTATTCCAAAAATGGATGAAGGAAATATCTATATGCGTATATTATTCCCTTACTCTATTTCTTTATCTCACGCCTATGAGAACGCAAAGAAGGTCAGAGATTTACTCCTGACATTTCCGGAGATAAAAACTGTAAGTTTTAAAGTTGGAAGACCAGAAGATGGAACAGATCCTTCAGGACCATTTAATTCTGAATACTTTATAGATATAAAACCTTATTCGGAATGGAAAAGATTTAAAAGAAAAGAAGAACTTGAAGAAAAGATAAGACAAGAGGTGCGAAAAATTTTCCCTCATGTAGATATAAGTATATCCCAGTACATTCAAGACAATCTTGATGAAGTTATGACGGGAGTCAAAGGTGAAAATGCTGTAAAAATTTTTGGAGACGATATATTCAAGTTAGATGAGCTTGCAAATAAAGTAGCAGAAAAAATAAAGAATGTTCCTGGGATTGAAGATGTGGGAATACTCAGAGAAGTTGGACAACCTAACCTTATAATAGAAGTTGATAGGGAGCAACTTTTGGTTTATGGATTAACCGTTGAAGAAGTTATGGATACCGTTTCCGCAGCGCTTGGAGGAAAAGAAGTTACCCAGGTCATAGAGAAAGATAAAAGATTTTCTTTACTTGTGATATTCCCAGAAGATGTAAGAAAGAATCCATCAGAAATAGGAGGAATACCTATAATACTCCCAAATGGTTCTTTTGTCAGATTGAATCAAGTGGCAAAAATTTATTTTAGTACAGGAGCTTCTTTTATCTATAGAGAAAATTACAAAAGGTATGTTCCAGTCAAATTCTCTGTTGTATCAGGAGATCTTGCTGGAACTGTTCGTAAAGCACAAAAAATTATAGAAAGTGAAATAAAGCTTCCGGAAGGGTACTTTTTGGAGTGGTCTGGAAGGTTCAAAAACTTACAAGAAGCTCTAAGGCGTATCACATTTTCAGGTATTTTATCTTCATTTGGATTATTTCTTTTCCTTTACATAGTATATAGGTCGGTCAAAAATGCATTCATAGCTATGTCAGGATTACTCTTTGCCTCATTTGGCGGGGCTTTAAGCCTTCTTGTTGCTGGATTTCCGCTCAGCCTTTCAGCAATTGTCGGATTTGTTTCTATTCTTGGAATATCTATTCTCAACATTTCATTTATAATTGCAGCGTATAGAGAAAATATAATAAATGGTATGCCAACTTATGAAGCGGCAAAGAAGGCAGCAAAAGAAAAATTCAGAGCCGTACTTTTAAGTAGTTTTACGGCATCCTTAGGATTTTTACCAGCTGCGCTGTCTCACGGAGTTGGAACTCAGATACAAAAGCCTCTTGCTATTGTAGTACTGGGAGGTATGCTGATCACAGGATTACTTATATTGCTTCTCATACCCCCTCTCCTCAAATATGTCAATGTAGAAGAATAAAAGGAAGCAAATCTTTGTCATTAGAAAATTCTATTTATTACATAGTTAGTGAGTTGGTATCATAATTAATCGGGTTCATGACCGGGATTTATTGTGAGTTTATCCAAACTTCTGACCGTAGCATAAGGGATGTAACCTTTTTCTTTTGCTTTCGAATAAAAATCATCAATTAAGGTTGGTTCCGTTACATAATCTATTACTAATACGAGCTTCCCAGCTTTTTTGAAAATATCAAGATACGATGTGACTGAATTAACCAATGATGGCGGATTAGGTGTATTATCATTGTACCATACGTCTTCTCTTCCAATTCCATCTACTGTTTGAACATAGTCTAAGTGAGACGCTAATCTTTCTCCATTTTGAACAAATACTCCGAAATTTTTTTTACCTCTATTTACTCGTGCATATTTTGCAATAGATTTTACAAAATCAACCATCTCCTGCTCAGCAGTTTCCCTATTCAATCCGCTTTCCCCTCCAGGTCCCCAATATTCATAAGCATCAATAATATCAAGATATACTCCGTCAAAACCGACTTCAATAATTTTATCAAGATACTGAAATATAATAGATTGCCAATCTTTTTCCCAGTATTTAACCTTATAATTTCCTGGCCATTCGGGATTTTCGGGACCAAGCCAAGAGGGAGCTCCTGGATCAGGATTACCATCATTATCTGCATCCCAACTATTATTCCAGTACCATCTATAGTTTTCTGCTTCACCTATACTCATATAAGATAGTACGAGTTTAGGACCACCTGGACTTTTTTTGAGAGCATTAATTTCTTCATAAGTAAATCTACCTTCTTCTGTTCCATCACGAGAGTAATCTATTATGACCAGATCAAACTTTGTATTTCCTATTGCTACTAAATCTATGTTTTTTAACTGATAAACAAAATCGTTTACGGAGTTCCAAGATATTAATGAGGTTTCATTAGGATTTACTGACTTTTTGTTGCTGCATCCATTATTTACGATAATGAGTAATAATAAGATTACCACGAAATTTGATGCTACTATCTGAATCATCGTAATTTTTCTTTGTTGTTGGTAGAGATAATTTTATCAATTTTAGTAAATTTTCAGCATTAGGCTGTTAATTTTTAAAGAACACTATTTTTAGAACAAAATGAAATTTGAGGCAATCGCAATAGTTGGGCAAACTGCTTCGGGTAAAGCCGAAATTGCAGTGAAAATCTCAAGAATACTCCGTGAAAGAGGAAAAGAAGTTGAGCTCATTTCTTGCGATTCAAGAAAGGTTTATAAATACTTTGATATCGGAACTGCAAAACCCACTCAATTTCTTCAAGAATTCAGGTGGCACTTTATAGATGTTATAGAACCTGACCAAAATTTCTCCGCAAAAAGATTTGAAAAGGAGGGAAGAAAAATAATAAAAGAGATAAAATCAGCTGGGAAAATTCCAATTGTTGTTGGTGGAACATGGCTCTATATAAGAGCTCTTGAAAGGGGATTTGAAGACGAACCAGAAGATGAGAATATAAGAAATCAGTTAGAAGATATTTTAAAAAAAGAGGGAAAGATGGGACTTTGGAACCTTCTCAAAAATTTAGACCCAAAAGCGGCAGAAAAAATTCATCCGTCTGATTCATATAGAGTAAGAAGAGCTTTGGAATTCAAACTCAAAACTGGTAAATCTATTTTAGACGCGCGTTTCAAAGAAGATATTGGACAAAGGTTCCCTATTTTGAAAGTTGCAATTTTCAGAAACAAAGAAGAAATACTTGAGAGGATAAAGTCAAGGGTGCTCAAACAAATAGAGCGCGGACTTATTGAAGAGACAAAAATGCTGTATGAAAAATTTGGAGAAACCACTCCTTTGCTCAAATCAATAGCTTATTGGGAGCCTTATCTTTATATAACCGGAAAAATTTCTTTTGAAGATATGATAAATCTTATGATAAAGAGGAATTTCAGATATTCAAAATATCAGGTCAAAGTTTTTTCGCGTGAGGGAACTTTATGGTTTGATGAGGAAGAAAAACTTATAAGCTTTGCAGTTGATTTTTACCTCAACTCAGAAAATTTCAGTTTTTAGATTAGATTTTAATTTCTTTCTTCTTTCTTTTTTTATTATTTATCTTCCGTGCTTTGAGATAATTCTGTTTTCGCTATCAACTATTATTATTTTGGCTTTATGAGTTTTTGCTTCTTCTTCTGTGTATATTCCGTATGCCGCTATTATTATTCTGTCTCCTGGGAAGCAAAGTTTTGCAGCAGCTCCATTTATTGTTATTGTTGTATCATCGGTACCCTCTATCGCATAGGTTATCAGACGGTTCCCGTTCGTTATGTTATATACATGAACTTGCTCACCTTCAATAATATCTGCCTCCTCCATAAGTTTTTTAGGTATTGTTATTGAACCTTGATACTCTGGATTTGCATCTTTCACAACCGCATTATGTATTTTTGATTTCAAAAGTATCCTCATTGCCATATCAATTCACCTCCTTTTTAATTCAAATCTTTTTTATTTTTCTTTTCTTTTTCTTCTTTTATTTTTGGAAGGTTAAAAATTTTACCGTTCCTTATAACTATATTATCTATCAATCTTGCTTTTCCTATTCTCACCGCGACAGCAATAAGGCAATTTTTTCTATTTCTATCTATTTTTTTTATAGGATGTAAAGTGTCTGGATCTGCTATTTCAAAATAATCTATATTCGTTATACCTTGTGATTTCAAGAAATCTTTTGCAGCGTTTTTTATTTTCTCTGCATCTTCTTCTCCACCGAGTATCATATCTTTTGCTAAAATTAAAGACCTTGGAATTAAAGTGGCTAATTTTCTTTCATCTTCAGAAAGATAAGTGTTCCTTGAAGACAAGGCAACTCCGTCTTTATCTCTTACGGTTTCAACGGGTTTTATTTTGATGTCAAAATTTAGGTCTTCTACCATTTTTTTCAAGATTACATATTGCTGGTAGTCTTTGAGACCAAAGAAGGCTATATGTGGTTTTACTATGTTGAAAAGTTTTGCGACAACAGTGGCAACTCCTCTGAAGTGTCCAGGTCTGAATTTTCCGCAAAGTTCATCTTGGAATTCCATAACTTCTACATATGTTTTGAAATCTTCTTTGTACATTTCCTTGACATCTGGAATAAAAACGAAATTTACTTTTTCTTTTTTCAGCATTTCCAAATCTCTTTTTTCATCTCGTGGATAGCTTTCGTAATCTTCTCCTTTTGCAAACTGAATAGGATTTACGAATATGCTTACGACTACAACATCTGAGAATCTTTTAGCTTCTCTCACAAGTTTCAGATGTCCGTCGTGCAAGTATCCCATAGTTGGAACGAAACCTATCTTTTTTCCTTTTCTCCTCAAATCCTCCATTTTCTTTTGCATCAAACTTATTTTTCTTATAACTTCCATTTTCTGAAGCTGTTTTTATTTTATTTTTTTGGTCTTTTGCTATTATCTATTTTCGTTTTTGTTTTCATTTTCTATTCCATCTTTTGCAAATTTCAAGACTGCTTCATATATTCTTTGAGCGAGATTGTCGTAAGGTTTTATATGTTTTGGTGGAGGTTGAGTAAGTCCTAAAATGTCTTCAAGAACGGCTATTTTCCCGTCGCAGAACTCACCGGAAGCTATTCCTATTGTTGGAATTTTTAGGGTTTCTGTGATTTTTTTGGCGAGGTTCTCTTCAACAGATTCAAGAACAACGGAGAAGGCTCCACTTTCTTCAACTGCCTTTGCATCTTCAAAAATTTCCTTTGCTGACTGTTCTGTTTTTCCTTGTTTTTTATATCCTGTAATTCTTACTCTTTGAGGTAAGAGTCCAACATGTCCCATTACAGGTATTCCCATGTTTACTATCTTTTTTATTGTTTCTGCGATGTTTTTTCCGCCTTCAAGTTTTACTGCATCTGGGTCGCACTCCTTTACTATTTTGACTACGCTTTCAAGAGCTTTTTCGGGTGTGTGAAAAGTTCCGAAAGGCATGTCAAAAACAACGATTGCATTTTTTACGGCTTTTCTTACGCTTCTTGCACACCATATCATAATATCCAAAGGTATAGTTGTTGTATTTCTTTCACCAAAAAGCACCTCGTTCATTGAGTCTCCAACAAGTATTACATCAACAAGACCTGTCTCATCTACTATTTTTGCGAAAAGGTAAGTATATGATGTAAGACAGATTATCTTTTTCTTCCCTTTGAGATTTATTATATCTTGTACCGTTTTCATATATAAGTCTGAGCCCTTTCGGGTCTCAGCTCACTTTTAACTTATCAACTTTTTTGTGTCAGGGAAAATTTTTCAGGATTTCTTGTGGCTTAAAAACCTTTCCGGAAGTAGTTTGAAAATTGTGGTTCAAGTTTTACTATTTATTTTTTGAATTTTTGTTTTTTGAGTTTAGGTTTTTGAGAGCTTTGAAGGAATCATCCCACTTTTCTGCCCTTATTACTTCTTTTTTTATTTTTTCCAAGCGGTTTATATCATTTATTTTATCTAAAAGGCTTTTGATTTGCTCTGCTTTTTGGCTACCAAACTTCAACTTAACATCCAACAGGATTGCTTTTTTAAGACCTTCTTTTAGACCTTCTTTTAGACCTTTTACAAGACCTCTTTTTTCTCCTTCTTTCAGACCTTTTACAATTCCTCTTTTTTCTCCCTCTCTTTCCCCCCATTTATAAAAAAGAGTTTTTCTTATATCTATTTGTATTGGCACGCGCTTTAAATTTATTTCACTTATGGTTTCTGAAAACTTTGACAAAATCATCCCATGTTTTTGCTTCTATTATTTTTCTCTTTATTTTTTTTAGGTGATTTACATCATCTACTTTTTCCAAAATAGTTTTTATCTCTTTTACCTTTGATTTACCAAACTTGATTTGAACATCCAATAAAATCGCTTCTTTCAATCCTTCTTGTTTCCCCCTTTTTCACCTTCTTTCCCTCCCCATTTATAAAAAAGAGTTTTTCTTATATCTATTTGTATTGGCATAGGCTCTAATTTTATCTCAACATCAAATAAACTACCTAAAAAACTTATATCTTCCATATATTTTAAAAGTTGTTTTTTGTTTTTGATAATTTTTGAAATCTTTCTTATCACTTTTTTGAATACCTCTGGTTTTTCTCTATATTTTTCAGCTAAAACTCCTAATACAACTTCTTCTGGCTTATCACTTCTTAAAAACTCATCAGGGTCTATTTTCTTCCAATCAACAACTCTGAATTTGAGAGTTTTGAATTCTGACTTGAAATAAGAAGGAGGGGGATTCCCTTTTCCCACAAATAAAACAATCTGCACAGGTTCTTTACCAAATTTTTCTTCAATCCCAACAGAATAAAGCAACATTCTTTTAGGTAAGGTCTTATCTTGTTGAGCTTGGATTTCAATATGGAAAATTTTATCACCGGCTTTAAAGAGCATATCAGGTCTGAGAGATTTGAGGAGCTTTACCTCCTGATTTATATCTTCAAGTTTTTCCTCTATTTTTTCACCAGTTGCTATGGAGATAATTTTCTTTGCTGCTCGTGAGAAGATTTCTTTTAAGACAAGATCAAACCTTTTGAGTTCTTTTTTGTATTTGCTTTCTTTTTCTTCTTTTTCTTTTCTTTTTCTTTGTTGTTTTTTTTCTTATTTTTTTCATCTTAAATTTTCAGTTTGCATTTTATGTATGCGTATTGGTACAAAATAAAGTTGTCATAACTTATATTTTACTTTTTTGTTTTGTTTGGTTATGGGGGATGTTTCCTGACATTTCAAAGGAAAATCAGAAGATTTTTCAAGTGCATATATCAATTTATACTTTTTTATAAAAATTCGGTAGGATACTATAATTTCATTTATATGAAGCTTGAAAATAAGGTTTTAGCATTAGCAGAGGAAAGAATTTTCAAAGATAATATTCTTTATCTTTCAGAAAGCATAGCAAAAATCTACGATGAGGAGATTTTAGAGATATATAGAAGGTTTTTAGGGGATGTGGATGGTGTTTGCCTTGTTGGCTTTGGAAGCTTTGGAAGAAAACTTATGGCTCCATGTTCAGATTTAGATTTTGTTATATTAACTTCATCAAAGTCGGTTGCTGAGAAGGAAAATAATAAAATATCATCTTTTATTCATCATGTTTGGGACATAGTTTCAAAAGCTGAATATTCTGTGAGAACTCCGGAAGAGACGATAAATCTTGCTCTTGAAGATGAAAAAGTCCTCACATACCTTGCTGATATAAGATATGTAGCAGGAGATAAGAAAGTTTTTAACCATCTTTTGTACCTTGTAAATCAACTAAAACATACTCACTCTATGAAAATTTTTTCTACACTTGTTCAAGATAGAAGTGCACGCATATCAAAATATCAGAATCTTGTTGAACCAGATGTTAAAAAGTCACCGGGGGGACTTGAAGATTTTTTCTTTATGAAAGTTCTTCAAAATCTTGTTTCAGAAGATATTCTTGTGTCTCTAAAAGAAATTGAACAGGATTTTTTGAGAATTCTTGAAGTAAGGTTTATCTTACACATTCTGACCAGAAGAAATAATAATTCACTTTACCTCGGTTTGATTGACGAGATACTCAATTTCATAAAATCAAAGACGGGAAAGAGATACGGAGTAGTTGAATTTATAACGAAAGTCATATCATCTATGCAGAGAATAAAGGTTTATGCAGATATATCGCAAAACTTTGTGAAAAGAAAAATTTATCCCCCAAATCCTTCACTTATATCTTATCTTGGACCTTATATTTCGGATGGTGAGTTTTTACATGCTGATATTGAACTTTTTAAAAAAGAACCTTGGAGACTTGTTGAGATATTCAAAATTGCAAAATCTAATAACCTTGAAATATCTCCAGAAATTTCATACTACATATTGAAGGTAAGAAATGTTGATTTGAGCAAAGATGTTCAGGCAAACAAGATATTTTTTGAGATAATAACAGATCTTGGTGGAATAGAGAAAACTCTTATGCGTATGAAAGAGCTCGGAGTTCTTGAAAATGTTATTCCAGAGTTTGGGAGAGTTTCAAATTTATATCAAATTTATCCTCCTCACATATATCCCGTCGGTACCCATCTTATAAAGTGCGTAGGAGAGATGGAAAAAATACTTTCAGGAATAAAGCCAAAATTTGTAGATATAATGCCAGGGTTAGATGAGATAGACAAAAATGTGGCTTTGTTATCTTCTTTTCTACATGATATAGGAAAGGGTTCAAAAAAAGATCATTCAGAGGTAGGGGAGGTATTAGCTGAAAGAATAGGAAAAAGGTTAGGTTTAGCTGGTGAAAGTCTTGATAGGTTGAAGTTTATCGTCAGAAATCATCTGATTTTAGCTCATTTTTCACAAAGAAGAGATTTACACGAAAGGGAAACAATAGAAAAATTAGCCTCGTCTTTTCCAGACCATATTACACTCAATACCCTTTATTTGGTATCTATTGCTGATGCATTGGCAACAAATCCTAATAACTGGAACCAGTGGAAGGCTCATCTTCTTGGTGAAATTTATGGGAAGGTTGACGAGGAGATGAGAAAAGGATTAGAGTATGTTGAAGAAGAGCATATAGATACCAATATTTTAAGAGAAGAACTTTCTCAGATTTTTCCTGAAAAGATAGTTTCATCATATATATCTTCTCTTTCAGATAAATTCATTTCATTTTTCAGCTATGATAGGCTTTTCAGGTATTCTTGTCTTCTTCTGAAAGCTTATATGGATGGTAGGGGAGTTGCAACTTATACTACAAGAAAAGAAGGTGTAATTGAAGTTATAGCAATAGATAAAGATAGTTGGTCTCTTATAAGTGAATGTGCTGGGCTTTTATTTCTTTCAGGTTTCAATATACTATCGCTTTACTCAGAGGGGGGAGTTCTGGGTTTATCTATAAATGTATTTTGGGTTCAACCGCAAGATAAGGTTAGAGCCCAAAATTTCGTTAGAATTTTCAGAACAAGAAATCTTGAAAAGATTATTGAGCAAATCAGAAAGAAGAGAGAGAATTCTCAATTCGGAGGATGGCAGTTTAGCGTTAAAAAGAATTCCAGAGATTCTGTGAAAGTTATCTTTGATAATACAACATCTCAAAATTATACAATTGTTGAAGTTTACTGCTATGATAGACCGGGACTTCTTTTTGATATATCTTGTGCGATATCTTTTATGGGATATGAGATCTCGGTTGCAAAAATCTCAACCCGTGAAGATAAGGTTGCGGATATTTTCTACATAAGAGATAGAGCTACTGGTAAAAAACTTCTTGATGAGCAATGTGAGGCTCTCAAAGATGCTATTCGAGATGCTATTATTCAAGGTATTCAGATTCAATTTGGGCAGCAACAACTTCTTTGAACTCTTCTGGATTTTCTCTCATTTTTTCAAGGTTCTCTCTAATTTGTGAAAAAACTTCATCAAATTCAACAATTACTCTTTTCCTCTTTATCGGGTTTGCATGAGATACGACTTCTTTATAAACAAAAGGATGCTGAACTCCTAACTCCTTGAGTTTCTGCACTATTTCTTTTACTATAATGTGTAGTTCTTCTAATACTTTTGCTCTTTCTTCCCTTTTTGGTTTTGCTTCTTTTAAGGAAATATCGAAAGGCCAATCCGTCTTTTTTAGTATTGGGTCCCAAGCTGAACCTGAAAATTTTTCCTCTCGCTCATAAACCATTCCCATAGTCACATAATGGATTTCCTCAACAGATTGGAGAACTTCATCATCTGTTTCTGGTTTATCTGGGTACATATCAACGAGCTCATTATAAATTCTCAAAGCAACATACGCTTTTTCTTTTATGTTTGGTTGTTTCTCTATATTGAGGTTTATCATCAAAGTTGCATAATCCCACGGAATTATGACAGATGGTATTTTTTTTATGCCCAAATCAAGACATGCAAGGTATCTATGTTGTCCATCAAGGATTATAAATTTATCTTCATCAGGTTTTTTAGCTACGACCAAAGGAACAACAAAACCTATTGTTGAGATTGATTTTGCAAGGTTTTTCACATGAGGTTTTGATGGTTTCCTCTGATATACAACTACTTCAAGCTTATCAACCGGTATTTCAGCTACTACAAGGTCATATCCCTTATATGGCTCTTTCATAATATAGGTGTTCTGAAGGAGTTTCCTTATATCTTCCAAGTTCCCTGATAATTCTTTTTTTGTTTCAAAAAGGTCTGCCATAATTTTTATTTTTAATACATATTTTTTACTTTTTGGGAAAAATAAGCAAATTTTTGTTTTGGTTTTAGATTTAGTTTTAGTTTTAGACTTTTCTCCTTACTCACTTACTTACTTAATTTTCATTTTATTATTTTTTGTAATTTAGTAATTGGGAAAGGCTAAACAAAATATACTTTTGAATGAGATTTTTGTTTGGCGAATTGAATTTGGATTTGAGTGAATATATTTTGGCTTTTTGGAAATCTTTTCTTGCTCTATTCATAATAGTTGATGTCTTGGGAAATATACCAATATTCCTTTCCATTTCGGCTCGTATGACGAAGACTCAAAGACAAAAAATGCTTACAAGAGCGGTTTTCGCTTCTTTCTGGCTTCTTATTACTTTCACACTTTTGGGAGATTTCTTCTTCAAGTTCTTCGGTGTGAGTTTAGATAGTTTCAGAATTGCAGGAGGAATTCTGCTGCTCGTTATCTCGCTCAAAATACTTTTGGTTGGAACATGGGAAGAAAAACAAATTGACCCAGAAAGTTCCGGGGTTGTCCCAATTGCTTTTCCTCTTCTCGCAGGTCCCGGTGCCATAACGCAAGTAATAATATCAACAAAACAATACGGTTTTCTGATAACTTTTATATCTATTTTGCTTGTCTCAATAATAAACTATTTTGTTCTGAAAAAGATAGACTCTATTTACAAATTTATGGGAAAATCGGGTTCGGTAGTCATTTCAAGGCTTATGAGCATTATGATAGCTGGAATCTCGGTTGATTTTATCGTGAAAGGCATCTCAAACACGTTCTTTTCAAACACAAAAAATTAAGGGTATTTTATATTGAAGATGATTGAAGATATTCTTTATTGAAACCTCTGAGCGGAAATTGTAAAATTTACTATATGCTACTTGGTGGTATAATAATTTTTGGATTTTTGGTGGGAGGTGGAGTGATTACTCCTCAAATGAATATGTTTGACCTCGGAGGATTTGTTTCTTTTTCTATGTATGAAACTAATGTGAAAGAAAAAACCCCTTTATCATCTTTGTATCTTTCTGCAAGGTTTGGATATGCTCCCGTAGAAGAATTTTTTCCTTATGTTATTGTTGGAATAAAGAACTTGGTTCCCCTTTCACCTTTGCCGACCTTGAACCAGTTTGGTGCTGGTGCAAAAGTTTCTCTTTTATCCAAAGAAAGAGACATAAACTTCAATTTTGATGCTCACTTTGAATATTATCCTTTCATTGAAAAAACAAAAGGTGGTTTCCCAAATAATCTATTTTGGCAACTTTCTCCCACTATATCATTTAAGTTTGCTAACTCATTAGTATATGTTGGTGGAGGATATAAAGATTTCATAATAGAACTTGAAGATGGAGTAGTTTTAAAAAGCAGACCACAAAATAGATTTTTTGTCGCCGTGGGAGGAGACTATTACCTCAATCCAAAAACATACATCACTGTTGAACTCCATTCCTTTGGACAAAACTTAATATCTGCCGGAATATCTCATAGATTTTGAAGAAGAAGAAAGGTAAGCTAAATTTTTTTAAGCTAAATTTTTTTAAGCTAAATTTTTCTTTTTGAGGGGAAAATTTCATATACAACAGCGGAAAGGAAAGCAACAATAACACCAACTATGAATACAACTGGGGAAAAAGGTAAAATTGGGTCAAGATAAGGTTTTGTTCCAAAGCGTGCAGATAAAATAAAGCCAACAAACATAAGGAAAAATCCCAACGCAAGAGTTCCAAAAGTAAAAATAAGTCTTGTAAAGGATGGAGCATACAAAACTTCTTCTTTCCTCTCCTCAATTTTTTTCTCTTCCAAAACTTCAAGGGGAATGATAGGGAAAATTTTTGCAAAAAGAACAAATAATAGAATTCCAAATCCAATTATTCCCAAAAGAATCATTATTTCGCTCAAAGCTGGAAAATAACTTCCTTCTTGATACGGTAGATATAAACCGTGAGTTTGAGAAGGAACAACAATCAGGAACCTTTTCAAAACTGCTGAAACATTAACTATAACTCCTGCAAGAGCAGTTAAGGCAATATTGACTTTTCTTGAAACTGTTTGGTAAAAAAGAAAGATTGCGGGCAAAATCAGACAGAGAACATTTATCCAAAATACGGGAGCGAATTTTCCTGTGGTTATTTGATGAGCAATATACCTATCTTTTTCTGGAGCTGCATAATGAGCCGTAAGTTCTTCAACTATCGTAAAATATAGATAGATTATGCACAAAACGAACAACATAAAACCCAAAGTATAAAAAGCCTTCTCTCCTATGACTTCATCTAATCTATAAATTTTTTTCAAAATATAAGCTACCAGAATTATTAATCCTGTTCCAGAAATCCCAGCCATAATAACAAATCCCGGAGCTTGCAAAGCGGAAAACCAACCAGGACGCCCAGCTTGAATTCCGAATATGAACCCCAGAGTTGAATGTGCAGTAACAAGCAAAGGTAAAATGAATATAGCAAGCCAGAATGAACTCGTCTCATGTCTTTTTTCCTGTGACAAATCTCCCTTCCATCCAGCAGCCCACACCTTATAGAGCAACCTTTTTAACTTTGAGTTCTCAAAATATTTTGAAAGTTCAAAAGCATCTTTGCGAGATGAAAGATAAAAGTATATCAAACTTGCAGAAAGATAACCAGATATAACAAGCGTGAAAGTTCCAAACATGGGCGACATAGGTCTTGCATAACGAGGCAAATTTAAAAGCGCATAAAAAACTCTTCCTTGGTCTGCAAGGACACATAGAGCTCCAAGGATAAGAGATATTATTGTTATAAGTTCAGCGGGTCTGGTTAGAGGTTTCAATTCATTCATCCCAAAAAGTCTCACAAGAGCAGATAAAGTTATACCAGCAAAAGATATTCCTATAAAATATATAATAAACATAACCCATAATCCCCACGCGACTCCACCTGTACCCGGATTGCGAAGCGAAGTAATAATATCTCCATATATTTCTTTCTGAATAAACCAGAAAACACCGAGACCGATAAGTATTATTGATAAAGTGGAGATCAGTAGAAATCCTTTTGTAGGTCGCCAAAGTTTTTTTAGCAAAACTTCTTTACTCTTCATTTTCTGAACTACCTCCTTTCACTTCTTCTAATAATGAAATTTGTTTGAACTTTGAAAGGTAAATAACTTTTGGTTTGGTTCCAAGATGAGGTAATAGTGTGAAAGCTCTTGGGGAACGGGCAAGTTTTGAGACCAAAGAGTCTGGGTCGGCAAGATTTCCAAAAGTAATGGCACCGGTCGGACAAGCTTGGGCACATGCAGGTAATTTTCTAAGTTCCTCATCTGATATTTCTCTTTCTTCATCTTTTGCTTTCTCTTTTAATTTTCTTATTCTGTGATAGCAGAATGTGCATTTTTCAACTACGCCTTTTGGACGAACAGGCACATCTGGGTTGAGAGCCTGCACATAAGTCTCTGGAAATTCAGGTTTTTCCCATGTAAAATATTTTCTTGAATAAGGACAGGCAACCTGACAGTACCTACATCCGATACATCGGTCGTATATCTGAGCAACAAGCCCCTCCTCGTTTATGTAAGTTGCATTAACCGGACAAACCTTGGTACAAGGCGGATTATCACAGTGAAGGCATGGAATTGGAATAATGAATTGGTGAGTTTTCTCTTCACCTTCTTCCAAAGGATATGGTATCAGGGTCATCCACTCTATTTCTGTTCCCCAGTCTTTCTTTTCATATCCTGTTATTGGAATGTTATTTTCAACTTTGCAGGCAACAACACATGCTCCACATCCTGTACACAAATCTAAATCTATGACCATTCCCCATTTTACTTTTTTCTCTTTCTTGCTTTGATTATTTTCATCTTTTGAATTTTTCTTATTTTCTCCTTTGACCAGAAATGGAATAGCTGGTGATGTAAGTCCTATGGAGATTGCAAGCTTTGAGGCTGCCTTTAAAAATTTTCTTCTTTTCTCTTCCGCTTTCTCTTTTTCTTTATCTTTGCTCGTATTTTTTGATTTCATTTTCATTTTCTTACCTCCTTTTCATTTTCTTATTTCACTCTCTTATTTCTTTCAGGCTTTTTCAATTTTTACCCGGGCAACATATAAAGCTGAATTTCCTGCTTGCGACTTTACATAAGGTATTATGTCGCGTGGATTTGAACCTTTGCCTTTTGCGAACCTTCCAAACTCAGTATGTCCCTTTCCAAGTTCAACTAATATAACATCGTCTGGAATTCCTTGCTTTATAAGAACTTTTGCTTTGATTTTTCCTTTTTCAGTTGAAATATACACATTTTCAAAGTTTTTGAGCCCGAGTTTTTCAGCAGCAGATGGAGAAATTTCACAGAAAGTCTCATATGATAAATAAGCTGGGATGCCTTTTAGCCTTGCGGAAAGTTCCATCAAAAATGGGATGTTTGCTCCTGAGCCTTCTGCATAAGCAATTGATTTATATGGGAAAAGGTAAAATTCACCATCACCTATCCATTTTGGCTCCTCAAAGATTTTCGGAGAAGTAAATTTGAACTTGTCAAAATCTTTTGGTTTTTTCTCTGGTTCTTCCCACCAGCCATCTTTCTCTAACTGCTCTAAATCAAAGTTTTTAAGTCTTTCCAGAACTGCCTCTTTGAAGTTCTCAAAGTAAAAATCTTCTTCAAATCCGAGCTTTTTCGCTATGTCTAAAATCACATCTCCGGTATTTTTAGTCTTGTAAAGGGGAGCAACTACTGGTTTTCTCAAACCAAATCCTGCGTAGGGTATAGATGATAAAGATTGAGCATCTTCAAATCTTTCAAGAGGTGTATGATCTGGTATGATTATATCTGCAAGAGCAGAGGTTTCATCCATAAAAGGAGAGAAAGACACAACAAAATCGGCTCTTTCAAAGAATTTTCTCCATCTCATATTTTCTGTTTCAGAATATACTGGGTTAAAGTAATAAACGAAGAGAGTATCAACTTCTGATTCTGGGAGATCTGAGAAGTCTATTTTTTTCCCGGAGATTTGATATTTGCTGATTTCTTTCCATGGTGAAAATGGTATATCTCTTCTTATGAAAAGTCCGCCGGGTTTATTTATATTTCCCAGCAAAGCGTTAAGAGATAAAGAGAGTGAAGCTATAAGGAGTCCGTTGGTATATAGTGTTGAGCGCTCATCAACAACCACAACCGCTGGACGCGAAAGCCAAAGTTCCCTCGCTATTCTTACTATTTCTTTTGCTTTAATTCCTGTTTCTTCTTCTACTTTTTCGGGCTCAAAATTTTTGACAAAATCTGCAAAATCATCAAAGCCTTGTGTTTTATTTTTGATAAATTCTTTATCGTACATTCCTTCTTTTATGAGCTGATGGGCTAATCCACAAAGGAAAATGTGAAATTTGCCGAACCTTATTTGAATAAATTCGTCCGCCTGAGATGCGCTGTGAGAGTAAAAATGATCAACATGTAAGATTTTAGCTCTTTGAGTTGGAACACTGAATTTTATTTTATAAGAAGACCTTGAAAACATCAGACCATGACAAGTTGTCTCAAAAATTGCGGTTCCTACACTCAAAATATATCTTGTATTTTCAAGGTCAAATCCGGGTAAATCATAAATTCCGAATGATTCTTTCATGGCTAAAAAAATAGCTCTGGGTGAGTAAGACTTTTCAGAAAAGTCGTAAAAATTTGGAGTTCCGATAACTTTTGCAAATCTTTCAAAAAGCTCTTTTGTGAATCCTTTCTGCCTTCCACACAAAATAGCAATTTTACCTGGAGAATTCAACTTTTCTTTTAATTTTTCGGAGATAATATTGATGGCATCCTCATAGCTTACCTCTTCCCATTTCCCTTCACCTCTGGTTCCTTTTCTCAAAAGGGGAGCTTTTATTCTATCTGGGTCATAAAGAGCGAAAGCCGATGTTAGCCCTTTTGGTCCAACAACTCCTCTGTTCGGTGAGGATTTTGGATTCCCTGAAACATTAACTGCTCTTCCTTCAACAACTCTTACTATTATTCCGCAATTGATCTGACACTGACCGCATGTGGTTTTCAAGAATTTTTCTTCTCCTTCATACCATTTTTCGGCACCTGGAATGTAGGGTTTTTCTGCGGGGAGAGAGAATGGGTCTTTTTCTTCGCAAGCCGTAGTCAGCAGAGATAAAAATGGAGCAACTTTTACAGAATTTTTGATCAATTCCCTTTTTTTCAGATCAACATCTCTACCGCTACCATCAACTTTTTTATTAATTTCTTCTTTCTTTTTGCCTATTTTTTTCTTTATTTTATCAGTGAGCATTTTCACATCACCTCCTTTTTCAGTGGCAAGTTATACAATCCAAAGATGCACCTTTTTTCTCGTGGCAACTCATGCACTTTCCCATAGTGAGATGAGCAATTCCAGATTTTTGATATGGTTCAAACTGGTCTTTTGCACCTTTATGGCAATCCTCACAGCTCATTTCTGCCCACACAACATGAGCTTTGTGGCTGAAATAAACATGCCCTGGGAGTTTATTCACCCGAACCCAAGGTATTTCCTTGTCATTTTCAACATATTCTCTTACTCGGGCTTCTTCATTTTTGAATTGAGGATATTTGAACTCATCTGGTGGTTCTGAGTGACAATCTGCACATTCGGATATTTTTGGAATACCTGCCCACCGGCTTTTTTCCGCTAACTTATGGCAATCTTGACATTCCAGCTCTTCAACTTCTATATGTATTTTATGACTGAAAAATATTGGCTGTTTTACTTTGCGAAAAGCATTCAGGAACCTATTTACCTCGCCCAAAGTAAAACCAAAAGTAAAAAGAGAAAAAGAAAGGAAAAATAAAAGAACAAGTAGATTTTTTCTATAGCTACCTGATATTTTGAACATGTTCCGCATATTTCAGCACCTCTTGTATTCTTTTTTTCACTTCTTTTTTTCTTTACTTTGATTTTTTCATGATTTCTTCAAGCCATTTTTTGATTTCGCTCTCATCTATTTTTGTTTTCTGTTGAGCTAACCACTCAGCAACAGTTTTTAGCTCATCATCAGTTCCTTTCCACTTTGGTTTGTGTTTTTTGCCTTCTTCATTTTTCTCTTTTTTGAGTAGCCAACCCTTTATCCATTCCGCATTTCTTTCAAGACCAACTCCCGAAAGGTCCTTTATCTTCTTTTTTCCCTTCTCTTCCTTTTCCTCTTCTTCCTCTTCTCCTTTTTCCTCTTTGAGTATAGGTTCTATGTTTTGAGCTTTTATTGCGTGACATTTGTTGCATTTATATTTGAGGAATATATCTTTTCCGGATTCAGCAGTTGCATGCTTTGGCAAGAACAAAAGAAGAGAAAGAACCG
>JAVVGL010000028.1:0-24572 GCA_032249135.1 Candidatus Calescibacterium sp. | reverse complement strand
CTCCCAATATCCCGCCAGATTATGTAAAGAGAATTTATCTTGGGTTTGCAAAAACTTTACCTGATGGAACTCCAGCTTTACCACTTGTTATGAAAGGTACTCCTGATACATTTTTCCAAAAGGTTTTAGGGATATCTCAAAAAGATTTTAAGGCTCACTGGCTAACAAAAGCACTTTCTGGTGAGGGAATTCCACCACGAGAGGTTGGAGTAGATGAGATTGTGGATTTAGTTAAGAGGAACAGGGGCGCAATCGGTATTGTTCCAGCTAACAAAGCAAGGCAGGAGGGACTGAAAATTTTGCTCGAAATAAAATGAAAAAATGAAATGAAAAAATGAACAAGGAATAAAAAATAATGAGTATAAGGGTAAAGATTATATTGGCTGTTTCCCTTGTTGGGCTGATATTTCTTTCCACAGGTCTGATTTCTTTCGTAATAAGTAAGAAAATAGAAAAGCTCTCCCATGTGTCAGGTTCGTGGCAGAAAGTAATTGAGAATTTTGGATTTATCGCTTCCATCATATCTGAGGCTATAAAATTTCAGGATTCCGAAAGGTTGAAGGAGGCACAGCCTTTTATCAGAGAAATTTTAGAGTCATCTGAGAAAGTAAATAAAGCTGGTTTTGATACCGAAAGATTTACCGCTACTTTGCAAGAATATGTGGTATTAGCAGGTGAGGTAATAAGAACGCAAGATCTTGAGAAAGCAGCGGCTTTATCTGAAAAAGCTTCTTTTCTGAAAAAACAGGCTTTTGAGATAGGGGGAAATATTTTGAGTAAGATTTCTAAACTTTCTTTTTTATCTTCTGTTTTCACCCTAACATCTGCGCTTGGAGTATCAGTTATATTTATTGTTCTTTCTCTTGTTTTTTCTGGGAGAATTGTGAGTGCGGTTGAGAGGTTTTTGAAGGTCTTCAATCTTCTTACAAAGGGAGAGATAAAGGCTGTTGATATAAAGGGTCAAGATGAGATGGGGCGTCTTGCTTTTGCTTGGAATTCTGTCTCGCAGGAAATAATAAAAGTTCTAAAAGATATTCAAGATATTTCAGATAAAGTAAAAGAGCTTTCATCAAATGTGAAAAATGAGATAATGAGAATTTATAACGCAACGGCTCGACCCGCTCAGAATATTGTTGCAATATCAAATGCTGTTGAGGAGTTTTCAGCAACTATAAACGAAGTAAAAAAGAGACTTGAATATATAGTAAGTTTGTCTAAAAGTTCGGTTGGTGTTTCTGCTGAAGGTGCAAGCAAAGTTTCGGCTCTTTCTGAAAGAGTGAAGAATTTCTCATCTCAACTTTCTCTGTTCGTGCAGAAGCTCAAAAATTTATCAGATGAAATAAGCAAAGTAAAAGACATAGTTTCAACGATTGAAGATATTGCAGACCAGACAAATCTTTTAGCCCTGAACGCATCAATAGAAGCGGCAAGAGCAGGTGATGCTGGAAAAGGATTTGCTGTGGTGGCTCAGGAAGTAAGAAAACTTGCTGAAAAAACTATGACTGAAGCTAAATCAATAACTCAAATTGTTTCTTCCGTCACTAAAATATCAGAAGATGTTTCTCAGTTTATGATGGGTGTTAAAGGAAGCTTTGAAGATATAACGAATCTTATGGGGGAAATTGTGGTGAGTTTCTCACAGATTCAAAACTCATCAAAATCAAGCTCAGATGAAATTTCATCTCTTTCTGCAAGCTTTGAACAGCAAGTGCGGACTGTGGAGGAGATAGCAAGAAATATAAGAGAAATTTCAGAGATAGGGAATGAGATTTCAAAATTTTCGGATGTAGCAAAAAGGGTATCAGATGACCTTTTGGGTCTTGCATCCCGTCTCAAAGAAGTAGTAAAGTTCTTCAAAGTTTAATTTTTTCTACTCTTACCTTAACTCAAAAGTGTTTGAGACTTTTATTTTTTCTCCGAAAAGATTTACGGAGTTTAAATCTTTAAAATATCCTCCCTTGATTTCTATCTCTTCTGCGGGTTTCCATAATCTCAAATAAAACTTTCCATCAATTGTGTAAATATAAAGTCCCAAATTTTCTTCAATTTGTAAAAGAGAAAAGCTCTCTGGGATTTCAGTTTTTAGGTCTGCTTTTACTCCTTCTCGTGAATAAACAGGAAAAAGAAAGTCATAGACAACTTTTGCTGAATCTAAATCATTATCTTCTGATTTTGTTTTTTTGTAAATCATAAATGATGTAGAAAATGGTCCGGTTTCGCTCATATCTCCGAGAGGACCTAAAATATCGTATTTTTCAAACTTTGTGTTTCTACCTATGAATACATCTATGCTTTTTTCTGATGTTTGAGCTACTCCTTTTCCGCCTTTTGTTGCTATTGTAAATACATCTCCATTTTCAAGATAGACTTTGAAAAAGTTCGTGAAGGGTGTGAAAGTTGGTTTGTATATTTTTTCTAATTCTGTATATTCAACAAGTCCTGTGTGAGATTCATTCAAGATTTTTGTTATTTTGTGCTGGAAGATAAATCTCAAAGTGAGTGAATGACCTTCTGGTATGGTTTCGGTTGCGGCTTCCAGAAAAATTTTGCTATCTTGCGATATTTTCTTTGTTATTGAGATTTGATATTCTGAAATTTCTTCAAATCTTCCGGGAGGAGTTTCTGAACCTATTCTCCAAGATCCACCATCATCAGCCCACAAAATAGCTTTTGTATGAAATCCAAAATTTCCTGTATCTTGTATTTCTTTAAGGCTCTCGCTTTGTGTTGGTTCATTTGCGTTCAAAATTTTGTATCCAAATGGAGGGATTCCATTCCTTTCTATTCCAAGCGGATTTATGACTATTTTTTTATCTGAACCTATTTTTTGCCGGAAAATATCAAGTATTTTATTTTCTATGTTGGAAATTCTCAATTGGGTTTCTTTCATAAGAGGTTTTGTTTCTTTTTCTTCTGTGGTTTTATACAGAGTTCCAGCTCCTGAGTCGTGATTTGTAAATATAGCCATCACAAACCAAAGTTTTTCTAACTCATCTTTTATTTCTTCTGGAACTTTTAGGTTTAAGCTCTCGGCTATTGAAATCATAGTTTCTGCTGACATCAATCTGAATATGCTTTCGTTTATGAACCTTTTGAGATATGTTCTTGAACCAAAGTAGCCGGTCCAATAAGGAGCGAGATTCCCTTCAAAGACGGGTAATTTATCTTTTTCTTTCTCTACAAGAGAGATGAAATCAGAAAAGCTCCCGATTACAAGAAAAGTTCCTGTTGATGGGAAATATTTTTGGTTCCAGTAATCTATGAACTTTCCGAGGTTCTTTTTAGGTCTTTCAAAGTCCCAACCTATTGGAATGAAGATAAATTTTGAATTTGCTTTCTCTTTCATTCTTCCTGTGTAATCTAAGATTTTCTTTGAGAAAGTTTCTTCATCTGCTTCTTCTCCGATGCATTCAGCTTCTGGATTGACATAAACATTTGATGGGAAATCTAATTTGCAGAAGAAGAAAGAGCCTATGCCATATAGGTTTGGCATAAAGAATAAAATTACTTCTCCGTATTTTCCTTTCCACCTTGTGAGGATTCCCGATTTGAAGAGCTTTTGTCCTCCCGAGCCTTCAACAAAATCTTTTTCTGTTATGGGGTTCAGATGTTTTGGTGTTTGGGTAAATCCATTTACTCTTGATAGAGCTACTGATCTGAATCCTAAAAAGTAAAGTAGGTCTGGCATATCTTGGGGGAAGCCGAATGAGTCGGGAACCCATGCGTCTTTTGGAATTTTCAAACCTCTCTTTTTTAGCCAGCTTCTTCCTGTCATGTAATTTCTTATTATACCTTCTGCTGGGATTACAACCCAATCATCAGTTCCAACTCCTCCTCCTTCTATTTTTATTTTTCCATCTTTGATTAAGGAAAGGAACTCATTCCCTTCTTTTTTTTCTTTTTTCAGGAAATTATCAATCCAGAATATTTCAGCGAAAAATACTCTGTGATTTTTGTGAGATTTTACGAAATCAATTGAGTTCAAAAATATATCTTTTACTAACTTTTCATAGTATTCTTCTGATGTATAAACCCAAGATATATCAAGGTGGCTTGACTGTCCTAAAATAACAACAGTATTTGCATTTTCAGGGAATTCTAATTTCTCCTCATGAAATTCTAATGTTTCCTCATGTTGAGGTTTTTTAATCTCACATTTTATTTGCCCAAAAAAATTACCACCGAAGAAAAGTAATAATAATATTAGGATTTTACTTGGTTTAATTGCTGCTCTATCCACAGGTATTTAAAATATAATTGTGGGAGAAAATATGGGGAGAAATGAAGGAAAAATTAGACATTCTAATTTCAGAAGTTTTGTAATCTTTATTTCATCTTTCACACTTGGATTTATTGTAGGTGTTTTGTTATCAAAATGTCCCAGTAAAAAAGAGGAGTATGTATCTGAAAGGAAAATTTCTCCTCCGGTTTCAGAATCAGAATCAATAACCCCTTCCCAGGAAGAAGTAGTTGAGATAATTCCTGAGGAAGAGGAGGGGATAATCCCCGAGGAGCAAGCATATACAGAGATTACGACCTGCTATGATTTACCTTTTTCTCTCTCGCTGATTGAGATGCCAAAAAAACTTTGGAATAAAAAATCAGCAGAATTTGTGTTTTCCCCGGGAGAGATTTTCTCATGTAGGATATTTGATGAAGAATTCCCTTGCGAATTATCACCAGTTAGGGTTATGGTTTATTTTAATGAGGATGGTCCAAAGAATTTTAGAGTTTTTTTTAAGGGTTTGAATTGCCCTATGTTAGAATATGACTTTATAGTTGATACATATCCACCTATTACAACAATAGTTCCTGTGGGTTTTTCGGAGCTTTTGCTTTCTTCCGAAGCTAAGTTTAGGTTTATTGTCAGTGAGCCCGTGAAATATACGCTTTGCAGGATAGACGATGGTTTTTGGTTAGATTGTTCTCGTGGGGAAATTCTTCTTACAAATATATCAGACGGTTGGCATAAAATTTCAGCTTTCTCGGAGGACCTTGCTGGAAATAGGGAAGAAATTGTCAAGCAATTTGTTTTCCGAGTAGATGCAAATCCTCCTACTACTTTATTGATTGAGGCACCACCAAGCATAACAAATTCTAATTCAGCAAGATTTGTTTTTATTGCAGACGATGAAGATGTGAATTTTGAGTGCAATATCAACGATACTGGATGGGTTAAATGTTCCTCCCCTCTTACAATATCAGATTTAAAAGAGGGACTGAATGAAATAAAAATAAGAGGTGTTGATAATTTAGGAAGATACGAGATGAGTCCGGTTGTTTATTCATGGAAGATAGTGAAAGGGGAGATAGTTGGTAATCCTAAACCTTTTGTTCCCTCAGAGAGAGCTCTTGAAATTTTGAGAAAAAAAGGTATAAAGTTTGGGGAGTAAAAAAACAAAATTTTCTTACAAATAATTAATGAAAAACTAAATTTTTAGCAATGGACTGTTAATTTATTCTTTCTATGAGGAATTTTATTCTTTTTCAGTTCCTTCTCTTTTATATATTCCTGCTATCGTTGGATGTCAGAGGTGAAAGTGAGGAAAAATTTACGAGAAAATCTATAACATACCTCAAAATGGTTATGGACCCAGAAATCAGAAAGGTAGCGCGTGCGGTAGATTTCCTTACTGGGATTGACCTTTACCAGTACCTTGAATCCAGAATAAGAAAAGCGGTTGAGATAGAAAGATTTGATTACAATCCTGTATCGCTGGGTGGAGATACAGATATTTATGCTCTTTCAAAGCTTGTAAAACAATATGTTGATGAGGTGAAAGTTGATAGAGCAAAAGCTGAAGCTAAAATGGATTGGCGATTCAAAGACCTCGTTGTCACCGCAGAGGATCTCAGAAAAATAGCTAACTCTGCATACATATATTTTCCACATGTTAAAAAATTCAATGTCGGAGTATGGATAAGTGGAAGAAAAAAAAGAGGAGGAATTGATATGTCTATATCTTGCTCTCTGGGAGTTGAAGTCGTGTACTACAAAGTTGATTTTGAGACAGGAGAGCCAATTTTGGTTTTCAAAACATATACGAGTCATACAGAGGTTGTCAAGGTTGGTGAAATGCCTCTTTTACCTTTGCCATTTCCTATATCTTTGTTTTTGCCGTCTGTTGAATTTTTTGAGACTCCATTTCAAGCTTTTGAGAGATGTATTATAATGGTCGTTGAGTGGATATCAAAAAAAATAAATGCAGATATGAGGAGAGTTCCTGATTTTTCACTTTTTGCTACAATTTCAAGTGCGGAGGGACAAAATGTTTGGGCTCCACTTACAAAGAAAGACAAAGTGTATCTTGACTCAGATTTTCAAGTTTTGGAAAGACAAGAAGAGATTGATGAGTTTGGCAGAAAAAAAGAAACTTTCAAAAGAGTAGGATGGGTAAGAGCAAGAAAAATAGCAGATGGGAAAACCGAAGAAAATTCAAGATTCCAAATTATGTCAGGTTCAGCAGAAGTCGGGCAGATAATAAGAGAGTATCCACTTGTGGGTGTCGGATTTACATTATCTTTCAACTATTTACCTTCTATGAACTTTGAGGAAACGGAACCTAACCCAAATTTAGTTTTTGGTGAGGGGAAGAAAGGTTCTGCTTTTGGTTTTTCTATTTCTGGCAAAGTAAATACTTCAACTGCGTTTGGATGGAACATATCTGAGTTTTACCTTATAGCTTCTGGATTAGTTAATATATCACGGTTTGCGTATGAGATCGGAGCAAACTTAGGAATAAGAAAAAAGTTTTATTTACGCTCGCTCGGATTTGTACCTCAACTTACTCTTGACCTCATAAGAATAGGGATACCCGCAACTGCAATGGGAACAAATGAAGAAGGTGCTTCCAGAGTGGTTACACTTTCTGATATTTCTTTTGGAATTACTCCTTCATTATTTTTGGAGTGGTTTTTACATCCTCGTTTCAGCATATTTTTAGGTGGGGGATATAGACTTATGACCACTGCTGAAAACTTCTCCTATGAGCTCGAAGGACTTGAGTATCCAGCAGATAACATCAGATATAATCCAAGTTTTCCTTTTATTTCCGGGGGTATAGAGATAACTATATGGTGAGGTTGTTTTTGTGTACTGGGTTAAATCTGATTTTTTCAAATTAAATCTGTTTTTTTTTTAGTTTGACTCAATAAATTTTTCTATTTCATGGTTGAATTCTTCGTATCTTTCAAACATAAAAGCGTGAGACCCCCCTTTTATCATTTTCAGTTGAGAGTTTTTTATCTTCTGATGTATAAATAGGGATTTTTCTGGTGGAACCATTTTATCAGCGTCTCCAGTTATTACGAGGGTTCTTGCGGTTATTTTTGGTAGGTCTTCTGTTGAGTCATGGTTCAGGATTGCCCAGACTTGCTTCATAAATCCACTAACACTGAAACCATCTTTCAGATAATCTTTGAAGAAATTAATTATAAAATCTTTGTTTTGTTCAAAAAATGAGGGTGTGAATATATTTTTTGAGAGGAAATTGAAAATTCTTTCTGGATCGGCTTCTATTGTTTGTAAAAGTAAGTTTTTAATTATTTCTTCGTTATTAACATCAACATCAATTCCTTTTATGAATTTGAAACCTTTTCTTATAAGTTCTTTTTCGTAGTCTGTAAGTTTTGCAAGGGTGCAAGCCAGAACAAGGTTTTCAACTTTATCTGGAAATAATGCGGCAAATTTCTGTAATATCATTCCTCCCATAGATGCTCCGACAAAATTAGCTTTTTCTACATTTTCTTTTTGCATAACATAGTAAATGTCTTTTGCCATATCTTCTGTTGTGAATGGCTTTGAAGGTTTGTCTGTTTTTCCTACTCCCCTATTATCTATAAGATAAACTTTGTATTTTTTTGAAAAATGCTGAACTTGGAACATCCAACCGCGCATATCTACTCCTAAACCCATTATGAAAAATATCGGTTTGTTTCCTTGTCCTACCACTTGATAGTGAATTTTTGTCCCATCAAAAGATGTAGCAAAAGGCATAATAGAAAAGTTTAGAAATTTTTCAGCTCTTTTTATTTTCTACCATCTTCTTTTTCTTTTATAAAGTTGCCAGCCTTTTTCTGGTTTTTTTATTGAACCTCCAAGATATAGTTCTTTTACGAGTTCATTATTTTGGAAGTCCTCGGGAGTTCCTTCAAACACGATTTTTCCTTCTTCCATAACATATCCATAATGCGCTATTGAGGTTGCAGCCTTTACATTTTGTTCAGCTATGAGAATAGTTATTTTCATTTTTTCGTTTAGGATTTTCAATATAGAAAAAAGTTCTGTGGTTATTTTCGGAGAAAGTCCGAGTGATGGTTCATCTAACATAATAAGTTTTGGTTTTTTGAGTATTGCCCGAGCTAAAGCAAGCATCTGCTGCTCTCCACCTGATAAGTTATTTGCAAGCTCATTTAGCTTATCTTTCAAGTTTGGAAAAACATCAAAAATTTCGTGGTCTTTTTCACCAGTCCAGCCTGCTAAAATTAAATTCTCCTTTACTTTCAATTCAGGAAATATTCCTCTATCTTCCGGAACCAAAGTTATTCCCAATTGAGCTATCTCTTCGGGGTCTTTGCGAGTTATGTTTTTGCCTTCAAATATTATCTCACCTTTTCTGGGTTGGTCTTTTATTAGTCCCATTATAGATTTGAGGAGCGTTGTTTTTCCGGCTCCGTTTGGACCTATTACTACTCTTATTTCTCCCTTATTTACTTTCAAAGATAGCCCCTTGAGTATGTAGAGTCTATCAAAATAAACAGTTTCTATGTTTTTCACTTCAAGCATTGCAATGTAAATAAATTAAGTTTTTTCAAGGTTTCATTTTTTGCTTCCCCTAATAATGTTTTCCTTACTAACGAATTCTCTTATTTTTTGATGGAATGAAAAGTCGTGATTTGTGTAATTGAACCCCTTTAACTTTGATATTTTTATTCCTTCACCTGGTGGAGTGAGACCAGCCCACATCATATCGTAATCAACCATTATTTTTATGAGCTCATCAAAAGTTACTCTTGGTTCCCATCCCAAAACACGCCTTGCTTTTGATATATCAGCCTGTAAAAGTCCAACATCTATTGGGCGGAAATATCTTGGGTCTACTTCAATTATGACTTGTCCTGATTTTAGGACACCTGACCAGGCTTCCGAAAAACTTTTTACAATTCCTTTTTCTTCTAATCCGCTTCCTCTCCATTCTATTTCAACTCCTGCATACTCAAAGGCTTTTTCTGCAAACTCTTTGACAGAGTGGCTTTCTCCTGTTCCGATAACAAAATCGTCGGGTTTATCTTGTTGTAAAATTAACCACATAGCTTCAACATATTCTGGAGCAAAGCCCCAATCTCTTTTTGCATATAAATTCCCAAGATAAAGTTTTTTTTGTTTTCCTGCAAGTATGTGAGCAACCGCTCGGGTTATTTTGCGCGTTATGAAAGTCTCTCCTCTTCGCGGACTTTCGTGGTTAAAAAGTATTCCGTTTGATGCAAAAATATTATAACCGTCTCTATAAACTCTGGTCATCCAGTATGCATAAAGCTTTGCAACTGCATAAGGGCTCCGGGGTCTCATAGGACTTTCTTCATTCTGTGGCGGGGGTGAATCTCCGAACATCTCAGAAGACGATGCCTGATAAAGTTTTGTTTTTATCCCGCTTCTTCTTACTGCTTCAAGAATTCTTGTTGCTCCAAGTCCTGTTATATCTCCTGTGTATTCTGGCATATCAAACGAAACCTTTACATGAGATTGGGCTGCCAAATTATATATTTCATCTGGTTTTATTTTCCATATTATCTCTGTAATTATCCCAGGATCTGCCAGATCTCCGTAGTGTAGAAATAGTCTTGCGTCTTTTTCATGTGGATCAACATATATATGATCTATTCTATGGGTGTTGAATGTAGACGCTCTTCTTATTATTCCGTGGACTTCATAGCCCTTTGATAATAGAAACTCCGCAAGGTATGAGCCGTCTTGTCCTGTTATGCCTGTGATAAGTGCTACCTTTCTTGACATACTATTAAATTTATCCATAATTTACACTTTTTTATTTTCCTGAGTAATTTTTTAAAAAGGTTATAATTAAGAAAAGGGGGTGGAATTGGTTATGGTTGGAGTGTATATACTTTCATTTTTGCTTTTAACGGGCGAGGAAATAATGAAAAAAGTAGATTCTCAACCTATTCCGCACTCTTCTGAAAGTTCTGTGAAAATGATAATAAAAAAAGGCGGTGATGTGAGAGAAAGAAAAATGGTAGTTTATACTAAGTCAGATGGAGATATAAGATACTCTGTCTCTAAATTTCTTGAACCAGCAGATGTAAGGGGAACTCAGTTTTTGCAAATATCAAAAAAGGATGAAACTTTGCAGTTTCTGTTTTTGCCATCTCTGAACAAATCAAGAAGGATAGCAGGAGGACAGAAAAAGACATCTTTTATGGGAAGCGAACTCACATATGAAGATATGGAAAGAAAGAAAATAGAAGACTATGACCATAAACTCATCAGAGAAGATGAGAATTTATATGTTGTTGAATCAACTCCTAAAAAGGGAGTGGATTCTCAGTATTCAAAAGCTATTTTTTATGTAAGGAAAGATGATTTTGCAGTTCTGAAAACAGAACTTTACAAAGATGGAAAACTCTTCAAAGTAATTGAGAATGAAATAAAAAAAGTTGATGGCAAATACAATATTCCCACAAGGACTCATGTCAAAAATCTTGAGAACGGGAACGAAACCGAGCTCATAATAGAAAGTATAAAAGTTGATATAAAAGTGCAGGATAAGTATTTTTCCCCTGACTTTCTTGGGAAGTGGTAAATTTAAAATAAAGAAGGTAAAAATGAAAAATTTTCCCTCTTTTATTTTTTCTATTATCTTCTCACTTTTTCCCTTCCTTTTTTTTCTGAATTTGCAAGTTTTATATGCAGAAGAAGAATTTACTCCTTTTTCATATTCCTCTTTCTATTCGCTTACAAGGTTTTATTTTGATTTGAAAAAAGATAATTCGTTTGAGGATTTAGCAGAGTTCAAACAAAGGATTTTTCTTGAAACGAACTATAAACCTTCTGAAAAATTTTCTATTTTGTTTTCAGGAAAGCTTGACCTTAACTATTTTTACGGAGGGTTTTCTCGTTTTCAGAATTTTTTTGATGTTCATGAAGCTTATTTTTTATTCTCGGGTGAATCTTTTTTGATATCTGGTGGTAGAAAAATTGTAAGCTGGGGAATATGTGATGGCTCTCCTTTGGATGTTGTAAATAGACCAGATTTCAGAGATGGAATATTTGCGGAGCAAAGATTTCTTAAAACTCCCGGAATACTTCTTGATTTTTCTCTACTTTTTGGTAGTTCATCCTTTCAGGTTGTTTATGAGCCATTTTTCACTCCACCTCAATTTATTGATGTAAAAGGAGATTGGGCAATTATGAACTGGCGGTCCTTATATGTTGCATTTGAAGGAGACAAAAACTCAGATCAACTAAAACCGCTTTTAGATGGTCAGTTTCAACCAATAGTCAAAAAATATCCTTCTTTGCTTTCTGATTTGCTAAAATCTTTTGGTTTAGGATTTTATTTTTCGTCAAGGTTAGAGCTTTTGCAACTTGCGTTTGTGGGATATACCGGGTTCAGTTTCCCTCTTCCTTTTTTTGATCCAGTATTTTCCCAGGAGTTTGCACGCACTCCCGGGAGCTTGGAGCAGAAATTAGATATATCCGCTGCTGAAATACTTGAACCAGCATCAAGGGGAGAAAGTTTTTTAAAACTTGAACCAAAAAGATATTACATGCTCGGTGGGGGATGGTCCTACGATATATCCGGATTTCTCTTAAAAAACGATTTAGCTTTCTTCTTTTCTCCTCTTCCAGATTTAAACCTAAATATTAAAAGTTTCCCGATCATATCGCTTGCGTTTGATATTGAAAAAGAGATAGTTCCAAATCTTATTTCTATTGCTGGAACACGAGCTACAATAAATTTATCAAAGGATAAAATTATTTTTTTAGAAAGAGGAATAATATTACCTTCAATTTCGCTAAGATATGAAATTTACTTTGGACAAAGTTCTCTCTCTTTACTTCCGGCGCTGATTTTAGATATCCCTATTGAATCACCAAAAATAAGGGGAAACTTTTTTGTGTTTACGGGTTCATTCAAACCGTACGATTTTCTTGAATTATCAGCCGGTCTATTTTTACTTTCTGGGAAAAGAACTTCTCCTTTTGGCTTTTTTAAAGATAACTCATCAATTATGTTCTCTGTGAGACTTTCGTTTTAGTTTTTTTATAGTCTTTCATAATTTTCCTCTTTTTATTTCAATTTTTATTACCTTTTTAACTTTTTATTTTGGTTATGAAGCCTATACATTTGAAAATAATTTCTGTATTTTTTGCTTTATCTATAACTGCTTATTCAATTTTCGCTTTCAGAAGCAGTTATTCTTTAAGGTATAGTATTGTAGTTGAAGGTGTATCTCAAGACATTGTTTTAAAGGAGCAAAACTTAGAATTAGTTGCTGAATTAGATTGTCCTCAAATACTTTACCCGAGACTTCAGAATAAAAATAGAACTATATCGGTAATGTTTGAAAGGAAATTTTTTCCAGTATATAACATAAACGCAGAGGAACTTATGAGTAAGAAAATAAAAGTACCTCCATTATGCAATTTGAAAAGCATTTCTCCGAAATTCATAACTTTAGAATTTGAAAGAATAGTCCAAAGGAGCGTCAGAGTTGTTCCAGATATTGTAGGAAATGTACCAGATGGTTATGAGGTTTCAGTTTCAGTTCATCCACAGTATATAAATATATCGGGACCTGAGGATGAACTCAAAGGTAAAGATAGAATATTTACGGATATGATAGATATTCAGGGGAGGACATCAGATTTCTCAATTGAGGTGCCATTATATAAAACAGGAAATTTGAAAGTGTATCCTCAAACAGTTACGGTTTTTGTTAAAATAAGAAAAACAGATTGAATCTGTAGGGAAAAACATATTGACCTGAAAGGAAATTACATAAAAATTCAGAAAAATCATTTCTGTTAATAAAATATTTTTTGATGATAAAGTCGTTAAGTAAAATTTTTCCTATTTTGAGCTTGTTTTTACTTTTATCTTGTGCCAAAGATAAAAAGGTAGATGTTCGGATTCCGATAAAGGAGTCGGATATAGTTGAGAGAAGCTTTACGGTATTAGATTTCAAAATTTTCTATCCTTCTTGGATATCGTTTTTTGTTCCGGGACAAAAATTAGAATTCAAAGTATCTTTTTTCTGCCCAGATTTCTCACGGGAAATTTCAGCTTCTGCATACTTTATAAAAGGTAACGAAAGATTTGAAGGAAGCATAACCCCTACATCTTTTTTGTGCCTGGGAGAGCAAGATAATATCTTTCAACTATATTTTCCTTCACAAGTCACATTCGGAGAGTATATTCTGGAAATAATTTTTTCTTCTTCGCTTACTGATGAGATTCCTTTTTACATAAGAAAAAATATTTTGGTTTCAGCTGGATTTCCCGGATTTGAGGAGTTTTTCAAAACTTGGAAATCTATATCATATCAGGTAATTCAAGCTTCTGACTTTGCTTTTTGGGAGGAAGAAGATAGAGTAAAATTCTTTGCTGTATCCGGGAATCAAATTCTAATGTTTGATTTTTTCCCTCAAGATCTTACTTTTTCTGAACCAAAACCTATAACATCAATTTCATTCCAAGCAGAAAGAGTGAATTTACTAAAATCTGGAAGTACTTTTTACATTTTTGCTCACGGAGAAATGGCAGGAGAATTTGAATCAGAATTTGGATCTGAAATTTCAACGGCAATAGTTTCTGTTTCAGGAAATGATGGAAAGTATTTGGGAGATATACCTGCATTTATTCCAGAAACCTCTTTTCGGTCGCAAACATCAACTATATTTATGAACTCATCTTGTAGCAATTTTCTCATTATCAGCGACCAGGGTGGTTTATCATTTAAAGAATTTCAGAATGTATTATGTGATAAATATTTTTTATTGAAAGATAAGGTTTTCTTTGCGCAAGGCTCAACTCTTTATTATTTTCAAGAGAATTTAATTGAGCCGATACAGACCGAAGACGATGAACTCAAAAATTTAGGTTCAGAATTTCATATGATTCAAGGAGAAAACAAAATATATGTTTTTAAAAAATTTTGTGGAGACGCTCCAAATGGGGCGACCATATCTTTATTCTCAATAGATAGTGATGGCAAAGTTGAACGCGAGTTTAGTATTGAGCTAACTACATGCAATTTTAATTTCTTCCCAATCTCAAACGAAAAAGTTCTTGTTTATTCCCGTGTTTTTACTGAATTACCAAATTCTCTCCCTTTTCTTTCTTTTTCTTCCTTTGGCGAAAGCGAAAAAATAGAAAGCTTTGATCTACCGGATTATGGTGAGCTTTACTTTAAAGCAGATGAGGAAAACATTCTTGTGTTTTCATACGGAAAAGATAATGAAGGCAGAAGCTTTGGAGCAGGTGTTATTTTAGACAAAAAAAGTGGAAAGAAAAAATTTGATTTCTCCGGAAATTTCTTCGGCAAACCACACGACTTCATTTTTCAAGGCGATAAACTCATTATTTCTTCCATAAGTGCTGGTTATTTAGTCTTCTTTTCTTTCGAAAAGTCAACGCAGAAACAATTTTTTACATCTAAAAAGGCAGAATCATTCATTACATTAAAATTTTCCCCGGATTTTTTCTTTGCTATTTTCACAGATAGTCAGGGTTGCTGGTCAGATAGAATTTGCAGAGGCTCAGAATATTTCTTTGTGAAAGCAGGAGATTTTACGATGGAGGAGTTAATTTTCTCTCATACTTTTGAAATTTATCAGAAATTTCTTGGAGTATCATCAAGGTATGGGAAACTGATATTGTTTTTTAAAGATTTAGATAGGGTTTTGATTTTTTTTAGATGAAAGTTAAATTTAGCTTCATCTATGAACCTCTTTCATCTTTTTTATTTGTTCTTTGTATAAATTTCTTATTTTAATAAGGATTTGGTTGTAGCTACCATCTCTGAAATCTGGGAATGTCCATGGGAAAGGATGGAAAGTACCTTTTTCATATCTTAAAATTAGATCTGCCCATACGCCTTTTGCAAGATAAATTTTCGAGCCGGCGCCTTTGAAGGTTGCAAGTATAACCTTAGAAAAATCAATATAACCTGGGTCTATATTTACCTTTCTCCTTCCTTCATAAGCTAATTTTGTTTCAATTTCCAAACTTTTCAGTTTCATTTCAACTAAAAAATCAGGTGTTCTTAAAGTTTCAAAAGATAAAAAAACCCTGAAAATATTTTCTCCCATTTCATCTTTGTAGTAGTTTGAGACATCAAATTTTTTTGTTTCGCTTTCAAAATCAAGGTTGCCAAAATACTCTATCATCAAAGATTTCGCCTTAGAAAACCTTTCCTTATCAGAGAACAAAACTGCAACAAAAAATTTAACGGGATCTGGCTCTTTCGGGTAAGCCATAGGATCTAAAATTAAATTTCTTTCCCTCAAATTTCTTTATCTTTTAAACCTAAATTTGAAACGGCTCTATTAAAAATTTTTTCTTCAATTCCAAGTGAGACAACAATTTTTCTAACATCATCAAGTGACATTTTCAAATTCCTTGATACACCATTTTTGATAAAATGAACAAAGTTATCTCTTATATATACAAGCTCATCTGATCTTTCCTTGACTATTATAATATGGTTCATCATTTCAAACTCGTAAGTTTTTTCCCAAGCTGAAAAGAACTCATCAAAAGAGCAAGGTTTCAAAAAAGTAGAATATCTAAATTTTCTATGTCCATTATCAAAAACAGAGAAAACATCTAATCTATCACCTTGCAACACAAATTCAAGTTTGCCTTGATTTAAACTAATCAAAGTTTTAGGATATTCAATCTTTACTGGAACAAAAACAGAGAATCCAACATCGGTAAGAAAAATCTCATCTTTTATCCGAACAAAAACTACACAGTGGGACGAGGGAGCATAAGTTCTATCTGCAAGAGCTATGAAAGAATTAAATCCAAAAAAATCAAGAATTCTTTTGAGAAAATAAACGAGAGGAAAACAAGTTCCTCCTGCTCCGTACAAAACAAAATTCATCATAATATCATATGGAGAAATAAACTTTTTTTTATAAAAATCGTGCTTTGTGATGTTCTCATAAGGAATTTTTGAGAATGCTCTCAGAATATCTTTTAGAAGAGAAACTTTATCTTGTTGGTGATTTACTTTAATGTTGAAAGTTTTCACGAAAAGCTCAAAAGCTTTTTCATCTTCTCTCATATATCAAAATTAGAAATTTAAGTAATCAAAGTTGAAAAAGTTTTCAGCTCTTCTGAAACTCAGTGCTTCAAGAATGTGTTCAGTTTTTATATCTTCACTGCCGTAGATGTCGGCTACTGTTCTTGATATTTTCAAGATCCTAAAAACAGCCCTTGCAGATAAAGAGAATTTTCTTATAGCATCCTTCAAAATCTCCTCTCCTTTCTGATCAAGTGTGAGAAATTTATCTTGCAAAGAGGGAGGTATTTCGGAGTTGAGGAAAAATCCATATTCTTTATATCTTTCTCGCTGAATTTTCCTTACCTCAATG
This sequence comes from Candidatus Calescibacterium sp., assembly GCA_032249135.1. GTDB lineage: Bacteria > Calescibacteriota > Calescibacteriia > Calescibacteriales > Calescibacteriaceae > Calescibacterium. The sequence goes on along the minus strand of JAVVGL010000028.1, from coordinate 7,951 downwards.
ACTTTTTCTCGGAAACTATCTGTTTCTGATGTGCTTTTTGAAGAGAAAATTTCATCAGCCTCAAGAGCCGGAACTTCAATGAACATATCAAATCTATCAAGCAATGGTCCCGATATTTTTGAAACATATTTTTTTATCTGTGAGGGATTGCATCTACATTCCTTTTTTGGATTTCTGAAATTTCCACAAGGGCAAGGGTTCATAGCGGAAATGAGCTGAAAGCTTGCAGGAAATGTTATGGTTCTTTGAGCACGAGAAATCGTGACGCGCTTTTCTTCAATCGGAATCCTTAAAGCTTCAAGGGTGTGTCTTTTAAATTCTGGAAGTTCATCAAGAAAAAGAACTCCTCTATGAGCAAGAGATACTTCCCCTGGCTTTGGGATGGAGCCCCCGCCAACCATCGCAACATCTGATATGGTGTAATGAGGCGCTCTGAAAGGTCTCATTCCTAACTCTCTTTTTAATCCAGCAACAGAGTATATTTTCATCACTTCAATCTCTTCTTCATGTTCGAGCGGAGGTAAAATTGAAATGATAGATTTTGCAAGCAATGTCTTCCCGGCTCCCGGAGGACCTATCATAAGTAAGTTGTGTCCTCCACAGGCTGAAACCAGGAGAGCCCTTTTGACAAATTCATGCCCTTTTATATCATCTATCTTTACCTCAAAATAATTTGACTTACTTAAATCTAAACTCCTTGATGGTATAGGAGGAAGTTCTAATTCTCCTTTGAAAAACTTAATAACATCTGATAGATTTCTGGCATAAAATCCCTTAACCCCTGTGTATTCAACTTCTGTATTTTCCTCGGGAGCGATTATCTTTACACCTTTTTGTTTTGCATAAACTGCTATTGGAACGATACCGCTTACACCTTTCAATCTACCATCAAGTGATAGCTCTCCTACGAAAATAAAATTTTGGATTTCAGATGAGTTTATTATTCCTTCGGACGAGAGAATTCCGAGAGCTATTGGTAGATCATAAAAAGAACCTTCTTTTTTTATGTCCGCCGGTGCGAGATTGACTGTAATTCTTCTTAAAGGGAAATCAAATCCAGAATTTTTTATCGCACTTTTTACTCTATCTCTGCTTTCTTTGACAGCAGAATCTGGGAGACCAACTATATTAAAAGATGGTATTCCTTGCGATATATCTACTTCAACTTCTACATCATAAGCATCTATTCCTATAACTCCGGCGGAGAAAATCTTTGATACTTTTCCCATACCTGAATTCAAAGATACAAAAAAGTTAATTCAAATTATGTTCTCTTTTTTTAAATTTAATAACTTAATGAATGTATAGTGCAGAAATTAAGAGAAGAGATTCACAAGCTAATTTTAAAATTTCCATTTATAGTTCCTCTTTTTGGAGCTGTCATAGGGATTGAAAGCTGGGGGATACTTGAAAATTTTATCTATGCACTTGCAATTTTGTTAGTTCTTTTTACCATAGCTTTTTTCCTCACAAAAAAATTTGAGTTCTCAATATTTTTGTTCGCTATATCTTTTCTTTTCCTTTTTTCATCTATGGAAAAAGATAAAGGAGGTAAGTTTGTAGTCGGTAAAATTATAAATTTGACTCCGAATTCTTTTATAATTCAAGCGGAATATGTAAAAAAAGATTTAGAATCAAATTGGGAAAAAAGTGGTTCATATATAAGGATCCCACGAGACCTAATAAAAAATAAGGAAGGATTTGATGTTTTTGATAGAACACTACTAGGATGCAAAAAAATAAGAAAGTTAAAAACTGGATGGTATCTATGCAACAGAATCATTTTTTTCAGGAAAATAGAGAATGAAGGGATAGAAAAATTTTTGAGCAAAATAAGAAAGAAAAGCAAAGAGATTTTAATTTCTGGGACGGAAAGAGGAGATGAATGGTTCATTCTTGAGGCAACAATATTTGGCACAAACGAAAATGAGAACGAAAGAATAATTTTAGATTTTTCAAAGCTTGGAGTTGTTCATGTGATAGCAATATCAGGCTCCCACTTTGCGACAATAGCTCTTGTAGGCTATTTTATAGGGGAAGCTGTATCTTGGTTAATTTTGAGATATACAAAATTTGTAATACAACCATACATAATAAAAGCTTTTTTCTCTTTGATTTTACAGATTTTCTTTCTTTTCGTAAGCGGAATGACAAAACCCGCAGTTCGGGCATTTATAATGAGCTCAATCTTCTCTGTGTCTTTGATAGCTAAAAAACCGTATTCTTTACTAAACTCTCTTTTTGCGTCGGGATTTTTTATATTGCTTTTTAACCCATTTGACCTTTGGGATTTATCTTTTCTCCTCTCATTCTCATCTGTTCTTTTCCTCATAGTTTTTATACCAAAAGTAAAAGGAAAATTGAAGTTGCTTTTTATAACTTCTCTGATTGCATCGGTAGGTACTCTCCCAATATCAATATCATCTGGTCTCCCCATATCTTTGGTATCACCATTAGCAAATTTTATATTTGTTCCTTTATTTTCAGCTGTTATAATGCTCGGAATATTCGGATTAGTTTTTGGTTTTCTGTTTGAACCTATTGGATTTTTTCTTTTCTATCTATCATCTCTGCTTGTAAAAATTTCTTCAATTTTAGCAGAGATGTTTTCTTCTGTTGTTGAACCATTTGTTTTTTATCCAAAAATAAAAGTTCCACCAGAATTAGTCCTTTTCTTTTCCTTCCTATTTTTTCTTTCAATAAAGAAAACAAAGTTTTTCTATGTAATTTTATCTCTTTTCTTCGTTTCCGTCCCCATAATCTTCCACCTGGTATCAAAGGAAAGAAAATATACTGTGGGGCACATACTTGTAAAAGAAATTACATCAGAGGACGGGAAAAAAGAAATCCATCTTATTCCGTTGAGAGAAAATTTGGCGGCAAAAGACATAATTGAAGAAATCAAGAAAAGAAAAAACATCTTATGCATCGGCATATGTAATACTTCAAATTTCAAAGATATAAATATAGAGGAAATAAAAGAGAAAGTAAATTTATGCAAAGAGGAAGATGAAAAATGTATCTTTTAGTTTTAGATAGTTTCTCTACTTATTTTTTGTTCGTGTTTTTCATTTATTCTTTCTATCGATTTGATCAATTTCCACATTGTGAAATTAACTTTTGGGAAAAAATTGTGCTTTAATCCATATTTTACGATAGCTCCACACATGGAATCAATTTCTGTTTTACCTCTCAATTTTATATCTTGAATCATGCTTGAAATGTGAGAGCTTGTTGGTGGTATAAGTTTTTGCATGAAATAATCAAAAAAATTTTCAGGTAGATTTGCTCCTTCTTTTTTCCCAACATAAACTCCTTCTGATATTATTTCTTTTACGATAGCACAAGAAAATTCATTATCTACAACTTCGCCGTAAGTTGAGTTTAAAATCACACTCAGAGGGTTTAATGCAGAGTTATAAATAGCTTTCTCCCATATTGGGGTTCTTATATCATTACAGAACTCGGAAGGTAATCCAGATTCTGATAAAACTTCGGCAACTTTGATCAAAAATCTTTTTAAATCTTGGTCGTAATTTTTCTCCCAAAAACCTAAAAGAATAGGACCTCCCCAAACTGTGATGTTTATTTTTCCGGGAGAATTGAAGACGACTCCAAAAATAATCCTTGCACAAGCAACCGGACTTATGTAATTTGAAAGGATCTCATAATTTCCTAAACCGTTTTGAGCGGAAATGAAAATTTTAGCCTTTATATTGTTTTGCGAAATTATTTTAGCTGCTTGTTCGGTGGAAAAAGTTTTTACAGTTATAAAAACAACATCATAAAAAGTATCTTGTGGTGGTTCAGTATGCAGATAAAAATCTTTTACATTATATTTTCCCCATATTCCATCTATATCAAGACCGTTTTTTTGAATTGCAATAATATGCTCTTTTCTTCCGAGCAAATGTACCTCGTGACCCGATTGGGAAAGTTTTGATCCAATAGCGGAACCTATTGCTCCAGCTCCAAAAATCAAAAACTTCATATTTAAATTTGAAAAGAAATTTTGTTATATCAAAAAATCAATAAAGGAATCTTTTATTTTTTGCAAAAAACATATTAGCTTTTACATAACCTTCCGGACTTCCTATATCTAACCATTTGCCTTTTACCGATACGCCCACAACAGTATCAGAATAGGAACAATTTCCAATAGCACTAGCAAGTTGAATTTCACCTTTTTCATCTGGTTTTTCTTTTTGTATCCAATCAAATATTTCCGGCGAAAAAACATATCTTCCAACAATAGCAAACCGAGATGGAGCAATTTCTGGGGCTGGTTTTTCCACAACACCTCCTACAATTAAAAAGTTCCCTATCCTTTTTTTAATATAAACAACACCATAATTTTTGATTTTCTCTTTTGGAACATTTCTTAATAATAAAACCGCTTTTGGATTTATTTCTTCCTTTTGCCGAAGCACCAAAAATTTCTCAATTAAAATAGAGATGGCTGGACGTCCGTCCGAAGGTATATATATATCATCAGGGAGCAAAACTGCAAAATTTCTTTGACCAACCTTTTCCCTTGCACATAAAACTGCATCTCCTAAACCATTTTGCTTTTCCTGAATAACATAATCTATTTTTACATCCTTGAAAATTTCAAGTGGGGCTAAAAGGTTTTTCTTTCCCTTCTCTTCAAGAAAACTTTCAAGCTCATTATCTTTTTCAAAATATCTCAAAATATCCATCTTTCTCCGGGAGAGAACAAGTATTATTTCCTTTATTCCGGCTTTCACACATTCTGACACAGTAATATGTATAGCTGGTCTATCATATATAGGAAAAAGTTCTTTTGAGATGACTTTGGTAGCTGGAAGCAATCTTGTTCCAAATCCAGCTGCAGGTATAACTGCTACCTTTACATCACTCCCAAAATTACTAACTTCCATAAAGTAAATACCCTCCTTTTTAAACGAAAAAAATAAAAAATAATAAATTAAAAAACTGGAAGTAAAACAAAAAAGTATAAAAGTTGAAAAAATATTAGAGCCAATAAATAATCAGAATGAAAAATCATAAAAAATAAATAAAAAAAATAATATGAACTGGGAAAAAATAGAAGACATTACCATATTTACTTCAATATTGATTTTTTCTCTTGCAATAGGACTTATTTTTGAAAACATAGTACTAAATCGTATCTTGAAATCTATAAAAAAAGACTCAAATTTTGCTGAGCTCAAAGTTCTTTTGGAATCACTAAGAAAACCCATTATACTCTGGTTTGTTCTTTTAGGAATAATAATATCAATAAACATAAAAAAATTAGAGTTTGAGAAATTTCATATTGAAGCAATAAAGAAAATCATTACTTCTTTGTTTATATTCTCTTTAACTCATGTTCTATCACAAGCTATTTCAAAGATAGCAGAAGTATATTTGAGGAAAAGAGAGCTTGGTACTTTACCTGCTACGTCTCTCATAGGAAATGTAATAAAGATTGGAATATACACAATAGGAATACTTATTATACTTCAATCCTTAGGAATATCAATCACTCCTATACTGACGACTTTGGGAGTAGGTGGATTAGCCGTTGCTCTTGCTTTACAGAGCACATTATCAAACTTTTTTGCTGGACTACAAGTTTTAGCATCAAAGCAAATAAGACCCGGAGACTATATAAAACTTGACTCCGGAGAAGAGGGTTATGTTGTTGATATAACTTGGAGGAATACCATTATCTTAACATTGCAGAACAACATAATTTTCATTCCAAATTCAAAGATCATAAACTCATCAATAACAAATTTTAGCATGCCAGATAAAGAACTCGCGGTAATTATAAATGTTGGAGTAAGTTATCAAAGCGATCTCAAAAAAGTTGAACAAATTACAAAAGAGGTTGCAAAAGAAGTTTTGAAGGAAGTAGACGGAGGTGTTCCAGAATTTGAACCACTTGTGCGTTTCCATACTTTTGGGGATTTCAGCATAAATTTCACTGTTATACTAAGAGCAAAAGAAATTAATTCTCGCTCTTTTCTCATTCACGAGTTCATAAAACGACTTCACGAAAGATATAAAAAAGAAGGAATAGAAATTCCATTTCCAACAAGAACAGTATATTTGAAATCAGAAAATCAAAATTAAAAATATCAATAAAACCAGAATCTATATAAAAACCAAAATCTATCTTCCTTCCTCTATTTTTTGCAGAAGCTCTAAATATTTTTCAGGTGTAAGTAAATGAGAAAAATCTCTATCTGAAATTTTGACTTTGAAAATCCAACCATCACCGTAAGGGGATTTATTTATAAAAGATGGCTCTTTTTCAAGCTGTTTATTAACCTCTATTATTTCACCTGATACAGGAGAAAATACATCTGAAACTGCTTTTACAGATTCAACCGTGCATACCACATCACCCCTATTTACAAATTTTCCAATCTCTGGTAATTCAACGAATATTATGTCAGACAGACTTTTTTGAGCATAATCTGTTATGCCGCAAATTGCGACATTATCGGTTATCCTGACCCACTCATGCTCCTCAGTATACATAAGATCCAAAGGTACCTCATACTTTGGCATGCAAATAAATTATAAACGACCAAGATTTTTTATAATTCAACAATTTTTTTAAATTTCTGATCTTCTTTTAATTTCTATTTTATCTGTGAGAGAAACGAGATTGCTTGTAAAAACAAAAATAATTCTTCCGTTCATATTTTTGGTATATCCTCTTTCTCTTTTGATATACTACTTAACTTCTGGATGTTCGCCTTACGAAATAGATATAGAAAATAGGTTTCTCAAACCATCTTTGGATTTTATTTTGGGAAAAAATGAGCTCGGCCAAGATATAGCTTGCATGATAGGAAAAGGGATTCTTACATCACTTAAAGTAGCCTCCATAACCTCTTTTATATGCTTTATTTTAGGTATGACCTTGGGAACAATTGCAGGTTACTTCGGGGGAATATGGGACACTTTAATAAGTAGAACAATAGAATTTTTTCAAGGGTTTCCATCGCTTATTTTTGTAATTTTTATCGTAGCTTTGTGGGGAGAAGGAGATGAAAAAATAATCATATCTTTAAGTTTGTTCGGATGGACGCCTTTTGCAAGACTCGCAAGAGCAGAGACTATGAAAATAAAAGATGCAGAATTTGTCATTTCAGCAAAAGTAATAGGATTAGGAACAGGAAAAATACTTGCAAGGTATATTTTCCCTTTTGTTTTGCCTGCAACTTTGACTCAACTTATGTTTTCATTCTCAGCTTTTATACTGGCGGAGGGAGGACTCGGATTTTTGGGACTTCGCCCAGCTCAATCTCTCTCTTTGGGGTCAATAATAGCAGATGAAATAGATTTTATCTTAACTCATCCAGAACTTGTGATGTACCCCGGACTTGCTCTAACTTCTCTTTCTGTATTTTTTAATCTCGCAGGACAAATTATATTGTCTTTGAAAAAATAAATAGAACTGAACATATATCAAAGCAGAGGTAAAGAGTGAGAAGTAGGATTAGCGGAAAAATGAAAAAATAAGTTTTAAGGTTAAAATAAATATTATTGATGGATTGCAAATTTTTAGCATAATAATAGGAACAGCAGGGGTTATAGGAAGCTTTATTGCACTTGCTACCCATATCATAAACAAAAGAATTGATGATGTAAATAGAAGGATTGATTTCCTGGAAAGAAGAGTAGAGAGGATAAAGGAGGATAACAAAGAAATAAGGAAGGAGATGGGGAATATAAGAGTGGAGATGGCGGAGATGAAAGGAGATATGAAAGAGATGAAAGCTCGCATGGATTCTATGGAAAAGAGAATGGAAAGGATAGAAAACGATGTAAGAGATATAAAGAACTTACTTTACAAAATTATTGACTTATCTCAAAACCAACAACAGAAAAAAGAATAAAAATAGTAGTGAAAACAAAATAGTTAGCATAGCTAATAAAAATTTCAAAACTCCATTTTCCATAACATACA
>JAVVGL010000027.1:0-24702 GCA_032249135.1 Candidatus Calescibacterium sp. | reverse complement strand
GATGGAAAATTTGAGAAAATAGATTACAAAGTTGATAAAGAGAAACAAATTATATTTGGTCAAACAAATAAACCCGGAATAATAGGGATATTTATAAGGGGATCAAATTGAGCAACAAGGTAAGGAAACGAAAGTTAAAACAGACCAAAATCAGAGCCTACAAGAAGTAATATTGAATATTTAGCTTCATTTATTAACTTAAATGAAAATTTATTTTTTTCTCTCGTTTTATGTAAAATCAGATAAAAATATGCGTTATTTCAAAACTTTTTTGAATTTGGCTGAGGTTATAATTCCATTTGATAATGATGAATCAGCAAAAAGATTTGAAACGAGAGCCAAAGAATTCTTTGATAACATGCCCCAAGATGCAAAACGTATGTTCAAAATAATGCTCTTTTTACTTGAAGTATCAACCATACCAAGATATTTTAAGCCTTTCTCTTCTTTAGGCTACGAGAAAAGAGCAAAAGTAGTTGAAAGATGGATGCATTCATACCTTATGCGAAAAAGAAATATAATGAGTGCCCTGAAAGGTTTGGTTTCACTCATATATATGAGTATAGATGAAAATTTACCAGAAGATTTAAAATATGGTGATACAGCATGTTCAATAGAATAAAAACAATTTTCTGGTGGGATATTTCAAAAGAGTCAAAAGAAGCAGAAGAAAAGATAAAAAATAGTTCCGTAATTTGTATTGGAAATTTTGATGGAGTTCACGCAGGACATCAAGAGGTTATAAAAGTAGGCAAGGAAATTGCAGAGAGCAAAAAATCTAAACTCTGCATCTTAACATTCCTGCCTCATCCGAGATTTATATTCAGACCGGAAGATTTTTTCATCCTCACTCCAATAAAAGAAAAAATAAAAAGGATTGAAAAGCTTGGAGTAGATTATATCTTGATTTTAAATTTCTTCCAAGTCAAAGATATGTCTCCTTATGATTTTTGCTTGTTTTTGAAAGATAAGATAGCTCCTTGCGGAATATCTGTTGGAGCCGATTTTTCATTTGGGAAGGATGCAAAAGGGAAACCAGAAGACCTCAAAAAATTTTTTTCAAATTTTGGAGTAGATGTAAAAATTGTGCCACTTCTATTCTCTGATGATGAAAAGAAAATTTCCTCCTCTTTTCTCCGAAATCTTATAAAGGAAGGGAAAGTTCGGGAATTTAAAAATTATACAGGATCTTTCTATTCTGTAAAGGGTTGTGTTGTAAAAGGAGAAGGAAGAGGAAAAAGTTTAGGGTTCCCAACAGCTAACATTTCTACTACTTACTTTTTACCTCAGGACGGCGTCTACGCCTGTTTTGTAAAATTAGATTCACTTGGATTTTTTAAAGGTGTATGTAATGTCGGACCAAAACCTACTTTTGGCTCTTCTGGAAAATTCCTTGAAGTGTTTATATTAGATTTTGAAGGTAATATATATCTCAGAAGCATTGAGGTTTTTTTTGTCAAGAAAATAAGGGATGTTTTCAAGTTCAGCTCTGCCGAGGAACTTAAAGAAAAGATAAAAAAAGATGTCCAAATTGCTCAGCAAATCCTCTCTCAAATTACTTTTACGGAAATTTGAAATTTCATATTTTCACCAATTTTTTAAAAAGGAAAAATAATTTTTTGTTTTAATCTACAACAAAAAGTTTCCTTTCTGATTATATTTTGATTTCATCTCGGGGGGACAATGACATGATAAACAAAGTTTTTCTTCTCGGAAATTTAGGTTCTGACCCACAAGTGAAATTTACAAAAGATGGAGTTATGATGGTTATATTTCGTGTTGCCACGAACGAATTCATAAGAAGGAACGGAACATATGAGAAAGTTACAGATTGGCACACCGTAAGAGTTTTTGGAAAACTTGCAGAGTTCTGCTCAAAACTTAAAAAAGGAGACAGAGTATTTATAGAAGGTAAATTAAAAAGCTCATCTTTTGAGATAGATAATAAAATCTTCAAAGTTTCTACTGTGATTGCAAAATCTGTAAAGTTGATTCCACAAGGGATCACAAAAGAAGAAATTGACATTGATAGAGTTGAAATTTACAATAACGAAGATTTCGGAATAGAACAAGAGGAGGAACTTCCTTTTTAGTTCAAATTACATTTTCATTTTTTGATTTTTTCTATTTTTTTGCTCTGCGGTTAAATTCAAAGTTATGGCAAAGTTTGATGTCAAAAAACACTATCCTTTAAGGAGCGATAGAATAAAGGGCGGTGAGGAAAGAGCACCTCACAGAGCTTTTATGCGAGCTATGGGATATAAAGATGAAGATTTTGAAAAACCATTTATTGCAGTCGGAACAGCTTGGAACGAAATTACTCCTTGCAACTACAACCTCAATGAGCAAGCTAAATACATAAAAAAAGGAATAAAATCTGCTGGTGGATATCCAATAGAATTTGCAACAATATCTGTCAGCGACGGAATAGGAATGGGACACGAAGGTATGAGATACTCTCTTGTTAGCAGAGAAATAATTGCAGACTCAGTTGAAACCGTTCTTAATGCACATTTTTATGATGCTTTCGTTGGAGTTGGTGGATGTGATAAAACGATTCCAGGAATGATAATGGCAATGGCAAGAGTTAATATACCATCCATATTCCTCTACGGTGGAACTATAATGCCTGGGGAGTGGAGAGGAAAAAGAATAACAATTCAAGATGTGTATGAGGCTGTTGGAATGTTTCAATCAGGAAAAATAACAGAAGATGAGTTATATGAAATTGAGTGTAATGCATGTCCTTCAATAGGGGCGTGCGGAGGTCAGTTTACAGCGAACACTATGGCTTGTGCCGCAGAAGCTTTGGGAATTTCTCTACCGGGTTCAAATTCTTATCCGGCAGAACATCCCGAAAGAAAATTTGTATGTGAAGAAGTCGGAAGAGCAATTGTAAATCTTTTGAAATTAGGAATAAAGCCATCTGATATTTTAACTCGCGAAGCCTTTGAGAATGCCATCGCTGTTGTTGCCGCTACTGGAGGTTCAACAAATGCAATTTTACATCTTATTGCAATAGCTAACGAGGTTGGAGTAAAGCTCACATTAGACGATTTTGCAAGAATAAGCAAAAAAACTCCTCTTATAGCTGATCTAAAACCCGGTGGAAGATTTGTGATGTATGACCTTCATCTCGCAGGAGGAGTTCCTATGATAATGAAAATTTTGCTGGATGCAGGACTAATCCACGGTGATGCACTAACAGTTACAGGCAAGACCGTGAAAGAAAACTTGAAAGAAATTGATGTAAGATACAGCGATGTCATAAGACCTTTGCACGATCCTTTAAAACCAGATGGTGGAATAATAATTCTTTATGGAAACCTTGCACCCGGAGGAGCTGTTATGAAAGTTTCCGGAGGTCAGATACGCAGAAAACACAGAGGACCTGCAAAAGTATTTGAAAGTGAACTTGAATGCTTTGAAGCTGTAAAACAAAGAAAAATAAATCCCGGAGATGTTGTTGTTATAAGAAATGAAGGTCCAAAAGGAGCACCAGGAATGCCAGAGATGCTTCAAGTTACAGCAGCTTTGGTTGGTCAAGGATTAATAGATTCAGTTGCACTTGTGACAGATGGAAGATTTTCAGGTGCGACTCGCGGTCTTATGATAGGACATGTTTGTCCAGAAGCTTACGATAGAGGACCAATAGCATGCGTTCGTGATGGAGATATTATAAACATTGATTTAGATAATTGTAGGGTTGATATTGAAATTTCTGAGGAAGAAATAAGAGAAAGGCTCAAAAAACTTCCTCCACCTACTCCGAAATTTACAAGGGGAGTTCTTGGAAAATATATTCGTCTTGTGAAATCTGCATCAGAAGGAGCTGTAACACACTGATTTTTATGGGAAAATTTTTTTGTTTTTTGCTCTTTTTGGAGTTTTTGTATTATAATAGTTTTTGTAGTTTAGATTCAAGCCGGAAGCTTCTCCCGTAAAGGGAGAGCGGAAGGTAGGGAAAAATTTCAAAAAAAACGAAAAGAAAAAAGATTTCAAAGAAAAAATTTTTCAAAAAACACACTTTTCCAAATTTTTTTATTAAAATATATATGCTTTGAAGCCGGAAGGCATCCCTGTGAAAGGGAGCCGGAAGGTTTGGAAGGTAAGTGGAGACGAATTTTTGATTTGAAAATTTTGGGTTAAGAGAGCCTTGCGGTCAAGGAGAAATTTTGTTACCCTCCTAAATTTATGCCAAGGAGGGTTTGATCGTGGCTCAGGGCGAACCCTGGCGGCGCGCCTCACCCATGCAAGCCGAGCGACACAGGTCGGGCAACCGGCCTGTGGAGCGGCGAACGGCCGAGTAATACACAGGTAACCTACCCTCAGGAAGGGGATAACCTGGGGAAACCCAGGCTAATACCCTATAAGCCCACATCTCGGATGGGATGTGGGAAAAGGGTGCCAGGGTAAAACCTGGTGCCGCCTGAGGATGGGCCTGTGTCCCATCAGCTAGTTGGTGGGGTAATGGCCCACCAAGGCTATGACGGGTAGCCGACCTGAGAGGGTGGTCGGCCGGACCGGCACTGAGACACGGGCCGGACTCCTACGGGAGGCAGCAGGGGGGAATCTTGGGCAATGGGTGAAAGCCTGACCCAGCGACGCCGCGTGCGGGAAGAAGCCCTTCGGGGTGTAAACCGCTGTCGGGAGGGACAAAGAGCTCCCCAAAAGGGAGCTTGATGGTACCTCCGGAGGAAGGGACGGCTAACTCCGTGCCAGCAGCCGCGGTAATACGGAGGTCCCAAGGGTTGCCCGGAGTGACTGGGCGTAAAGGGTCCGTAGGCGGCCTGGTAAGTCTCCCGTGAAAGCTGCCCGCTCAACGGGCAGAGGTCGGGAGATACTGCTGGGCTCGGGACCGGCAGGGGGGACCGGAATTCCCGGTGTAGCGGTGAAATGCGTAGATATCGGGAGGAACGCCGATGCCGAAGGGGGGTCCCTAGGCCGGCTCCGACGCTGAGGGACGAAAGCTGGGGGAGCGAACCGGATTAGAGACCCGGGTAGTCCCAGCCGTCAACGATGGGTGCTAGGGGGCGGGGTAAATCCTCGCGCCCGAAGCTAACGCGTTAAGCACCCCGCCTGGGGAGTACGGCCGCAAGGCCGAAACTCAAACGAATTGACGGGGACCCGAACAAGCCGCGGTGCATTTGGTTTAATTCGATGCAGCGCGAAGAACCTTACCCGGGCTTGACATGCCAGCTCAAGCCTGCCCGAAAGGGTAAGGTGGGCTGGGCGATAAGTCCAGCCAGCTGGCACAGGTGCTACATGGCTGTCGTCAGCTCGTGCCGTGAGGCGTCGGGTTAAGTCCCAGAACGAGCGCAACCCCTGCCCGCTGTTGCCATTCCCCGAGAGGGGAGGCACTCTGCGGGGACTGCCGGCGAAGAGTCGGAGGAAGGAGGGGACGACGTCAAGCCCGCATGGCCCTTATGCCCGGGGCTACACAAGTGCAACAATGGCCGGGACAAAGGGATGCGAGGCCGCAAGGCTGAGCAAATCCCAAAAACCCGGTCTCAGTTCGGATCGGGGTCTGCAACCCGACCCCGTGAAGGCGGAGTGGCTAGTAATCGCGGATCAGCTACGCCGCGGTGAATACGTTCCCGGGTCCTGTACACACCGCCCGTCACGCCATGGAAGTCACCTGCACAGGAAATCCCCAAAAGGGACGAATGTGTGGGTGGCGACTGGGGCGAAGTCGTAACAAGGTACCCCTACCGGAAGGTGGGGGTGGATCACCTCCTTTCTTTTCTTTTCTGCAAGGCTCTCTTAACCCTCTCAAAAAGGGCCCATAGCTCAGCGGCTAGAGCGTACCCCTGATAAGGGTAAGGTCTCCGGTTCGAGTCCGGATGGGCCCACAAAGAGGGGACGTAGCTCAGTGGGAGAGCGCCCGGTTTGCACCCGGGAGGGCACGGGTTCAAATCCCGTCGTCTCCACTTACCTTCTGGCTGGAAAAATTTTATTTGAAATTTGAAAAGGTGAGATAGGTTTTTATGGTAGGAAAGGGCCCGGGGTGGATGCCTGGGCGGCCGGAGGCGATGAAGGGCGTGGCAAGCTGCGATAAGCCCGGGGGAGGCGCAAGCAGCCTGTGATCCCGGGATGCCCGAATGGGGAAACCCACCGAGGGGAAACCCTCGGTATCCTCTGGGCAAAACCCAGAGGAGGCGATACCCCCCGAAGTGAAACATCTCAGTAGGGGGAGGAAAAGAAATCAACCGAGATTCCCCGAGTAGCGGCGAGCGAAAGGGGAGGAGCCTAAACCTTGTGGGTGCAAAAGCCCGCCGGCGTTGCCCACAAGGGGTCGCGGGATACACCCGGAGGGAGCGGCGGATCCCTCAGGGAGTTACAAAATCTGGGGATAGCCGAAGAGGTCTGGAAAGGCCCGCCATAGAGGGTGATAGCCCCGTAGGCGAAATCCCCAGATCTCCCGGGGGTGTATTCCCGAGTACCACGGCCCACGTGAAAGGTCGTGGGAATCTGGGGGGACCACCCTCCAAGGCTAAATACTACCGGCCGACCGATAGCGCACTAGTACCGTGAGGGAAAGGTGAAAAGAACCCCGGAGAGGGGAGTGAAAGAGAACCTGAAACCCCGGGTCTACGGACTGCGGAAGGGCTATCCCCGAAAGGGGAAGCGCGCCCGACCGCGTGCCTTTTGCGTAATGAGCCGGCGAGTTGCCGTCAGTGGCAAGGTTAAGGCCCTCTGGGCCGGAGCCGTAGGGAAACCGAGTCCGAACAGGGCGACAAAGTCGCTGGCGGCAGACCCGAAGCGCCACGATCTACCCATGCCCAGGGTGAAGGACGGGTAAAACCGTCCGGAGGCCCGAACGGGTCAGGGTTGAAAACCTGTCCGATGAGGTGTGGGTAGGAGTGAAAAGCTAATCGAGTGGCGGTATAGCTGGTTCCCCCCGAAATGCATCTAAGTGCAGCCTCACGAAATGCACCGTGGGGGTAGAGCCACCGCTTAGGCTACCGGGAGGGAAACCTTCCGGAACCTAGGCGAACTCCGAATACCACGGTGCAGTAGTGGGAGTGAGTGGCCCGGGGATAAGCTCGGGTCACGAGAGGGGAACAACCCAGACCCTCGGCTAAGGCCCCTAAATCCGGGCTAAGTGAGGAAGGATGTCTACCCGCTAAGACAGCTGGGATGTTGGCTTAGAAGCAGCCATCATTTAAAGAGTGCGTAACAGCTCACCAGCCGAGCGGGTAGGCGCCGAAAATGTAACGGGACTCAAGCCCGGTGCCGAAGCCAGGGGTCAGGATGTGCTGCGGCACATCCTGGCGGTAGGGGGGCGTTCCAGGTCCGTTGAAGCTCGACCGAAAGGACGGGTGGAGGGCCTGGAAGTGAGAATGCCGGCATGAGTAACGAGAGGGAGGTGAGAATCCTCCCGCCCGTAAGCCCAAGGTTTCCTGCTCAACGCCCATCGGAGCAGGGTTAGCCGGGACCCTAAGGTGAGGCCGAAAGGCGTAGCCGATGGGAAAGTGGGTTCAACATTCCCCGCCACTCTGGAGCGCTAAAGCAGCGCTGTGACGGCTCCGTAGGGTGCGGTGGGTTGAAGGATTGCCCGCCGCTATCTGAAAGGGGTCCAAGAAAGAACAGGCTGCTTTGCTCCAGAGTGCCCGTACCGCAAACCGACACAGGTGGGCTCCGGGCCAAGCCCGGGAGGGTAGCGGGTGAAACCCCCCTAAGGAACTCGGCAAATTGGCCCCGTAACTTCGGGAGAAGGGGCGCCCATCCCGTGCAAGCGGGAATGGGTCGCAGGAAATTGGCGGTGGGGACTGTTTACTAAAAACACAGGTCTCTGCCAACCCGAAAGGGGACGTATAGGGACTGAGGCCTGCCCGGTGCCCGAAGGTGAAGGTAAGGGGTTAGCCGCAAGGCGAAGCTCCGAGCCTAAGCCCGGGTAAACGGAGGCCGTAACTCTGACGGTCCTAAGGTAGCGTAATCCCTTGCCGGGTAAGTTCCGGCCTGCATGAATGGCTTAACCACTGCCGCTCTGTCTCAGGGGGGTGCCCGGTGAAAATGTAGTGGGGGTGAAGATGCCCCCGACCCGCGGCAGGACGGAAAGACCCCGTGCAGCTTTACTGCAGTCTGGCGCTGAACTCCGGGAGACCCTGCGCAGGATAGGTGGGAGCCTGAGAAGTCCCCGCTCCGGCGGGGATGGAGGCGCCGGTGAGATACCACCCTGGATCTCTTGGAGTTCTAACCCCGCCCGTCAACCCGGACGGGGGACACCGCCAGGCGGGCAGTTTTCCTGGGGCGGGATCTCCCGAAAAAGTATCGGGAGAGCGCAAAGGTGCCCTCAGCCGGGATGGAAATCCGGCCTTGAGTGCAAGGGCATAAGGGCGCCTGACTGCGAGGGGGACACCCCGAGCAGACGCGAAAGCGGGCCCTAGTGACCCGGCGGTCCCATGTGGGAGGGCCGTCGATCAGCGGATAAAAGCTACGCCGGGGATAACAGACTAATTTCCCCCGAGAGTTCACATCGACGGGGGAGTTTGGTACCTCGATGTCGGCTCACCCCATCCTGGGGCTGAAGAAGGTCCCAAGGGTCGGGCTGTTCGCCCGTTAAAGGGGTACGCGAGCTGGGTTTAAACCGTCGTGAGACAGGTTGGTCCTTATCCGCCGCGGGCGCAGGAGGACTGAGGGGAGCTGGTCCTAGTACGAGAGGACCGGACTGGGGCAGCCTCTGGTGTACCGGTTGTCCCTCCAGGGGCATCACGCCGGGTAGCCATGCTGCCACGGGATAACCGCTGAAGGCATCTAAGCGGGAAGCCCACCCCAAGATAAGTCCTCCCTGAAGGGCCCTCGGAGACTACGAGGTTGATAGGCCCGAGGTGTAAGCGCCGCAAGGCGTTGAGCCGACGGGTACTAATCGCCCGTTCGCCATAAAAACCTATCTCACCTTTTCAAATTTCATCTCTTAACCTCATCAATTACTCCATACTTTCCTTATTTTTTCTTATCCTATTTTTTCTTATTATTTCATTTTATTCTTTCATTTTTGCCCCTTTCATCTCTTTATCATATCATCTTAACTTTTCTCCCGTGCTGAGGTTCTATAAAGGTCTTATCTTCATTTCAAAAGACGAACAGGAAATCATACACAAAATCAATCCCCAAAAATATAAAGATGAATTTATCGCACTCCCGTCTCAAATCGTACTTAATTTCCCCGAAAAAATAAAAAATATACAAAACTTAGAACTTTTGCCCGAACCACAACCCCTCAAATTCCCCGAAACAAGAGACTACCAAAAAAAAGCTTTCAAGATGTGGAGTGTTGATGGGAATTTCAAGGGAACAATCGTTATGCCAACAGGAACTGGAAAAACCTTTCTCGCAATCTACTGCATCTGTTATTTGAAACTCCCTACCCTATGTGTCACACCTACTTTGGCTCTTGTTGATCAATGGATACAAAAACTCAAATCATTTTTTGAAGAAGTTGGCGAATGGACTGGAAGAGCAAAAATTCTCAAACCAGTAACAGTTTCAACTTATGACTCTGCATCTATTTCGGCAGAATTTTTGGGAAATAAATTTGCATTTTTGATTTTTGACGAGGTTCATCATCTACCAGCTGAAAACTACAGAAAGATTGCCCAAATGTCTATCGCATGGAATCGTCTCGGTCTCACAGCAACCCTTGAAAGACAAGATGGATTACACACTTTAATTCCAGAACTTGTAGGAAATTTCATATATAAAGTAAATATTCAAGATGTCCGCAATTTTATTGCTGATTGGCAGATAATACAACTTAACATAAAAATGTCAAAAGAAGATTTTATTAAATACTCAACCTCGATGAAAAAATATAGAGACTTTTGTATAAGTCTTGGACTAAACCCCGGAGAAAAAGAAACTTTTCTGCAAGTTCTCAGAATGTCTTTCAAAGACCCCCTCGCCAGAGAAGCTATTTCCTCTTTGCGTGAAGCAAAAAAATTAGCTATGAACTACGACGGTAAAATCAATCTGGTAAGACAAATCTTGAAAAAACACAAGGGAGAAAGAATTCTTATCTTCACAGATTCACAGCAGATGGCTTACAAAATTTCAGAAACTTTTCTCATACCTGCAATAACCTCCGAAATATCAACAGAAGAAAGAAATTTTTATCTCAAAGCTTTCTCAGAAGGTAAAATTACGGCTCTTGTTTCCGCTCATGTTCTCGATGAAGGTATAGATGTCCCGGAGGCATCCGTTGCAGTCATAGTCTCTGGTTCGGGAAGCCCGAGAGAGTTTGTTCAGCGCCTTGGAAGAATTCTCAGACCATCAAAACCAAAAGCTATAATGTACGAAATAATATCATCAGCTACTTCCGAATACTCTACATCAAAAAGAAGAAAAGAGGCTTTATATGAAGAAATGTAAATCAGCTGAAAAGAAATCAAGGAGAAAGAAATAGTAGAAAATAAAATTCTGGAATTTCTCCAATTGCAAATCCTAAAACAAAGTCCGAGGGAATAATGAAGAAAATTTTAGATTTGATTTTTAGCTCTAAACCATAGCTTATGAACCTTTCAAGTTCTTTAAAGTTCCGTAAAACCCCACCCGAAATAAATGGTGAAAGATTAATGGAATCTGAATGATAAATATATTTAGGTTCCCCACGAGCTGAAAATAAATTTAAAATTGGACTCATTTTAGCAACAAACCCTATATCTCCGTCTCTAATTCTTACCCCTCTTATAAGACCAACATCATATTTGAGATTCTCGGGAAAGAAAGGAAGAGCTCCAAATTTCCATAAAGGAGAAAAGTTATCAGCAGGGTCAAAATAAAACGGTATAGGTTTTGAACCAAAAGCTGTTTTGAATCTTTTATACTTCGGGAAAGAAACAAATCCGTTTAAATTCAGTTGCCCTACCACAGGAAAAACGAAAAATTTAAAGGAATGAGAAAAATAAGAGAGCGAAAAATTTGAATATGGAGAAAGTGGAAATTGCCCCTTTCCAAAATCAAAAAATGATTGTAATCCCAAAAATAATCTTATATCAAAACCATCTTGTGGAGAAAAATCTTTCTGAGTGCTATCCATCCAAATCCCGGATTCAACTTGAAAAAAATTCCCATAGCCAAACCTTTTATATTCCTCCTTTACAAAATTCCAAAAAGTTGTATCAGGCGTTTGAAGGAATTCCTCATATGGAGATATGTTTCCGAATTTTCCTCCCAACAAAATCCAAAGTTTACGAGTTCCCTTCTGAAAAAAATATATATCTCCTGAAACTTGTCTTTCTGGAATAAAATGAAATCTCTGCTTATTCTCTCCTTCGGCAACCTCTCTTACAAAAATTCCAGAGAAAGGAAAAAGCGAAAATCTTGCAAACATATATGGTGAAAATGACCTCACAAAGGAAAAAATTGAAAATCCCAAAGCTCTAATAAGCCCTCCCGTTTTGAGGTCATCTACATTTGAAATCTCATATCGTTGCAGTTTGAGTTGTCTCATCTTCTCGTAAAAATTGACGTTTGAACCAAAATCTAAATTAAAAAAAATTGGGTTCCTATATATATCATCTGAAAGAAGAAAGTAAAGTGAAAAATTGAAAAAACCAGAACTATCCACAAAGAATCTTGGCGGAAGAAGTCGCAAAATTCCGAAGTTACCAAAAGTTTCAACTTTTGAACTTTCAAATTCTGTGCCAAAAGAAATAACGGGAGCTCTTGTGAATGTAGCTCCTTCAAGCTCTTTTACTTCGGATTCCCCAACATAAGTTTTTCCATTCTGAATAAAAACTGAATATAGCTTCTGATTATATATACGCCCTACCAGAATTCCTTCCGGGTTTTCCGATATTTTCGTAAATTTTTCTCCATCATAAAGGTAAAGAAGATACCTCCCCTCTCTGAAAGATGTGAAAACAATTTTTCCATCTTGTGTGAATGAAGGGAATAAATCTTGATTATCATCTTGTGTTATAAATTGCAAAGTTTTCTTCTCAATGTCAAAAACTGCCAGATCTAAAAACCCATTCCTTCTGAGGTATGAAAACACTACTTTTTTTCCATCAGGAGATATATCTGGTGAAAAAAATTCTTCAAGCTCACCAGATTTTAGAGGGCACGATATTTCTCCAAATTGCAGATTATCTTCTTCAAAAATGAAATCTATAATGCACATTTCATCATAGATAAGATTTTTCTTTATGAATAAAATGAAACCTTTTCCATCTTCTCTTGAAAATATATCTGGAAACCAAGCTCTTTTATCGGGAAATTTGATAACTTTGTAAGAGGGAGTTATTATAAAGACATAAAAAAGTCCGTCTGTTTTTTCCTTTGAATCAAAAACTATGAACCTTTCATCTCCATTTATATACCCTCCCCCACTCCTTATAAAAATATCTCCGACTTTTGATGAGAAAATTATGCCATCTTCTCTTGTAGTTATTATTTCATCTCCTCTTACAAAAACACTGCGTGAAGGAAAATTGAAAATTTTTTCAAAGGAAGGGTTTATCCCATATTTTCTTTCTATAGCATCTTTTAGAACTTCTATTTTATTTTCCTTCCACACCTTGAATTCCTGATAGTATTTATCCCGATATTCAGATTCGATCTTACCTTTGACAAAAAGATCAAATATTTCTCTTTTACCATAGAAAATATCAATATACTTTATGAGCTGTGCATCTTCTGACCAAAAAAAGTAAAATGGGTAATTTGAGAAAGTTTCATCATCTATCACCCCGTATTCCGAGAAAGAATAGATTAACTGGGGTTTTAGATAAAAATCCGGATCTATTATGTAAGATAGAGGAGAACCACTCCAAAAAAAGGACGCAAGAAGAACTTGTCTGACTTTATGAGAAAATGACACCGAAGAGAGCTTTTCATCAATCCTTGTTCCACCCCAGTTTACGAATATAAGTTTTGAGTGTGTAAAGAATCTCTCAAAGAAAAAAACATCTTCTTCAAATCCCAAAAATATGGAGAAGTTTTTAGCTTCTGTGCCGATGAGCTCTTTTATAAATTCATTTTCCTCATTAATCTTTGAAGCAAACTCCTGAGCCACAGGAGATAGATCTTCTGGGAAATATATATTTATCCCAAACTTATGTAGGTTTATAGATAAAATTTTACCTGAAACATCCGCACCAAAGAACGATTTGGAGAATAAAAAAAATGATATAAATACAAAATCCATATAAAAATCATATTAAGAAAAGATTTAGTTTTAGAAATAAAAAAGAATTTAATCTTTTAACCTGTACTGCTTGTATCTTTCTTATGGGTTTCCAGAAATTTAAGAAGTTCAATAGGAACTGGTAGAATCAAAGTTGCCGTTTTTTCTGTGGCAAGCTCTGATACAGTTTGGAGAAATCTTAACTGAATTGTTATTGGGTTTTGAGCGAGCATATCAGCAGCTTCTTTTAATCTCTGAGCAGCTTGATATTCCGCTTCCGCAAGAGTTATTTTGGCTCTCCTTTCTCTTTCTGCTTCTGCTTGACGAGCCATAGCTCTTTGCATCTCATGTGGCAAATCAATATGTTTGACTTCAACCGCAGAAATCTTTACTCCCCAAGATTCCGTCATTTTATCTAATATGCTCTGTATTTTCAAGTTTATACTTTCTCTGTGAGCGAGTATCTCATCAAGTTCTGCCTCACCGCAGACTGACCTTAAAGTTGTTTGAGCAAGTTGGCTTGTAGCATAAATATAATTTTCAACCGCAACCACAGCCTTTGCCGGATCAACAACCCTAAAATATACAACAGCATTTATCTTCACAGATACATTATCTTTCGTTATGACATCTTGCGGAGGTATATCCATCGTTATTATTCTTAAAGAAACTTTTACCATCCTATCTATTATTGGGATAATGAGGACAAGTCCCGGACCTTTCACTCCTGCAAGTCTTCCAAGTCTGAATATTACTCCTCTTTCGTATTCTTGCAATATTTTTATTGCAGATGATAAGATGAAAATTGCTATTATGATTATTGGGATCCAAAAAGAAAAAGTTTGCATCAGGTTAAAAGTTTGTAGGCCGTGCGGGATTCGAACCCGCGACCCCTGGCTTAAAAGGCCAGTGCTCTTCCGCCTGAGCTAACGGCCTGAACTTATTTTATCTTATTCCTCAAAAAACACAAAACAAAAAAAACAGAAAAAATGTAAGAAAAAATTAATTTTAAAACGGAAAAGTTCAAAATGGGAAAATATCGCCCAATTTATTCTCTTACCATAGTAGCTACATTTATAATATTCTCATTACATTCAGGATGTAAAAAGGAGAAAATAGAGTTTGCAGAGAAATTTGAAGATGTTTCATCAGAGTTTGACTCCGCATTTGAGAAATCAGATTTCGCAAACATTAATTTTGCTCAAACTCTAACTTTGTGTCCCATTCCACTATCTCAAAAAGATGTTTTATTTTTTCTTGATCCTGCATCTCAACCGGAAAAAATTCCATTAGCAATCATCATTTCAGAAGAGCTAAAAACTCCTTTCCTCACATCACTCATATTTTCAAACATGTTAGATATACCTTGTAAAGAGCGTAAGTGTTCCTTTAAAGCAAAAGAAATAAGCTACAATATAGAAAGAGAAGAGAAAAATATTCAAGAAGGATATAAAAAAGAGGTAATAAAAATAAATACAGATAAGGGAAAAGTCACAATAACTAAATATACAAAGCCCTTTACCAACGAGATAGTAGAAAATATATCAGTGGAACTTGAAAATCAAAAAAAAGAAAATATAAAGTTTGCCTCAAAAATAACAGAGATAGAAGGAGAAATAAAAACTTATGTGGTCAAACTCATAGCTTTTCAAGATAAAGTTCAAGATAATGTCCAAGATAGATTTTACTGTAAGTCTGAAATAAAAATATATGTAGATCAGAGACAAGTAAGCATAAGTTTAATTTCAAACGAAGGGAAACAGAACTTTTATGGATACATCAAACAAAGAAAGGATTGTCCGCAAAAACCAGATGTAAGTCTGAGTTCAAGTTTTGGATTAATTGAAATTGACCAAAAATGCGATTCTTTATTTCCAACATCAAATATAGAATTCTTTTCTTCAATAGTAAAAACCAAAGCAGAAAGTTTTGATGAGTTTTTTATAGATTTGCTTGAAAAAATAAGTAATAAATTTGAAATATTTACGCAAGAACTTTATCTTATAAAACTTGCAAGAGAGCTCAAGGGGCTCGCTCAATCTTTCTCCATAATCAAAATAATGTATGACCAGAGCTTTTCTGAAAGTATATATGAGAAAATTCAAAATGCAGAGAAGATTTTAGACCAAATAAAAGTTGCGATTCCTCGCAAAATAAAACTCCAATTTTCATATGAATTTTTGATTGAGATTACAGAACCAGTAAATGAACCAACTATAATTTTTCTGAAAACTTATACCCAAGCATTAAAAACCATTCTTTCTTACATAAAATCTCTTGACCTAAATTTACCAGAGAATTTGAAAAACCAGATACTTAACGAAATTCGGCAAAAACAGAGCCTCAGAATGAGCGAGAAAACGAGTATACTATTGAGATCGTTAGAGGAAAGCAAAAGCTTTTTGATGACATCAGAAAAAACCGCAAGAGAAAATGCATTTTCAGAACTTAAAAAACTTGCAGAAATATTTTTGAAATTCATATCAAAAATTCAAAATTACGATTTGGGAGTATTCGCAAAAGATGAAAAAGGTACATATATTCAAACTCAAAAAGGGAAATTTTATTTCTCAATACCAAAGTATCCAGATGTTATAACTCAGATACTTGAAGGAGGTATAAATTATAGTGCAAACTGGCAAATTCAGCTTTTTATGAGATTTTTACAAGATTTTCTCTGGAAAATTTATTCAGCCGGAGAAGGAAAAGATGATTTCCTTGATTTCATCTTATATATTCTGGACAAAATAAACACAAATTATCATTTGATCGTATATATAGATTTACCGAAAATATTTTTTTCAGATCTGAGAGAGATTCTGCCCGCTTGGACAAAAGATAAGTTTGCAATTGAATGGGAGTGCTCTTTCCCAGAGAAAATAACTTGTGATGGAGAAATCTATGATTCAGAACATTTTTCAGCTGAACTAATTTTTTCAGAACCTATAACCGAAAACATAACAACTTGGAACTTCAAATTCCCAAAAGACAATCTAAAAACTCGTTTTCCATACATAATATACAAAGAACCATCATTTTTCGGAGCATTAAGAATAAACTTAGTAGATCTCGGAAATATGGACCTAATTTCAAAAGTATGTGGGACATATATTCCTCCATTACAACAATACGAATATACTCCACAAGGTAAAGAAGGAATATGTATTTTAAATTTATTTGTAGCTTATCTTACACGAGAGTAAGTAGAAAATTTTTTACTACCAAATTTTCAATGGAGCTTCTCCTGATTCCCAGAGTTTTTCAGGCAGGTTCTTATCTCTCAGGGTATCCATACACTGCCAGAAACCTTCGTGTTTGAATGCGCAAAGCTGACCGTCTTCTGCAAGTTTTTCAAGAACATAGGCTTCAAGACTTGTACTATCATCCTTTATATAATCAAAAACGGCAGGCTCAAAAACCATAAATCCTCCGTTTATCCATCCTTCACCTATTTAAGGAGAGCCTAAAATTTTATCTCTTTTGTTTTTATCATTTTTATTTCAAATTGAGGAGGATTTTTTCCAAGCTTTTTATACTTTTTCCTGATAGATTCCAAGAAAATTTCTATCTGTTTTAGAGCGAGCTTACTTCTACGAGTTCCGACAAAAAACAACATTTCGAGAGACTAAACTCCGAGAAATTAAAAATTTTACTTTTTCAATTCAAACCCACTTTCTACCCAGTGCTTTATTCCACCAGCATTTAAAACTTTTTTGTATCCTCTTTTGATAAGTTCTTGTTTTGCTATTTCAGATCTTCTTCCAGACCTACAATACAATATAATAGTGTCGTCTTTTTTTATATTAAGCTGTCCTATTTTTTCCCCTATCTCATCGTGCGGTATATTTAAATCTGTTCCGGGAATATAACCTGATTCAAACTCTTCTTTTGTTCTTACATCTATCAAAACAAAGTTAATTTTCCCTTCTTTTCTTTCTTCTATCATCTTTTTAAGTTGTTTAGGAGAAATATCTTGAGCAAAACCATCATATCTGAAAGGAAAAAAGAAGAATGAAAAGAAAAAAAAGAATATAGGTAAAGCCATATATGCAAAAAGACCACTGAGATTTTCAAATGATAATTTTGCTCCGAAACACATAATCTGATTATTTATTTTTAAGCAAATTTTGTCAGATTGGATTTTCTCAAAATAAAAAATTCACCAAAAAAGATTTCGTAATTGATTTTTTCATTCCCAGATTTTCCAGGGAGCTTCTCCTGATTCCCAGAGTTTTTCAAGCAGGTTCTTATCTCTCAGGGTATCCATACACTGCCAGAAACCTTCGTGTTTGAATGCGCAAAGCTGACCGTCTTCTGCAAGTTTTTCAAGAACATAGGCTTCAAGACTTGTACTATCGTCTTTTATATAATCAAAAACAGCAGGTTCAAAAACCATAAATCCTCCGTTTATCCATCCTTCGCCTATTTGCGGTTTTTCTGTAAATTGAAGAATTCTTCCGTTCTCATCTGATGGATCAAAAATTATTCCTCCGAACCTTGCGGGAGGTCTCACAGCAGTTATTGTTGCTATTTTTCCGTGCTTTCTGTGGAAATCAAGTAAGGCTTTGAGATTTATATTTGCAACTCCATCTCCATAAGTTAGCATAAACGTTTCATTACCTATATATTTTTTTAACCTGAGAACTCTTCCACCTGTGTTCGTATAAACTCCGGTATCAATTAACCAGACCTTCCATTTTTCTCTGTTGCTATCAAAGAGGTAATGTTGACCAGTTTCAAGGTCTAAAAATATATTTGAGTTTACAGCATAGTAATCTAAAAAATATTTCTTTATGACTTCTCCTTTGTATCCGAGTGCGATTATAAATTCGTCAAAGCCCTGCGCAGAATATATTTTCATGATGTGCCAAAGAATTGGCTTTCCACCTATCTCAACCATAGGTTTAGGTTTTATTACAGTTTCTTCTGAAAGGCGAGTCCCAAATCCACCAGCCAAAATAACAACCTTCATAGAAAAAATTTTAAGTTGTTCATTTTAAAATTACAAAACTATTTTACAAATTTGAATCAAGAGTTTTTACCGCAACATATTTTCAAACATTCACTTTACCCTCAAAAGATATCCTCCCGGAGCGCATGTGATCAGGAGTTTATTTTCTATCTCTTTATCTACAACAAAATTTTTGTTGTGTTTTAGGAATTCTTTTACCGCTGTGTATGGATTATTGCCTTTATCCCATGGTCTATCTTTGAAAAAGCCTTTTGGAAAAAATTCAATTATTGTATCAAATACAACAAGGTAATTTCCTTTTGTCACAAATTTTGAGTATATATTCAGTTCATTGAGAACATGCTCATGAGTATGTAGAGAATCTAAACATACCATAACTTTTTTGTGCCTTTTCACTGCTTTCTCAACTTCTTTTACTATTTTATCATCTGTTGAAGAGCCCTCAAACATTATTATTCTTTTTGAGAGAGGATGTTTTTCTATTTCTTTTATGTTATGAGGTCTTATTTCAATATCTATTCCAATAACTTCTCCTTCACCGAGAAGTTCAAGCATTGAAGCATAAAAAATCAGTCCTCCGCCGTGAGCTATTCCGGTTTCAATAATCAAATCAGGTTTTGTTTTCCATATTATTTCTTGCAAAGCAACAATATCTTGTGGGACCTGGATAAAAGGTCTTCCCAACCAATCAAAATTATAGGAGTATTTGTATCTAAAAGATTTAACTAAAAACTTTAAGGCTAATTCCTTTAAACTTAAATCTTTTTGCATCTTACGAATATTTTCTTTTCTTTCGGTAGCAAAAATTTCCCGAGGATACATAGCAGTATAAAATTACTCTAATATTATGAAATTACCCTGAAATCCATATTTTTTAGCGCAAGAAATTATTTCATTTTTATAAGCTGGATTCATGATTATTATGTTTTTTATATTTTCCTCCCTTAGAATTTGTGGAGAGACTATCTTTTGCCCGGTTATAGGGACAAATTTGTTATGTTTTTTAGGATTGATGTCTATTACATATCTGCATTTTTCTTGAGGTATATTCAGTCTATTTAAAAATGTAATTCCTTTCGCACCTGCACCCCAAACTACAAAATTGTCTAACTTCTCTACCATATCTTTCCACTTTCTAATCTCGCTTTCAAGAAAATCAGAGATTTCCCTGAAAAGTTTTTCTGCAATGTTTTTCCTTAAAAAGATTTTCCGTAATGCTTCTTTATCTTTTTCCGTTTCTGAGACTGAATTCCTTTCATTATCTCTCCTCATTTCCACTTGAAAATACTGACCTTTCAAACCAAAGTTTATAGTAATGCTTGTAAAACCGAATTGCCTGAATAATGTAATGACAGAGTTTTTTGTAAAGTAATTGCAGTGTTCATAGTAAAAATCAAAGAAAGCTTTATGTTTTACAATCCATTCAAGAGATGGAAATTCAAAATACATCACCCCCTCATCTTTCAAACATGAAACAATAGAATTTACGAATTCATAGGGATTAGGTATGTGCTCTAAAACATGACGACAAACAACAAAATCAAACTTTTCCTTCAAAAAGTCTGGACTAAAATACTTCTTTATAACTAAATTATCAATCTCTTCATCGTGATCAACATAAGAAGGATCAAATCCCTTAATATTTTTAACACCGCTTTGATAAAGTATCTTTAAAAATCCTCCTTTCCCACATCCCACTTCAACTACACTTTTATTTTTCAAATCATATTTTTTTATAAGTCTTTTCCCAAGTCTTTTAATATATCTCAAAAAATACTGTGAATATTCTTGTGTATTATCATAATCAGATGAATAATCTATATTCTCAGGGTTGAAATCAGCGTTAAATACAAAGCTACAATTTTTGCATCCCCAAAGAGTAATTTTTACTTTATTTTCTCTCAAAGCATCTTCTAATCTATCATAAATTTTATTTTGCATCGGAGCACTTTCAAGCTGATATATGAACTCAGTTTCTGAACTTCTACAAACAGGGCAAATCTTGATATTTTTGTGATAATTTTCTTGCATTCCTAGTTTCTAAAAAATTTTTTCTTTTCTATTTCTTCTTTTTTTTCTTTTTGTTTTCAATCTTTAATTTTAATTTTAGATTCTCTTATTTTATTTTTCCACCACTCAATTGAAATATTCAAACCTTCATCTATAGTAAATTTTGGTTCCCATCTGACTTCATTTTTAAGCCTACGAATATCTGCAACTAAAAAAGGAACATCATCGTCGGAAGTTGAAACAGCACCAAGATTTATAAGATATCTTTTACCCAAAAAATCTGCAATCTTATAAATGACAGTTTTAAGAGAAATAGGTTGCCCCGAAGCTATATTTATAGGTCCTTGTACATCACTCTCAAGCAAGCTTACAAAAGCTGACGCTGCATCTTCAACATAAAGAAAATCACGAATTTGATTTCCATGACTACAGAACGCAGGTTTATCTTCAAGGAGAGAAGTTATAACATACGGAATTAACCTTTGCGGATTTTCGTATGGACCGTAAACAAAAAATATCCTTCCCCAAGCAAGACTTATATTTACCTGCTTACAAAAATGAGAAAGAATTTTATGTAGGCTGTCTTTGCAAATACCGTATAAAGTTTTTGGATTCGTAGGTGTAATACCTTCTGAAAAAAATCCATAGTTCCAATCATATTCAGCACATGTTCCAGCAACTACTGCCCTTCTTCCCCCATTTTTCGCAAAATTTAAAAATAAATTCAAACTCGCCTGAACCCACTTTATATTCTCAAAAGATGTCCAGTATTCCCTATGAACTGTGTACCATGCAAAATGTAAAAGATGTGTTGGTTTTATCTCAGATAACAACTTTTCTTGTTCTTCAAAATCTAAAAGATTACAACGATGTAAAATCAAATCCTTATTTTGAATAAATTCTGGAGGATGAGAATAATAAACGGCATGAATTTCATATCCTCTGTCTATTAAAAAAGGAATTGTATGCCTTCCGATAAACCCACTTGCTCCAGTAAGCAAAATTATTTTCATTTGAAAACCAAAATCTAATACTTATTTTTTTATATTATTATCTTAATTTGTTATCTCCTAATCTCAGAATTTCCCGAGGAATTCCACAATGGCCAGTTTTTATCTTTTTCTGAGATAATGGTGGGTTCCAAAGGCCACTTTATATTAAAAAAC
Organism: Candidatus Calescibacterium sp.; assembly: GCA_032249135.1. Lineage (GTDB taxonomy): Bacteria > Calescibacteriota > Calescibacteriia > Calescibacteriales > Calescibacteriaceae > Calescibacterium. Next base: position 3,425 of record JAVVGL010000027.1, on the reverse strand, counting down.
GGGTCATTCCATCTTATTCCCCTTGCGCATTCTGGATGGTAAAATTCAGACATCTGATAAAAAACTATTGTGTCATCTTCTAATGTCTGAAAACCATGAGCAAAAAACTTTGGAACATAAAGCATACGAAAATTTTTATCGTCAAGCTCAACGGAAATCCACTTACCAAAAGTTGAAGAATTAGGTCTCAAATCAATTATTACATCGTATATTTTGCCTTTTATACAACTTACTATCTTTGCCTCAGGATATGGCAAATCTTGGTAATGCATGCCGCGAATCGTTCCTTTCTTTTTATTATAAGATATATTGCACTGAACTATGTTAAATTCAATTCCAGCTTTTTTGAATTCTTCCTGACAGAATGTCCGAGCAAAAAAACCTCTCTCATCTTCTATTGGCTCTAACTCAATAATATAAGCCCCTTTCAACTCTGTCTCAATGAACCTCATTTTTATAAAATTAAAGCTTTACCATTTCTTATTTCTTTGACTAATTTAATAAACTTTCAATTCAGGTATAGGAACTACAAACTTTCCACCCCATTCTCTGATGTATTTGAGTTGCTCCATAATCTCATCTTTTATGTTCCAGGGAAAGATTATAACATAGTCTGGTCTATCCTCCTTTATTTTATCAGGATGTTTTATGGGTATATGGACACCCGGAATGAATTTGCCTTGCTTGTGCGGATTTCTATCTACGGTGTAGTCAATAAAATCAGTTCTTACCCCGCAGTAATTGAGTAGTGTTGATGCCTTTGCAGGAGCACCATAACCTACTATTTTTTTCCCCTCATTTTTTGCTTGTATAAGAAATAGCAAAAAAGCTCTTTTTGTTGCCTCTACCTTTTTTCTGAAATTGGAATATGTTTGCAGATCAAAAAGACCAAAATCTTTCTCCTTTTCTAATAACTCCTCTACTCTTTTTGTAGTAGCTAAAAGTTTTCCATCTGCTCCTTTGTGTTTTGCGTATATGCGAAGAGAACCGCCATGAGTTGGAATTTCTTCAACATCAAAAATTTCAAGCTCGTGCAAAGAAAAGAGTTTTTTAACCGCATAAAAGGAAAAATAAGAAAAATGCTCATGGTAAATTGTATCAAATTGGTTTTCCTGAATAAGTTTCATCAAATGAGGAAACTCCATAGTAATAATCCCATTTGGTTTTAATGCAATTTTCATAGCTTCAACAAAATCATGCAAATTTGGATTATGTGCCAAAACATTGTTGCCAATAATAAGATCTGCCAATTTTCCTTTTTCTCTCAGTTTTTTCGCATATGAAGAATTGAAAAATGTGATATCAGTTGGAATACCCTTTTCTATCGCTGCTCTCGCAACATTTTCAGCAGGTTCAACTCCCAAAACCGGAATATTATGCTCTTTGAAGTATTGAAGAAGATAGCCGTCATTACTCCCCACTTCTAAGACAAAAGAATTTTTGTCAAATCCAAATCTTTCTATCATCATCTCAGTGTAGTTTTTACAGTGTTTGAGCCAGCTTTCAGAGTAAGATGAAAAATATGGATAGTCAGAGGAGAAAATTTTTTCAGGCGGTTCAAACTCTTCAAGCTGAACTAACCAGCAGCTTTGACATACATATAAATCCAAAGGGAAATATGGCTCCATCTTATGTAAATCTTCTTTTGTCAAAAGCGAATTAGCAACAGGAGACTTCCCAAGAGATAAAAAAGGTTCTTCTAAATTGGCCCCACATATTCTACATCTCATTTTCAATTTTCCTCCTCAATTCAATATATTTATTTATATGATCAATTCTCTGATTGAAAATTTCCTCAGAACTCATACCATCAACTTTGTATTCTTCTATCGCAAGTTTTATAGTTTGCTTAAAATCTAAAACTGGGTACCACCCCAATTTATTTACCGCTTTTGATATGTCAAGGTGTAAAATTCCGGCTTCCTCAGGGGCATTTTCATCTTTCATTACAATGTACTCTCCCCCACCCCACTGTTTGATTACTTCTTCAACAAGTTTTCGAACAGAAATCATGTTTTTAGATAGCGGTCCAAAATTCCACGGACCTGAAAACTCTTTACCTTTCGTATACAAAAACGATCCCAAAAGTAAATATCCGTATAATGGATCCAAAACATGTTGCCAGGGTCTTACAGCATCTGGGTTTCTCACAACGATAGGTTTCCCGGAAAGCAAAGCTCGCATGCAGTCAGGGAAAATCCTATTTTCTGCCCAATCACCTCCACCTATAACATTACCTGCCCTCACAGATGCTACATTTGGAGTTCCATCGCGAGAAAAAAACGAACGAATATAAGATGAAATAACAATTTCTGCTGCTCCTTTTGACGCACTATATGGATCCTTTCCGCCAAGAGGGTCAATTTCCCTGTACCCATAAATCCATTCTTGGTTTTCATAGCATTTATCACTTGTCGCAATAACAGCAACTTTAACAGATGGAGTATTTCTTATTGCTTCAAGCAAATTCACAGTCCCCATAACATTAGTCTGGAATGTATAAAGAGGGTCCTTATAAGACTCTAAAACCAACGATTGAGCTGCAAGATGAAAAACTATTTCAGGTTTATACTTTGAAAAAACTTTTAGCAAAAATTCATAATCTCTTATATCTCCGTCAATATGCGTTATTTTTTTGTCTAATGCACAAATTGCGAAATTATCGTTTTTATTTTTTGGAGGGAGAGCATAACCAATAACATTTGCCCCAAGATGAAAAAGCCATATCGCTAGCCATGACCCCTTAAAACCAGTATCCCCAGTCACTAAAACGGTTTTTCCTTTATAGATGTTTAAAATTTGTTGGTCATTCCTAATCATTACTTGAAATCACACAAAATTGATTTATTTTAATTTTAAGATTTTCTGTCAGATAGATTTGGTTTTTGAAAGATTATGTTTTGGGAAGATATTTTTTGAATCTTTGAGTGAATTTTTAAGAAAGAATAATATCTGAATTGAGTTCGTATGCTTATTTTGAGATTTATTCTTTCGCTTTCGGCCGGAGCTCTTTTTTTCTTTTTCATAATAAAACCTAAAATGGAATGCGGAATAAAATCAACATATACTATGGTAGAAAAAATATTTTCAGAGGCAAAAATGCTTGCTTTGAAATACAACGAGGTAAAAGTGATTTTTCAAGATGGGAAAGCAATAATAGATTATGGCGAAGGATCTCGTCAATATAAAATATTTGCAAAAATTTCGGCACCAGATGTGAATGTAAGAGCTTGCTCAAATTCTCCCGGAACACCCTCAATAAAAACAACTTTCAAATTTTCTCCAAAGGGATTAAAAGACCTGTCTGGCACAATTTACCTAAAATGCGGAAATGACTTTATAGCCTTTTCTGTTTTATCTCCAACAGGAGGAATCACAAAATGTATCTTAAAAAATAACTTTTGGGAAATAGTTGAAGAATGAAA
>JAVVGL010000026.1:0-24730 GCA_032249135.1 Candidatus Calescibacterium sp. | reverse complement strand
AAACAGCTTGTAATGTACGCTGGGGCTTCTGGAGATTTTAACGAGATTCATTATAATTTTGATGCAGCAAAAAAAGCCGGTTTTTCTCGTCCAATAGTTCACGGTATGTTAAGCTTTGCTTTATGCCTAAAACACCTTATGGAGAAAAAAAATATCACACCTGACAAAATAAAAAAAATAAGAGCAAAGTTTTTAGCTCCTGTTGAGCTTGAAGAAAAAATAGATTTCGCAATTGAGGAAAATGATGAAAAAAATTTCAAAGTTTTCCTAATAAAAGAAAGCAAAGAAAAAGCAGTTGAATGTGAAGTAGAAATAAAATGAGCACAGCAAAAAAGAAGAAAGAAAGTCAGGAAGAAGACAAAAAAGAAAGAAAAAACAAAGCAAAAAAGGCTTTAATCTTTGACTGCGATCCTGGAATAGATGATGCGATAGCTCTCATTTTGTTCTCAAGACTTCTGAAAGAAAAAAATGAGAAAAGAGAAAAAGAAGAAGAAAAAAATTTACAAGAAGTATATATAGTAGCAACATGGGGGAATGTTGAACTGAAGCATACTTTGAGAAATTCTCTTTTCCTCCGAGATTTTCTTGGAATTGAGGCAAAAGTTGTAAAAGGTAGAGAAACTTCAATTACAGGTGAAGTAATTTACGCAAAAAAAGTTCATGGAGAAGATGGTTTGAGAGGTGCTTCTTTAAAATATAAACCTGAAAGATGGAAAGAAGATTTGAATTTAGATGAACTAAAACAAGAACTTCAAAATTATGAGGAAATCAGAATAATAGCAACAGGTCCTCTTTCTTCTGTTGCTGAAATAATTCAAGATAAAAATTTGAGAGAGAAAATAAAAAAGATTGTATGGATGGGCGGAGCTTTCTTTCACGATGGGAACATAACACCTTATGCTGAGTTCAATTCATATTGCGATCCAGTGGCTGTAAATTTTTTATTTGATTTTGCAAAGGAAAAAAAATGTGTAGTGGTAGTTCCACTTGATGCTACATCAAAAACCCTGATGAAAACAGAAGATCTGATAAAATTATCTCAAAACCCCAAAATATCAGAATTTTTAAAAAGCATAACAGAAGGTATAAAAACGATAGAACTTCACGATCCTCTCGCGGTCTTCTCCTTTTTTTATGAAGACAGCATAAAAACTTTTATTTCATACTCTCATGTGGATACAAGATCTTTCAGAGGAAAGATAAACTCAATAATAACTCCAAACGGGTTTTTAAAAGTAGCGTATGATTTTGATAAAGAAAAATTCGTAGAAACTCTAAAACGCTCTTTTTAAACAAAATTTAAAGTTATGGGATCACCTAAAAGATTTGGATATGAGTGGTCAAAATACGGCGGAATTATCCCTGAATATGAGATACAATTTTTAAGATGGGTTTATCCTCTCAAAAAAGAAGATTTCAGAGGGAAAGAAGTTTTAGATGCAGGTTGTGGAACGGGGAGGAATTCATACTGGCCTTTGGTTTATGGAGCAAAAAGAGTCGTTGCATTTGATTATGATGAAAGAATAGTTGAGGTAGCAAGAAGAAATCTCAGTCAATTCAAAAATGCAGAAGTTCTTTTGAAATCTATTTACGAGATAGATTTTGAAAACGAATTTGATATTGTCTTTTCAATAAGGAGTTATACATCATCTTGAAAATCCCAATTTAGCAATAAAAAATCTTGTAAGAGCAGCTAAAAAAGGAGGAATTGTTCTAATATGGGTATACGCATATGAAGGTAATGAGTGGATAGTAAAATACATCAACCCAATTCGCAAATATGTAACATCAAAAATACCCCCAAGGATACTGGATCTTTTAGCTTACTTTTTTTCTGTTCCGCTTTTTTTATTTTTGAAAACATATCCGAACTTGAAACATCCATATCTGAAAATGATATCAAATTTTAGGTTCTGGCATGTTCACTCAATAGTATTTGATCAGCTTTTACCAGAAATTGCAAACTACTGGAAAAAAGAAGAAGTTTTAAGTTTGTTAGAAGGGAAAGGACTAAAAGATATAAAGATTTTCCATACAAATAATAACTCGTGGACTGCCCTCGGAATCAAAGAATGAAAATATAAAAAAATTATTTTTTTATTATTCAAATAGACTTTTTTACTTCAAACAGAGCAAATGAAAACAGGAAATTTATTACGCTGAACCCAAAAGAAATTTTTATCCAATCAGATGAGCCTAAACTTGACGAAACAACAGGTGGTATAAACAAAGGTAAAAGAAGAATATAAATTGGAATTTTTATATTTTCACCAACAATAAAAGATGAAAATAGAACAGAAAGAGAACATATCCCTATACCTGAAATGAATAAACCAAAAATTAATCTCGCAGAGAAATTCAGATTAGCAAAAAAAACGAAAAGGAAAAGCAAAATCAAAGATAAAATCAAAAACAAAAAATACATGGTCAGAAACTTTGAAATAAAAATTACTCCATTATCTACTGGTGAGTTAATCAAACCATCAATAGCTCCCTCTTCTGTTTCAATTCTCATAATTTCAATTGCAGGAAAAAATGATGAGAAAATCAAAACTACCCACATAATAGTTATGCTATTTTGGTTCCCCGGTATAGCAAACGATAGAAAAACAGAGCATATAAATCCGAAAACAATTGGTACAAAAAAAGAAATTTTCTCTCTAAAAAGAAACAGAATATCTTTTTTGAAAAGCAAAAAAGTCAGGTAAATCTTCTCTTTAAGCATAGTTTATGAAAATCAAGAGAAATATTGTTCTGCTATGAATTTTGCTGTTCTTGAAGAAAAAGCCATAATAGTAAGTTGTGGATTGACCCCAAGCGGAACCGGGAAAATAGAACCATCAGAGATAAATAAATTTTCAACCGAATGGTGTTTGCAATTTTCATCTACGACAGAAAAAAACTCAGATTTTCCCATCCTACAAGTTCCGAGAGGATGAAAAGCCATAGGTTCAAGATAAGATGGCTTTACTCTCATATCTTTGAGTTTTTCTATTTCATCTGGGGTTATTTCATCTGCTCCAAAGATATGAGGAAATATTTTTTTTGCTCCGGCTTCTGCGAAAATCTTGGCAGCATAGTATATTGCTAACTTGAAGTTTTCAGCATCTTTTTTAGATAGATTATAAATCATTATAGGCTCATCATAAAAGGGTAAAGATAAAACTTTGCCAAAAGTAGAGTCAGAGACCATAACTCCTGTACTCATAACATAAGCATATTTTTCTATCAAGTCTTTGAATTTTTTGCCGAAAAAGGGCAGAGTCATAGCTCCAACGAGAGGAGGAACAGCTACTCCTTCTATCATTATTCCATACTTTTTAAACTCATCTACAAAATAGCCTTGTGGAACTCCGAGCCACTGATTTATTTTGAAATCAAACAAAGCAGAGACTCTTATTCCCGGATGAATTGTAAGATACTTCCCACAAGCAGGAGAATTTATTCCGCTTTTTTTGAGTATGTGAGGTGTATAAATTGCTCCGGCAGAAAGAACAACCGCTCTTGCAAAAACTCTGAATTTAAACTTCAAAAACCCCCCCTCTTCTTTGGGAACTTTTGCTTCTCCCTCAACTCCGACTGCTCTACCATTATGTATTATTACTTTTGAAACTTTTGACCTCACTATTACTTTTGCCCCTTGCCGTATAGCCTTCGGTATATAAGATATATGCATGGCAAGTTTTGCATTTTCTGGACATATATATTGACACTGACCACATCCCTTACATCCTCTCATATTTCTTGTGAGGGGACCTGATGAAAAACCAAGCCTTTTTGCTGCGTCTAAAAAAACGCGACCATGAACTCCTAAAATTTCCTCTGATACGGGAGAAACATTTAAAAACCTCTCTACCTCTTCGTAAAATGGTTCTATATCGTCATAACTTATATTTATGCCGAAGTTTTTGAATTTTTCAAAGGTTTCTGGATTTGCTCTCAGAGCAGTTCCAGAATTTATCAGACTTGATCCACCAACTCCTATACCTAATGGAATTGGAACAGGAGGTCTTCCGGGTAGAGTTGAGAAGGCAACAGTTAAACCTCCGTTTCTGTAAACTTTCTGGAAAGCATGCAAAGGTCTTTCATTTCTTGATTTCGGTAAATCCTCAGCTTTGACATAATCACCTTCCTCTAAAACAACGACTTTTATGCCATACGATGAAAGTTTTTCCGCAACTACTGCACCTCCCGGACCTGAACCCACCACAACAACATCTGTATCTATTTCAAATTCTTGAGTTGGTATAAGTACACCTTCTTTTGCTTGAAACATCTATTTGAATTTATTATGAAGGAGAAAAAATATCAGATTTCCAATCTATTCCACCTTTTGATTTTAGAACTCCTGTTGGGCGGATGTCAAAATTAAGATCGGATTCTTGTGAAAATAATATTTTTTTCAGTCCGCCAAGGAATGCAATCATTGATCCGTTATCTGTGCAGTATTTTGGTGAAGGGAAGACAAAGTTTATTTCGGGGAAGTCTTTTACTCTGCGGCGAAAATATGAATTTCTTGCAACACCTCCTGAAACGGCTACTGTGTTAATTTCAATTTCCAGCTTTTTTAAAGACTTTATAGTTTTATCTATCACCTCGTCTATTACTTTCTTTTGGAAAGAGGAAAAAAACTCGGGGAGTGGAAAGGGACCAAACCAGTTTATCGGAGTTCTTACACAAAAAGTCTTTATTCCAGAAAAACTGAGATCTTCAACCTGGATTTCAGGGAAAGAAAATAAGCTATTTGCTCCTGCTGATATGTAATCTATAATCGGTCCTCCGGGATATCCAAATCTGAAAAACTTTGCAACTTTATCAAAGACTTCTCCTACTGAATCATCACGAGTTTTGAGTAAAAGTTTATATGAGCCTATATCTTCAACAAGGTAAAGAGATGAATGTCCTCCTGAAACTATTAAAGATGCGAAGGGAAATTTCAAATCATTTTCTATCAGTGGGGAAATTATGTGAGCTTCAACATGATTTACAGCAACGATGCTTTTTGAGAGCGATTGTGCGAGTCCTTTTGCGAAACTTGTACCAACAATAAGAGAGCCTGGAAGTCCCGGTTCGCTTGCAACTGATATAATATCAACTTCTGATATATCTATTTTTGCTTTTCTTAAAGCTTCTTTAAGAACGAGCGTTATGTTTTCAAGGTGAGCCCGTGAAGCGAGCTCCGGGACAACTCCTCCGTAAATTGAATGGAAATCTTGACTCAAAGTAATAAGAGCAAGTTCCTCAACTTCGGGCAACCGGCTATTTTTCCTTTTCTTTTGAGTAAACCTTAATATTCCAACCGATGTTTCATCGCAAGTAGTCTCTATTCCAACTACTATCATCGCTAAAAAACCTATTAAAATCTAAAAAATTTTACTATCTTATCAGGAAATTTCATAATTGGAGTTGAATTTTGTCAAGTTTCATTTTTCGTGATTTTGCTAATTTTTCAAACTAAATTTTTTAACAATAGAACCTAAAATTAAAGATATGGGGAAGGAAGGTCAGTTTAATAGAGAGGAAAAGCTGGAGAGGATGATGAGTGTTTGGGAATGGTCTGCAATAGTCCTTGGAACGTATGGGTTTTTAATTTTCATCGCAGGAAATTTGTTCTCAGCTGGAAAAAGCTTACCGGAAAAACCTTCTTTGTGGTGGGGAGGTTTTATGATGGTATTTTCAATACTAATGTTCTTTCTTGGTAGAAGGGAGAAAACAAGAACAAAAAAAATTGATATCAATAACAGCTCAAAATTTGCGTTAGCTATTGCTACATTATTGAACATCTTTTATACGATAATTTCTCCAAGCATATCATATTCGCAAAGACAGAGGGTTGAAGAATGGGAATTTTTCCATCCTGATCCATCACTTGAAGGTACAGGTGGGCTATTCAGAACTGTTTCTCCAAGGACATTAGATACACTGAATTTCTCCATAGGAACTTACTTTGGATACTTCAACACGCCAGACAGCAAAGTTATAGTGATATCAAGAGATCATTTTGCTCTCAAGGAAAAAAGAGAGTTGGTGCGCTTTGAAAAATCTAATTCTTATGGGTTCTACAACTATATAAATGTATCTGCTGGTTTACCTAAAATAATTTTTGGTGGTATAATATCATCTGATATATCTATCTCTGTGAGAAATTCATCTGCATTCTTGGAATTTCAACCTACCGGAAAGGATGCGATTAAAGATAATGCGCAGGTTCAGGGAGATTTTATTATAACACCAAAAATATCATATCTTTTTGAAAAAAGAAATCTTTCTTTCTCATTATGGCCAAAAGTAGCTTTTCTTTCTCAATATAGAAGATCAGAAATTGGTGCAGTATCGTGGGGAATAGGTTTTTCAGCATTATATGATTTTGATGAAGATATCAAATCAGAAACTTTATCACTTATCAACCCAAAACTAATCTTATCTTCATCATATAACATTGATAATTCAAGGATTCTGACTCAAAATAGCCCAAATTTGCCACCTTATGTTGAAACACAGCTTATGATAGAACCATATAACCATATTGATATTTCGGTAGGAGTAGATGTGGGAAATTCAAAAAGAGGAATTGGAAAGTTCATCTCAGGTTTTGTTGAATATTCTATCGTGCACTACATTCCGGTCCCAGAATTAGCGGGGTTCTTTGATATGCCAATGTATATATCAGTAGGAATAAGAGGGAAACCTATCCCTCTCATTACACAAATAATAAAAGGGATACCAGAGGAAATAAAAGAGTTGTCCTTTTCCATAGTGGGAGATTTCAATATATCAAGAGCATATATTGTCCCACCTTTAACTAAAATAGAGCCAGAAGTTGAAATCAGAAACTCACCTTTCTGGAAGTTGTTTTTTGGAGTGAACTTAATATGGGCTCCGTGGGAAAGGAGATTTCTCGTGGGAGAAGGTGGAAGAATAAGAGGTAGAGTGATAGATGATGCAACAGGAGGGGTCATTCAAGATGCAATAGTTTCCTTCCCGGATTTTCAATTTACCCCCCAGGCAACAGATGAGTACGGCGAGTTCCTTTCTTACGAGATGCCACCAGGAGAATGGACACTTATTGTGAGGAAGGAAGGATATGAGGTTTTTGCGACAAAGGTAGAGGTACCAAAAGGTGAAACAAAAAATGTGGAAATAAGGTTAAGAAAAGTAGTTCAACGTGCAGTAATTTACGGACGAGTGTTATCATCTGATGGCAAATCAATAAATGCTGCAAGGATAGAATCCGAAGGAACAAATATTCCCCCTTCATTTTCCGCATACGATGGTAAGTTTGAAATGGTTCTGACGCCAGGAAAGCATAAAATAAAAGTTTCGGCACCAAATTATAACCCAGCCGAATTTCAAGTAGTCCTCTCCCCAGGAGAGAAAAAGAAGGTAGATTTCATTCTTGAACCCATCCAGGAAGTTATAGAAACAGTAGAACCCGGAGAAGTAAAGGTCAAGGAGGTAGGGAAAAAAATAATCATGGAGAAGGGGACAAACAGAATTCTTCTCCCAGAAAAATTATTATTTGAACATGAAAAAGCTACCGTACTTTCAGTGTCTTTGGGAATACTTAAAGAGCTTGCAGATTTCATTAATGAGGAACTCAAAGGGAAAAAAATAAGAATAGAGGTTCATACTGATCCGGTGAGGGATCCGGAATTTGACAGAAATTTAACTCAAAAGAGGGCGGAGTTTATAGCAGATGTCTTAGCACGGTTTGGTGTTCCAAGAGAAAATCTTATACCTGTTGGCAAAGGCTCAGATTTTCCAATAGCCTCAAATGAAACCCCAGAAGGTAGATCAATAAACAGAAGAGTTGATTTCTTCGTCGTTGAACAATAAAAATCAAGAAAATTTTGAAAAGGGAAAAAGAAAGAATAAATAAGTGTATTATTTGTTGGTAGATTATGATAAAGTTTGGAACAGATGGGTGGAGAGCAAAAATAGCGGAGGAATTTACCTTTGATAATGTTCAGAAGGTTTCTCTTGCAGTTGCAAAATATATAAAACAAAATTTTAAAGACCCATCTGTTGTCGTCGGATATGATACTCGCTTTTTATCAGCTGATTTCGCAAAATCAGCATCCATAGTTTTCCAAAAGGAGGGATTGAAAGTATTTCTATCAGACAAACCGTGTCCAACCCCTGCTGTTTCATTTTTTATAAGTGTAGAAAAACTCTCAGCAGGCGTTGCCATTACCGCATCACATAACCCGTATTATTTTAACGGATACAAAGTAAGAGAGTGGTTTGGAGGACCTGCTTCCCCTGAAACAACATCAAAAATAGAAAAAATAATTCAAGAAATTGATTTGGAAAAAGAAAAAGTAAAATTTCCAAAAGATTCAAAGGAAGAAATCAAAACGGAAGACATTATATCACCATACCTTGAAGCAGTCAGGGCAGATTCGGAGATAGATAAGTTTATAAAGAAAATCCGCAAAGTAGTTTTTGATGTTATGCATGGGGCATGTTCTGGATTACCTACAAGAATATTCGGTAAAAAGGCGATTGAAGTTAGATCAGAGATGAATCCACTTTTCCCCCCATATGGTAAACCGGAACCTACTCCTCATACTCTTGGACCTCTTCAAGAAACCTGCAAGAGGGTGAAATCAGATGGATTTGCGTTTGATGGTGATGGAGACAGAATATATGCCTGCACGAAAACGGGGCAAATCATAGATGCACACAGAATATTTGCTATTCTAATAGAGCATCTGGCAAAACATAAAAAGCAAAAAGGTAAAGTATATAAAACAGTGACAGCATCAGATCTTATAGATAAAGTAGCTCAATACTGGGGATATGAGGTAGTGACAACTCCTGTTGGTTTCAAGCATCTTATAAAGGGTATGCTTGAAGATAACGCAATAATAGCAGGAGAAGAATCGGGCGGAATAGGAGTAAGTTCACATCTGAAAGAAAGAGATAGCCTATTTTGTGCATGTTTATTTTTGGTTCATTCAATAATAGAAGGAAAATCTTTTGGGGATCTTGTAAAAAATATAGAAAAAAGGTTTGGGAAACATAAATATATCAGAGAAGATTTTCATGTAGACGATGAGTTAAAAGAAAAAGCAATTGAAAAAGCAAAGAGTATAGATAAAATTTGGAAATTTAGAGTTGAAAAAATTGAAACAATAGATGGAGTAAAAATGAGATTCAAAGGGGGAGGATTTTTACTTGTAAGACCATCTGGAACTGAGCCTGTGATGAGAATGTATGCAGAAACAGAATCAGAGGAAGACTCAAAGAAAATAATAGAAGAGTTCTGCAAACATGTTGGAATTCAACAATAATAATAAAAAAGAAAAAATATATGTCGTTTCTGATATTCACCTCAAACAGCAAGATCAAAGAGAGAAAAAACTTATAGAATTTATTCAAGCAAAAAAGGGCAAAATAATTCTCCTTGGAGATATATTTGATATTTGGATAGGGCAGAATAAATTCTATCAGAAAATTTTTCGGGAACTTATAGACACTCTATCAAAAAACAAAGAAAGAATATTTTACATTGAGGGGAATCATGATTTCAATCTTGTCTGGCTCGATGAGATAGGAATATCAAGAGGCATAGAACTTCAAATTAAGATCAACGGTAAAACTTTCTTTTTCTCTCATGGTGATACGCTCTCCGGTGAGCTCTTCCATAATATATATAGAAAGATTGTTATGAAAACAGAGCCAGTATTCCAAAAAATTACAAATAGCTACTTTGATAAAGCGGTAAATAAAATAGGTGAAGTTTTAGCGAATTTATCTCATCAAAAAAATATGTCCCCGAAAGCGAAAGGAAAAAGAGCTAAAATTTTCAAAAACATGATAAAAAATGCGGAGGAAATTGCAAAAGAAAGATCTATAGATTTTGTAATTTTAGGGCACTGTCATATTCCATCAATAGTAAAAACGAAAGATGGCAAAATAATAGCTAACTCGGGTTTTTGGGGAAAAGATGTAGGGACATATATAAAAATAGAAGATGGTGAAATAAAACTCAGGTCATTCAAAATTTCTTAAATTTCTCAATATATGTTCAACATATTCTGGCGAAAGGAGAAAATATTGTTCGAGAAAGAAACAAAATACAACAAAATAAAGGTCGTAGGTGACGGCGAAAAGATAAAACTCATTTTAGATGACTCATATAACACACATTCATTAATTTTGAAGGGTAAAGTTTTATCATATTCTTATTGGGATATATGTGCATTCGTACCCTTACTTTTTGGAGACAAAGATGATTCTTTTGTTGTGCTGGGAGGTGGTGGAGGAACAATATCAAGAATAATAAAAAGCATGAACAAAAATTGCAGAGTTTTCAATGTTGATATAGATATTGAAGTTTTCAAAGTAGGAATTGAGTTTTTCAACATGCCAAATGAAAATCTTGTAGTATCTGATTTTAGAGATTTTATAAACTACTCAAAGAAATCTTTTTCACATATAATAATTGATGTTTTCAGAAATGCTGCTACACCTTTTGACATTTTCAGAAAAGAGTTTTGGGAAAAAATTTCGGAAAAAACTCAGAAAACAGCTCTGATAAATTTAGTTTCAAATTTCCATGCGCTCACAGTAAAGGAAGTAATGCAGAAATACTTTATAATTTCAGGAATAGTAAAAAGCAGAGAATCATCAAATTACATAGTTTTTGGTTCAAAAGAAATCATATCAGAAAAAGATTTTGAAATAAAAAAAGAAGAAATTTTGAGCTCTGAAAACTTGACCTCAGAAGAAAAAAAATACGCAAAAGACCTTTTAGAATATATAATAGATAAGATTTTCTTCAAGGAATGAAGATAAAAAAATTCCAAAAAATAAAAAAAATTTCTAAAACAAAAAATTCATAAAAACTTGAAAAAATAGAAACAAAAATCAAGGTGAAAAATTTATAGATAATATGGTTGATGAAAAGTTGCAATATAATCAAGGAATAAGGGCTTATCAAAAATATCAAAATCAAAAAGAAGGATTTGAAACATATGGTTTTCTGGCAAGTTTACCTGATGTTCAAGAAAAAGAAATCTCAAACAAAAAAGAAGAGGAACCAGCAAAAGGAAGTGATTTGAAAGTAAAGATAGAGGTAAATAATCTGAGTTTCTACTACGGGAAAGAAAAAGTTCTCAAAAACATAAGTTTGAATATATATGCAAACAAAATAACAGCCATAATGGGACCATCAGGATGTGGTAAAACTACTTTTGTGAGATGCTTAAACAGAATGCATGACCTTTATGCGAACACAAAATATGAAGGAGAAATAATAATTTATCCAGGCAAAACAAATATTCTCGCAAAAAATATAGATGTAGTAAAAGTCAGAATGAGGTTTGGAATGGTTTTTCAAAAACCTAATCCTTTTCCAAAATCAATCTATGAAAATGTTGCTTATGGATTGAGAATAAAAGGAGTAAAAAGTAAAAGTGAGTTAGATGCGAGAGTGGAAAAAGCATTAAAAATGGCAGCTTTATGGGATGAGGTAAAAGATAGATTATACGAGAACGCTTATGTTTTATCCGGGGGGCAGCAGCAAAGATTATGCATCGCAAGAGCAATAGCACCTGAGCCAGATGTTCTCTTACTTGATGAACCTACTTCCGCTCTTGATCCTGTATCAACAGCTAAAATAGAAGAACTTCTCACGGAGTTGAAAAATGTTATAACTATAATAATAGTAACTCACAGTCCTCAGCAGGCAGCAAGAGTTTCTGATTTTACGGCTTTTTTTTATTACGGTGAGTTAATAGAATATGATAGAACTCAAAAGATATTCGTAAATCCATCAAGCAAAATTACAGAAAAATATATATCTGGTACATTCGGGTAAGAAAGAAGACTAATTTGAAATAAAATATTTGAAATTTGAAATAAGAACCGAGCTAATTTTACGGAGAAAGAAAAACAAAAATTTCCTTTTCTTTTTCCTCAACTCTACTTACGAATCCGTATCCATTAACTATTATTTTTTTCGCTCTTCTTTTTTCCTCCGGCAGAGAGGTTAAAAATTCATTCAAAGTCATGCGTTGAACTTGAACTGATTCTCTAACATTTTTATCTCCGCCATCAGTGGAATTCAAATCCTGAGAAGAAGAATAAGAGTTCTCTGATATGCTACCATTATATTCAACCTGCTTTGTTTTTGACTCACGGGGTATATCTGATTTATTATAGAAAGCGTAAGTTTCTGATGGAGGAGGAATCATTTTATGTGCAAAGTAGTTTTTTAGTACAGAAGAAAAAACAGGAGCAGCTACCTGTCCTCCGTAGTAAATTCCCTGAGGTTCATCAAATCCTACATATAAAATAATTTCTGGATTCTCAAAAGGGGCGAATCCAATAAAGCTCGAAATATATTTTGTCGTATAAACTCCATTTTCTATTTTCTTTGAAGTCCCAGTTTTTCCTGCTGAAAGATATAGAGGAATTTCTGCCTGTTTTCCTGTTCCAAAAACTACTACTGCTCTCAAATATTCTTTCATAAGCTCAACCGTTTTCTGAGAAAAAATTCTTGACCTGATTTCTGGTTTGGGCTCATAAATCTTTTCTCCAAAAGGGTTAAAAATACTGCTCACAAGATAAGGTTTCACAAGATATCCATCGTTTACAAAAACAGAAAAAGCAGTAGCAAGTTGAATAGGAGTAGTTCCTATAAAATGCCCGAACCCCAAAGAAGCCAAATCAAGATCATACCATTTTTTCCAATGATGCAAAATACCTTTTTCTTCTCCCGGCAGCCCAAATTGAGTCTTTGAACCAAAACCGAGTTTTGTAAGATACTCCCAAAAGACCTTTTTCCCTATAAGTAAAGCAATTTGAGCCGCACATATGTTAGATGAATATGCTAATATTTCTTTCAAGGAAGCATAACCTATTTTTTTGGTATCATTTATAACCTTGTTTTGAAATTTCCATTCACCATTGTGGCAATAAAAAACATCATCTTTTGAAACAGCTCCGGTTTCAAGAGCTACTGCAACAGTAAAAACTTTAAATGTGGAACCTGGTTCAAGAACAAGCTGGTGAAAACGAGAAAATATACGAGTGTCAATAACTTTAATGCTGTTTGGATCAAAAGATGGTAAAGATACCAGAGCTAAAATTTCACCTGTTTTGGGTTTTATTGCAACTCCGAAAGCGCCCTTTGCTTTAAGATTTTCCATAGTTTCCTTTATTTCTTTGTACAAAATCGTTTGAAGGTCAATATCTATTGTTGTTCTTATTGAATTTCCACGCTGAGGCTCTTGAGGGGGAAATCTCATAATTATTCTGCCAAGAGCATCTCGGATAACTGGAACTTTAGCTTCTCCTCCTTTGAGGTAATCATCGTATGCAAGTTCTATTCCTGCAAGTCCTTCCGAATCAATATTGACAAAACCTGTAATGTGAGCGGTAATTTCTCCATAAGGATAAAATCTTTTCCACTCCTTTATGAATCCTATGTCATTTTCTTTTAATCCGAACTTTGATATAAGATTTAAAACTTTTGAGTATTCCTGCTGAGATAGTTGTCTTTTTAGCCACTGAAAATAAAGCTTCTTTTCTAATTTATTTTTTACTTCATAAGGTGGAACATTTATTTCTTTTGCTATTGCATAAACAGCTTTTACTTTATTCTCATCTTTTGAAACAGAGAGAGGGTTTATCCAGAGCGAATATGAAGGAATATCTTCAGCTATTACTTTATCTTGAGCCAGTATGTTGCCTCTTTTTCCTTTTAAAACCATTACAGATTTTCTTTGAATTTCAGCTCTTTTTTTTAGGTCATCAGAGAAAAGAGAAAGTTGAACAGCTCTGGCTATATATATAACAAAGAGAACGAAAAAAATGAGAATAGAAAAGTTCACTCTCTTATTGAATGAATCTTTCTTTTTTCTATTGCTCCTTTTGTAATAAGATGACTCCATATTTGTCAGACTATTATTACCAACAAAGATAATTTTAAAAAGTTCAGTGTGTTCAATCTTTCCTGATTTTTTCTTGTGGGAATCTTAAAATATTAGAACTGAAAGAAAAATAAATTGGGAAAAATTATGTCCTCTGATGTAAAAGTTGCCTTGGGATTTCTTATTTTTCTTGTCTTGCTTGCTTTATCTTACCCGTTCTTGCCTTATACTTATTACGAGCAAGATCAAAACGAGGTTCTTGTGCTTTTCTCAAAAAATCACATACTAGGAACAGATGATCTTGGGCGTGATATGCTTGCGAGAGTATCATATGGAATAGGAGTTTCTTTAAGGGTAGCTTTTCTGGCATCTGTGATAGCAACAATATTAGGAGCAATATTGGGCATAATTTCTGGTTGGTTTGGAAAATCTGTGGACATAATTATAATGCGTTTTATAGATTTTTTCCTTGCAATTCCAGATATAATACTCATAGTTCTTATTTCTTTCGTAGTTGGGAGAGGAGAGATAGCAATCGCAGTTGCTATTGCCTTGGGGTCATGGCCATCGGTTGCAAGGGTTGTGAGAGGAGAGGTTGTAAAAATAAAAAATGCAGAATTTGTTGAATCTGCAATTGTTTTAGGAAATTCAACTTTTGGTATAATAAAAAAACATATAATCCCTAACATTATACCTGTTGTTTTCACTATGCTTATTCTCCGGGTTCCAGTTGCAATACTCACAGAATCTGGATTATCTTTTATAGGTTTAGGGCTTCAACCTCCCGCATCATCTTTGGGAGTTTTAGCAGAAGAAGGTTTCAGGGCAATTTCAATATATCCACGTCTCATTATAATTCCAGCCTTCTTTATTTCAATTTTGGTATGGAGCACAAATACAGTTTTCGGATTTATAGCAAGCAAACTGGGAAGGATATAAATAATTAACATCATCTATTTATTCAAGGTCTTCCCATAGAAAAGTAAAGGAACCCAAGTTCTCTTACTTTTTTGGGTTCAAAAATATTCCTTCCATCAACTATTATTGGTGTTATCATAAGCTTTTTTATTTCTTGAAGATTTACATTCTTGAATTCATCCCATTCCGTAATTATTGCTATTGCGTGAGCACCTTTCGCAGCAGCATACGCTGAGCTTGCATAAAAGACTTGGTCGGAGGGTGGTATAACTTTCTTTGCATTTTCCATAGCTTTGGGGTCATAAAGTTGTAGTAAAGCTCCCTCATTCAAAAGTCTTGGAATTATTTTTAGAGCAGGGGCTTCGCGGATATCGTCTGTATTTGGTTTAAAAGATAGTCCCCAAACTGCTATTTTTTTCCCTTTTATAACCCAAAGAGCATCTTTTATTTTCTTTATAAAAACATCAATCCTTGCCTCGTTTACTTTGTAAGCCTCTTCTAAAATTGAAAAGCTAATTTGATTATCTTTTGCCATTTTTATGAATGCTTTTATATCTTTGGGAAAGCAACTCCCTCCCCATCCTACGCCCGCTTTCAGGAAAGCTCTGCCAATTCTTTTGTCAAGTCCCATTCCTTCTGCAACTGCTTCAACATCTACACCAACTTTTTCACAAAAATCTGCAATCATGTTTATGTAAGATATTTTGAGAGCTAAAAAAGAATTTGATGCATGTTTTATAACCTCCGCAGTTTTTACATCTGTCATTACCTTGGGACACTTGAACTCTTCATCATTATATATATCAAGCATAACTTCTTTGGCTCTTTCAGACTCTGTCCCTATTACAACTCTATCAGGGTAAAAAAAATCATGAATTGCAGAGCCTTCTCGCAGAAACTCTGGATTAGACACTATATCAAATTTTGCTTGGGGATTGTAGAGACTAATCGTTCTTTTTATCCAATCTGCTGTTTTCACCGGTACTGTGCTTTTTTCTACTATGATTTTGTAATTATTTTCATCAAGATATTTTGATATTTCTATTGAGCAAAGTTCTACATATGACATATCAGGGCTTCCATCTTGTGATTGTGGAGTGCCTACACAAATGAATATCACTTCTGATTCAGGATAAATTTCATCTGGTGAGCTTGTAAAGAATAAATTTTTCCCTATATTTTTTTTTATAAGTTCATCCAATCCTGGTTCCCATATAGGAACTATTCCCTCTTTAAGTTTCTTGATTTTTTCTTCATCTTTGTCATAGCAAATTACTTTGTGTCCAAGTTCAGAAAAACATGCAGCAGTTGTCAGACCTACATATCCAGCTCCTACAACTCCTATTTTATATCTTTTTCTCATTTATGATACTCTGAAATTCTTTAATATTCATTCAATTTCTAATTTTTTATTCAATTCAATTTCTAATTTCCAATTTCTAATTTTTTATTTTTTTTTATTCAATTTCTCTTCCAGAAAGTCCTAAAATTGCTCTTGCAACAATTGTTCTTTGGACCTCCGAGGTTCCTCCTCCTATTGTTATAAGTCTCACATCTCTGTAACCTTTTTCAAGTTTGAGCTCTCTCATATACCCAAGACCGCCAAAAAGCTGAATTGCCTCATAAACATGATTTACGATACTATCTCCCCAGAAAAGCTTGAAAGATGAGGCTTCAACGAAAGGAAGTTCTCCTCTATCTATGTGCCATGCGATTCTGTAAAGGTAAGACCTTGCAACCTCAATTGAGACTTTAAGATCTACTATTTTTTTCTGGATTGCTTGAAAGTATGAGATAGGTTTCCCAAAAGCTTGTCTCTGATTTGCAAAAGCTAGCATACCTTGAAGCAGAAGTTCAGCCGAACCAACCGAAGGAGCAAGCATTACAGACCTTTCCCATCCAAAAATTGTCCTTACAACCTGAATAAATCCCATATTCTCTTGTCCAAGAACATTCTCTTCTGGAACTTCGCAATCTTCAAAGACTATCTCTCCGGTTGGAGAGAGTCTATTTCCCATTTTTTCAAGTTTTCTTGAAACCTTGAAACCTTTGAAATTTTTTTCTACAAGGAAAGCAGTTATTCCTGCGGAGCCGAGTGATTTATCTTGTGCTGCAAGAACTAAAAACAAATCTCCTATTGGAGCATTTGTTATGTAAATCTTTGAGCCGTTGAGAATATATCTATCCCCTTTTTTTACAGCTGTGGTTTTAAGATGTATTGAATCTGAACCTCCGTGGGGTTCCGTTAAAGCAAAGCAACCTATCATCTCACCTGATGCAAGGCGAGTAAGATATCTTCTTTTTTGGTCTTCGGTTCCATATACCATTATTGGTACACCGCATAGTATTGTGTGTGCTGAAAGAGACATGACCATACCACCATCTACTCCTGCAAGTCCGAGTGCTTCCCAAGCTAATGTTGTAGCGAGGGCTGATGCTCCCTGTCCGCCGTATTCTTCTGGGAAAGGAAAACCTAAAAGTCCGAACTCCTTGAATTTTTCCCAGATTGGCCATGCAAATTCTTCTTTTGCGTCAAGTTCAAGCTGAATTTTCTCCTGAATAGGTATTATTTCTTCTCTTGCGAACTTATAAACAGTTTCCCTCAAATGTAAAAGTTCCGGCTCTATTGAAAAATCAATCATATCAAGTATAAATTTACTGTTTATTTCATTCTTTATGTTTTTTCAATTTTTGTTTTTTTCTCAATTCATATTTCAATTTTTGATGTTGCTCCGTCTTTTTTTACGATGATTTTTGAGAATTGAGTTTGAGATTTCATGCTTTCAACATGAGTTATTATTCCAAGATATATTCCTGTTTTTGCGAAGTTTTCAAGTGTTTGCATAACAAGGTCTAATGAATCCTCATCAAGTGAGCCAAAGCCTTCATCTATAAAGAAGCATTCAAATTTTCTGTGTCCTATGATTTGAGAAGATAAAGCAAGAGCCAAAGATAGCGAAGCAATAAAAGTTTCACCTCCGCTCATACTATATGTTTCTCTTATCTGTGGTTTCCCATCTTTGATATAAGAGTAATCAAGGATTTTTATTCTCATATCACCTTCTTCTCCTATGGAAAAAGCATATCTTGACTGAGATAAAGTTCTCATGATATCTGATGCTGCTTCAAGAATTCTTTCAAGGAGTTTTGATGAAAGATACTTTTTGAACGAAGGTTCTTTGTCTCCGAAATCTTCTAATATTAGACCGAGAATTCTGATGTTCTCATCTATGATAGGAATTTGTGATTTGAGCTTTTCTTTTTTTTGCAGATTTTCCTGAACGGTTTGTATTTTCTCTTGCAGTATTCCGTATGTTCTTTGAAGAGCATTTAGTTCATCTGATATTGAATCTTTGAGTGTTTGGAGCTTTACTTTTTCATCTAATATTTTTTTTAAATCTCGTTCTATTGCAGGCAGAATTTTGTCTTTTATCTCAGATTCTAAATTTTTGATTATGGTTTCAATCTCAGGGGAATTATGGATATCAATTAAATCCAGATTTTGTTTCAATTTGAAATCAGATTCAGATTCAATATCTGATATTTTTTCTCTTATGAGATTTATATTTCCTAAGATTTTAGATTCAGAAGATTTGATATCTTCTTGAATTTTTGACTTTTCTGATATAATATTCCCTATATCAGATTGGTATTTTGAAATTGAATTTAGAAGTTTTTTTATGAAGTTATCAAATCTTGATATGGCTTCTTTCAAATTTTTCTCTGCATCTTCAAGAATTTCTTTTCGGAGTAAATTTGAAATTTCTTTTAAGTTTGAAATTGTATTTTCTTTTGATTCAAAGCGAGAGGATCCTTCAATAAATTCATTTATTTTTCTTGCGCATGATGAGAAATGTGATTTTATTCTGTCTATTTCTTCAATAATTTTTCCTGATTTTTCTTCTATATCCTGAAATGCTTGATTATTTTTTTCTTTTTGTTTTGAAATCCATTTTTCTTTTATTTCGTTTACTCTTGACTTTATTTCCTCAGTAATTTCGGTGCTGGTCAATATGTTTTGGTAGATTAGCGATAAAGAATTTATGTATTCTTTCATTTTCTGTTTTCTATCAAAGACTTGTTTTTGCAGAATTTCTTTTTCTTTTTTTGTTTTGCTTAAAAGTCCAATTATATTTGATTTTTCTTGGGAAATAGAAGAGAGTTCCTCTTTCAGCTTTCTTATCTCTTTTATTTTTTGGTCAGATGAGATTTTGATTTCTTTTGTTATTTTCAAAAATTCATCATCAGAAAGCAGTGGATCTGATAAATCGTTTAACCTTGACAAAATATCTTCATTTTTTATTTTCTCTGATAATTCATATAGACGGGAGATATTTTCTTGTATTCTATTATGGATTTCACTCTTGTTTTTCTCTGAATTTTCTATTTCGCTCTCTAATTTTTTTATTCTGGTTTCAAGTTCTGATATTTTCCCTTCTTCTTTGCCTATCTTATTTCGTATCTTTTCTATTTCGCGCTGTATATTGTTCTTTTCATCTTCCTTTTCTCTTTTAATTTTTTCTTTAAGAGATATTTCTTCTAAAATTTTTTTGTGAGGTATTATATCTGGTATATTGTGTTGTTTGAATATGTTTCCGCAGACCGGGCAAACATCTCCATCTTTTAAATTTTGTCTTATTCTTTCAGCTAAAACTTTTTCTTTCAGCTTTTCTATATCATTTTCTATTTTTTTTATTTCATTTTCTATATTCTGCAATTTTCCACGCAGGTTAAACTCTTCCTTTTGGAGAATATTTATTATTTCATAAGATTTTTGTTTGATATCATTGATTTCTTCTAATTCTTTTTTTTTCTTTTCTAAGCTCTCTTTTATGTTAATTTCCTCTTGTTTTGAGATTTCTAAACTAAATGAGAGCTCTTTAAGTATCTGTATTATATCCTCGTCTTGGTTTGCTAATTTATCTTTTAGGGCTTTTTCTTTTAGGGTTATTTTTTCAAGTTCTGTTTGAAGTTTTAAAATCTCATTTTCTTCTTTCTCTAATTTTTCTATTTTTTCTTTCAAGTCATCTATGAAAATTCTTGTTTTCAGAAGCACATCAGGTTCTATCTTGAAGTTTTGTGATTGTTTTTCTATTTCGCCATATATTTCGTTTAGCAGTTGCAGAGAGTTTTTGATTTTTTCTTCTTTGTCTGAAATTCTTTTAAGAGCTTCTATTTTTTCTAATTGTGATTTTATTTCTTCTGCTATTTCTGAACAAATTTCTCTAATTTTTTCTGCTTTGTTTTGAAGAGATTTTATTTTTTCTAATTCCCCTGATATAACTTCTATTTTCCCTTCAAGTCGTTTTCTTTCTTTTTCTTTCTCATAGATTTCATTTTCTATTCTTTTCGCTTCTTTTTTCAATTCCTCTAACTTTTGAGGTGTTGTGTCTTCAAGTTCTTTGAGTTCAAGTTCTATTTTTTCTTTTTCAGCTTTCAGGATTTTAAGTTCTTCGGATGATTTTTCTTTTATTTTTTGGAACAGTTCTGAAAATCCATATATTTGCAGGAGTATATCGGATCTTTCCTTTGGTTTTGCGTGCAAAAATTCTGCAAATTTTCCTTGTGGTAAAACCACAGTCTTTGTGAAAACATCATAGGATAGCCCAATTATATTTTCTTCTATTTTCTTGTTTATCTCTTCTACCTTTATGTTTTTACCCACTGTTGTTCTCCAGGAGCTTTCTTCTTCGTCGTCATATTTTGATTTAACCTCAACTTGCTGCGTATCAAATCTATCTAAAATTCTTTTTATTATATATCTTTTGTACCTTTGTGATACATCTTTTATTTTGAATTCAAATTCTACTATTGCTTTGTCTGAGTAGTAGTTTATAAAGTTAGATTTCCTTCTATCTCCTTCAAATCTTGGAATTTTTCCATAGAGTGAGAAAATTATCGCATCCATTATACTTGATTTTCCAGCCCCGGTTGGTCCTTGAATTAAAAAAACTTTGGTTTGGAGAACTTTTGCAAAATCTATTTCAACCTCTTCTTTGTAAGACATAAAACCTTTTAACCTAAGTCTTATCGGAATCATAGCAAGCTTTCTTATAATTTTTTCATTTTAATTTAAGAATTTCACCCGCAAAAAAGAAATTTGTTTTTTGCTTATTTTTGTTGGGGGAAGAGATTTCTCTGACTATAAAATATGTAAAATTTAATTTTGAGCTTCAAATAACATTGCAGAGCAAGAATAATAAAAAAGAAAATAGAGAATCCGCAAAGAGAAAAGAGAGAGGAAAATGAAAAACGGATAAAAAGATTTGATCCGATTTTGAAAGAAATTTTTTCAAAAGCAGCCGGAAAAATTATCTCAATAGCAGTTGGTGAGCAAATACATCAAAAAATTGAAGATATAACATCTGAAATAGAAGTTGTTAAATCTCTCCGCCTTGACATGGTTTTCAGAGCGGGAGAGAAAATTTTTCATATAGAGATCCAGGTACAGCAAGATAAAACATTACCAAAAAGAATGCTCATATATTCTGTTGGAATTGAAGAAAAATTTGGGAAGGTCCCTACACAAATAGTCCTATTCGCGGGAAAAGGGAATCCACTACCATCTGTATTTAGAACAGAATTCACAATACACAGATTTAAAGTTGTTGATATGAAGAAAATAGACCCAGATGAGTTTATAAAAAGTGAAAAACCAGAGGAGGTCATCGTAGGAATTTTAGCTGGGAAATTCAAAGATAAACCTCAAATAATAGAAAGGGTCAAAAAAAGAATTGTAGAAATTGTGAAAAATGAGAAAGAAATTGCTAAATATATAGATAGCATAAGTTTTTTAGCAGGGTTATTTGATGTTAAAATAAAGGTTAAACCTATGCCGATACAAGTTGACATAAGAAAAACTTTCCTTTATAAATGGGGAAAAGAAGAAGGAGAAAAAAGAGGATTTGAAAAAGGTCTTAAAGAAGGTCTTAAAGAATCAATTTTGAGGATTGCCCAAGTAAAATTCAGAAAAGCAAAACAGATCAAAAACTTTTTAGAAAAGGTAGAGAATATAAAGTATCTGAAAAAAATAGAAGAAGAATTAATAAGAGCAAAAACTTGGGAAGATTTCATCAAATTTCTCAAAGTCTCAAATTCAAAAATCAGAAACTCAAAAAGGTAAATAAATAAGTGATAATGGTTATTATGATTGCATCATAGCAACTCAAAAATTACTCAAAAAACAAAACTTATTTTACAAAACTTAAATAAGAGTTATGGAAAAGATAAAAACTTACCAAGAGGATGGTATTTTGTTTATAACCTTGAGCTCGCCGGAAACTTTGAATGCTCTTTCTTCCAAGATGCTATCTGAACTAGACATTATTTTAGATGAAATATGGTATATGAAGCTCAAAGGAGTTATTATATATGGTGAGGGTAGGGCTTTTTCTGCGGGAGCTGATATCTCTGAACTCAACTCACTCGAAAATATACATCAGGCATACGAATATTTGCGGAGAGGTCAGAGGATTCTATCTAAAATAGAAAAGTTAAAGTATATAACATGTGCAGCAATAGATGGATATGCTCTTGGAGGAGGTTTTGAGCTTGCCCTTGCCTGCACATTCAGGATTGCCACAAAAAAATCAAAAGTCGGACTCCCGGAGATAAATCTTGGAATAATACCAGGATATGGTGGAACTCAAAGACTTACAAGACTTGTGGGACCGCAAAAAGCAAAACGATTTATAATGAGCGGAGAATTCATATCGGCAGACAAAGCTTTTGAACTCGGTATTTTAGATGATATATGCGAGACTCGGGAGGAACTTTTTGATAAAGCAAAGAAACTTATTCTTCAATTTGAAGGTAAAAATCCAACAGCTCTCCGCTATATTTCTGAGCTTTGCAACCTATATTCAGATGGATTTTTTGAAGATAATCTGAAAACCGAAGCTCTTTTTTGCGCATCATTGATTTCATCTCAATTTGCAAAAAACAAAATGCAAGAGTTCTTAGAAAAAAGAAAAAAGTAAGAAAATAAAATTACCACTTCAGGAGAATTCCTTCAGCTTTTTTGCCCCGTGGGGTATATCCTGCCGGATCTTCACCGTAAAATTGCCATTCCCACCAAAACATTCCTTTAAGTTTTGGAAAAGCAAACTTTATTGCTGCTTCATATAATATTGCTTGCTCATCTTCGTCTATTTCGGTTTCAAGTGTCCAATCCCATGGTCTCTGACATGTTCCCTTTTTTGATATGTAACCTATTTCAGTAAAAATCGTTTCTTTTTTTATTTGGTTTGCAAACTCAATTATTTCGTTCATTATATTGGTCCATCTTTTTTCAAGTTCATCCATTTTCGGTGGCGGGGATTCACACATAGAAAAGTACGCATCAATTCCTATGAAATCTAACTTTTCCCAAAATTCTACTTTTTTGTATTCTGTGAAGTTTGCAGCATAGATGATTTTACCTGAAAAAATTTCCCTTACTTTATCTGCAAGTTCCAAAAAAATCTCTGGATTTGAAGAAGAAAGATATTCAAGTTCTGTCCCTATTGCAAATATTTCTACTTTTTTCTCTTCCGCAATTTTTGCATACTTTAACATAAATTTGAAGTAGTTTTCTTTCCATTTCTCTATATTTTTTGGATTTATTAAACCTCTGTAAGTTAAAGGTATGGGGTCAATATGTGGTTTTAACATAACACAGAAACCTGATTTTTTTGCTTGCTCTATTGCAAAACTTATGGATTCATCGGATGCAGTCTGTTCTGTTTCTACTATTTCACTTGATGAAATTCCTTCTTGGTATATTGTAGGTATTATTGCTACTGAATTTATCCCGATTGTTTTCAAATCATTTAAGGCTTTTGTGAATTTTTCTAAAAGATATTCTGTTTTATTCCATGAAGGCAAACTCATTCCTTTGAACTTCTGACATAAATCGTAATTTCTCCCTTTGTTTTCTACTGCTGAAATTTCATCTTTTGAGCTTTTAATTTTACCACAGCTTGTGATAGTGAAAATTATAATGGTAGAAATTAAAACATTCAAAATTTTTCTGCGTTGTTCCATTTTACTTTCACAGAGTATTTTATCTAAATTATCTTATAAAGAAAAAAATAAAAATATTAACTCAAAACTTTCTGAAAATTTGTTTTTTTTTTGCGCAACTTAAATTGAAATTGGAAAAAATCAAAAAGGAGATGAATGAAAATGACAGGGTTTAACTTTAAAAATAAAGTAAAATCATTTATTTTTTTGGTGGCAGTTGTGTTTATCTCATCTCTTTTTCTTCTCAGTTGCGGACAATCTCCACAAGATAAAACCCAATCGTCCTTGGTAGATAAACAGATCAGTATCACAGCGGACCATAATCGTAGGCTATTTTTTAAGTCTTCTCACGATCAGATAAAGTTTGGATACGCAGTGCAATCTTGCTTTGTAAAACTCGGAGGTAATTTTTTAGTTGATGGATACAACTCTTTTTGCGGTGAGTACAACCAAAACCAAAACATATCAACAGGTAGCGTAGCTTATGTAAATGATGTAAAGATAAACGGGAGAAATGTTAATATTACGGGTCAGGTTGTTCCAGTCCAAAGCTGTGATATTGATGTCTCTCAAATTATTGAAAAAGCAAGACAAAGCAACAATAACTCAGTTATTCCTTCGCAGTTCATAAGAGATGGGAAACTCAAACTTGAAAACAATGATAAGCTCACTTTACCATCTGGTGTTTATTATTTTAAAGAAATAAAAGTTTCTGGAAAAGCTGTTTTGGAGTTTTCAGGACCAGCAACGGTTGTGGTAGAGGGAGATGTAAGTGTAGAGGGACAAGGACAAATAAAGACAAATCCAGTTTTTCTGAAAATAATCTCAACGGGGAAAGTTAAAGTAGAAGGACAAGGAGCGATTTATGCAGGTATAGTGGGGGATGAGATAAAAATAGACGGAAGAGGACAGATCTTTGGAGGGGT
>JAVVGL010000025.1:0-24788 GCA_032249135.1 Candidatus Calescibacterium sp. | reverse complement strand
AACTTTTTCATAAAGGAATTCGCTAAAATATGATGAATAAAAGTAAAAACATCAAAATTCTCAAAGAGCTTTTTTGGGACTATAAATGGAATTCCGTTTTGAAAAAGCTTGATTCTCCATTTGTTATCGCAAGAGTTCTTGAAATAGGAAATAAAGAGCAGGTCAAAATTCTTGAAAAAGCAATAGGAAAAGAAAAAATCAAAAACTTCCTTAAAAAATACGAGAATCTCCTATCAAAACAATCTTTAAATTTTTGGAAATTATGCTACGGAATTAAAAAAAATCCTACCCAAAGAAAAAACTTCTAAAAAAGGAAAAGGCTTTTAAAAGAAGAGAAAAAAACTTCTAAAAGAACACAATAAATTACAAAAGAAAAATTTTTTATAAACCAAACTTTTTATAAAAGAAAAAACTTTTTATTGTTGTGAAGATGAAGCTGATGGGTATAGATATAGGCGGTTCGTATTTGAAAGTTGTTGATTCAGAAGGTAAAAAATTTTTAGAGAGTAATCCCGGAAACTTTTCTGGCCTTCTTGATTTTCTTAACAAAATATCAGAAGGTTATGACGGTGTAGGAATTGCAGTTGCTGGATTCGTAAGTTTTGATGGCTTCATCTTTCAATCTCCAAACATACCTTATCTTGATGGTAAAAAAATTGAAATTCAAGGAAAAGAATTTGCGGTGGCAAATGACGCTACCCTCGCATGCTTAGGAGAGGTCTGGTTCGGCGCAGGGAAACCTTGGAGAAAAAAAGGAATTGTTCTCTGCATAACTTTGGGAACAGGATTAGGCGGAGGAGCTGTGATAGATGGGAAACCTCTTTTTGGAGCAGATGGAATCGCAATGGAAGTCGGACATATACCATTAGTTGAAGATAGCAGAAGAGTCTGCGCATGCGGTAGGGTAGGCTGCACAGAGGAATTTGTCTCTGCAAGAGCTATATCAAGATACTACAAAGATATAACAGGCGAGTTAAGAACTCCTGAGGAGATAGTTTCTTTGGCTAACTCGCAGAATGAATATGCTTTGAAGGCTCTTGATACTTTTTCTTTTTACACTGCAAAAGTCATTCAAACTCTGGCTCATATATTTAATCCTCACGCCATTATAATCTCCGGCGGTGTTATTCGGCATTTTCCAAAGGTTCTTGATATGGTAAAAGATTACTCAAAGAAATTACTGATAGAACCAATCTTTCGCAGCTTAAATATTCTTCCAGCTCAGCTTGAAGAGTACTCGGGCGCTTACGGAGCTTTGAAACTAATTGAACTACATATTCTCAATAAAAAGAAAGCAAAAAGCAAAAAGAGCACAGAAAAGAAAAAGTAAATAAACTATGAAGTCTGATAATTTTTCTTTCTCGCTTTTTCTTGAAAAATCTTTGAGTTTTATAAAATCGCTTTTTCAGTCTTTTTCTTATCTTTTCTTTCCTCCAAACTGTATCATTTGTAGTGAAGTTTCGGAGCTCTCTCTTTGTTCTGAATGCAAAAGCAAAATAGATTTTATTGAAAATTTCCCTCATTGTAAAAGATGTTCTCTTGTTTTACCTGAAAATATGGAGTGTCCAGATTGTGCAAGTTTTGAGTTCAATTTTTCAAAGCTTTTTTCTATTTTCTCTTATAGTGGGTATGGTGAAGTTATTTTGCAAAAAATAAAGTTTGAAGGAAAACTTTTTGTATTAGAGGCTTTCTCTTATGATATACAGAAAATTGTTTCTGGTATAGATTTTGATATAGTAGTTCCTGTTCCTTCTTATATTTCAAAGTTTGTCAAAAGAGGTTATAATCCATCCTTTTCAATAGCATATTTGGTTTCAAGAATTTCATCAAAACCGGTAGTTTTTGCACTGGAAAAAATCAAAAATACTTCGTCTCAACTTGATATACCAAAAGAAGAAAGAATTTCAAATCCTCGTGGAGCTTTCGTATGCGTGAAAGATGTGAAAGGTAAAATAGTTTTGCTTGTAGATGATGTTGCGACAACTTGCTCAACCTTATCTGAATGTAGCAAAGTTTTAAGGGAAAAAGGGGCAAAGGATGTTATAGCTTTTGCACTTGCAAGAACTCCTCTTTCAAGATAAATTTTTTGAGAAGAAATATGTATAAAGGAATATGAAACTGCTAAATTTTTCTATTATCTTTACACAATTAAATTGTGTTATCTATGAAGGTATCAGAATATTTTATATTTTCTTTGAGGGAAACTCCAAAAGATGCAGAGTCAAAAAGCCATATTATTCTTACAAAAGGTGGATATATAAAAAGGTTAGCTTCCGGCATATATGATTTTACCCCCCTTGGCTTTAAGATTCTGAAAAATGTAGAAAAAATTATAAGAGAAGAGATGGAAAAAATAAACTGTTTTGAGGTTATTCTACCAATTATGAACCCAGCCGAAATCTGGAAAGAAACTGGAAGATGGTATGTATATGGCAAGGAACTCATCAGATTTAAAGATAGAAACGAAAGAGATTTCTGTCTCGCACCAACACATGAGGAAATAATAGTTGACCTTGTTAGATTTGCAATCTCATCTTGGAGAGATCTTCCATTTTCTCTTTTTCAAATAGGACCGAAATTCAGAGATGAGGCAAGACCACGGTTTGGAATAATAAGAGCAAGAGAATTCATAATGAAAGACGCATATTCATTTGACAGGACAGAAGAAGAAGCAGAAAAAACCTACTGGAAATTTTACAAAGCATACGAAAGAATCTTTGAAAGAATGAAACTTGATGTGATACCAGTTCAAGCCGCAGTTGGAGCAATAGGAGGAAAATTCTCTCATGAATTCATATTCCCAACAGAATATGGAGAGGACAAAATTATGGAGTGTCAAAAATGCAATTTCATTTCAAAAAAAGAAATTTCAAGCTTTTTTGTAAATGTTGATGAGAAAATAGCTAATCTTAAAAGCAAAACCTCAACCATACCCCCAAAAAGCAAAGTATATACACCATCAACAACAACAGTGGAAGAGCTCGCAAAATTCCTAAAAATTCCAACATCAAAAATAATAAAATCCTTCTTCGTAAAAACTGAAAGCGGAAAATACTACTTGTGTCTTGTGAGAGGAGATAGGCAAATTTCAGAGGACAAATTAGCAAAAGTTTTAGGAGAAAACTTTGAACTTGCAAGCGAAGAAGATGTTAGAAAAATTTTCGGAGCAGGAAAGGGATTTATAGGTCCCCTAAAATACAAAGGCAAAATCATAGTAGATAGAACGGTTCTTGATTGCGTTGACGGAGTCGCAGGAGCAGATGAAGATGATTACCACTACATAAATGTTGTTCCCGGCAGAGATTTTCCAATAAACGAAATATACGATATAGCATACGCAGAAGAAGGTGATATATGCCCAGAATGCAAAGAAGGTATCTTGAAAGAGAAAATAGGTCTTGAACTCGGACACGTTTTTTATCTTGGTAAAAAATACTCAGAGCCTATGGGACTTACATACACAGATAAAAACAAAGAGAAAAAATTTGTAGTTATGGGATGCTACGGAATAGGTGTTTCAAGAACTGTTGCGGCACTTGCTGAAAAATTCGGAGATGACACAGGTGTGGCTTTCCCTCCAGAAGTTGCGCCATTCAAAGTCCATATAATTCCCATAAATATGAAAGACGAAGCTATTTTAGCCGCAGCAGAAAAAATTCATGCAGAACTTGAAGATATATCTTTGCTTGATGATAGAGAAGATGTGAGCCCCGGAGAAAAATTTGCAGATTGCGATCTTTGGGGAGCTCCAATAAAAATTGTGATAGGGAAAACACTCAAAGAAAAAGGGAAAATAGAAATAATAGATAGACTAAAAAAGACAAAAAAAGAAGTTGAACCTGAAAAATCAGTAGAGGAAATCAAAAAAATGATTTCGGAAATTTGAATTCAAATTTAATTTTGATCCTCTAACCTGACTTTTTCAATGATCCTCAAAAGACTTTGCTCTGTATCCCTTCTCCACAAGTTCAAGTAAAATTCCGAGAAAATCTTTTGGATGAATAAAAACTACTCTCTTACCCGTTGCTCCTATTCTGGGACCTATTATCTTGTATCCTTTATTTTTAAGCTCCTCTACTTTTCTATCAAAGTCATCTACTTCAACGGCTATATGATGAATGCCCTCTCCTCTTTTTTCAAGAAAGGATTTGACAGCAGAGCTATCACTGAAAGGTTCAAGAAGCTCTATACGAGTTGCTCCGACCCATATAAAAGATGCTGTAAGTCCCTCTGTTTCAACTTTATGTCTTCCTGATGGTTTTATTCCAAGGACATCTTCAAACTTTTTTTCGGCTTCATCAAGATTTCTCACAGCAACTCCGATATGTTCTGAAAATGGTAAAAATCCCGCCGTCATAGCTCCAATATCTATTGGAGAAACTCTCTTTACTGATATATTAAAATTTTTTTCTCTCAAAGAATCTGAAAGAGCTTGAACCCAATCCTCAAACTGGCTTACAACAAAAACATAGCCCGATGGTTTGAACTCAATAACTTTACCTGCAGTCATCTCACACGATGCGGGAGTCGGTGGATTTATCTTTATAGCCCATAAATCTCTTTTCCCATCTTTTTCAGCTATCAAATATTCACCGTCTTCTTTCAAATTAAAGTATGGTTCCAAAATGGCTCGGAGCAAAGCCTTTTCCCTTTCAAACTCCCCAAACATATCTAAACCCTCCTTCATTATCTAATATTTATATCTTTTGTGGTATCCACAAAATTATCTATAAAATTTTTGAAGAAAAATTTCGTTTTTTTCTTTCTTCCAAAACGAAAATTTATTTTTTCCTTCAAATTAATAAAATAAACAAAAAGGGGAGGGAAAAGCAGTGGAACCAAAAATAAGTTTCGTCCCAAGAAAGTTTTTCCTGACAAAAGGGGTAGGTTACCACAAAGAAGAATTAGCCTCATTTGAGTTAGCTCTACGAGATGCAAAAATAGGTCAATTCAATCTTGTGAATGTATCATCAATAATTCCTCCGGGTGCAAAGTTAGTATCAATTGAAGAAGGGTTAAAGGAACTAAAAGCAGGACAGATCGTCTTCTGTGTTCTTTCAAAAAACTCCGCCTGTGAAAAAGGCAGAATAGTTTCAGCATCTGTTGGGCTTGCAATACCAGAAAATGAAAACATACATGGTTATCTTTCCGAGTTCCATGCTTTCGGTATGACAAAAGAAGAAGCTGGGAAAAGAGCAGAAAAAATAGCAGCGTATATGTTAGCTACAATATTGGGCTACGAATATGATGTAGATGAAGATCTAATTAAAGCGAAAGAAGTCCTAAATCTTAACGGATACAAAATAAGGACATCTTATATATCAGTAGACGCTGAATGTAGACAAAACAATGAGTGGGTAACAGTAGTTTCCGCAGCAGTGTTTGTTCCGTAAATGGGAAAAGCCTCACAGAAATTTCTTAATGTAGATTCCTCATTTGACGATTCAAAATTCATAATAATACCAGCAGAAATAGGAGGAACCTCTTGTGGTAGAAAAGGAGCAGAAAAAGCACCTGAAAAAATAATAAGAGCTTCATGGCAAATAGAAGATATAGACACAGAACTAAAAATTAATTTCACACACTGTGGGATATACACAACTGAAAAAGTACATAATTTAGACGAACTTGAAGAAAAGGTAAGATATATTGTATCACAAGGGAAAATACCAATAACCGTAGGAGGAGAACATTTTATAACACATAGGATACTCAAAGGTATAAGTTCGTTTTATGGTAAAATCTCAGCAATATTTTTTGATGCCCATGCAGATATGTTCAGTGAATTTGAAGGGAATAAATTGTCTCACGCTTGTGCTCTTTATCTTTCTATACCCTATATTGAAGATTTTTTATGTATAGGAGTAAGAAACATATCTCCCAAAGAATTAGATGAAATAAAAAAGTTAGGAGTTGAAGATAAATTCATCTTCTTTGAAGATTTCTTTGATAAAAACCCTTATATACCTTCGCTTGAAATATTAGAAGAAAAGGTAGAGGCTCTAAATAAAAAATCAGATTTACTTTATTTGAGTTTTGATTACGATTTCCTTGACCCGTCCTCCATACCTCACCTAAGTACCCCAGAGCCGCCTGGTTTTTCTTTCAGAGAGGCAACTTATATTATAAAATCTATAATAAGCAATTTTAAAGGTAAAATATGCGGAGCTGACTTTGTGGAAATGTGTCCCGATGAGGATGAAAAAAGTTTCCACTCCGAAGTGACATCAGCGAAAATTATTTCAAAAACAATATCTTATATTTACTATTTCAAATTGAGACTAAACTGATATTTCTTTCCTTCTACGCTTTCTAACTTTCACTTTTCCTTCAGAAGAATATTTGCTTTGAAAATATGGACAATCTATTTTTAAGGTTTCTAAAATAAGAAAAAGATTAAGTTTTTTGCACCAAATACTGCCATCGCTCCCTGAAAATATATCCTGTTCCGATACCATATTTTGACAGAAAATACAAGATGGAATTTGTGGCAAAATTTTATTTTCAACCAATTTATATAAAATCCAGAGGAGAGATTTTAAAATTTCCTTTTTTTCCTCAACACCTGAGTTAGCAAGTATTTTTCTCATTTGCGAAAAGTATTCAAATATATGGAGAGCAATCTGAATTCCCTTTTGAGTAAGCGTCAAAATATGGGATCTTCTGTTTTCTGGATTAACAGCTTTTTCAATTATCCCCTTATCTATCAGATTATCCACGGCGCGAGAGATTGTTGGTTTTGACACACCTAAGCTGTTTGCAATATAGCTTATATTCTTTTTGTTGTTAGGTGAAAATAGTAGATAAGTTATAATTTGTGCTTGCGTGAGACTTATATTGAAATTCTTGATTGCCTTCCAAATTTCAGAGTTGATCATCTTAGATAATGTGTCAATAAGTACTATTATTTTGCTTTCCGCTTCATTCTCATAGAGCATAGGATTGAAAGGTTGAGCCTCCCATCTTTTCTCTATTTCCTTCTCATTTATATTTAATTTATCCTTTTGGTTATCGTATTCCATATCTTCTTGTTTTTCATATTTCATTTTTGATAAATTTTATCATAAGATCAAATTTATATAACTTTTGCAAGTATATTTTATGTCAAATTTATCAAAATTTCTAAAAATTACATTACTTTCTTTAATAATGCTAATAACACATATAAGATCGTATTTATATAGTAAAGATAAAATGGCTTTACAAAGGTAAATGCTAATTAAGTTAGCAAAAACATATTGGTAAAATTTCTATTATATGGGTTTGCCGCCAAAAGAAATAAAAATACTTTTAGTAGATGATCAACCTCTGATAAGAAAAATAGTAAGAGATATTCTTGCACAGCTCGGATATATGAATGTAGAGGAGGCAGAAAATGGGCAGGATGCCCTTGAAAAACTCAGAATGAAAAAATTTGACCTTATATTCCTTGATTGGAACATGCCAATTATGCAAGGAATTGATGTTTTAAGGGAGCTAAGAAAGATGCCAGCATATAAAGATACTCCAGTAATTATGCTGACAGCAGAAGCAGAAAAAGAAAAAGTTCTCACAGCTATTCAAGAAGGTGTCACAAATTACATAGTAAAACCTTTTAAACCCGCAACTCTCAAAGAAAAACTTGCAGAATCGTGGAAAGACTAAAAATTCAAAAAACAAACGACATTCCCCTATTTTCAAAAAAAGAAAGTAAAATAGCATTAGGGTTAGAAAGAATAGAAAAAATATTGGAATATTTTGGAAATCCACAGAAAAAATTTGAGTCAGTCACCGTAGCTGGAACCGTAGGTAAAGGTCAAGTTACAACCGAAATAGCATTTGAGCTTTCTCGGTTCGGGAAAATAGGGCTCTACACCTCACCTCATCTTGAAAGATTTTCAGAGAGAATAAAAATCGTGAAAGACAGAAAATCACAAGAAATTTCAGATGAAGAGATTTCCTATTTTTCAAATGAAGTGTGGAAAGCTGAAATAAAAAGGGGAGTAGAGCTGACATACTTTGAACATTCAACTGTTATGGCTTTTTTATTTTTTGCAGAAAACAAAGTAGATTTCACATCATGCGAGATAGGTCTTGGTGGAAGACTTGATGCGGTAGCCTGTGCAAAATCAAAAATAGGCGTAATATCAAGAATAGATAAAGACCACGAAGATGTCTTAGGTGACGATATAAAAAGTATAGCCTACGAAAAAGCTCTTTGCGTTCCCCCAGAATCAACAAGAATCACAATCCATAAAAAAGGAGAACCCCAATACGAAGTTATATCTTTGGTCTCAAAAGGTCAAATAATAAACGATTTCTGGTGGGAAATAAAAAATGAAAAAAAAGATGGATTTTGGTACAAAATTAATCTTTTAGCTTTTGAAAAAAGCAAGTTCCAAGAATGTATTGAAATTAATTTTTCAGGAGTAAAACCTTTTTTAGAGAATGCAGTTCTCGCCTCGTTTTCTTCCTTCTTTATCTTACAAGAATTCTTTGGCAAATACATAAAAAATTTTGATTTTGATCTCAGCCACATAAAGGGAAGATTTGAATATTTTGATAACATAATATATGATGGCGGACATAACCCGATTTCAGCCAAAGCAATATTCCAAGCCCTTGAAGATAGCATAAAAGATAAAAAAATCAACGTGTTAGTATCTTTCAGGAAAGACAAAAATTGGAGAGAGTTCTTGAAAATTTTATCACCAAAAATAGAGCAACTCTTTATCACAAGGTTTCCTGATGAGAGATGGGTAGAAGAAGAGAAAATAAAGGAGTTTGCAGAGAGTGAAAAGATAGCTCCAAAGATAAAAATTGTCACCTACGAAGAAGCCCCGTTTTTATGTGCAGATATCTCAAAAAATGGCGAAATAATACTTATAACAGGAACATTTTATATT
Organism: Candidatus Calescibacterium sp.; assembly: GCA_032249135.1. Lineage (GTDB taxonomy): Bacteria > Calescibacteriota > Calescibacteriia > Calescibacteriales > Calescibacteriaceae > Calescibacterium. Next base: position 15,903 of record JAVVGL010000025.1, on the reverse strand, counting down.
TACGATGTGTTCAAAAAAGCAGTTCATCTTCTTTCATCTCAAACTGCTGAGAGTTCTGAAGGTCGCGAAAAGTAATTGTGCCCTTCTCAATTTCATTTTTTCCAATTATAGCTACGAACCTGAAATTTTGAGAATCTGCATATCTTATCTGAGATTTCAAACTTTTTGACGTTTCAACACTTATGTCAAACCTATTTGCTATGTGATATTTGAGATCATCATCTCCTAATTCTTTTATTATTTCTTCCCCTGAAAAAGAAAAAGATCTCAAGATTTTTGTAGATCTCACAACTTTTGTGAAAAAATCAAAAGCTTTTTCCTTTCCCTCAGAAGTATAACAAATAAATAAGCCTAAGCGCTTTTTATCTGGTTGAAAATTTAACACTTCCACTACTCTTTCCACTCCTATCGCAAAGCCCAAAGCAGGAGTTTTAGGTCCTCCCATAAACTCAACGAGTAAATCGTACCTCCCTCCAGCAGCTATCGCTAAAGATGTCTTTTCAGAAAAAACTTCAAAAACTGTTCCCGTATAGTAATCAAGTCCTCTTACTATCTTTGGATTAACTTCAAATTCAACTCCGAACTTTTCCAAATTATTTATCACAGAATCAAAGTGAGTTTTACATTTTTGACAAAGGAAATATAAAATACTTGGAGCGTCTTTGACAACCTCTACATCTTTTTTGCAATCAAGGATTCGCAGCGGATTTCTTTCCCTTCTTTTTTGACAATCTTCACATAGAATTTTCCCCTCAAAAAACTCTCTCAAAGCAGAGGAATAATTTGGACGACATAAATTGCAACCAACTGAATTTACCTCAATTTTATGTTTAATTTCAATATTTGATAAAAACTCACTCAAAAGAAAGATAAGGTATGCATCACTCTCAGGAGAGTCAAAACCAAACATCTCGCAACCTATTTGATGAAACTGCCTATATCTTCCTTTTTGGGGTCTCTCTCTTCTAAACATAGGTCCAATGTAAAAGATTTTTGCTCGAGGGTTAGTATGACAAAGTTTTTCAATAAAAAACCTGACAGCAGCAGCAGTTCCCTCAGGTCGCAGAACAATTTCCTTTCCATCTTTATCTTCAAAAGAATACATCTGATGCATAACAATATCAGAAGAGTCACCAAGAGTTTTCTTGAAAACCCAAGAGTATTCAATTATAGGTGTTCTCAGTTCCTCAAAACCAAACCTTTTAAAATACTTACTTGCAAAACTTTCTAAAAATCTAAATTTCTCTGCCACATCTCCGAAAATGTCATTTGTACCTGTAACTGTTGGCATAAATATAAAAATAGTCAATCTACTTTTTTGTGAAGGAATACATAAATTTTTAATAAGAGAATTATTTAATAAAATCGGAATGGAGGTAAGAGAGATGGAAATTGAATGGATTGTAGCAACAGTAACTATTATTGTTGAAACACAAAAAGCAATTGCAAAATATACTTTATAAGATAGAGGAAAACACAAGAAAAAATCCTTAAATTGCTAAAATTATCAAAATAAAAGGTAAATGGGAAATAAGGAACAAAAATTAATCAAAAATTAAGAATGGGTAAGAGCAAGTTAAGTTTTGCATATGAAGAATCTGTCATCAAATAACGGGAAAAAGGTATTAATAGTTGAATCGCCGACAAAGAGTAAAAAAATATCTTCAATATTGGGGAAAGATTACAAAGTTCTTGCTACATTTGGACATATAAGAGATTTGCCTGAAAAACATATGGGATTTTCTCTCAACGACATAATCTCAGGCGAAGTAAAAATAACTTGGGAAATAATCAAACAGAAAGTTGTAAATTTGTTAAAAAAGGAAGTTAAAAATTCAAGCGAAGTTATAATAGCAACAGATCCAGATAGAGAAGGAGAAGCGATAGCGTGGCATGTGGCATCAGTTTTGGGTTTAAAAGATGTAAAAAGAGTTGTATTTCACGAGATAACAAAAAAAGCAGTTCTCTCCGCTCTGAGCTCCCCAAGAAAAATAGATATGAATCTTGTGTCAGCTCAAATAACAAGAAGGTTAATAGATAGAATCGTAGGATATACTCTGTCTCCTGTATTTTTTTCTATAAGAAAAAATTCGTCCGCAGGGCGAGTTCAGTCGGCTGCGCTACATCTTATAGCCAAAAGATGGAAAGAGGTTAAAGATTTTGTAAGAAAGCCCTACTTTATTGTTTTTGCAGATTTTGGTAAAGTAAATGCGCTTTTATATGAAAAATATGAAGAAAATGGAATTAATAGAGCAAGAGTAAAACACTTTCTTTCGGAACAAGAAGCAAAGGAGATATGTGAAAAAGTAAATGAACTGATAGTTTCATCATTCAGAAGAGGAAAAGATGTAAAATATCCTTTTCCTCCCTATACAACCTCATCTTTACTTCAAGATTCAAAAAATATCCTCGGTTTTTCTTCTGATTTTACGATGAGGTTAGCCCAAGAACTTTTTGAAAGAGGATTGATAACATACCATAGAACAGACTCTGTATCTTTGTCAGAAGAGGGAGAAAATATAGCAAAAGAATTCCTCTCAAAATACTTTCAAGATATAGAGAATGCAGGAAGAAAGTGGAAGACAAAGGTAGCCAATGCCCAAGAAGCACATGAGGCTATAAGACCAACGGAAGAAGGAATCAAAATATTTGAAAGACTTTTTTATAACATAAAATCACTGAAACAAATTAGGCAATCTAATCTATCCCCTTACGACAAGCTTCTAATGTTAATCTCTTTTAGATTTTTAGCTTCTCAATCAAAAAACGCAATATTTGATACGATAGAGGTTATACTGAAATCTCCGCAACTACCTGATAAATTTTTCTTCAAAGTAAAGGCAAAAAAACTAAAAGAAGAAGGTTTTCTTAAATTATGGAACTATGAGATAAAAGAAGAAAAAGAAGAGGAATATGAAGGAGAAGATGCTTTCTCATTTTTACTTTCTTTTGAATTTAAAAACAAAATTTTAGTTTCACCAGAAAGAAAATACCCAAAAATATCTTATAGAAAAGAATTCACAAATCCTCCTCCGCTTTACACAGAAGCTTCACTCATAAAAGAGCTTGAAAGATTAGGAATAGGAAGACCTTCAACATACTCAACAATAATAAAAACATTAAAATTAAGAGGTTATATATTTGAGCAAAATGGGAAACTAATCCCAACAGAAGATGGACTATTTCAAGATGAAATATTAGAAAAATATTTCCCAAAAATATGCTCCCCCGAATTTACAGCAAAAATGGAGGAGGAACTTGATATAATATCACGAGGTGAAAAATTCTGGAAGCAATCACTTGCAGAAATGACAAAAAAATATCTTGAAGAATTTGAGAAGTTCAAGGAAAAAGTAAAGGAACACATTCAATCATTGAATTTGACCAAAAATCAAATCAACCAAAATTTCAATTACGATTCAAGAAAAAAGAAAAAAATCAGGCAAAAAACTCAAAAATAAAAAAAAAGAAATTTAAAATATAAATTGTGGAAATCAAAGAGCAAGAAGGTAAGATAAAAGTAGAGTTCTTCCATGATGTTCTCTGCGCTTGGTGCTATGTTATATCTCCAAGGGTAAGAAAAATTGCAAAAGAATATCCAGTTGAAGTAATCCACAGGTGTTTCGCCCTTGCTCCAACACCCGAATCAATAATTGAAATCTTCGGCTCAAAAGAAAAAGGAAAAAAAGAAATCTTAAACCATTGGAGAGCCGCAAACTTACATGACGACGAACACAGAATAAATGCGGATCTTATGGAAAAAAGAGATTTTGATTATCCATATTCTTTGCCCGGACTTCTCGCTTGCAAAGCGGCAGAAATCGTCGGGGGGCAAGATGCCCATTGGGATATGTTTGACAGAATTCAAAAAGCACACCTTACAGAATGTAAGAATATCGTAGAGTTTGATGTTCTTTTAGAATGCGCAAAAGATATCGGAATAAATATAGATCTGTGGTATAAAGCCTTTATAGACGGAAAAACCTTTGACTTAATAATTTCCGACCTTGAAAGAGCTTACCGATATGGTATCCAAGCAGTACCAACACTCGTAGCAAATAGCAAGTATTTGATGGTTGGAGCTCAAAAATATGAGACAATAAAAAACTGGGTAGAACAAATAATTCAAGAAGAATAAATAAGAAGAATAAATAAAAAGTCTGGTGTTGATTAATCTTTCTCCCTTGGGTGCGACTTTTTATAGACAAAAAGTATGCTATCTAAATCAAGATGTAAATATTTTTGAGTAGTGTTTATAGAAGAATGTCCTAAAAGTTCCTGAATTATTCTTATATCTGCTCCGTTTTTGAGGAGATGAGAAGCATATGAGTGTCTGAGAAGATGGGGCCAGACTTTTTTCCCTAATTTCAAAATACCAACACGCCGCACTATTTTCCTTATATATCTTTCAGAAAGACGGGAGCCAAATTTATTTATAAACAGAAAATCTGTTTTTGCAACTTTATTTCTCTCCAAAATGTAATCTTTCAGAACAGAAAGCGTAAATTCAGGAATTGGAACAATCCTCCACTTATTTCCCTTACCTTTCACTCTTATAAAATTTCCTTGTATGTCAGAAATTTTGAGGTTCGCAAGCTCTGAAATTCTCAAACCGCAGCCATAAAGTGTAGAAATTAAAGCAAGATCTCTTTTTTTCTCAACATCTAAAAGAGATAAGGCTTCATCTTCGCTCAAAAAATCAGGAATCTTTTTCTTTCTTTTCCTGAAAGGCACAAGATCCGCCGGATTTTTATTTATAATTCCCTTAATTTCAAGAAATCTAAAAAACGATTTCAAAGATGCTAACTTTCTTTCACAAGTTGAATCTTCCGCCTTTTTCTCTTTCACAAGATACTTTATAAAGCTTTCAATATCCTGAACATCAATTTCATAAGGTTCTTTTTTTGCGAATGAGAAAAATTGTAAAAGGTCTTCCCTATAAGACTTCAAAGTGTTCTGAGAAAAATTCCTTGAAGATAAAAAGGAAATAAAAGACTCAATCAAATCCTCATATAGCATAAAACAATCAATTAAAATTTTAAAAAACTAAATTAATCTGATCTTTTCATATAAAAAGAAAAATTAGGACGGACACCATCAACAATAATACAACGGTTTTCCTTATTTTCTTCCTCAGGTACCAAACCTGACTCTTCGGACACCAAAAGATGAACAAGATACTTTGTTCCAAAACAAACTATCTGTTTTTCTTCCCCAGGGCGCAAGTTTATCTCGTTTTCTCCACACCTTAAATTTACAGAGAATAATTTTTGTACAACCGAACATGATGGGATAACAGAAGAAGCAAATTTAGATATACAAAATTCCTCTCCTTTTTTTATTTCAAAATCTCTTTCTCATTTTTGCTACTTTCTCTATATAGCTGCGCTCAACAAAAGAAAAAGCAGTAGTTTCTCCCCAAAAAACTAACCCGATGTCATCAGAGATCTTCAAAAAAGATGTCCATGTCCACCCTGGTATGTTAAGAAAAGCAAATCTATAAGTTTGTCCAGCCTTTACAGGAAGTATCCCCGTTCTTTTATCGCCGGGATAATAATCATATACATAGATTCTGAATATTCCTTCTCGTGAAATAGGGTACTCAAAGAATTCATGTTGAGAAATTATTTTCCCCTCTATTTCCACAAACTCATCATTTTTAGAAATTACTTTCCCCTCTATTTCTAATACCTCATAAACATGATCAGGTCGAACAGGAGTTCCTTTCTCATCTGATACTGAATACCAGTACAAAGATAGACTCCCCTGAATCGCAATTTTTATTATCTGATCTCCCAGAACAACTCCCAGATAATAATAACAATAAAAAAACAAATAACGGTGTAAAATGATAAATCTTCATAGATTTTTCCCCCTTCTGAAAATTGTTCTTTTCAGAACTATCAATAAAATGAGCATAATCTTTGGTTTTTGTTTACCTAAAAGAATTTCTGGCGCAATAAGAAGAAGACAGAAGCCTAAAAACAATATTATTATTTTCCGTCCCCCTTACTTTATTCTTTATTATAAAAATCACCTCCTTTTTGTTTTTATACAATATAATCATTTTACCGAAAAAGTCAAGAAATTGATAGATACACGAAAACAAAATAAAAAAATGATATAAGTGGATTAACAAAATCACACTTCTCCGAAAATTTCTTTGAAAGCAGATGCTATTGCTTTTTTGGCTTCAAGGAAGTCTTTGTATGAAACACCAGAAAAATCTTTTAACTCGTCCCAAAATACTCCATCATCTTCTTGAATCCATATATCTTCAAGAGGTATATCACTTCTGATTTTTAGATATTTTTCAATTTTTCTCAAAACATCGTATGCTGATTTTATTTTTGGGAAAAAGTAAGAAGCAAAAATTACTCCTTGCTTGAAATCAAGTTCAAATTTTCTTTCTTTAAGCAAGACGAAAAATGTTATGAACTCCACATCTTGCATTCCACCAAGACAGTACTTCAAATTTATGAGTTTTTTCCCATTCTCAAATTTTAAAGAAAGTTTTTCCAAAGACTTCCTTCTCAAATTTCTCATCGCAGAAATAATAGACTCCAAATCAATATTTTCAAAAGCCAATTTTTTTATTTCGTTGAGCAAATAACCAAATTCATGCTTCTTATCTCCTCCAAAAACAACGCGAGATTTGAGCAAGGAAAGTCTCTGCCATATATCAGCTTTGTTCAAGTAAAATTCCCAGAAAGCATCAAAAGATAAAGCGAGAGGACCAGCATGCCCCGAAGGTCTCAACCTCATATCAACTTGTAATCCATAGCCCTCTTTTGTAGATGCTGTAAGAAAAACGATGAATTTTTGAGAAAATCTTATCCATTTTTCAGGGTCAGGTTCAGAAAAAACAAAAACGAGGTCAACATCAGAACCGTATATAGCTTCCTTTGATCCATATTTCCCGAGAGCTATAATGTAAAACGGTAAATTAAGATGAGGAGGAGGAAGATTTATTTTAAGCTTTTCACGAGTGGTCAAAGATAAAGTTTGACGCAAAAAAAAGTCATAAATGCTGCATATTCTTTCAGAAATTTCATCATGAGACAAAGACTTTGAAACATCATCGAGCAAAAGCAGAAGTATTTTTTCTTTCTTCATTTTTCTCAATTCATCAAGAATGGAATCAACATCTCCCGATTTTATACTTTCCCAAAATTCAACTTCATCTGGCAAATCAGGAGAAATTTGAGAAGCTAAAAAAATAGTATCAATGCTTTCTGGGTGATTTATAAGGTAATTTGCAGCCAATCTTGAAACACCGAAAAGCTTTGCGAGAATTTCAACTAACCTTTCATTTTTTGAAAGCATGTAATATATTCCTTTTCTTCTACCAACTGCATTAATAAAAGAAGAAAAGTAAGATAGAGCTAAGTTTTTGTCGTGAGCGCGAGAGCAGTACCATACAATAGCTGAAACAAGCTTTTCAGACACCAAAACTCCCTCTGTCTTTATCTCAAATTCCAAAATTCCTTTTCTTTTCTTTTCTTTTAAAAAAAGAGTTTTACTCAAAAGGTTTCTTACGATTTCTTTTGCGGAAGACAAATCATGATATCCTAACTCAGAGAGATATTTTTCAAGTTCGTAATCTGAGACATTTTCGGTTATTATTTTGTAATCTGGCAATTCTATCTCAAATGTCTGCTTGAAGATTTCCGAAACTCTATCTCTCACAATTTTTAATCTTTCAGAAAATTCTTCCCGTGAAATTCCATAAAAACTAAGAATTCTTTCCATATCTTTTTCCTCAAGAGTAAATCTTTGTTCTTCGTTAACTTGAATAAGAGATTCAATCTCACGCAAAAATAAATAGCATTCTTTCAAAGACGGAGTTTTGTTCTTCTCCTCCGGAAGATAATCTTGGATTATATCTAAAAGCAAAGAAGTTCTTTTTTGTCTTAACCTCTCATCTTTTCCACCGAATATCAGCTGATTCACAAAAACAACAAATTCTATTTCTCTAATTCCCCCTTCTGAGAATTTAACATCAAAAACTTTATCATCTCTTTTTATGTGTCTTGAAATGGCTAACTTTATCTCTTTTAGTCTTTCAATTACAGAGAAATCAACATATTTTCTGAAAATGAATGGTTCAAGCTCTTTCAGTAAGTCTTGACCTATTTTTATGTTTCCAGCAACAGGACGAGCCCGCAAAAGAGCATATCTATCGTCAACTTGACCAAGATTAAGATAATACCACAAAAAGAAACTATCTGACACAGCAACAGGACTTGTCCTACCACCTGGTCTTAATTCAATATCTATTCTCCACAAAAACCTTTGCCCTTTTCTTTCTGTGGTTTCATTTATAAACTTTCTTGCTGCCTTTATTATTTTTTCCTCATCTGTTCCGCTCTTGAAAATAAAAGCTATGTCTATATCAGATGAAAAATTTATCTCTTCTGCTCCGAACTTGCCGTAAGCCATAACGCAAATTTGATCTTTTGGGAAATACAATCCAACCAACTCATCTAAAATCTTCTCATACATTTTCGTAAGATCATAAAGAAAGGTTTGAGTATCTATTTTATGATTCAACCAAAGATCAAGGAGCTTCTCCTGAGTAGAATATTTGAATTCAAATGCATCGTCTAAACTTAGAATTGAGGCTCTATTTATTTCATCAATAATTTGGTCAAACATTTACCGAACTATATAATTTAGAATTTGAGGTAAAATTTCTCCTGCTTTGCCTTGAATAGAAATATAGCATAAATCAGAAAACGGAGTTGGTTCCAAATTAACCTCTATAACTTTTTTTTGAGACTTTATTGAAAATTCTATAAGACCCGCAAAAGGATAAACAACAGCTGATGTTCCAACAACAAGAACGCAATCTGCCTCTTCTACCAAATCAAAAGACATCTGTAAAATATCATGGTCAATCGGCTCTCCAAACCAGACAACATCTGGTCTCAAAAGGTTACCACATTTTGGACACTGAGGGAGTTCATCTTTATAGATTTCATAGCTTTCTCTTTTAAAATTACAGCTTATACATTTTTCTTTCCATATATTTCCGTGAAACTCTATTACTTTTTGAGAACCCGCTCTTTTGTGAAGTCCATCTATATTTTGAGTTATGAGATAAAATTTTTCTTTTATTGTTTCCAATTTTGCAATTGAAATGTGGGCAGGATTTGGTTCCGCAGTTTTTATTTTTTCTCTACGCCAACTATACCATTCCCACACAAGTTTTGGATTTTTCAAAAAAGCCTCATAAGTTGCAAGCTGGTGCGGTGAGTATTTTTTCCACAGACCATCAGGTCCCCTGAAAGTTGGTATTCCAGATTCAGCGGAAACACCAGCACCCGTTAGCACAACAGTAAATTCACTTTTGTTTATAATTTCAGCTGCAAGTTTTATTTTTCCCACTACATTCCATAGTAATCTGATTTATTGAAAAAATTTGAGAACTAAAAATTTTGGAATCTGATTTGAGTTTCAGTGAAGACGAGATACAACTCCTTTTATGTTGTTGAGAATTTCTTGAAGGGCTTGTTTTGCATCTGCAAACAACATCAGAGTATTTTCTTTTATAAATAGGGGGTTCGGAACACCGGCAAATCCCGGGGCAAGACTTCTTTTTATCACAACAACCGTTCTCGCTTTATCTACATCTAATATTGGCATTCCAGCTATTGGGCTTGCTTTATCTTCTCTCGCAAGCGGATTAACAACATCGTTTGCTCCAACAACTATTGCTACATCAGCTTCTGGGAAAAGTGCATTTGACGGTTCAAGTTCAAGCAAATCCTCGTATGGGACACCTGCCTCCGCAAGCAAAACATTCATATGTCCTGGCATTCTACCAGCTACCGGATGTATCGCAAACTTGACATCTATTCCTTTTGATTTGAGGACTTTCGCCAATTCACCAAGAACAAATTGCGCTTGAGAGACGGCAAGACCGTATCCTGGGGCGATCATAACAAGTCTTGCATTTTCAAGCAAATATGCGACCTCTTCCGGGGTAGTTGACTTTACTTTCCCAGCGTAAAATTCTTCTTGTTTTTTTAAGCTCTCTTCTGTGACTGCACCAAAAGCTCCAAACAGAACATTCGCAAAGGACCTATTCATAGCTCTGCTCATAAGTATTGCCAGAATAAAACCTGATCCACCATCTAAAGCACCAGCTACTATGAGAATGTAGTTTTCAAGAACAAACCCAGTTGCTGCCGCAGCAAGTCCTGCGTATGAATTAAGAAGACAAATAACAACTGGCATATCAGCTCCACCTATGGGTAAAACTATGAGTATTCCCACAAGGAAAGCCAAGCCAACCATAATATAGAAAAAGTGGGAAGCAGCAGGGTTAAAAATAAGATATATCCACAAAGCAATAGTCGCCATGAATATAAGGATATTGCTCTGGTTCTGGAATTTATATGTTATTGGGGGTGAAGGTAAGATTTCAGCAAGCTTTCCAAAAGCCATCATACTTCCGGTAAAAGTCATACTACCAAAAAGGACTTCAAAGCCTATTGCAGCTATTTTAACAGAGCCCATCTCAGCTCCGAGCTCATAGTACTTTGCTATACCAACCAAAGACGCAGCAAGACCTCCAAAAGCGTGAGAAAGTGCAATTCGCTCAGGCAACCTTGTTAAAGGAATAAATATAGCTATTAGCGCTCCTATTATCCCACCAATTATGAATCCTAGAGCTATCCACTCATAGCTTACTATTTCTTTTTTGAGCAAAGTTCCAATTATCGCAATAAGCATACCCACTGCTGCTATGATGTTTCCTAATCGCGCAGTCTTTGGATCTGTCATTCCCTTTATCCCTAAAATGAAGCATAAAGCACCAATAAAATAAAGGAAGTTTATGAATTGTGGACTCATTTCTTACCACCCCCTCTTCCTCTGAACATTCTCAAAGTTCTTTCTGTTATTATGTAACCACCTACCACATTTATTGAAGCTGCAAGAACTGCTATCGTTCCTAAAATCGTTGTGACCAAATCGTGCTTCATACCAGCTATAACCATAGCTCCAACAATAGATATAGCTGAAATAGCATTAGTCAAAGACATAAGAGGAGTATGCAAAAGTGGAGGAACTCTTGTTATAAGGTGGTAACCCAAAAAAGCTGCCAAGAAAAAAATATAAATACCAATCAAAATACTACCCATCTTAACCTGCTCCGCCAAGTTTGGTATAAGTTGAGATAAAACTTTTTCCAATTTTAGAATCCTCCCTTCTTTTTTATAGAATAAATCTCACTACTGATTTTTTGGGAATTCACAGAAATTCTTGTTGTTGCAATTTTTTCTTATTTGATAATATCATCAAAAAAAGTCATCAAAAAAAATCACCATTCATATTCCACATGTGAAATAAATCCTCCACCCAAGACTTTATCATGTTTATACAGTACACAGGCTTGACCTGGGACAACAGGTCCAAATCTTTCTTTGAAAATAATCAAAAGTTTTCCATCTTGTTTGCGAACAAATGCTTCAGTTCCTTCGTGAGTATATCTTACCTTTACTACACATTCCATACCTTCATTTTCTAACTTTTGCTCTATTTCCTCATTTGGAAATGAAAGGTTCTCAACGAAAAATTTTCTTACAAGAAGATTTTCTTTATTGCCCACAAAAACTCTGTTTTTTTCAGGGTCTAACTTTACAACATAAACTGGTCTCCCCAAAGCCACATTCAATCCCCTTCTCTGCCCTATCGTAAAGAAGAAATACCCATTGTGTTCCCCAACAACTTTCCCTGATTCAATATCTACTATTTCACCCTTCTTCTCTTGAACTCCAAACTCTTTTATCTTCTCCCTCCAATCCTTACCTTCTGTGAAACATATATCTTGTGATTCTGGTTTTTTTGCAGTAGGCAAGTCAAAATCATATGCTATTTTTCTCACATAATCTTTTGTCATTCCCCCGACCGGGAATAAAATATTTTTAAGTTGCTCTGATTTTAATCCAAACAAAAAATATGATTGGTCTTTCTTTCTATCATAAGCTTTTGATATGTATGCATAACCATTCTCTTGCCTTTTGAGGGCATAATGACCAGTTGCTATAAAATCTGCTCCAAGCTTTTTTGCTTTCTCAAAGAAAATCTTGAATTTTATGATATCGTTGCAGTGAACACAAGGAATCGGAGTTCTTCCTGCTTTATATTCAGAGATGAAATTTTCTATTATGAACTTTCTAAATTCTTCTCTCATGTCCATAACATAAAATGGTATTTTTATTTTCATAGCAACCCTTTCGGCGTCAGATATATCATATGCTGAACAACAGGTTCTACCCTCACCTTTTACTTTTGATTCATAAAGTAAAAATGTCACACCTACCACATCAAAACCCATCTGCTTTAAAATTAGGGCTGAGACAGAAGAGTCCACACCTCCACTCATTGCAACAAAAACAACTTTTTTGTTCTTCAAAAGCATAAAATTTAAAATTTAGTAATTTATAAAGTTATGGAAATAAAAAGCGTAAAGCTTAAAATCCCCTGGCCTTTCTTTGAGGTAAATGTATTTATATTAAAAGAAGGGGATAGATTTGCACTTATTGATACCGGCTTCCCAACGGAAGAGAATTTTTATGAATTAGAGAAAGCTATTTTTGATATTTGCGGAGGATGGCAAAAACTTGAATTCATAATACTAACGCATGGACACCCCGATCACTATGGCAATGCGAGAGAGATTCTGAACAAAGTCAAAGTTCCAATATTCGTTCATGAAAAAGATAAAGATAGGGTAATTGAATTACCAAAAGAAATAAGAAGAGAGGCAGCTGAATTTGCAGTAGAATTCCTTATAAAAAATGGTGTTCCACAAGATAAACTTTCTATAGTTGAAAGACAATCTAAATCATATTTCACAAGAAAATATCAAGTTGAGGAGCAAGATATTATACCTATTCAAGATGAAATATATTTTGGAGGAACAAAAATAAGGGTTTTTCATACCCCAGGTCATACTCCCGGACACATAATTTTATATATTGAAAAAGAAGGAACTATATTTTCAGGAGACCATATTTTCTCACGAGGATTTCCAGTTCCACTTCTTTTCTTTCCAAAAAAAGAAGACAGATTTAGGAATTTGCCAAACTGGCTTAGAAGCCTTAAAATCCTTGAGGAACTTGATATATCTTGTGTTTTTCCAGGACATTTAGAACCCTTCTCAAATGTGAAAGAAGTAGTATCAAAAATGAGGAAAAGAGTTGAAAAGCAAAAAGAGAAAGTTCTGAAAATAATATCAGAATCTCCCAAAACTCTCTATGAGATAGGGAATTTACTCTACCCAGATCTACCTGATGAATTTTGGACATTCAAATTCTCAGAAGCACAAGGGTATATTGATGTGCTACAAGACGAGGGATTAGTATCAGAAAAAATAGAAAACGGACAAATAAAATTACTATCTCGTTTGTGCTAATTTTAAAATTCCTCCTATTATATTTTGTAGAGCTGCATTTAAAGCGCAATTTCCTGCTCGAGGAAAATCAAAATAAGCTTTTTTACCTTCTTGAACTCCGCAAGAACTGAGATAACTTCCTATTTTCTGTGAATTCTCCTCAGAAATAGCAACTATACCCGCCTTATTTATTACAACTAACTCACCAAAAGAAGGATCTTGGAAAAGTATATATGGGAATGAAAAGAAAACCCCATCTGCTGGTAAAATATACTGTTCCGTTACACTCCAAGTTATTGAATATGTAAGAGATGATGAAAAATGTTGAGGATCCTGTTGGAGAACGGGTTGAGTGCAACTTAATCCAAACATTTCTCTTTTGAATTGAGTTATTGAGTCATCATAAAGTTTTGCGTTTTTCTCCCCATCTCCGCAGTCCCATTCTACTACAAAGTTATTTTTAAAGTTATCAATAACATTTTGCCTATCCACAGAATAGTAAGTTGTCCAAGCAGGTAGCCATTTTCTGTATTCCGTTTTTCTTTCAATAAGATTTGAGAAAGCTTTTCCAAGATCAAGATAAAATACATCTCCAAATACTCCTGCAAGAACAGAGGCTATAAGAGATGGTTGGAAAAGATCTGAACTCAAAAATTGCCTTATTAGCTTTGCTGTATCTTGATCGGCAAAGTTTATTGCTATATCTACTATTGGTTCTGCTATTCCAGATTTTATGAAACCAACCAAAAGTACTGATGCTACAAAAAATATATCGCGCGATAAAGATACTGGTTCTCCACCTTTTTCTATATTGTTTTGCATAAGATTTATCTTTTCTCCAAATTTTTCAAAATCTGATTTTTTCATGAGCTCTACTTCTCTATTTTCCTGATTGAACTTATATCTCATCTTGATTGATTCTTTTTCAGTGTCATAGAAAAATATTGTTTTCTGTGAGTTTTGGTTTTTGTTTATTACATGGTCTATGAATTTTTGGGTTTTGTCTAATGATTGAATAAGCTGATATCTTCCTCTCGCAACTTCTAATTCAGAAGCAAGAGTTAATAAAGTAGGATCTCTTATAAGCAAGTAGGTTATTATTCTTCCGAAATGTAGTATTGGGTCATCTTGAATTGGAGGGTATCCTGCCTGTGTTATCTGATTTAGATAATTTGGAATATCTCGACCAGCATTAACCAATACTGTTAAGTTCCCGAAATTCACCGAAAAAGCCAACCTGAAAATAGAATCAATAAAGTGTAAAAATGACTCAAAGAAATATACCATTCCTATATCGTGTTCTCCTCCAAAATCAAGCGTATATTTTATAACCACAAGTTGTATTTTTATTATGAGACTTTTCACCTCTAACTTCAGGTTCGGATTTTCTCTTTCTATTTCTTGGAGTATTTTTAAATTTTTTTCGAGCCTTGAAAGAATTAAATTATCAATAGCTCCGCAAAGTAAGCCAGTTGTTCCCTGGGTATCGCATCCATATGGTATATTTGTTATTTTCTCTTGAGATATTGTTTGCGCTGGGTAAATTCTTGATTGTGGTGGAGCTTGAGTGATTGAGTTGATTATATCTATTATTGTTTGTGGATCTAATTTTCCAGACAAAACTGCGGAGATTATTATATTTGTTGCTTCAATTAGCTGGTGGATAAGTAAGGCAGTATCAGCGATAAAGTATATGTATTTTTCTTCAGCTGTTGGTGGTTTCTCTTTATCTTGTATTCTTTCAGCTATTATTTTTCTTGCTTCTTTATATTGAGTTATTATGCCTTGCAAAGAGTCATCTGCTGATATCTTTGAAATTTTCTCTAATGCTTGCTGAGCTTCGGGAGAAAGTTGAGGTTGGTTTGTTCCGTTAGTTTTATTCTTATCTTCTGATTTACCTCCGCATGAGGAAATAAGGAAGGTCAAGGATATTGCGAATAAACTGCAAAGCCATTTTTTTATGTTCTTTACTTTTATATTTTTCTGCGCCATAGTAGAAAAAATAGTAATCATTTTTTGAAAAAGTTTTTGTGTTTTTTTGCAAATATTTTTAGTTAAACAATTTCAAAGATTTCCCTTATTTTTTCTTTTATCTCATAAGGTGTCCAAATTGTTTTCTTTGAAACTCCTTCGGTCGTTACTATGTGATATGTGAAAAGTTTTGTTCCATATACTGCAATGAGTGAGCCGTTAATTTCTTTTGAAAGGTCTGAAAGCAAAAACGCAGCAACAGGAGCAACATGTTTTGGACTAAACCTATCTTCATCCTCTTCACCTGCTCTTGATATTGGTAGGGTTTTTGTTATTCTTGTTCTTGCAGTGGGAGCTATAAGGTTTGCTCTTATTCCGTACTTTGCAAATTCAACTGTCCAAGTTTTCGTCAGACCTATAAGCCCTGCTTTTGCAGCTGCAAAATTACATTGTCCCCAGTTCCCCAATATTCCTGCAACAGAGGTCATATTTATTATACTTCCTCCTTTTCCTTGCTCAACCATAAC
>JAVVGL010000024.1:0-24954 GCA_032249135.1 Candidatus Calescibacterium sp. | reverse complement strand
TATTCCTTCTTTAGGAATATGTGGCGGAATTTTTATTTTAGACAAAATATCCACTCTTATCTCTTCAAGTTTTTTCTTTATTTTTTCCTCAAACTCATCCATATTTAGCGACAACAGAATTCTTTTCTCCTATAATTTTTAATATAAGCAGGAATAATAAATTTTGTTTATGAAATGAGAGAAAGGGGAAATCAAATTTGAAAGGGGAAATCAAATTTTCCTGAAAACTTTGTTATAGGTTCGGCTAATTTGCAGATTAAAATAGTGTTATGGAAGTGGCTTCAAAAGAAAGTTCATTTTTTCAGAACAAAATAATATCAGGAATACCGGGGCTTGATAGTATTTTGGGAGGAGGAATACCTGAAAGAAGTTTTGTTGTTCTTGTGGGGGGAACCGGAACAGGTAAAAGCATTTTTGCTCAGCAGTTCCTGTGGGAAGGTTTGAAATCCGGTGAAGGAGCAGTTTATGTTTCGGTAGATGAAAGTCCAGCTCAACTCAGAAAAGATATGGAAGCTTTCGGTTGGAAAGTCTCGGAATTTGAGGAAAAGAAAAAGTTTGCAGTTGTTGATGCTTTTACATCTGCTATCGGAAAGGTTAAGGAAAAAGAAAAATATGCCGTTCAAGATATATCTGACCTTAACGAATTTTTAGAGGTTTTAGCTTCTGCAATAAGAGAGGTCGGTGGGAGAAGAGTTGTCATAGATTCTATAAATCCTATATATTTGAATAATAAGGTTGCTTCTCCGAGAAATATAACTTTGCATATAAAAAGATTAGTTCAGGGGCTTGGGGCAACCACTTTTGCAATAGCTCATATTGGAGGAGGAGATAGAGTAGGGTGGAGTCAGGAAATTGAGCATCTTGCAGATGGAATAATAAGGTTTGATCTTGAAGAGGTCAAAGGAGAACTTGTAAGGTCTATTTTAGTTTTGAAATTTAGAGGAACTAATCATTCATTGAAGCGCCATCCTTTTGAAATAACAAATAGTGGCATAGTAGTTTATCCAGAAAAAATTTTGAGCTTGAAGTGATAAGATAGATTTTTTTAACAAAAGTTTTGAGATTTTTAACAATTTTTTCACGCATTTTATCTTTTTGATTATGTTTACAATAGCGGGAAGAGAAATTAGATCTCTTTTTCTATCTCCAATAGCATATGTAATTACAGGGATTTTTGTAATAATTTTTGCATACTTTTTTTTGAGCGTGATAGCTCTATACACAATTTTGAGTGTTCAAGCATTAAGAATACCTTTTATTGCAGAGAGAATAAATATTCAGGACCTTGTAATAAAACCTCTTTTTGCAAATATGAGCGTCTTGCTTTTATTTTTGGTCCCTATGATAACGATGAGAACATTCGCAGAAGAGAAGAAATTAGGAACTTTTGAGCTCATTTACACCTCACCACTGAGAACATGGGAAATAGTCCTTGGAAAATTTTTAGGAATGTCATCTTTTATAGTTTTCATCCTTGCAGTATCTGCACTTTTTATGATCCCACTTCTTAAATTTGGTGAGCCAGATAAAGGAGTTATTCTAACAGCTTATATTGGACTTCTACTTATGACAACAGCATTTATTTCAGCAGGGATTTTTGCATCATCAATTACAGAGAACCAAGTTATATCTGTTATAGTCTCATTCGGAATACTGCTTCTTTTCTGGGTATTGGGATGGGTAAGAGGAACATTAGAAGGTTCATTAAAAGAGATTATTGCATATTTATCTTTTATGGATCACTTTCAGAATTTCTTAAATGGCATGATAGATACCCGAGACTTAATCTATTACATATCATTTACAGCAGGAATGCTATTTTTAACAATAACCTCACTTGAATCAAGAAGATGGAGAGGAGCATACTGAAAAATAATGACTAATATTGAAAATATAATTTCCTTTTCAATAGGAGATATAGTATTTTCATCTCCGATTTTTCTCGCTTCAGGAACAGCGGGATATGGATATGAACTTGAAAACATAATAGATTACAAAAAAATAGGTGCGGTAATAACCAAAGGGGTATCTTCGAATCCGCGTGAAGGGAATGCAACGCCAAGAATAGCGGAATTTACAATAAAGGGAGTTGCAGTCGGACTTTTAAATTCAATCGGACTACAAAATCCCGGTGCTTACGAATTCACAAAATCAATAATGCCAAAACTCAAAAAACTCCCAACAAAAATAATAGTGAATGTTTTCGGAGAGAAAGAGGAAGAATACAAAAAAGTAATTGAGATATTTGAAGCTGAAAATCCACCCGATGCATACGAACTCAATTTATCTTGTCCTAACACAAAAAAGGGGGGAATAGAATTTGGAGTTAATCCAAAATCAGTTGAGAAAATAGTGAAGTTGGCAAGAAAATCAACAAAAAGACCACTTATTGTGAAGTTCTCTCCGTTTTCTGAAATTTTACCCGGACTTATCAGTATAGCAAAAGATGAAGGCGCTGACGCTTTTACTCTAACAAATACAATTCCAGCAGCAGTTAGAGATTCAAAAGGAGGATTTTTCAAAGGAGGACTTTCAGGATACCCACTAAAACCGATAGCTTTAAGATGTATAATTGAAATATACGAAAGGTTTCCGGGGATAAAAATATTAGCGTCAGGTGGTGCATATTCATTAGAAGATATTTTAGATTACATAATGGCAGGTGCAACAGCAGTTCAAATAGGAACAGCAAATTTCCTTGATCCCCAAAAATCTCAAAAGCTCGCAGAAGAACTTGAAAATGAGCTAAAAAAACAAGGAAAAAAGCTCCAAGATCTTATAGGAAGCGGAGTAGTATAATTGGTCAGTTCAAATAATTTAATTGCTCGGTTCAGAACTCTTCTTTTACTTCTGCTTGGAGAAGTTCTTTGATTGCAGTTGGGATATCATATCCTAAAAATATGACCTTGTATAGTGCGGAAACTATGTTGAGATTTACCCCAAGTTCCACTGCCATGTTGAAAGCAACATGAGTTGTCCAGTATCCTTCAACAGCTTCTCCTATTTCTTTCAATGCTTCATCTGGTTTTTTCCCTCTTACAAGAAGTTTTCCAAATCTTCTGTTCCTTGAAAGGTCAGATGAAGCGGTAGCGAATAGATCTCCAATTCCGGAGAGACCAAAGAAAGTTTCTCTTTTTGCTCCAAGTCTTGTGCCAAGTCGCATCATCTCGCTTGCGGCACGGGAAAGCAAAAATGCGAGCGAATTTACTTTAAACCCAAGTTCATCGGCTATACCGGCAGCTATTGCATATATATTTTTGAGCGCTCCGCCCAATTCAACCCCAATAACATCATAAGATGTGTATATTCTGAAAAGTGGAGAATGCATAATAGAATATACTTTTTCTTGAACCTCTTTTATGTTTGAGGCAACAACTGCCGCTGACGGGGATCCCTCCAAAATCTCTCTTGCAAGATTGGGACCTGAAAGTACTCCTATTTTTTTGCAACAACTTTCCTCTTTTATTATTTCACTCATGCGTTTTCCTGTACCTTTTTCAAAACCTTTTGATGTGCTCACTATTATATGGTCACCTTCTATAAATCTTGATGCAGACCTTATAACTTCCCTCACAGCAGATGTAGATACAGCTACGAATACGACTTCGCAGTTTGAGAAAACTTCCTCTAAATTTGTTGTAGCATAAACTCTGCCGTTATATATTGGGAAATCTCGGAACCTTTTAGGATTTACTCCTTGTTCATTTATACTTTTTGCAACTTCTTCATCTCTTGTCCATATAATAATTTTATTAGAGTTATTATTTCTTGCGAGTATGTGTGCAAGTGTCCACCCCCAACTACCAGCTCCTAAAATTCCAACGGGCATATCAGTGAAAAATTAACAACAAAAACCAAGATTTTCAAAATCAAAAAAACGGATTTAATCAATTCAATTGAATTGATGAGCTCTGGCAATATCTAAATTTGCTCTCTTAAAGATCTGGAATATAGTCTTGTTTGAGTCCATCATAGATATGACCTCATCTTTCTTTCCGTAGAAGATCAATTTCCCAAAAAATAAAACGGCTATATTATCAGATAGTTTGAAAGCAGAAAATGGGTCATGTGTTATGAGAATAAAAGTTTTTTCCTTATGCTTTTCTTTGATAGATAAAATAAGCTCTTCTATGCTTTCTGTTGTTATAGGATCAAGTCCCGTTGTAGGTTCATCTAATATTATCACTTCTGGTTCTGTCACAAGAGCTCTCGCAAGAGCTACTCTCCTTCTTTGACCTCCGGAGAGTTGAGAAGGATACCTTTTTCCAAATCCTCCAAGTCCAACGCTTTCAAGATAAAAATCAACTTTTCTTTTTATTTCATCTTTTGGAATTTTTCTTACTTTAAGAGGGAAAGCTATATTTTCTTCAACGGTCATTCCATCAAATAGAGCTCCTTCTTGCAAAAGCATACTGAAATCACGCCTTATATCGTATAACTTTTCTTCTGGGAGAGAAAAAATGTCAATTCCTTTGTAAAATATTTTACCAGATGTAGGTTTTAAAAGCCCTAATATATGTTTGACGAGCACACTTTTTCCAGAGCCAGATGGTCCAAGAACAGCGGTTATTTTCCCACGCTCTATATCAAATGTTATGTTCTCTATTGCGACAACTTTCCCAAAAATTTTCGTTAAATTAACTATTTTTATTATCGTTGTCCATTCCTGAGACATCATTAATATGAAATTTAATATGAAATTTTTATTGTGTCTACATTTTGTTACATCTCCTACAATAATAATTTCAACTTTCCTGCAAAGTGGCAAGAGACTTGTCTTCCATCTATTTCATTAATTTCAGGTTTTTTTTCTTCGCATATTTTGTCTTTGAAAGGACATCTTGAAGCAAACTTACATCCTTTTATCTCTTCAAGTGGCGAGGGGGGTTCTCCTATGTTCTCCATCCCTATTTCATATCTTCCCTCGTTTATAACTTTTTGAATATCTATAACAGATTTCAAGAGAATATATGTATATGGATGTAAAGGTCGGGAAAAAATTTGATCTTTCTGACCAATTTCCACTATTTCTCCAAGATACATAACAGCGACTCTATCGGCGTAAGCTCTTATTGTATGGAGGTCATGACTTATGAAAAAAATTGAGAGGTTCATTTTTCTTCGTATATCTTCAAAGAGTTCTAAAATTTGAGCTCTTACAGATACATCAAGAGAAGATGTTGGTTCATCTGCAACAAGAACTTCAGGTTCTACCGCTATTGCCCTTGCAATTGCAACCCTTTGTCTTTGCCCTCCTGAAAGCTCATCTGGAAACCTTTCAGCAAATTCCATACCTAATCCAACGGATTGCAAAAGTTCCTCTAATTTTTCTTTCAACTTGCTTTTCGGGTAAATTTTGTGAATGATTATTCCTTCAAGTATGAGATCTTTTACCTTCATTTTGGGATTTAAAGAAGAAAAAGGATTTTGAAATATCATCTGAATTTTTCTCCTTTTTTCTCCTTTAAGTTTTTTGAAAGTTATGTCTTCACCGTTGAATATTATTTTTCCTGATGTTGGCTGAATAATTTTTGCTATGAGTCTTCCCAAAGTGCTTTTTCCACATCCAGACTCTCCAACGAGCCCAAAAAATTCTCCTCTTCTTATCTCTAAGGAAACCCCATCAACAGCTCTTATAAAAGAAGGTCTTAACAACTCCTTTATATTTCTTCTTACCGGAAAATATTTCCTCAATCTCTCTATCCTGATAACAACACTGTCAGAAACCATAATTATCTTTTCTTTCAGAAAACGAAAGCAAAATTGAAAGAAGGAACATAAGGGTGTATAATTGGTTCATAAATGAGAGCCGCTGTCAAAGGTATATTTATTTCAAATGCCAAACCGGCTCTACCTCCAATTATCCTTGCAATCATACCAATAGCCGGGGTAAAGAAAAGACCATTAAAAGTGTCTTTTGCAGGAACTCCCTTTTCCTCCGCCAATTTTTTTAGAAAAGTTGAAGCATAGTGGTAATACCCTATTCTCAAATTAAAGTAAAATCCAACAGCTGACCCTTCAGCTTGAGTATAAAGATGTGTCATAAGATAAGGGTTTATTCCAGCAAATCTATGCGTTTTTCCTTCTTCTGAGTAGTTATGATCCCGCGAAAATATTCCTCCAAATCCCCCTCCAAACCCTAAAAATGTGTTTTTAGATTTCAAAGGTGTATTCATATATGAGATATCTCCACTTATTGAATCATATTCAACTTCCAATCCTACGAAACTTATTCCACTTACTCCAAGAGCTACAACAGAATCTTTCATCAAGTATCCAGCTCCGAGAAAAGGTTTGAAATTCTGCAAGCCTATGGCAAAAACAAATTTTCTCCTCGTTTCCTCAGGAGTAGTAGGTATAAGTATCCAACTTGGCAATGAGGAAGCAATTTGAGGTAAAGTCCCGGATGCTGCACCTCTTAACTCGTGTGCACAAGAGTTCAAAAAAAACATCAAAAGAGAAAAACCAATAGCAGATGAAACTGCTGAAATCAAATAAAATACTCCATATACTTTTTTCACCATAGCAAGAAAAATTTTAATAAGAAATTTTTGGTTTTTGTTGTTTTTGTTTTTAATTTTTTAGAGCAGATCTACACGATGAATTATAAATCAGAAAGTTATGAATCAGAAATTTGAAAAGTTTCTGTGAAATTATTAAACATTTAGTTTTAGGCGGAGAGGTGCCGGAGCGGACGAACGGGGCGGACTCGAAATCCGTTGGGGGTTTTTCCCCCGCGTGGGTTCAAATCCCACCCTCTCCGCCAAAGAAAATTTGACAGAAAAAAAATATACATCTCTTGCAAGAAAATACAGACCTCAAAGCTTTGACGAGATTTTCGGGCAAGATGTAGCAGTAAAGATATTGCAGAATTCAATTTTAACAAAAAGGATTCATCACGCTTATATATTTGCTGGCGTAAGAGGAACAGGGAAAACAACAGCTGCAAGAATCTTTGCAAAAGCTTTAAACTGTGAAAAGGGACCGAGTCCAAATCCGTGCGGTGTGTGTCAAAACTGCAAAGAGATTACACAGGGTAACTTTATTGACCTCATAGAAATGGATGCTGGGAGTCAGACATCTGTTGAAGACATAAGAAGTATAAAAGAGAAAGCAATTTTTCCACCGTCAAGAGGGAGGTTTAAAGTTTTCATAATAGACGAAGCTCACATGCTCTCTCTATCTGCTTTCAACGCTTTACTGAAAATTTTTGAAGAACCTCCTGATTTTGATATTTTTATTTTAGCAACGACTGAACCTCACAAGATACCAGAAACAGTAGCGTCAAGAGCTATAAGAATTGATTTCAGGAAGATTCCAAAAGAAAAAATAGTGCAGCGGTTAGAAATAATATGTCAAAATGAAGGTATAGAATATGAAAAAGAAGCATTAGAGCTTATAGCGGAAGAAGGACAAGGCTCGCTCAGAGACTCAATCTCTATATTAGAAGGAATATGGATGTATAACGGTGATAAAAAAATAACAAGACAAGATGTAGAGGAAATTATAGGTATAGCTCCTCAAAGTGTTGTTATAAAGCTTCTTGAAAGCATAATTGAAGGAGACCATAAAAAAGCCTTAGAGATAGCAGATTCTGTTTTAGAAAAGGGATATAACACAAAGAGGATTGCAAGAGATCTCGCAGATATAACAAAAGATCTGATTCTGATCATTAGCGGATCAAAGAAAGAAAAAGAAGATAAGAACAAGGATATCGTAGGAAAAGCAAGATGGGATGAAATAAGCTTGCTTTTGGAGAGGGTCCAACCTCAACTTGAGCATCTTATGAGGATTTACAACGGAATAATTAGGTTTGAGGATGATCTTCGTGCATCAGTTTCCGAAGAAATAGCTTTCAGAATGTTTGTATTCAAACTTTCATACATACACAGAATAAAATCTTTCAAAGAGATCATAGAAGAAATAAGAAGAGGAGGAGTGGAAATAAAGGAAACGAAGAAAAAATCAAAAGAAGAGATATTTTCTCAAATAGTGGATTTTCTGCGGCAAAGAGCTCGGGATCTTTTAGCGGACAAATTGCAGCAAGCTTCATACGAATTATCTGATAACTACCTTACCATATTCCTTGATGACCAAAGAATAATAAGAAATCTTGCAGAAATGAAAGAAGATATAGAGGAATTTATAAGAGAATCAGTAGGGGAGAGCATAACTTTAAAATTAGAGTTGAGGAAGCAAAAAGAGGAAATTGATGTAGAAAAAATTTTAGGTGATGAATTTGAAAAATTTGAACCTGAGGTAGGAAAAGAGCTATGGTAGAAATATTTCTTGTGTTTTTGAAGTTAGTTTTAGATGTTGCGATTTTATCATTCATAATATACAAAATCATCTCGCTAAGCTATGACCCAAGAATAATTGGGGCAATCATATTTTTTGGAGGACTT
The DNA here is from genome assembly GCA_032249135.1 of Candidatus Calescibacterium sp. Taxonomy (GTDB): domain Bacteria; phylum Calescibacteriota; class Calescibacteriia; order Calescibacteriales; family Calescibacteriaceae; genus Calescibacterium. The sequence goes on along the minus strand of JAVVGL010000024.1, from coordinate 16,549 downwards.
TTCACTCTCAACATATTTGCAAAGGCTTTTTCTTTGCCAGCTACATGGTGGCTTACCGATAAATTCACAGAGTATTCTATTTTAGTGCTCATAGTTTTGTTTCAGCCGGAACTCAGAAGAACGATTCTCGGAATAAGATTGAAATTTTTTGAAAGAGGTATAGATGAGTTGGTTCTGAAAGAAGTTGTGGAAGCTTGCAAAGAAATATCAGAAAGGAAGGAGGGAGCACTTATTGTTTTAGAAAGATCAGTAGATGTAACATCAATTATACATGGTGGTTTGAAATTAGATGCAGATGTTTCTGCGAAACTTCTTGTTGCAATCTTCAACAAAGAATCCCCAACCCATGATGGAGCAGTTATAATAAGAAAAAGTAAAATTCACATGGTAGGAACTACATTACCTGTGACCACAAGAGAATTCGGATTAGAGATAGGCATGAGGCACAGGGCTGGCATAGGAATTACAGAATTTTCAGACGCAATCAGCATCATAATATCTGAAAAAACCGGTAGAATCTCGGTTGCTCATAGAGGAGAATTAGTTATGGGAGTTCCACCGCAAAGACTACAATCTGTAATAGAAAACATTATAGGAAAACAAAAGAAAACAAAATCATAAATTAGAAAACAAAAAATTATGAACATCCTGTTTTGATTTCTCTCTTTATTTTTTGTGCCACAATTTTTGGATTCTCTGAAAAAATCACAGGTCTCCCAACAACTATCATATCAACTCCTTGTTTTACAGCTTCGCAAGGAGTTAAAGATAAAGAATGGTCATCTTTTTCATTTTTATCAATCCTTATTCCAGGAGATATAATTTTCAATTCTAAATTTTCTTTTATTTTTTTTGCAAATACCGGAGGACATACTACCCAACTTGCTCCCCATATTTTTGCCTTTTCTGCCATACTTAAAATTAAATTCTCATCGTAATCAGAAGAAGTTAGCAAAGTGACACCAGCAACATAAGCTTGAAACTTTGAAGCTTCTTCAACGGCAGACCTGAATATCTTTTCTCCAGCTGATATATGAACGGTGAAGAATTTGGAATTGAACTCACAAAAGTTTCTGATAGCTCTACAAACAACAGATGGTATATCAAAAAACTTCAAGTCAACAAAAATATCTTTTTTGAGCTGGGTTAATCTTTCAAGAGGTTCTAATCCACAAGAAGATAATATAACCGGACCTATTTTATATACATCAACAAATTCCGAGGTTTCCCCAAAAATAAGTTCAAATTTTTCTTTACTATCTATATCAAGAGCAACGCAAAAAAGAGCCATTTTTATTTATCAGAAGATTGTTGCTCTGGGTTTTTAACAGGATTTACATTTTCAATTGTGATAGGTTTCTCAGTTCTTTCAATCTCTATCTTTTCGTTTAATATTTGACTTTCCATCAATCTTATTCTTTCAGTTTTTTCCTGATTTTCTTTTTCAAGCTCTTCAATTCGCTTTTTGAGTTTTGAAATTTCTCTTGATCTTGTGAAGGATTTAACCTGAGCTGGAACAGCTCTCAAATATCCGACCAAAAATCCAATGGAGAAAATGATAAGAAACCAAAGTCCGAGAGGAAATGCGATTCCTCTTATGTGGAAGAAGGCAAGAGAGATAACCTGGGTAAAAGCGTAATAATTTTGTATTAAAACTACGACAACTGCTGCAAATATAATAAAGTAGATAAGTCCCATTTTTTGATGTCGGGGCGACCGGACTTGAACCGGTGACCTCCGGCTCCCGAAGCCGGCGCGCTAGCCACCTACGCTACGCCCCGATATATTCTCTAATTTTAATCACCACCCTTACAGAAAATCAAAAAACTAAAAGAAAGAAAAAAGAGAATAAAAAACAAAATGAAAATTAGTAAGGAATAATAGCAGAGAAATGAAAAAATAACAATCAAAATATAAAAATCGTTATTAAACTTTTTTTTATGATAACCATAACAGATAAAGAAATTTCAGATGCCTTAGAAAAGATTCCTCCTATTGACCATGTTGTAGCGAGAACTTTAGCTTTACTTAGAGATCCTACTACCTCAGCGCGCAGAATAGCTCAGGAGTTAGCCAAAGATGTCTTGCTTTCCTTTGAAATAATGAAGATAGTAAATTCACCAATTTATGGGTTTTCAAGAAAAGTTCAGAGTTTAGAGCATGCCATAACATTGATTGGGTTCAAATCGGTCGAATCAATAGTCCTTTCCGCATATACAAAGAGGATTTACGATGTTGAGCTAAAATACTTTAGACTTAAAAGAGGTGAGCTTAGCATACAAGCTTTCATAGGAGCTTATGCTGCAAAACTCGTATCTCAGGAAAACTGGCCAGATTTAGAAGATATTACATTCGCCTCAGCAGTGCTAAGATCGGTAGGAAAAATCATTATGAATTATTTCCTATCAAAGCACTTTGATAAAATAAAACAGGAACTGACAAAAGAATCTGATAATTTTGACAAAATAGAGAAAAAAATATTTGGATTTACATCAAATGAGTTTTCTGTAATTGTACTTGAAAGATGGGGTATATCAGAAGAGATAAAAAAAGTAATTCAATTTTATAACAAACTATCTTTAATAAAAGAAAAAGAAAGTAAGTTATACAAAACGGCAGTTTCAGTTCATATCGGAGATAGAATAGCTATGATGACAGGTCTTGGTGCCTCAATAGACTCTATGAAATACCCAATAGATCAAGAAATATTTCACTATACAAAAATCAAACCGCAGGACATAGAAAGATATCTTGAAAAAACAGTAAAAATTTATCCCGACCTCATAAGAGAAATAATCGAAGTCTTACCTCCCTGATATGTCGGACGAAAAAGAAAAACTGGACAAAAAAGAAAAATTACCTGAAAATCAAAAAAAGAAAAGCAAAAAAGAGGTAGGAGTTATTGGGCTTGGAGTATCGGGGAAGAACTTAGTTTCAGCTCTGATAGAACTTGGATACACTCCGGTTGCCTTTGAGAAAAAAAGCAAGGAGGAGTTCTTAAACGACCCAAAAAATCAAGAGTTTTTTGAAAGATTTGTCGAAAAAGAAAAAATAGAAATAGTTTTCAACTACCAAGAAGATGATATAAAAAAAAGAGCCCAAGATCTTGATTTTTTTGTTCTGTCATCTGGTATAAAACACGATTTATTTGCAAAGCTTGGGGTGAATTTTAAATCTGAACTCGATTTTGTTTTTGAGAATTTACCTTCAAACTCAAAAATTATTCTTATAACAGGAACGAAAGGGAAAGGTAGCACAACAGAAATTACCTCTCAAATTCTACGCTCATGCAAAATTCCTCATTTTGTTGGAGGAAACATAGGAAAAGTAGAAGGTAAAACCTCAACTCTTGCAGACGCTATATTCTCAAAAGTAGATTTATTTGTTCTTGAAATTTCCAGCTTTCAGTTAAGGTCATCAAGAAAAGTTTTACCCTACTGCTTATCAATAACATGTATTACAAAAGATCATTTTGATTTTCATCCATCATTTTTTGACTACTTTCATTCAAAAATAAAGTTTGCAGAAAGGTCAAAGTTTCTTGTGTATTCAGAAAATTTCAAAGAACTTTCAACAAAATACGAGGTCTCAAAATTAGAAAATTATGATTGCATTTTCACAAAAATATATACTTTGGAATGGATACAAAAAAACTATGGTTCAGAAAATCAAGTTATAACTATAAAAGGTGAAGACGGAAAAGAAATAATAAACTTTGACTTAAAAGAGATTTTAGATTTTGCTGAAAAGGATAAAAGAGAAAAAATAGATGAAGCTTTTAAAAGTAATTTATTGTGTGCTCTCGGAACCGTATTAACTTTAATTGATCCACAAAAATTATCAGAAAATATAAAGCAAAACAAAATTCCGTATATTAAAAGAAAATTCTGTTTTGAGTATCTTGGCAAAATAAACATAGAAGGAAAAACGGTTCATTTTATAAATGATTCAAAATCTACAAACCCAACATCTCTGAAAAACGCAATACTATCTGTGAAAGAAGGAAAAATTATTTTAATTGCTGGCGGAAGAAAAAAAGGTTTATCTTTTTCTGATGTCGGAGATCTAATAAAAGACAAAGTTAAAATGACTTTTTTGATAGGTGAAGCAAAATATGAAATAGCAGAAGAAATAAAAGACAAGGTAAAAAATTTCTTAATTTGCGAAAACCTTGATCAAGCCGTACAAAAAGCAATAGAATTTATTGAGAACGAAAAAGAGAATAATGAATACACAATTCTTTTTTCTCCGGGTTGCGCTTCCTTTCCAGATTTCAATTCAGCAGAACATAGAGGCGAAATCTTTGAGAAAATATTCCATAAGATAAAGCAAAAATACGAAACCTAAAATGAAAATTTATTTGCTAATTCTTTTTTGTTTTTGTTTCCTCATTTTATAATCTCCAATATTTTTATAATCTCCAATATATGAACCCCTCTCTTTCAAAAGCTTCTTTTGAATATATTCCTTTGACATCAATGAGTACTGGAGGGCGAGTCATTATTTTTTTGAAAAAATCTGGTGTGATTTCAAAAAATGGCTTGTGCTTTACAGCAACTATAACAACATCAAATTTTTGAGAAGAATTTTTTTGCAGAAAATCAATAACACTATTTTTTTGGTCAAAACTATTTTTGTTCATAAGTTCAATTCCAAATTCAGATTTTACATGATCAGGTTCTGCATAAGGGTCATAAACTTCTACATTAACCCCATAATCGCAAAGCTCTTTATATATATCCACAACTTTACTTTCTCTTATGTCTGATATATTTTCTTTGAAAGTTATTCCCATAATAAGAGCCCGGGAGCCTTTAACTTGTTTTCCTGCCTTTATAAGAAGCTTTATTGTGTTCTCAGCAACATACTTCCCCATATAATCATTTATCCTTCTCCCAGCAAGTATAACCTGCGGATGATATCCGAGTTCTTCTGCCTTAAAAGTAAGATAATATGGATCAACAGAGATACAATGTCCTCCAACAAGCCCCGGTTCAAATTTAATAAAATTCCACTTTGTTGATGCTGCCTTTATCACCTCTTGAGTATCAATATTCATGAGGTGAAATATTATAGAAAGTTCATTGAACAAAGCAATGTTAAGATCACGCTGAATATTCTCTATTACTTTTGCGGCTTCAGCAGTTTTTATATCGGGAGCTATATAAACTCCCGCCTTCACAGGGAACGAATACATTTTAGCTAAAAACTCAGCAGTCTGATTATCTTGACCTGCAACAACTTTTACAACCTTATCAAAAGTATGATCTTTATCCCCCGGATTTACTCTCTCTGGTGAATAACCAACTTTAAAATCTACTCCGCATTTTAAACCAGATTCTTTTTCTAAAATAGGAATACATATTTCTTCTGTCGCACCGGGAAAAACTGTTGATTCAAATACAACATAAGTTCCCCGAGTCAAGTTCCTTCCGATATCCTCTGAGGCAGATATAAGAAAAGATAAATCCGGGATTTTATTTTTGTTCACAGGTGTTGGAACTGCTGCAATAACAAAGTTACATTCTCTTATTCTTTCGGGAGAAGATGTAAATTCAAGATTATTTTTTACCTCGTTTAGCTCTTTTTCAGAAAACTCACGAGTTGAATCAAAACCCGAATTTAGTTCTTGTATTCTTTTTTGGTTTCTATCGTAACCTATGACTTTAAAATACTTTGCAAAATTTACGGCAACATGAATGCCAACATATCCCAACCCCAAAACACATATTTTCTTCTTTCCTGAAAGGAAATCATCAACAGATGGAAAAACAACATCCACCTCAGTAAGCTCCTTCTGCTTTCAGAACAACTTTTATTGTCTTCAAAATTATAACTATATCAAGCCATATTGACCAGTTCTTCATATACCACAGAGAAATTATGTTTTTATCTATATGAGATATGTTCGCTCTCCCCATAACCTGGGCAAGTCCCGTAATCCCAGGCTTTATGTATTTTGACCATTCAAGATAGTACTCAGCACAAGTTTGAACTTCATGAGGAGGTTGCGCACGAGGACCGACAAGACTCATATCTCCTTTTATTACATTAAATATCTGAGGCAATTCATCTAACGAAAATTTCCTCAAAATTCTACCAACACGGGTTACTCTTGGATCGTGACCGGGTATTTTAGCAGTATTCAAATAAAATTCCAGATATTCAGGGTGTTTTGCGAGGTATTCTTTGAGAATTTCTTCATTATTTACATACATAGTTCTGAATTTGTAGCATTTGAACCTTCTACCACCTTTGCCTACCCTTTCGTGCGAAAATATAATTGGACCGGGTGAATCAATTTTTATCAAAATAGCAATAATTGCCATTACAGGTAGTAGAAGAATGAGAAAAATGGTAGCTAATATTTTATCAAATAGCTCTTTTAAGAATCTGTTGAAAGGGTTTGCAAGATTATTTTTGACGGAAAGAAAAATAGTTTGCTCTCCAAAAGAGTGGTTAAGGTCAATATTTACGGGTAAACCGAACATATCTGGAACTATTGTAACAGAAGGAACGAATTTTTGAAGGTGTGAAGCCAATGCAGTCAAAGCCTTATCTCCCAAAGAAGGAATAGCTAAAATGACCTCATCAATCTTTGTCTCCTCTATGATGTTCCATATTTCACAGGTTTTTCCTATCACAAGCACATCTTTTCCCCTGAACTTTCCAACAGGTTTGAACTGTTTAGTTTTATCATCATCTAAAAATCCAATTATATCATATCCAAGCCCTCTTTCCATATCAAGAGTTCTAAGAATTTTCAGTCCTCCAAGACCAGCTCCTATTATTACAGCTTTTTTTCTCAAACCAAGTATCCAAGATAACTCTTTTGTTATATTTCTGGAAATTACAACAAAAAGAGCTGATAAAGCCCAAAAAATTGATGTCCAAAGAATAGAAGTTTTGCCAATAGAGTATGTAGAGACAAAGTAATAAGATATTCCTGCAACTATACTTACTTTGAGAACTTTCGCTATCTCATCCCAAAATGGAAACCTTTTCTGATAAAGATGTCCGACGAATGCAAAAAACGAGAATATAACTGCTGACATCAAAAAATCAAAACTTACCCCAAAAACAAATTTCATCAAGGCATAAGCTGAAAATAAGGCTAAAATATCAGATAGAACAAATACGGTAAATGAAATGACATTTTTCACAAAAACATACTCTCTCTCTGGCAGTTTTGAAGGTGTAGCAAGTAAGATATCCATTACCTGGGCGAAAATACCATTTCCATTAAACCCATTTCCTGTGCCGTTCAAAGCACCATTACCTTTGGTATCTTGGATTTGCTTTTCAGGAAGAATTATTTTTTTATTATCACCCTCCTTACTAAAACCAGATACCTCATCGGACTGGTTCTGCAACATTTGAAAGCTATTTTAAAAAAACCATGTTTTGTTTTTCTTTTTTGCTATTTTTTTCAGTAAAAATTTTTAATATTATTCAACATTTTTATTATTGTTTATATTAGTCTGGTAAGGTTTGTCATCAGGTAAGTTTTGGGATTGATTTTGATTTGCGTCATTGTTTCCATCATTTACGATATTTAATATACCTCCTTTAAGGTTGTATGCATCGAAACCCAAATTTTTAAGTTTTATTGTGACGGCGTAGCTTGTTGCCCCAGCATTACAGAAAACAATAATTTTATGCGTTTTTTTGAATTTCAAAAGCTCTTTCCATCTTTTTTCTATCTCCTGAGCTGGGATATTTATTGCGCCCTCAAGGGTTTTTGTAAGGTACTCTATTTTATCTCTGACATCTAAAAGTATGACTTTTTCTCTTTCTATAATATTTTTTAGATCATCAAATGTTATTTCAAGTTCTTCTTTTTTATTTCCATTTTTCCTTTTTTTGATCTCAAAAAGTTCTGACACTCTTTTACATTTTGAGCATATCTCAGATGAAGAGGGCATACCACATATAGTGCATTCTTTTATTTCATCGGCAACTTTCATCTTGTCTTGAGCTACACGTTGGTTGATTTTATTATTTAGCTCAATCAGGGGTATCAATTTTTTGCGAAAAACTGAAAGGAGTCTAAATTTTATATCTGGTTGCTCCCTTTCCATCTCATCTAACCATTTTTTTATTCCTTTTATAGAGGTGAATTCTCCGTGAGGGCAGCTACAATCTTGAACTGGCAATTCATTTAAGGCAACATAATATAAGTCCTCAATTTCTGGTGTTGTTATGAGAGGTTTTATTTTTCTTGGTTGACCAGGAACCAGGGGTTTAAGAACTGGTTTTAACCTTGCTATACCTTCAAAGTCTCCTGCAAAAAACAGAGACATCATAGTAGATACTGTATCGTCAAGGTTATGACCTGTAGCCACAATATCGGCTCCGATTTTTTTAGCCAATGCAGTGAAAATATTTCTTTTTATTGTTCCACAAACTGAACACATTTTATCTTTGTATTTTGTTATAAGGAAATCATCAATAGTATATCCTTCTTTTTCTTTTAGGTTATAAATTTCAAGGGGGACATTGAGCATCTGCGCTAAATCTATTACTTTTTTTTCAAGGTTATCGGAATAATATTTTATTCCAAGATTTATATAAAATGCATATATTTTTTGGTCGGGAAAGGCTTTTTTGAGGGCGTGTAGAAGCGCTACGCTATCTTTACCTCCGGAGACTGCTACTGCTACCTTTTCTCCTTCTCTGAACATTTTGAATTCTTCAACGACTTTTTTCACTCTTTTTACAAAAAAATCATTGAAGCAGTCTTTACAAAGCTTTTGTTTTGCATAAGGAATATTTATTATTGCGGTTTTCTCACATTTGCTACATTTGCCCAGAGGTTCAAGTTTTATATTTATTCCACCCAGACCACATTTACCATAGTTTATGTTGAAAACCTCAACTTTGAAGTTCATAATCTGTTCTTGTATTTGGTTTGATCTCATACCTTAATTTTTCCAATCTCAACTTTTTTACTTGATTTTATTTTTCACAATTTGATTTTCCTAATCTTTTCAATTTATTCATTTGATAGAAAAAAAGTTTGAAAATCTATTTTTTCACTGAAAACAATAAAATAAAGTAAAAACTATTTTTGTTTTTTGCCGGAAGAAACGAATCTTTTTACAAGATAAGAAATTACAAGAGGATTTGAAGGAAAATAAATATGGCACCATGAAGCTAAAAATTTTTCTTTCAAAAAACCTTGGTATGACAGAAATTTTCCTGAAACATCATATACTTCAAAAATCTTCTTGTAGTTTTGAATCTTTTCCTCATTTATTATTTTACCGTAGTGGAACTCGTGTCCCTTTATTTGATATTTTTTATTATTGTTGCTCATGATTTGAATTTTTCTCCATCCAAGAGCTTGCAATCTTTCCTCTACTGATATGATAAAATCAAAAATCCCAAGCATATTTGTTTCTTTACCTTCAAAAATTATTTTCTGAGAAAGAAGCTCAAGACCACCACATTCTGCAATCACAAAACAAGATTTATCTAAAATGTGCCTTATCTTCTGAGAAATTTCCGAGATGTAATCTGAATATATCTCTGGGTAACCTCCGGGTATAAGTAAAAGGTCTATGGAATCTTCAAATGAACTTTCAATCAGGTTTTCATCTATCATGATAACATCTGCTCCCATAAATTTGAGGATGAATATATTTTCAGGGTATATGAATGAAAAAGGTTTGAGTTTTAAAACTCCTACTTTGATACCAGAAAGTTTATTTTTTGTAACTCTGATAAATCTTTCTTTCCAAGATTTATTCACTTTGATCTGTTTTTTTGATGAGTCATCAAATATTTTCAGAATTGTCTTTACATCAAAGAATTTGAAAAAGATCTCTGCAAGACTTTTTTTGCTCAGGTTTTGTATTTCATCAGCTAAAACTAATCCGAGATGTCTTGATGGGAATTCAAGTTGCGGAAGTTTTGGTAAAGCCGCAAGGAGCGGGATTTTTTCTTTTTTGAGTGCCTGTTTCAGAAGTTCAGCATGCTTTTGTGAGCCAACTTTCGTAGCAACAACGCCTTTCAAATCTAACTCATCTTTGAAACCCTTGACAATTCCTCTTATTGATTCTCCCAAAGATTCTGCGTTTATACACAAAATAGATGGTGCGTAAAGTAAATTTGCAACAAAAGATGTGCTTCCTTTGTATTTTTCTCCATCAAAAATCCCCATTACTCCTTCTATAACATTAAATTCAGAAGCTTCTTTTTCAAAGAGGAACTTTACGAATTCAGGAGAACTCATAACAGGGTCAAGGTTAAAACATTTTGTGATTGTTCTGTGATATGACGGGTCTATGAAATCTGGACCAACCTTGAAAGCAGAGACATCAAATCCCATAGAAATCAGTCCCGCCTCTATGCATAAAGATGTTATGGTTTTTCCTGAGTTTGAAGAAACTCCTCCAACGACAACTCTCTTTACTTCTGGCATAAAGAGAAAAAATATAAAAATTATCAGTGTTCTTCAATTATCAATTACAAATTGTTCTATAATTATTTCGTTCTATAATTATTTCTGCTTTACTGCTTTGATTTCTTTGAATTCTGAATGACCTACAATACTTATTTCTTCCAACTTTACTATTCTTGATACATCAAGTGTTTCAAGCTCGAAAGGTAATCCTTCACTATCAAGATGTAAAATAACCCCCTCTTTTAAATCTATTGAATCATTTGGTGTCCCTTCCCTTAGCTCTATCAAAATGATATCAGCTTCCTTTGAATATTTTATCTTCATAAATGTCTCCCTTGCAAAATATCGGTTTATATTTTACTTCCTTCATACCTCGTATTTCCAAACTCATTAATATTCTTCTATACGAATAAGTTCCCATTATCCTACAAATTAATAATTATGCGGCTATATTTTATATAGATTCAAAATCAAAGAATACTTGATATTCCATTAAATTTTTGCAAAAGTTTAGGAAAATACTATAATTATTAGACATAGATGAAGTTTCTCCCTAATTAGAATTTACTTTCTTGCTTACTTAATCTTTTGTTTTTGTCAATTTTAATATTATAAATAGTGAAAAATTGTCAATAAAAATATTGTTAGATTTGAAAGTTAAATGAATTAAAATAAAATGAACAAATACTTACCACGATTACTTTTTGATGAGATAATAAAGTGGCTCAAAAGAAGAGAGATCATAGCTATAAAAGGTCCCAGACAATCTGGAAAAACCACACTACTTTTGATGATACAAGATTATCTTATTGAAAAAGAGAGAGTAAATCCTAAAAATGTTATTTTTTTAACATTTGAGGATAGGGGGATTTTAGAGAAATTTTCCAAATCCCCAAAAGATTTTGTAAGTAGCTTCATCAGAGGTCAAAAAAATGAAAGATTTTATTTTCTTATTGATGAGTTTCACTATCTTGAAGAAGGAGGACAGAAATTAAAACTTCTTTATGATATTTTCCCTAATATCAAATTTATTATCACAGGTTCATCTTCTTTGGAAATAGCAGGTAAAACGGCAAAATTTCTTGTAGGCAGGATGTTTTCTTTCTATCTTTATCAGTTCAGCTTTGAAGAATTCATAAAAGCCAAATCTGATCAACTATCTTATATTTATGAGGAAAGAAAAAATAAAGTAATTGATTTTATCTTAAACGGCAAAGATTTCAAATTTACAGAAGATATTTTTCAGGAGGATTTCAGAAAATTATTTGAGGAATATGCGATATATGGTGGGTATCCCGAAGTTGTTAAGGCAGAAGATATTGAGACAAAAAAGATAATTCTGAAAAATATTTTTGAAACTTACATCACAAAAGATATCATAGAGCTCTTGCGGATAAATAACCTTCACAAATTTAGAAATTTATTCATACTTTTGGCAAACCAGATCGGAAATTTGATAAATTATAACTCTTTAAGTAGAGATGTTCAAAGCTATTTCAGAGAAGTAAAGCATTTTATTTCTGTTCTTGAAGAAACATTCATTATATTTCTTTTGCGTCCCTACTTTTCAAATAAAATAACGGAGTTGAAGAAAAATCCAAAGGTATATTTTGTTGATATAGGTCTGAGAAATTATGCGACAAACAATTTCAACGAACTAGATTTAAGAGGAGATATAGGACAAATTGTTGAAAATATTTGTCTTTTTCAATTGAAGGTAAGATATTCTGATTTTCCGATAAAGTATTGGCGGACGCTGGCTAAGGCAGAAGTAGATTTTATCCTTGAATTAGGAAATGAAATTATACCGATTGAAGTAAAGTATTCGGTTGAGCCAAAAATTTCAAGATCTCTGAGAAACTTCATTTTGGAGTATAAACCTAAAAAAGTTTTAGTTATAACCAGGGGATTTTCAGGCGAAGAAAAGATAAATTCATCATCAGTGAAATTCATTCCAGCATGGTATTTATGAAAATAAAAGTAGTAAATGAAAAAATAACGAACGCAATCTATAATCTTTTTTTCAGGTTTTTCACTCAATATTCTGTTTTAATACATAAAATAGCTTTCTCAGGTATTCTAAAACCTTAGGTAATTCATTATAAATTTTATCTGCAAGATCTTCGCTATAAATGTGTACAGATTGATTCCTCAAATCTATTATTTTTAGCCAGTATTCATCATAGTCTATAATCTTTTCTTGATAAGCTAATTTGAAACAAGATTTCGGTGAGTAGCATTCAACTTTCAGGTATTCATATAAATAAGCTTTCAATGTTTTCCAAGCTAAATCAAAACATATTTCAAATCTTTTTATAGCTGAATCACGAACAATTTCACTTTTTTCTTTTTTCAAGATCTCTTCAAACCTTCTCAGGGCACTTTCAAATTTTTTTAGCAAATCCTCAAACATAAAATCAGAAAACACAGATACATCAGAATTTACACATTCAAAGCTATTTTCCGTATTTTTATCTATATTTATATACTCTACATATTTTTTAGCGATTCTTTTGAAATCTTCATCAACATCATTAAAATCAACAAAGTCAATCTTGTACAAAGTAGGTAAATTCTCTAATTCTTCTTTTATTTCAAGCTTTATATGTGGTGAGATCTGAGGACCTTCAATTCCGATATCAATATCAGATCTTTCTCCGCAGGAGCCAGCCACTCTTGAGCCAAAAAAGAAAACTTTATACTTTGAAAGATCTAAATATTTTCCCAAAATTCTCAGGATATCTTCTCTCAATTTATCAGCAGAATAATGTTCAAGCTTCATATCTTATTGAATTCATTTTGCCTTGTCGCAATCATGAAAAAATATAGTTCTTTCCCACATAAAATTAATAACATCTTAAATAAATCCCAAGGAGGATATAAAATACATAAAAAAAATCTTCTTACAAACACAATAATAAAAAACAGCTAACAAATGAAGGCAAACTCCTCACTTTCCTTAAAATCGCTTTCCTCCGAGTTTAAACTCCCTACCTAAATATTCTCATAAAAAAAGTAAGCATACTTATCTATTCCCCTCTCTTATCGCCTGCTCTCTATCTTTATATCAAAAATTTAGATTGGCGAGGATTAGAGTAACTCCTTAAATCATCTTCGGATATGCAAAAAATACTTGGATGGGAAAAGGTTCCTGATCATTCCACACTACACAGAGCTTTCCAGAAACTTCAAGAGGAGCAAATCCAAAAACTTTTTTTCCAAGTCTTGAAGTTCTTCAAACCTTCCGGTATCTTATCCTGCGATTCAACAGGATTAAGGGAAGATTCTGCATCTTTTTACTTTTCCATAAGAAGCAAGAAGATAAGGAGAAGATGGATAAAGTTGGTATATCTTGTGGATACAAAGACGCAAGCGTGTTTGAGGAAGGCAGTTGCAAGAGGACCTGGTTCTGATGCTATGTATCTTGAAATTTTAGAGAAACAAAATCCATTCAAAGCTTGTTTGGAGATCATGGATAGAGGATTTGATGGAAAAGGGAACTTCCGATTAAAATTTACTTTGCCTTTTCGTATAATTCCCCCGATAAGCAGAGGAGGGAGGATAAAGGGATTTGAGAGGATAGTACAGAGATTGATATATGTTTTGAGTGTATGGTTAGGGATATATGGAAAAAGGTGGATAAGTGAGACAGTAAATTATGTGATAAAGAGGAAGATAGGAGAGAGTTTGAGGGAAAGAAGAGAAGAAACGAAGAGGAAGATGGCACTACTGATAGGGATAGTTTACAACATTCATGTTGTGATAAGGAACGGAGATGCTGAAAAAATTTTATTTTTTGAAATAAGGCTTTTTATAATTTTCATCATTTAAAATATCATTGCGACAAAGCAAATTCATTTTATTTTCTTGATGATTCTACAATTTAAATTAGTAGTCTTGATGGTTCCTGCAATATCATATTTTTATAATTTTGCAAATTTTGCCGATTAGCAGCTAAATTTTAACAATAAAACTGTAAGAAAAAAATAAAATAAAGAATGAAGAATGTTTTAGAAGTTATGAATGATTTGAAAGGAAAAGGTTTGATAAAAGATTATGCCATCGGTGGAGCAATAGCTACTTTGAGATGGATAGAACCATTTTTTACTCGTGATTTAGATATATTTTTTATCCCATGTTATTAGAGCAGGCAGAGGTAGATATTGGAAAGCTTGAAGAGATTTTGACCAAGTATGGTCTGATAAAAGAATTCAGAGATTTTTATGAAAGATGGATGAAAGAAAAAAAGAAGTAAAGATTAAGCGAGAGGGCGGGAAAGTAGTTACCTTGGAGGAATTGTTTGAGGGCAAGAAGAAAACGAGGATGGAATTAGCAAAACTTACTTTTGAGGAGAAGATAAAGATTTTAGTTGAATTACAAAAAATAGCTTACAGCTGGGGCAACAGAAAAGATGTAATAATATGGAAAATTTGAATCAGAGCCTAAATGTTTAATATTTTCAATTATCAAACTGAAATTTTTTTTTTATTTCTTGCCTTATACCTTTCAGATATTTTATCAATTCAGCAAAAATATTTTTCCTTGCTTGCCATATATCTATACCTACAATTTTACCGTTCTTGTCAATCTCAACAAAGACATCTTCTCCAATCTCAATAGTATCTTTTACGGGTTCCTTAGCCGATAGAATATAGAGAATATCTCCGTCTTTATCATATCTAATTTTTATTTTATTTTTATCCATCTTCCCTTCTCCTTTCTTCTATTTATAATATCAATTTTAGATGTATCAATCAAAATCTAAGAGAATTTCTTCTGGGTGCTCCATAACCTGCCTGACTTCCTCCTTTTCTATTTCTCTTTCTTTTAATTTCAGATAAGCATGCTTTGTAAATTGAATTTTCATATACAAAAAATAACTTTACAAAATCTATCAAACTCCCAGAAGACGCAATACTGAAGCACATTAATTGATTGCAACGAGAACCTTACTCTTTTTTACTTACTGCCAAAGCAAATTCAAGGATGTTTTTAAAACATAGATCTGCAAGATCTGAAGAAAAATCACAATTTTGGTTGATAAAAACTGTTATCATGCCCAAAGATTTTCCGAACTCAATATCTGATATTGAATCTCCCAAAATAATAGATTTTTTGAAATCTATTTCTGGGAAATCCATTTTAGCTTTTAAAGCCAAACCTACTTTTGGTTTCCTGCAATCGCAATTTTCTTTTTGATAATCGTGAGGGCAATAGTAAATCTTATCAATAAAAACACCATTTTCTTGGAGTATTTTTTGCATGTTCTCGTGGATTTTGTGTAGATCATTTTCTGTCATCAGTCCAAGACCTATTCCTCTCTGGTTCGTAACTATTATTATTCTACCGAATATTTTTCTGAGAATTTTTAATCCTTCAATTGCACCATCAATAAATTCAAACTGAGACCAACTTCTAACATAATCACCTTCAATTTTCTTATTTATAACCCCATCTCTATCTAAAAACAAGGTCCAATCTTTACCGATACATAAATTTTTCAAATTCTTTTTTTGCTCTCTCATAGTCTTCAGGAACACCTATATCTATAAAATATTCATCGAAAGGGAATCCATAGAACTCATAATTTTTATAGTGTTTTTCCAAAAAATCTTTCTCAAAAGAAAATTTATCTTGTGTAGCTAACGAGTAAAAAAATTTTTTATTTAATAAGTAAATTCCTCCATTTATCAGGATGTTAAATTTTTGGGTTTTTTCGGAGAAATCAATAATTTTGTTGTTCTCGTCTATTTTGACGGAGCCGTATCTTTCGGAAAAGTTCATTTTTTTCAGAGCTATGCTCAAATTTGAATTTTTATTTTTGTGCAAGCTATAAAAAACGCTCAAATCTATGTTGAAAAGAGTATCACCATTTAAGATAAATACTTCTGTATCTTGGACATATTTTAGGGCATTTTTTATTGCTCCACCAGTTCCAAGAGGTTCATACTCTATTGCGTATACTAAATTTATATTTTTATATTGCTCACCAAAAAATTCCTTTATTGCTTCCCATTTATATCCCACAGATAAGATAACCCTTTTGATTCCATATTTGATCAGAAAATCAAGTATATAGCTTAAAAAAGGTTTTCCACAAACTTCCGCCATAGGTTTTGGAATATCTTTTATTACACTTTT
>JAVVGL010000023.1:0-28021 GCA_032249135.1 Candidatus Calescibacterium sp. | reverse complement strand
AAGCCTGAATTGTATTCTCATCTAAAACTGAATTGCTTTCCATTTTTAGCATAATCTCTTTTTTCAAAAGATATTCTCTGAAATAATTGATGGCTCTCTCCTTATCAATAATATCAATTCCCAAAAGCTTCACGAAAAGACCTGTATCAAGCTTTAATGTATTCTCATCTACAATATCAACAACTTTATATAGAACCCCTTTTTTAAAATCTACTTTTTTTGGGTCCAATTTTGGTTTCATATCAGGTATAGACGGTTCATAATCTACATTATCTAAATCAATTTCTTTCGTTCTTTTTGATATTTCCACATTATGGAATAGCAAAGCTTGATTTATACCGAGTTTCCTTTTTATAACTTCAAGAAATTTTTCATTTATCTCATATCCGATTGCATTTCTTCGTAGTTCAAGTGCAACCTTCAAAGTTGTACCACTACCTACAAATGGGTCAAGAACAGTATCACCCTCAAAAGAATACATCTTTATTAACCTTTTGGGTAATTCCTCTGGGAACATAGCCTCGTGTTCTATCTGTTTTTCTCCGCCAAACTTCCAATGTCCAGAAAAATATTCCTTCCACTCCTCTTTTGTAAGTTTTGACTTTTCCCTTATTTCTTTTGAAACATTTTCCGATCTTCCCGGTTTTTTGAAGATCAAAATAAACTCATAGCCTATTTCAATCATCCCATTTGGTGGATACGGATAAGACCCCATTACAACTGCTCCTCCTGTTGTGTTCATAGTAGTTTTTTTGTGCCAAATAATAGCTCCCATGTAATCAAATCCGATTTTCTCACACTGACATATAATTTCTGCATGCAAGGGTATAACTTTATACTTACCATACAAAACAGCTCTTGCAAATTGATCGCCTATATTTATGCATAATCTCCTTCCCGGTTTTAAAACTCTAAAACATTCACTCCAAACTCTATATAAACAAATACTGGTGAAGCGTTTGACCATATCCAATTTGTCCTGAGACTCCATAATCTTTTATATGCCAGTATGGAGGTGAAGTTATTATTAAATCTACTTCATTATCCATTAGCTCCATCATTTTTCTGCTATCTCCGATAATTATTTTACCCCAAGCCATGCGTTATTTGATTATCTTCCACTCTATTCGCAAGAAACTTATCGCAATCAACTTAATTATTAAACCCAATCACTAGCACTTCACATAAAAAATTAATCAAAAATTGCAAAAATAAATATCAAAACAAATGTTATTATTCCAATAAACATTATCTCTCATGACTTTCATACATATAGTAAGAGAGGAGAGAAAAATAGCCGTTTTAGATAAATTTATAAAGAAAACTAAAAATTGCGAACATAAAATAGCTTTCATAAATGAAGCTGAATTCAAAAAATCAAAAGAGAAACTTGAAAAGATTTTAAATGAATGTGAAAATGAAGAGAAAGAAAAAATTGAAATATTAGGATGTGATTTAGATAAGCTTGCGGAAGAAATAATGAAAGAAGATGCAAAAGTTATCGTATGGTAGATATTAGAAAAAAAACAAATCAGAAAATCTATCTTGGAATAGTGGGAAATCCTGTGAGTCACTCTCTTTCCCCTGCTATGCATAACAAACTTTTGAAAAAATACAAAATAGATGGGGTGTATTTACCATTTGAAGTTGAAAAGGGAAATTTTCCGGATGCTATAAGAGGACTGAAAGCTCTAAAATTCAGAGGAGTAAATATAACTTTACCATTCAAAGAAGACGCAGCGAAAATTTGTGATTGGTTAGATGATCAAGCAAGAGCAATAGGTTCAGTAAATACAATACTCTTTGAGGACGGAAAAATAAAAGGTTTCAACACAGATGCTTTTGGATTTGAAAAATCAATAGAGAAAAAAGGATACAATTTAAGTTCAAGCTCTGTCGCGATATTGGGCGGAGGTGGAACAGCACGAACAATCTGTTTTGTTTGCGCAAAAAACAACGCAGGTAAAATCACAATATTCAACAGAACAAAAGAAAAAGCAGAAAAAATAAAAAGCGATATTCAGAGCATCTTTCCAAAATCAAACATAGCAGTAGAAGAATTCGGGAAAATAAATTTTGATGAATTTGACATAATAGTAAATGCAACAAGTCTTGGATGGAAAGGAGAAAACTTATTTGAGGTTATAGGATATACTCCAAAACCTAATAAAGAAAAAACAAAAAAGCTATTTTATGACACAGTCTATATTCAAACTCCTTTTATTAAAATAGCCTCAAAAATGGGATACGATACGGAAGATGGAAAATGGATGCTTGTATTACAAGGAGCAAAGAGCTTTCAGATATGGCTAGGTTTGTATCCAGAAGAAAAACTTATGTTCAAAACAATAAAAGAAGAGTTAGCAAAAAACAGAAAAAGAGAAAAGAAAGGAAAATAAGGAATTAGAAAGTTCGGACTAATTCAGATAATTCAAATCAGATAACTCAAATGGCAAATCATTAGATTTTAAAATTTCAGATGTCTCGGAAATGATACGGAAGTAGGAAAATAGAGGATAAATTGGTAAAATAGGAGATAAATTGCTAAGAATTTCATACAGGACAGAAAAATGAGTAAATTAAAGTGATATGGCAGGAGCCAGAAAAATTAAAATAGAAGCTCAAAGAATGACGGGAGCTAAAATAATAGTTGAAACTCTCAAAAGACTTGGAATAGACACTATATTCGGTCTGCCAGGAGGGGTTGTCCTTTTGCTTTATGACGAACTTATCAAAGACGGAAAAATAAGGCATATTCTTGTAAGGCATGAGCAAGGTGCAACTCATATGGCGGAAGGATACGCAAAAGCATCAGGTAAACCAGGGGTAGTTCTGGTAACATCAGGTCCCGGAGCTACTAATACAGTAACCGGGATTGCAGACGCTTATATGGATTCTGTTCCTTTATTTGTAATGACCGGACAAGTTCCAACCTACTTTATGGGGAATGACGCTTTCCAGGAAACAGATTCTGTTGGCATAACGCGTCCAATAACAAAATACAATGTAGTAGTAACCAAAACAGAAATGCTCTCACACGAACTTATAAAAGCGTATCAGATATGTCAGATGGGAAGACCAGGTCCAGTTGTAGTAGATCTGCCAAAAGATGTTATAACTGCTGAAACAGAATTTATTTTCCCAGAGAAAATCAATATACCAGAAAAATTCAAGTACGAAGGAAATGAAAAGCAAATAAGAATTGCAGTAGAGACTTTGCTCAAATCCGAAAAACCGATAATATATGGAGGGGGCGGAATAATAGCATCGGGAGCTCATGAAGAACTTGAAGAGCTCGTAGATATTCTTGGAATTCCAGTAACTTTAACTCTTATGGGACTTGGTGGATTTGATGGAACAAGACCGGAATTTTTAGGCATGCTTGGAATGCACGGAACTTACACAGCTAACATGGCAATAAACAACTCAGACTTGATTCTCGCAGTAGGTGCAAGATTTGATGACAGAGTTACAGGAAATGTAGAATATTTTGCCCCGCTCGCAAAAATAATACATATAGATATAGATCCAGCCTCAATATCAAAGAACATAGATATAGACATACCAATTGTTGGAGATGCAAAAAATGTACTTAAAAAAATGATTCAAATAATAAAAAGTGAAGTTCCAAAATCTGAGATAAAAAAATTCAGAGAAAGGATTGAGCCTTGGTGGATGAAAATAAGAGAGTGGCAGAAAAAATTTCCTCTCACATACCAGAAATCTCAAAACATAATAAAGCCCCAGGAACTAATAGAAACAACTTATGAGCTCACAAAAAATGAAAGTGTGATAATAACAACAGATGTTGGGCAGCACCAGATGTGGGCAGCTCAGTACTACAAAATAAGAGAACCAAGAACATGGATAACATCAGGTGGACTTGGTACTATGGGTTTTGGATTCCCCGCAGCAATAGGAGCAAAAATTGCAAAACCTTCAAAACTTGTTATATGTTTCGCAGGAGACGGAAGTTTCCAGATGAATATGCAAGAACTTGCCACAGCAGTGGAAGAGAAAGTGGGAGTTAGAGTAATAATTTTCAATAATGGAGGACACGGGATGGTCGCACAGTGGCAGAGAAAGTTTTATGGAGGAAGATATGCGGCATCCCGGTTTCGAGTTCAACCAGACTACAAAAAACTCGCAGAAGCTTTTGGAGCAATAGGCTACAAAATAGAGCATCCATCTGAGCTCAAAGAAAAGCTAAAAAAAGCTATATTTGAAGAACCAGAGGATATCCCGGTAATAATAGATGTGAAAGTTGATCCAGAAGAAGATGTTTATCCTATGGTTCCTCCCGGTTCACCTCCAACAGAGATGCTTCTTTCATAACTAAACTTGAAAGCGTAGAAAGCTCTTTTTCATCAAAAATATTTAAAATAGGAAGCTCTATTTTAACAGGAGTTATACATATAAACCCATCTTCCAAAATGAAATAATCAAGTTCCTTCAAATTTTCAACTCCATCAGAATCTACTTTGAGTTCTTTTGAGCTCAAAAACCAAAAATCCATCCCACGTGGGTCCCGAAAATGTATTGCTCGCTCCCCGTAAGCTGCCCGTGATAACTTGCCAAATTTTATTCCTTTTATCTCTTTTGGGTGTCTGAAAAAAGGGAAATTTATGTTTATAACAACTCTCTTTGGAGGTGGATTTTCAAGAAAAAATTCTATCATTTTGCGTGTCATCTTTGCTATAACTTCTAAATCTCCTGTCCTTCCTTCTTTTGCCCTTGCAGAAACCGCAAAAGAGGTTATTCCAAGCAAAGCTCCTTCCATCGCTCCGCCGAATGTTCCAGAATACAGTATATAATCTCCTACATTTTCTCCAAGATTTATTCCTGAAACAACAACATCTGGAATATCTTCAAGGATACCGTTTACGGCTATGTTGACGCAGTCAGCAGGTGTCCCATCTACCTTGAAAGTTCTGTCTCCAACTTTTGCAACTCTTATTGCCTGTGTTATAGTTATAGAATGACCCGAGCCAGATTTATCTTCCCATGTAGCAAATGCCCAAACTTCTCCTAACTTCTCTAACTCTTTTTTTATAGCTAAAAGCCCGGGAGAATCTATTCCATCGTCGTTCGTCAAAAGTATGAGCATAAATTGAAAAATTTAATAGTCTGCTGTTAAAAGTTTTATGTTCCATAATTTTTTCTTTTCTTTCGGTAATTTATTTTTTTCTTGAATAAAATTTCCTTTATGCTATACGATTTTCCAAAAACATTTGGTGATATTATAAAAGCTGATGGAGGAAAGATAATCTTCGTTGTTCTTGATGGTCTCGGAGGAATCCCATATTATGGAGGAAAAACTGAACTGGAAGCTGCAAAAACTCCAAACCTTGATAGACTCGCAAAAGAGTCAGCAAAGGGATTGCACATCCCAGTTGAGTTCGGAGTAACTCCTGGCTCAGGACCATCACACCTTGCATTATTTGGTTATGATCCCGTAAAAAACATAATAAAAAGAGGTATTATGGAAGCTCTTGGAATAGGTATTACTCCATCCACTGACGAGATTGTTGCAAGGGGTAATTTTGCAAAGTGTTCAGAAGATGATGGAAAAATAAAAGTTTTAGATAGAAGAGCAGGGAGGATTTCAACAGAGATAAACAAAAATTTATGCTCAATACTTTCAGAAAAAATAAAGATGATAGAAGATGTTGAAGTTAAGTTTTATCCTGTAAAAGAGCATAGAGTCTGTATATCTTTGAAGGGAAAAGGTCTCTCTGATGAAATTGGAGATACAGATCCTCAAAAAGAAGGTGAGTATATAAGGCGTCCTCAAATTTTGGGAGAAGACACTTATGAAAAAAGAAGAACAGCCGATATTGTTGAAAAACTAACTTTTAAAATTTTTGAGGTTTTAAAGAACAACGAGTATGCTCAGTGTATTTTGCTTCGTGGCTTTTCAAAGTCACCAGATATAGAAAGTTTTGAAAAAAGATGGAAGCTCAAAGCTCTTGCGATAGCTACTTATCCTATGTATAGAGGAATAGCAAAAATTTTAGGTATGGATGTTGCTGAGCTTGATGGGGAAAATATTGATTCCCAAATAAAAGCTCTGAAAAATAACTTTGAAAAATATGACTTCTTTTATTTCCATTTTAAAAAGACAGATTCACGGGGTGAGGATGGTGATTTTGAGGGAAAGGTTAAAGCAATAGAGGAGTTTGATTCAATAATACCTGAAATATTATCTTTGAACCCGGAAGTTTTGGCTATAACAGGAGACCATTCTTCTCCTTCCGCTCTGGCTGGACATTCTTTTCATCCAGTTCCAATCATGATATGGTCAAAAAGAGCTTTCAAAGATGGTTCAGGACGATTTACAGAAAGAGATTGTAGATATGGTAGTTTAGGCTTGATATATGCTGTTCATATTATGCCTTTGCTTTTGGCTCACGCAGGACGGCTTGAAAAATTTGGTGCATAATCTTGAAAAATTTGATGCATAATGATTATCAGGTGAAAAGAAGTTGAGTTTTATTAAAGTTATGCATATATTTTAAATTATAGCGTACTACGATGCATTCAGAGAGGAGGTATAGGTAGATGGAAAATCAAAAAAACTTGAACATTGGTATTAAGAATTTTTTTGCGTTCTGGTTTTTTCCCGCTGGATTGTTTTTTTCACTGTTTTTAGGTAGTTTTGTTTTTGTCTCTTGTGCGCCGTCTATAAAGTTTCAACAACTCAAACCAGCTAAATTTGATATAGGAAAGGATCCGAGTTTTGTTTTAGGACAGGTAAAAATATCACCCAAGCTTGATCTTGTTAAACCAGAAGGAGGCGGTATTTTAGGAGAGATCGTGGGAATGACTGCGGAAATGGTTCAGGCATATTTCGGATCAGAAGATCTACGCAGAAAACTTGAAGCAACTATGCAAAGTGAAATTGCTAACAATAAATTCGGCTCATATAAGTTTCAGGGAGCAAAATACAGAATAGATTTTTCAGGTAGCTTTTATGTTCAGGATCGGAGCGAAAGAAAGGAGGAGGAGATAAGGGAAGGAAATACTGTTAGGAAAGAGGTTTATTACGAGGTGGTGCGATCATATGAGATGGAATTGATTTATAATCTGGTAAGACAAGATGATGGTGTAGTTATAGGATCAAGCTCTCATAGAAAAAAGGAAGTAGAAATTCAGAGAGGTTCTTCTCCTATGGATGCCGCAAAGAAATTTGAAAACTGGACAAAAGTTGGAGAGAAAATGATTGTTAGTCTTGTACAAAATGTTATGCGCGAAATATTACCATACTATGAAACTGTAAAAAGAAAATTGCGTAAGGGGGATTCAAAGGAATTGAAAGAAGCTGTAAAGCTTGCAGAGAAAGGAAATTTAGAATCAGCAGCCCAAATATGGAAGAAGGTTTTAGATAACCCAGAAAAATACTCTCGTGAAGACCGACTTGCAGCTTTGTATAATCTTGGGGTTTATTATGAAGTAAAAGATGATACAAGTTCTGCTCTGCAATCTTATGAAAGCTGCGTAAAAGAATTTGATGATAAATGGTGTAAGGAAGGGGTAAAACGAACCAGAGACAGGGAGCAAGAGCTCAAGCGTTTGCAACAACAAACACTATGATTTCTTGAACTTATCTTGAATTATTGAGGATACCTTAATTTGTGTTATTTCTGAAAATCTTTATTTGCTTTTGAAAATTCTTATTTTTTTCCTTGATATGTTCAAATCACAAGAAGAAATTGACGGAATGTTTGTCCAGTTTATATGTATTCAAACTCCACGAAAATATACCGAAGATGAAAAAAAAGAGTTTATATCTTCGCTTATATCAGAAGAATTCTTTACGACTACATACTCAACTGATGGTATAAGGAAAGATTGTAATATTCTTATTTTCCACATGCACAGAGAATTTGACAAGCTTGCAAAAAGAGTCTCAGCTATTATGAGAACATCATTGGGAATTAGAAGTTCAATTTCAAATATTTTTTCTGGGATAATAAGAAAATCTCAATATAGTTCAAGAATACCAGTTGAAGATTATGCCATTATAGGCAATACAAAGAGAAAAAAGTATCTTGTAGTTTATCCTTTCGTCAAAACCTCGGAATGGTATCTTACAGAGTTTGAAAAAAGAAAAGAGATGATGATGGAACACATAAGGGTAGGGAATAAATACAAGGAGGTAAAACAGCTTCTTGCTTATTCTTTTGGAATAGATGACCAAGAATTTATAGTTGCGTACGAGACAGACGATCTCAAAGTCTTTCAGGACCTTGTTATGGAGTTGAGGGGAACACTTGCAAGGAAATTTACACTCCGCGATACTCCAATAATTACTGCTATATATACAGAACCAGAAAACTTACTTTAACTCTAATATAAAATTATCTAACTAACTAAATCTAACTTGTTTAGTCTAACTTAAAGGATTCTATTATTCTGTATATCGGACCTTGAGGGGTGAGTTTGCTTTCAAACAAAGAAAATTCATTTACTTGGAATTTCCCAAATTCTATATCTTTATTTTCACTCAAAATTTTTCTCACCTCATTTGAAATATTTTCCGATTTTATTCTCGCTATTGTTATGTGAGATGTGAATGGTTTTGATTCATCTTTTTCCACAAATTCTTTGAGGCGATTTTTTATTTCTTCGTGAAGTTTGATTATTTTATCGCTTTCTGCTCCTATCCATACGACTTTTGGAAATTCAGGCGATGGAAAAGCCCCTACACCTCTTACAGAAACTATGAAACTTTCATATTTTATTTTTTTTAGCTCGTCTATTATCTGATTTATTTTGTCATTTTCTACCTCTCCCAAAAATAGCAAAGTTATGTGTATGTTTTCTTTCTCTACAAGTTTTACCTTCCCTCCTATACTTTTGAACTTTTTTGAACTGAAATTGAATATTTCTGAAGATATTTTATCTGGAATTTTTATTCCTATGAATGTCCTTATTTTTTTCATCCCTTAATTTTTCATTTCCTGTTTTTGATTAAAGCTTTTCTATTCTCTTTATCAGAGCTTTTCAAAAACTTTTTTAAGTTTTGAAATAGCTCTCATTCTGTGTGATACAAGGTTCTTTTCTTCCGGTTTTGCTTCTCCGAAAGTTTTTTGGAGGTCATTTGAAAAAAAGATTGGATCATAACCAAATCCATTCTCACCCCTTAACTCATCTATTATTATTCCATAAGTTTCACCGTAATCTGCTATCCAGTATTTTTCTTGGGGTAAAACTAAGACAACCCAGGATACATATCTTGCGTCCCTTTTAGATATTCCTTTCATTTTCTGTAAAATGAAAAGACACCTATCTTTATCTGTTGAATCTCTGTGCGGTACAATAGAAGATGCTACACCGGGATATTTTCCGAGAGCAAAAATTTCAAGACCTGAATCTTCTGAAAGGACAGGAATATTTACTTTTTTATTTTCAATCCACCATATAGCTTTTGAGTATGCGTTCTCAAAATAAGTTTTTCCTTCCTCTGGGACTTTTTCCTTTTCAGATGGAAAAATAGGTATTATTTCTCTCTTTATATCTTTTGATATTATTTTCAATATTTCTCTTATTTCTTTTTGCTTACCAATATTTTGCGTTGCTACAAATATCTCTAACATATTCTGCCAACCTCCCTTTAAAAAATAAGTTTAGAATAATAACGATATAGATATTTCAAAACGATACGGAAATCTTAGCAATTTTTCTGTTGGGGTATTTTCCTATTTTTCCTTTATCTTTTTATTTTTCCCTTATCTTTTTTTTATTTTTCTTTTCTTTTTTCTTCATGTTTTAAAATATATTTTTCAAATTTTATGATAAAATCATTTTTACAGAGGTACTTTTATATTATCCTGATTTTATTGTCATCTGCGATATTTTCTATTTTTAGTTTTGATATTGATGGAAATATAAGGAACATAAAGCTTGCGTTTCTTATTTCTTTTCTCTCATCTTTTTTCATTTTAAGAGAATTTCAAGATAATGAGAAAATAGTTTTCTTATTAACTTTTTTGATTTTTTCGCTTGTAGTATATTTTTTCTCAAAAATTCAGAGCAGAATTGATTTTGAGTTTTTCCCTCAAAACTCTCTCCTTTTTGCCATACCATTTTTCGTTCTACCTTCTGTTCTGCTCTACATTATTGGTGAGAAGAAAACAATTTATACATCATCTTTTGTTTCACTTGTCTCTTATTTTATACATAAAGACTTTTCACTTTCTTTTATTTGGTTTATCTGCTCTTTTGTCGTATTAATTTCCCTCAAAAAGGCAAGAAGAAGAATTTCTCTTTTTAAAGTTGGAGTATTTTACGGATTGTGCGGAACTTTTCTGATATTCATATTGGAAAATGGATTTTCTAAATCTTTCCTTTTTTTGTTTTCTTCTTTATTTTCTCCCTTTATATCAGTTGGTTTGATATATTTTATAGAAAGAACTTTCAGAATCCTTACACCATTTTATCTTTTTGATCTGCAAGACTTTGAAAATCCGCTTTTAGTTCAGCTGAGGAAGAGAGCACCTGGAACATTTCATCATTCACTATTTGTTGCTGATATTGCTTCTTCTGTTGCGGAAAAGTTAGGCGTGAATGCAGAACTTGTAAGATGTGCAGCTCTTTATCATGATGTGGGAAAAATAATAAGACCTGCATACTTTATAGAAAATCTGAAAGGGTTAGAAAAACACCTCAAAATAAATCCTCCTTTGAGCTCAAAGGTTATTATAAAGCATGTTGAAGATGGCGTGAAACTTGCAAGGTCATACAATATTCCAGAAAGAATAATAGACTTTATAAGAGAACATCATGGAACAACTTATCCTGAATTTTTCATCAAAGCTGCGGAGGAAGAGAATCCTAATTTTGAAGTAAGATACCCCGGACCATCTCCGCGCAGCGTTGAAACTGTTATAGTAATGATAGCAGATTCTTGTGAGGCAGCTTTGCGATCACTTGAAGAAATAACTTCTGATAAGATAGCGGAAATTGTTGAGAGAGTGATCGAAAAGAAGATGGAGATGAGGCAATTTGACAACGCTCCAATAACGCTTGAACAACTCAATAAAATAAAATCAGCAACTATTGAAACACTAATTGAATTTTATCACCCAAGAATAAGCTATTCGGAAGAAAAAATTAAATATTACCTTCATCTGAAAAAAGAGAAGTATAAACAGGAAGAGAATAAAGAAGAGAATGGCACTAACTCATCACATACAAATAATAAATATTCAGATGGGATAGATAAGGAGAGGGAGAATGGAGGAGAAGTTCAAAAACGAAAAATAAAAAATAGCGAATAAATCTCATTCCCTTCTATTTGGATTATACTTTTTGAAATGAAAACAAAAGCATGGGTTCTTGAAAAATTCGGGTATGACGGAATATCATTCAAAGAATTTGACATAGGAGAACTTGCGGAGGGAGAAGTTCTTGTAAAAGTTTTATCATGTGGTGTATGTTATAGAGATATAATAGACATAGAAGGAGGTTTCAAATATACGATCCTGCCAACAGTCCCGGGACATGAAATATGTGGCGTTATTGAAAAGGTAAAAGTTGGTAACACAGATATTCCTCCCTTTTCAGAGGGAGATGTTGTTATATCAAGGCACGGACCGTTTTGCGGAAGATGTGAGTTGTGTCTTTCTGGAAAAGATAACCTTTGCACAAGAGCAGGAAGGTTTGTTCATACCATGCCAGGTGGATACTCCGAATATATCAAAGCTCACTGGTCTGCTTTTGTGAAGGTTCCAGAAAATCTTATTAAAATTTTATCTTATTCTCAACTTTCTATAATTTTTTGTGCGGTCGGAACGGCATATAGAGCAATTGTTCATCAGGGGGAAGTTAAACCTGGCGATGTTGTACTTATAACGGGAGCAAGCGGAGGAGTTGGTTTGCACGCAATCCAAATAGCAAAATCATCTGGGGCATATGTTTTAGCTGTAACTTCATCAAAAAGCAAAGTTGAAAAACTAAAAGAGTTCGGAGCGGATGAAGTGATTTTATCAGAAGATATGAGATTTAATGATGAAGTGATGAAAAGAACAGGAGGAAAAGGGGTTGATGTCGTGATAGAAAATACTGGTTCTGTTGGGCTTGAAGGAGCTATAAGAAGCCTGAAATTGGGCGGAACGCTCGTTCTTATAGGAAATATAAAGGTAGATAGATATTCTCTTAATCCGGGAATGGTTATTTTGAGAGAACTTAAATTAAAAGGTTCGGTAGGAATAAATCTGAATGAGCTTCAAAATCTTTTCCGACTTATTGAGTCGGGTAAAGTGCGACCAATTATTTCAGAAGAATTCCCACTTGAAAGAGCCATTGATGCTCACTTAAAAATGAAAAATAAAAATGCTCTTGGAAGATTTGCATTAGTGTGTAAATAGTGGCAAAATTTTCGCAAATTCCAAAAAAACAATTTTATTCGTTAGAATAAAATTCAAAATCGAAAGGAGGTGGAATTACGATGGGAAAAGATATAAAGTTTCAAAAAAATGGAGTGGAGATTATGGGATATTTTTCTGTTCCTCGCAGGAGAGCGCCAGCAGTTATAGTTTTACATGAATGGTGGGGGCTGAATGAACAAATAAAGGGAGTTGCAGATAGGTTATCAAAAGAAGGTTTTTCTGTTCTGGCATTAGATTTATACAAAGGTAAAGTTGTAGATAATCCTAACGATGCAGGTCAGCTTATGACAGATATGTTCCAAAATCGCCTTGAGGAAGTATCAAATACATTCAAAGTTGCAGTTGAATATCTTAAAAGTTTAGATAAAGTTTCTCCAAAAAAAGTCGGAGTAATTGGATTTTGTTGTGGTGGAACTTTGACAATGTATTTTGCTTCCATTTTCTCTGATATTTTGAATGCGGCTTGCCCATTTTATGGCCTTCCCCAACTCGCTCCAATAAAACCGGAAAATATAAAGATACCCATATTCTTTATTCTTGCAGAAAAAGATGAGTTCGTAAACAATGATGATGTTATTGAGCTTGCAAAAAAGGTTTGGCGAAACGGAGTTGAAGTACAACTCAAAGTCTATCCGGGCGTCAATCACGCTTTTCTAAATGAAAAAAGACCCGAGGTTTATCATGAACCATCTGCAAAAGATGCATGGGCTATGATGGTCAATTTCCTAAAAAAACACCTTGGCGGTGAATAAATATGCTTTTATAGGAGATTTTTCATTAGGAGATTTCTCATTCAACTCTTTTAAATTCTGCTCCTTTAAGGTAGGAATTCTGTGAGCAATTAGATTTATATTTGAGTTGGCAGATTATGACCTGATTATTTCTACATTATTTATACACTTGGGTTAATTAATAATGCTTGAAATTTAGCATTTCTGTGGATGAAAAAATAATTTTTTATATATATGGTTATGGTGAAGAGGGAAAGAAAAAAGCAAAAACAGGCTTTCACTTTAATAGAAATAATGGTTGTTGTTCTTATAATAGGTTTGCTTGCTGGACTTGTTGGAATAAATGTTGTAAGATACTTTGAGAGAGCAAGAGAAAGAACAGCCAAGACTCAAATTACAATGATACAGCAAGCTATTGAACTTTATAGGATGGAAAACGGAAGATATCCGACAACAGATGAGGGATTACAAGCTTTGGTTTCCGGTGGATATCTCAAAGGCAAACAAATACCAAAAGACCCGTGGGGTTCTGACTACTACTATGTTTCAGATGGAAATACTTTCACACTAAAATCCCCAGGACCAGATAAAACTCTCGGAACCGCCGATGATATTTCAGCAGAGTAAGCGATTTCAGCAGTATAGAAAATCTTTTACCCTTATTGAGATCTCAGTAGTTGTAGCAATTATAGCCTTATTTTTTGGTCTTATATTCCCCAAAATACCGATATTCAAGGAGGAGGAGATTAAAGCTCAGGCAAGAAGGATTTCTAATTTTCTCACAAATATAATAGATACTACATCAAGAAATAAAAAAAGTTTAAAGCTTGTTATTTTGAGACAAGAAAAAAAATTTGAACTTCACGACTGTGTCCCGTTAGGAATGAAAGAAGAAGAAAAACAAAAACTTGAAAAAATTCAAAAACAGCTCAAAGAAACTTTTTTATTCCCATTTTTGGGGCAGCCCATTGAATCTCTTTCTGGTGCTTGCGAATGGAAAAAAACAAAAGAGTTGAAAGTCTCATCTGAAATAACAGAAGTATTTGTTGACGGAGAGGAAACTTTTGGAAAAGAGGTTGAGATAGTATTTCAACCTGCAAAAGTCCCATTACTTGAAATTGAGCTTGAAAAGAAAATTTGGGTAAATCTTAATCCTTACACATTCAAAATATCAGTTTCAGATAACCCAATTCATATAGTAAGATTTTGATTTTTTGATGGGTGATTATTTTATTTTTCTATCTTTTCATACTCTAAAAAAACTTTTATTAAAAATTTTTTGTATGAGGGCAGGAGATCTTAAAGCGGGCATGTTCGTGGAACTTGAAGGTAAAATATATGAAGTTATTGAAGTAGAAAGGCAGAAAGTAGCTCAAAGACAGCCTCATGTTAAAACAAAACTCAAAGAAACTGTGACAGGGAAAGTTATAGAAAGAACATTCGTTTCATCTGATGAGCTGAAATCTCCCGATGCAAGTTTAAGGTATGCTAAATTTTTGTATTCTGATGGTGATGAATTTGTTTTTATTGACTCTCAAACTTATGAAGAGTATAGGTTCAAAAGAGAAGCAGTTGAAGATATATCACCATGGTTTATAGAGGGAATAGAATTTCAGATAATCGTAGCAAATCAAGTGCCGGTTGCGATAAGGCTCCCAAAAGTTGTTGAGATTGAGGTTGTTGATACTCCTCCGGGAGTTAGAGGAGATACAGAGGCAGGTGGAGTGAAACCTGCAACTTTGTCAAACGGAGTAGTAATTTATGTCCCTTTACATGTTAAAAAAGGCGAGAAAATAAAGGTTAATCCTGAAACGAACGAGTATTTAGGGAGAGCATAGTCAAAAAGAGAAAAAATAAAGATAGCGTTTGGGATACGAAAACCAAAGTCAGTATTTTCCCAATATCTGGATAGATTTTACCAAAAACTGAACCTCCAACTAAAAAAGATATCCCGTACAGTGTGTGGAAAATTCCGAACATAATTCCTCTTTTTTGTTCTGGTGTTATTTGAGCTACTGCTGATCTCATTACGCTTTCTGTCATTCCTATATAAAATCCCCAAATTAAACAACCTATGTAAAAACTCTTTGAAAAAATAAGTATGTTTGAAATTGTGGCAGATATCGGCATAGCACAAAGAACTAATAATTTCCATCTATCTTTCAATTTATCAAAAATCAATCCAATCGGTATTGCTGATATTGCATCTACTATCATAGCTAATGCAAAGAGTTGAGGAATGATGTGATCTTTGACTCCGCTTACTTTCATATGATAAGATATGAGCTGAAAGTTGAGAGCAGAAAAAATAGTCATGGTAGAAAAAATAAAAAATAAAATGACTGGTATTTTCTTCCACTCTTTACTTTTCTTAATTTCTGATATGTGATTTGATTCTTTTTCTTCTTTCAAATCCTCGTCTTTATATATTTTCTTGTAAACTCTTTCAGCTGATATGAGGAGTAAAAAAGATAAAATAGCAGGAATAAAGAGTACAAAAAAAGAGGGCTTGTACCCGAAATTTGCCAATATAAAGGAAATAAAAAATGGTCCAGCTACTGAGCCTATTTGATCTAATGCTTCGTGAATTGCAAAACCTTTGCCATATCCCAACTTTTTTGACGCCAAAGATAAAATCGTATCTCTTGCAGGGCTCCTTATAGCTTTCCCAAATCTTTCTGCTAAAATTAGTGTGATAGCGAATTGCCAATTTTGTGCGAATGCAAGTAAGGGCAGGGAGAAAAGACCAAGAAAATATCCTAAAATTGTCAAGCCCCAATAATTTTTGAGTTTATCTGATATATATCCTGCAAATATTCGCAGACCATATCCTATGAATTCTCCTAATCCTCCTACGAAAGATATCAAAAATGCACCCGCACCTAGGCTCGCAAGAAATGGACCGGATATACTTCTTGCACTCTCATATGTTATATCTGCAAACAAAGAAACTAATCCCAAGAGCAAAATTATTTTCATAGTAGAACTTTGTAAGGCTTAACTTCTTATTTTCTATTTTTGCAGTCACCTTGGAAACTTTGAAACTAAAAATTTCAAAATTTACAAAAACTTTTGTAAATTCCTAAAACTTCATAATTCTGGTAAAAAAGGAGGTAAATTGTATGATGAAAGACGAAAAAACTAAAAAAACAAAATATGAAATACTTTTGGAAAAGGAAGCTCTTTTGCTTGAAGCTGGTGGAAAAGACAAAATAGAAAAGCAGCACAGAGAGGGAAAACTTACAGCTCGTGAGAGAATAAACCTTCTATTTGACGAAGGAACATTTGAAGAAATAGATAGGTTTGTTGAACATAGAATAACAGACTTTGGTATGGAAAGCAAAAAGGTTTTAGGAGATGGAGTTATAGTTGGTTACGGTAAAATAGATGGAAGATTAGTTTTTGCTTTCTCGCAAGATTTTACAGTTTTTGGGGGATCGCTCGGGGAGATGTTCGCAAAAAAAGTTTGCAAGATCTTTGATATGGCTGCAAAAACGGGGTCTCCAATAATAGGACTAAATGATTCAGGTGGTGCCAGAATTCAAGAAGGAGTACTTTCGCTGGGAGGATATGGGGACATATTTTTGAGAAATGTAAGGTATTCAGGCGTTATACCACAGATCTCCGCTATTATGGGACCTTGCGCAGGTGGAGCTGTTTATTCTCCTGCCGTAACAGACTTTATTTTTATGGTCAAAAAAACAAGTTATATGTTCATAACTGGTCCTGATGTTGTGAAAGCTGCAACATTTGAGGAGGTGACAAAAGAAGAGTTGGGCGGTCCAGAAGTTCATATGGAAAAATCTGGTGTTGCTCATTTTATTGCAGCAAATGATGAAGATTGTATAGAAAAAATAAGAAAACTTCTTTCTTATCTGCCAAGAAACTACCTTGAAGATCCTCCATTTGTGCCATCAGAAGATCCTGAAAATAGGTCAACAGAAGAGTTAAAATCTATAATTCCTGAGGACCCAAATATAGCTTTTGATGTAAGGGATGTTATAAATGTTGTTGTTGATAGGGATTCTTTCTTTGAAGTTCAGAAAGATTTTGCTCAAAATATAGTAATTGGTTTTGCAAGAATAGGAGGAAAAGTTGTGGGAATAGTTGCGAATAATCCTGCGCATCTTGCGGGATGTCTTGACATAAACTCCTCTGAAAAAGCTGCAAGGTTTGTAAGATTTTGTGATTGCTTCAACATTCCTATCATAACATTTGTTGATGTTCCTGGATTCCTTCCGGGAATTGCGCAAGAGCATAACGGAATAATAAGAAGGGGAGCTAAACTCCTTTATGCGTATGCAGAAGCAACAGTTCCAAAAATAACTTTAATAATGAGGAAAGCTTATGGAGGAGCATATGTGGTTATGGGTTCAAGGCATCTTTTGGCAGATGTTGTTTTTGCTTTGCCACAAGCAGAAATTGCTGTAATGGGGCCTGAGGGAGCTGTTGACGTAATTTTTAGGAAAGAAATCAAATCTGCAAAAAAACCGGAAGAAGCGCGAGCTAAATTCATAGAAGAATACAAAATGAAATTTGCAAATCCCTGGAAAGCTGCATCTTTGGGTTTCATAGATGATGTTATAAGACCAGAAGATGTAAGAAAAAAAATAGCTGCTGCTTTGAAAGCGTTGGAAGACAAAATAGAAAAACTCCCACCTAAAAAGCATGGAAATATCCCACTCTAAAAAAATTGTTTTCCTGTTTCCGGGACAGGGTAGTCAATTTGTAGGAATGGGAAAAGACTGTGTGGATTCTGCTTTGGTATCTTACTTTATAAAAAGAGCTGACGAAGTTTTAGGAGATAATATTTCTGAAATTATGTTTTCAGGACCTGAGGAAAAATTGAATCTTACTGAAAATGCTCAACCTGCAATTTTTACTTTAAGTTTTGCTCTTTTCCAGTTCATAAAAGAGGAGCTCAAAAAAATTGGGGTTGATATAAATAATTTAGTAGTTGGGTTAGGGCACAGTTTAGGGGAGTACACAGCAATATGTGCTGCTGGTGCTATTTCATTTGAAGATGGAGTTAAACTTGTGAGAGCGAGAGGAAAATTTATGCAGGAAGCCGTTCCGCCAGGGGAGGGCGCTATGCTTGCCGTTATGGCAGATACTGACCAAGTTGAAAATCTACTACAAAACTACCAGATAAAGGATGTGTGGATTGCAAATATAAATTCGCAAAACCAGGTTGTTGTTTCCGGTAAATCAGAAGGAATAAAAATTTTCAGCGAGATATTAAAATCTTTGAAAGTGAGATTTGTTCCCTTGAGAGTTTCTGCTCCGTTTCATTGTCCGCTTATGGAACCGGCTCGCGAAAAATTATCTAAAATTATGAGTTCAATCGAAATAAAAAAATTGAATTTTCCCGTCATTTCTGCTCACACCTTGGAATTTTATTCAGAAGATAATGTAAAAGAAACCTTGCTTTCCGGAATAGTACACAAGGTAAATTTTTTGGGAGCGGTAAAGAAGCTCGTGGAAAATGGCTTTTATTCTTTTTGTGAAGTAGGTCCCGGAAAAGTTTTGTCATCTCTTGTAAAGAAAATAGAACCTTCTTTGCGTGTTTTCTCATTTGGAACGATTTCAGATATTAAAGACTTTTTAAGTTTTATTGATTTATGAATTTTTGTTTTCAGCTGGTTTTTGTTTTTTTGTCATTTTTTTATTGTTTTTCATTTTTTCATATTGCTCAGTTTTTTCTAGCTATTTTTCAGTTTATTCTAACTATTCTTATTATTCTTTTTCTTGTTTTTAGTTTTGTTATATCAGCAAATTTGGGGGCTAACCAGAGTCCGAAAATAAATCCACCTATATGAGCCCACCAAGCTACACCGCCAAGTCCAGAGAATGGCAAAAATAAAACTCCATTTATTATCTGGCTTAGAAACCAGAAACCTATAAATATTAATGCTGGGATACGAGCAAAATAAATATAGAAGAGAAATGGAACGAGCGAAACAATTCTTGCTCCGGGAAAAAATTTCATATATGCTGCAAGTACTCCGCTTATAGCTCCGCTTGCTCCAACCATCGGAGTTTCTTCACCGCCAAATATCAAGCTTACGATAACTTGCAAAGCTGCCGCTCCTAATCCGCACAAAATATAGAACAAGATAAACTTTAACTTACCCATTACATACTCAACATTATCTCCAAATATCCAGAGAACCCACATGTTGCTTATTATATGAAACCAACTACCGTGCAGGAACATATGAGTTATAAGAGCTTTTGGGTTATCTGGAATGTTTTTCGGGACAAGACCGAATTCCATTATGAACCTTTCAAAGAAAAATTCTCCGCCCCAGCTGATATACCACTCATATAGCCATATAATTGAATTTGATAGGATCAAAATCAAAGTTATCAAGGGAAATGTCCGAGAAGGATTTTCATCCCTTATTGGTATCATATTTAAAAATCAAAGAAAGGATGTAAATTTTTATCTTTATTTTTTATTTATTCCTGTTATCTTTTATCTTTATATTTTTATTTCTCTTGTTAAGAAGAACAAAAAATTGGTAAAACTTAATTTTTAATGAATGAAATTTTTCTCATCTGAGGAGGAAATTCAAATATTTTGGGAAAGTGCCAGCGGACTGAGAATATATGATGGCGAAAGGGAAATATATATTGCATTTTCTGGATTGAAAAGCAGAATTGGTCCTGATTTTAAAAATGCTGTTGTGTTTGTTGATGGGGTGAAGATAGAGGGAGATGTGGAATGCCATCTTAAATCTTCTGATTGGTTTGAGCATAAACATCATCAAAATCCTGAATTTTCGTCCGTCAGAGTTCATGTTGTTGGTGAAGAAGATGTTAAATTGCCGGGAGTCGTTATATCTCTTGACAGAATATCAAATCTCAACGAAGATAAAAAATTTTTCTGTGCTGAATTAAACGAAAACATAAAAAGGCATGAAATTTTGCGTTTTGCTCAAATAAGACTTTTAAGAAAAGCTCAAAGGCAGAAAGAAAGGATAAAGGAGGTAGGAGATGAGCAGGCTTTGTGGGAGTTCATATCGGAAGCTCTTGGATACGAAAGATATAAAAACTTTATGCTTAACTTTGCAAGAAAGTATCCTTTGGAGTTAGTCAAAAGAATGGATAAGGGGAGTTTTGATAAAATATCTGATGATGAGTTGAAAAAATTAAAAATTCATCCTGGGCGTCCGCAAAACCATCCTAAATTTAGATTGAAAGTTCTTTATGAAATATCAAAAGTTGATTTTTTGTCAGTTGTAAAAGAACTATTTGAGAGGAAATCAGATTTTAAAGCTTGGAAAAATTCTTTTTCTTTTCCATGTTTAGGTGAGGGTAGGTTAAAAACCATAATAGTAAATGTATTTGTTCCTTACCTTCTGAACTATTATGAGAAAGAAGAAGTTTTAAATTACTTTTCTTCATTTCCTCCTGAGGAGGAAAACAGGATAATAAGGTATGCGAAAAAATCGTTGAATTTGAGGAATTTGAATATGATAGAAGTTCAAGGACTTATTGAAATTTTTCTTGTGAAATGCTCTAAATTTTTGTGTTATGCGTGCAGATGTTTTGTTGGTGATAAGTTGTGATTTTGGTGCCGAGGGCGGGACTTGAACCCGCACGGGGATTTGACCCCATCGCC
The DNA here is from genome assembly GCA_032249135.1 of Candidatus Calescibacterium sp. GTDB lineage: Bacteria > Calescibacteriota > Calescibacteriia > Calescibacteriales > Calescibacteriaceae > Calescibacterium. The sequence goes on along the minus strand of JAVVGL010000023.1, from coordinate 7,271 downwards.
CCCTCAAGACGACGCGTCTACCAATTCCGCCACCTCGGCATATATATAAAAAATAAAAAGAATCAATTGGGAAAATAATTATTCAAAAAAAAATTAATGTGGTGTTGAAATCTCTTCTCCGATTCCTATTCTACCTTTCCATATTTTCTCTGGAGGAGCATCAAGGGCGAACTCTACAACCTCATCCATATGCTCTACAAACTTTATTTGGAGTTGTTTGAGTATCTCTTTTGGAACTTCTTCAAGGTCTTTTTCGTTCTCCTTCGGTAAGATTACTTTGTTTATTTTATACCTGTGTGCTGCGAGTAATTTCTCCTTTACACCGCCTATCGGAAGAACTCTACCTCTTAATGTTATTTCTCCTGTCATAGCAACATCGGGTCTTACTGGTATTTTGGTAAGAGATGATATGATAGCGGTTGCAATTGTTATACCTGCCGATGGTCCATCTTTTGGAACCGCTCCTTCCGGAACATGAACATGGATATCTGTTTTTGAGTAAAATTCCGGGTCTATTCCAAGCTCTTTTGTTCTTGACCTCACATAAGATATTGCAGCTTTTACAGATTCCTGCATTACATCTCCAAGTTTTCCTGTAATAGTTAGTCTTCCTGTTCCGGGGACGATTGAGACTTCAATCATAAGTACTTCGCCTCCAAATTCTGTCCACGCAAGTCCTCGGGCTACACCTACAAGTGGCTTTGTATCAATATCTGAAGGTTTGAATTTCGGGGGACCCAAAAACTTCTGAACATCTTTTGCATTAACTATGAATTTTGGATTAGATTTCAGGTCTAAGTTTTGTTCAACTATTTTTTTCGCTATCTTCCTTATGACGTTTCCTATTTCTCTTTCTAAGTTTCTTACTCCGGCTTCTCTTGTATATTCCCTTATTATTTTATATAGAGCATCTTTTGTAAATTCGCAAGTATCTTCGTTTAATCCCGCATTTTTTGCTTGCTTTGGAACAAGAAACCTTCTTGCTATCTCATATTTTTCGTGTTCCGTGTACCCCGGGATTCTTATGACTTCCATTCTATCAAGTAGTGCAGGTGGGATTGTGTACGTAGTATTTGCGGTGCATATAAAGAAAACTTCTGAAAGATCATATTCAATATCTATGTAGTGATCTAAAAATGAGTGATTCTGTTCAGGGTCAAGGACCTCAAGAAGGGCAGCTGCAGGATCTCCTCTGAAATCTGAGCAGAGTTTATCTACCTCATCAAGTAAAAAAACAGGGTTTTTTGTTCCGGCTTTTCTCATCATCTGTATTATCCGTCCAGGTAGAGCTCCTATATATGTTCTTCTATGCCCTCTTATTTCTGCTTCATCTCTAACTCCTCCCAAAGATAATCTTACGAATTTCCTTCCAGTTGCTCTTGCTATTGATCTTGCAAGGGATGTTTTCCCAACCCCGGGGGGTCCGACGAAACACAGTATTGGTGCCTTTGAAGGTCCTGCTAATTTTCTGACAGCAAGATATTCTATTATTCTTTCTTTTACTTTTTCGAGCCCCCAGTGGTCTTCGTCAAGAATTTTTTTTGCTTCTTTGAGGTCAAGTTTTTCTTCGCTTCTTTCTGTCCAAGGTAAAGATAGGAGCCAATCGACATAGTTTCTAACAACAGTCGCTTCTGCTGCAAGGGGGGTCATGAGCTTTAATTTTCTTATTTCTTTCATAACGACTTCTCTTACTCTTTCTGGGAGGTCTTTTTCTTCGGCTCTTCTTTCAAGTTCTTCTATTTCCTCCCTCCACTCGTCTTGAATGAAATCTCCTTGTCCCATTATTCCACTCGATTCACCCCGTGCTCTTGCTCTTACCCTTGATTTTCTTTCTGACTCAAGGTTTTGAATTTCTTCTTCAAGAATAGATTTGACCAGCTTTAATCTCTTTACAACATCTATTTCTTCAAGTATAGCCTGCTTTTTTTCAAGCGGAATTACAAGTTGGGCGGCTATTACATCACAGACTTCAGCGGGATTTTTTATATTGTATAGAACATCTATATATTCGTTTGATATTCTCATCTGCCTTGATACAGATTTGAAAAGGTCAATAACTTCCTTTGAAAGTGTTTTTGCCTCTTGTGAATTCGCATTTACCTCTTCAATTAGCTCAACTTCTGCCATCAGATATTCTCCGTTGTCTATAAATCTTACCATTTTCCCTCTTTGCACACCTTCAACGACTATCTTCCTGTTCTCGTTTGGAATTTTCTGGTGTCCCTTTATTCTGCATATTGTTCCAACCTGATATATATCTTCTTCTTTTGGTTCATTTATCCGTGAATTTTTTTGTGTGGGTAAAAATATAAGTTTATCATCAGAGACCAAAGCTTCGTCAAGAGCCCTGATTGACTTTGGTCTTCCTACTATAAGTGGCATAACTATGTGAGGAAAAGCAATTATATCCCTCAGTGGTATCATTGGAAGAGTTTTTCTTTCAGCCATATTTTATACCTCCTTCTTTAAATTTTAATTATGTTTTGTAGTAAAATTTCAATTTGAAAGATAATTTTTATTCTTGAATATGTTCGGTAGGATCAAGTGGCTTTGTTTTTTTTCTTATCTCAAAATGTAGATGTGGGGTTTGGGCATTGCCGGTCATTCCAACCTTTCCTATAACTTGACCTTTTTTTACAAATTCTCCTTCTTTCACCAAATTTACTTTATTGTGGGCATATACCGTAAAGAAATCTCCTTCGTGCTTTATTATTATTACATTTCCGTACCCTTTCAGGAAACCTGAAAATATTACAACTCCATCCTCTGCCGCTTTTATACTTTCTCCCTCGGGGGCTTGGATGTCTATACCCTTGTGCATTCTACCATTTCTCAGACCAAATTCAGAGATTATTTTTCCCTGAACTGGTTTTATGAATTTTAAACTTATCTTATTATCGTTTGCTATTTTATCTTTTTTTATATCAACTTTTGCCAACGATGGAAAATCTTTTTTATCTTTTGGCTGTATAAGTTGTGTTCCAATTCCAGTTTCTCCTTTTTTGTTGCTGCCCTTATTATTTTTGTTATCTTCATAGTTATTTTTCTTATCTTCTATCTTTTGGTTTTGTGTTTTCGTATTTGTGGATTTAGGTTGGTATTCAAGTTTTTCTTTTGGTTCAGGTTTTTCCTTTGGTTCAGGTTTTTCTTTTAGTTCAAATTCATTTTTTATTTCGGCAGAAGCTTTATCAAGAGGAATCCAAATAAGATCTCCCTCTTTGATTTTCTGCGGATCAAATTTGAATGGTCCTTTTTTGTTAGCATCTATTATTTCTTTTTCTGGTACATTATACTTTTTTGCTATCTGCTGTAAAGTTTCTCCTTTTTGTACCTTGTGGTATATTCCATATCCACAAGATATCAAAAAGAATATCAATGGGAATAAAAGTATTACGGGAAGCCATATTTTCCTTTTAGTTTTACAAATTTGCATCCACATAGTTCTTTTTTTATAAAACCTTTTCCGTTTCCCTCTTTTATAATTTTACTAAGAACCTGCTCATTTTCATCTCCAATTGGTATTACCATTATTCCTCCTGGCTTGAGTTGTTCTAAAAGTGGAGGAGGTATATTAGGGGAAGCTGCTGATACGCAGATTCTGTCATATGGGGAAAATTCTGGTAATCCTTCTGAACCGTCCCCGACAAAAAATCTCACATTATCAAATCCGAGTTTTTTCAGAATTTTTTTTGCTTTTTCTGACAGTTCCTCAAATACTTCAATAGTTATGACCTCACCTGCGAGTGAAGCCAAGATCGCTGTATGATAGCCAGATCCAGTCCCTATTTCTAAAATCTTCTGATCTTCTTTTATTTCCAGATTTTCTGTCATGAGAGCTATAATGAAAGGTTGTGATATTGTCTGCTCTTTCCCTATGGGCAGTGGATGGTCTTTGTATGCTAATTCTCTTATTTCTTCCGAAACAAAAATATGTCTTGGAATTAGCTTCATTGCTAAAAGAACTCTTTCATCTTTTACACCTTTTTCTTCAATTTCGTCTACCATCTTTTCTCTTTCTTCTCTGAATTCTTCAAAATATTTGAGAGTTTCTTGCGGAATTTTAAGCTTAAACTTCTCAATTAGTTTTTCTACTTCCTCTATTTTCATATCCTGTATTGATGAGATTAAATTATCACCGTCAATCCAATTAAATTACCTCGGTCAATTACATATTCTTTATTTTAATTTTTCTTTTCAGAATTTTAATTTTTCTTCTCAAAGGTATGTTTTAACTATTATTTTTCTGTTATGAGAGCTGTTGTTCAGAGGGTTCTTTCAGCGAGGGTTTTAGTTGATGGCAAAGAAGTATCTTCCATAGGTAAGGGTATTTTGGTTCTTCTTGGAGTTGCAAAAGACGACGGGGAAGAAGATATATCCTACATGGTAAAAAGAATTTCAAATTTGAGAATTTTTGAAGATGAGTCAGGTAAGATGAACTATTCTATAAGAGATATAGGAGGAGAGGTTCTTGTTGTATCTCAATTTACTTTGTATGGTGATGTTCGTTGGGGAAATAGACCTTCGTTTGAGAATTCAGCTCCACGAGATAGAGCAGAAAAAATCTATGATGCTTTTTGCAATCAACTCTCAGCAGAATTGGGGAAGGAAGTAAAAAGAGGAGTATTTGGAGCTATGATGGAGATTCACCTTGTAAATTATGGACCTGTCACAATAATAGTTGATTCAAAAAAAATATTTTGAGCACCAATTACCACTCAAGGCTTTGAATTATTATAACTCCCCTTTGTTTTGCAAGCTCCAAAGAAAGATTTGAAGCAAAGTGTGTTATTATAATTTTCATTATATCAAATCCTTTGTATTCCTCTGCTACGACTTTTTCTTTTTCTTCTACATCTTGCAGAACTTCTTCAATTTTTTCTTTTGTATCAATTCTTGACCTTGCTTCTCCGATTACTATTATGCTTTTACCATCTTTTTTGCCAAAACCGAAAATGTTTATTTCTTTTCCTCCAATTTCTTTTCTTATGAATTTTTCTTCAATTTCAATTGAGTATTTTTCTTTGAGGAATTTTGGTAGCATTCTGAAAGCTTCGTTTTCAAGGCTATAAGAGAAAGATTTTCCAAGCTCTCCGAGTTCTCTTCTCACATCTGTAAGTTCCATTTTTATTTCTCTCATCTCTTCTGTAAGTGCTCTCACTTGACGAGTAAGTTCTCTTACTTCTTCTTCGGTTTTCTTTTGAGCTTCTGTAAGCTCTTTGATTTTCTGTTCCGTTTCTTTTTGAGCCTGTGCTAGTTCCTCAACTCTCTGTTCAGTTCTTTTTTGAGCTTGTGCTAGCTCCTCAACTTTCTGTTCAGTTTTCTTTTGAGCTTCTGCAAGCTCGGCGACTTTTTGATCTGTTCTTTTTTGAGCTTCTGTGAGTTCTTTTATTTTTTGGTCAGTTTCTTTTTGAGCTTGGATGAGCTCAGATAGTTTTACCCCTATTTGTCTTACTATTTCTTTGAGTTCGTTAAAGTCTTTTGCTTTTACTGTCTCATCTACAATATCTACGATAGCGATAAGAACTTTCGCCTGCTCTTTCTTGAAAACCTTCTTTATCTCCTCCTTAATTTTTTCTGCTCTGATCATACAAAAATTTTGGAGATGATTTAAAATTTAATTTTAGTGATGATTTCAAATTTATGTTGTTTTTCCTGATTGTGTTCGGAATCCTTTTTTCAAAACCTTTATTTCAATATTAAATAAAACTGCTAAAAAACTTATGTTTTTTATTTCTCATACTACCTTGATTTTTCCATTTTGCTTCAAAATTAGAATTTTACTTATTTGCGAACGGAGAGGTGCCTTGGAGGAAACTCGGGACAAATTCTCTTCCTTCAATCTGCTCAATTGAAATTAAAATTTCATAAGTATAAAATTATTGATATGAGTATGTCAGAGGAATTGAAAGAGTTAATTGAAAAATTACCTCCCGATCTTCAAAAAGAGGTAAAGGATTTTGTGGAGTTTTTAGTTGAAAAAAATATAAAAAGAAGAAAAAAAGGAAGATTAGAACTCTCATGGAGAGGTGCTTTGAGAGAACTCCGGAATAAATTCTCCTCCGTAGAACTTCAGCATAAATCTCTTGATTGGTGGGGAGACTGATTTAATGTATCTTCTTGATACAAATATATTTTTGGAGTTGCTTCTTGATCAAGAAAAAGCGGATGAAGTCGGAAAATTACTACATTCGCTGAGAGGAAGGGATGTTTTTATTTCTGAGTTTTCTCTCTATTCCATAGGTATTATATTGTTTAGGCAGAAATTATATTATGTCTTTGCTGAATTTATCAGCGATGTTATTTTTAAAGGGGGAATTGGTGTATTGAGATTATTCCCAGGGGATTTTAGAAGACTTGTAGAGGTAGCCAAACAATTTAATCTTGATTTTGATGATGCGTATCAATATGTTGTTGCAGAAAAATATGGTCTGACAATTATAAGTTTTGATTCAGATTTTGATAAAACAGAACTTGGAAGAAAAACTCCGTCGGATGTTCTATATTCTCCAAAAAAATGAATATGGAAAGTAAAACTCATTTTCTTACAAAATTTTTTCTGAAAAATTGTTAAACTTTTTTTATAATGTTTTGACCGAAAGTTTTCAAATCCATACGAAATAAGGAGGTGAGATGATGGAGGTAGCAGTTGCAATAATGGGAATTGGGATTACCTTGATGGCATTTATTATAACTTATCTTGCTTGGAGAAATGGGAAAATCATAAAAGAGAACACGGAAAAAATCATTAACAAGATGGACCAGGGATTCACTCAACTTGGACAAAAAATGGACGAAGGTTTCAAGATGATAGCTCAAAAAATAGATGAAGGTTTCAGGCTTATTGCTCTCCTAATTTTAGCTGAAACACCAGAAGAAAAAAAAGATATAGCAAAGAAAATCCTTAAAGATATAGGAAAAAAATAAAAAAATAAAAAATTTTCGGAGAAAAAATAATGAAAAATTTTTGCAAATTGTTTAATTTTTTTTTTAGAAGCAACTTTTTTTTTTTTTGAAAATTGAAAACACTTATTTTTTTTAAACTTTATGTTTGATAAAAACAAAGTAAAAGGAGGTGAAAAAGAAATGAAAAAACAAATTTATATTCTTTCTTTCTTTCTTTCTTTCTTTCTTTTGGTGGCAGGTCTCGTAGGTACAGCAAAAGCCCAAGAAGTTAGCACTATATTTTCTGAAAAACTAAACATCTATGGATACGGACTTTTTGACTTCTGCATAGCCTCAGAAGGTGAGTTTTTACCGGGACTCCCAGTTGA
>JAVVGL010000022.1:0-32818 GCA_032249135.1 Candidatus Calescibacterium sp. | reverse complement strand
CAACTTTGATATCTAATGTTTTAGATAATTCACCATATCCAAGTTTTATTTTTATGATGTCATTCGATTCTGATCTATACCTTACCGCAAACTTTATTTCTTTATCACTTCTTTCTTTCAATTTTACTTCTCCTGCGGATGCTGAAACATTCAATATATGAGAGTCAAAAAATACTGTGTTTCCCACTTTATCTTTCAATTTCACTTTTATCTCAACCTCATCTTTTCCATCTCCTTTTAAAAAATCTTTACTTAATTCAGTGTATATGCTGCTCGGTTCCCCCGCTGTTAATGAAATTTGAGTCGCTGACCTTAAAAATACTGACTTCGGTAACCTATCTTTATCTATTATGATCTCAGCTTCAACTCCTATTTTCACATCATATTTCCTAACTTCTTCCGGCATCTTCTCCGCATAAAAAATAGGATATCCCCCTTCTTCTTCAATCTCTACTATTCCATAACTTGCAGAAAAAGTCGCAAAGTAGGGAAGTTTGTGAAGTTCAATCTCATTACCTAATATATCCTCTACCCTAACCAAGAGTTTTATTTTTTCTTCACCAGTAGCAGCTAATAAATTTTTCTCCGGATATATTGAAATCTTATATGGAATCATTTTTTTCTCCGCTATCAATATTTCCTCTCCCGATGCTATATAGTATTTTCCAAATCCTAATCCTGGAATTAGAATTGATGATGTTCCACCTACTCTCGCAATTAATGAATCACCTAACCTCATTACCCTCGAACCAGCAACAAATTCTCCGCCTATAACAAGAATTTTTCCACCAACTCTTATAGCTTCTGATAGTCTCGGCTCATCAAACCTATATTCAGGAATCCTGACTTCTTGTTCGCTTTGATTCCCAAATTTATCTTTAAGTATTACCCTGAAGGTCTCCTCTCCCGGTATAACATAAAACGGGACAAAAAATCTTCCTTTTTCATCTGACACAAACTCAATTTCTCTTCCGCCTATTTTTATTTTCCCTTGAACTTCTGGTTCTGTCTTTCCTTCAAAAATAATTTTACCAGGAATTTTTAGCTTGTTGTAATAATACCTTATTAGCTCATTTCCGTTCTCATCTTTTTTGGATGACATCAAAAAAATTATGTCCTCATAAGGTGTTTTCGAGAACCTCTTATAACTTACTCTTATTCTGCCTTCCTCTGGTTTTATTCCTACTATTTTCCCAAGCGATGCTTTTGCCTTTATTTTTTCTCCCGGTGGTATGTCAAAAATCAAATCAATAATTTCACCAGATATGTGATTAACTTTTGGCTCTCTCGTTATCTTTATTGGGCAGGTTTTTTTTACTTTTACCTTCTCCCTTTTTCCATCTTTATATACGACTTCAAACTCGTCCTGATCTTCATAAATCAGCCTCCATACTGAATCTTTTATTTTTTGATTTTTTATTCCTTCAATCTTTCGTATTGTGTCTTGTATTGTGTTTTGCGATACTGATATAAGATAAAACTCCTGCTTGAAACCACATATGAATTCATCCTCTGTTAATATAAACTGCGATACAAGAAAAAATGAGATAGAAATTATAGCTCCCATCTTAAATTCATTTCTTCAATTTTCGGGGGAGTAAGGTCAACCAGTATTTTCGTTTGAGCAACTGTTTCAATTTCACCCAATTTTCCTTCTGCTAATACTTTCAGATCGTGCTCCCCCTCTTTAAAAGGTATTGAGATATCATATTTTCCGCTGGATGAATAGAAGGGAATATCATTCACAAGAATTCTCTTTATGTTTTCCCCTTCTATTTGTATTTTTACCCATTTGCCATTCTGATCTATCTTCACATAATTTATCTTTAATTTCTGTTGTTCTTTTAGCTTCTCATCGCTTAATCTTTTTTCTTCTCCTTTCGTCTCAATTTTCAGTTCTCCTTCTTTTATTTTCGCTACCTCTGGTTTGATATCCATTTTTATTTTGCTTTCCTCTCCAACGAACACTTCTCCTCCTTCGGATTCTATTTTCAGGTCCTTAATTTTTTCTTCTGGTATTCCTGGTCTTAGTGGAATCCATACACCATTTACAAATACCTTGACATTTCCTTTTACTATAGTTATTAATGATGTTTTTCTCATCAGCTCGTTGAGGGAATTAAATGCTAAAAGTATGTACAAGATTATAATAACTATTGATATTATCAGTCCCCTTATCATCCTTCCTCTCATTTTCTCATCTATGTTTGTGGGAGTTGGCATAACCAAATTTCCTATTTTTTAAATTTATACCAGATGAGTTTTGGGTTTTTTAATCTCTTCTTTCTCCAAAAACTCCTTTATCTCCTTGTTCTTCTCCTTATCTATCTCTATCCTGAATGTCTTGTTATCATCTTCCAAAATTATATCTCCTCTGAGGTTAGTAAGAATTGTTTTTGCTATTGTCAGCCCAAGTCCAATCCCCTCCCATTTCTTCAAAGTAAAAAAAGCATCAAATATTCTCGTCTTGAACTCATCTGGAATCTTCTCTCCATCATCACTTACCCTTATGAATATTGTTTTCTCTGTTTGACCAAGCACAACTTTTATTTTTGATTCTGCTGCTAAAAAAGCATTCTTTATTACCTCCAAAATTGCTACTTTAAACTGCTCCTCATCCGCGTATATCATATCCACATCCTCTAATTGAGCCTCTATCTCTTTACCCTTATCCTTAAATTCTTCAATAACCTCTGATATGACTTTCTTTGGAGACAAAGATATAAATTCCGCTTTCATTTGTATTTCAGCAAAATAAGACATCCTCTCCACTATGTTTTTTATTCTTTCAAGATTTGGAATAGCCTTTGAAATGTATTTTTGAGCACTTTCATCTTGCACTTTAACTTTCGCTATTTGCAAAAAGCCAATTGCAGATGCGAGAGGATTATTTATCTCGTGAGCAACACCTGCCCCCAAAGTCCCGACAGAAGCCATCTTCTCCGCTACGAGCAAATTCTCATGCATCTTTTTTAGTTGAGCTGTCCTCTCTTCAACTCTTTTTTCAAGTTCAAGGTTCCATAATTTGAGCTCCTCCCATGCCTTCTCTATCTCAGTTACCATAGTATAGAATGCTCTAACAACATCTCCTACCTCATCCTTTCTGTAAGATATAACTTTTTCTGAAAAATCAAGCTTTGAGTATTTTCTTGCAAGCTCTGATACTTTTGATAGCGGTTTTGTTATACCACCCGAGAGAATAAATGAAACAATAATAGAAACTAAAATCCCAAATGATGTAAAAAGGATAATTCTATTTTGTATTTTCCTCCAGGCTTTACCTATTTCTGAGTAAGGCAGTGATACAACGGTATATATTGGGGTTTGACCTACTTTCTTCACAGCTCTCAAAAATTGCCCATCGCCTCCTATCATACTAAACGCTTCATCTTCACTTCCTTCAACATATATGGTATATATTTTCCCTTCAGTTCCTACGGAGAAAGATGCGGTTATTTGATCTATGGGAGTTTTATCAATAACTACTGTGATGTCATCAGAGAAGACAATATATCCACTTTTGATGAAAAGCCTTTCTTTTTTGTCGTTTTTTATCAGGTCAGAAAAGCTCATATCTCCAACGCTTACTTCACCATCGCTTATAAAAACTATGTTCTTGATATCTTGAAGTATTTCAGAAAACGCAGTAATTCTTTGTTCCTCTGGGAGTTTCTTGGCTTTTTTTATAGATGCTATTGCTATTGAGGTTGTAGTTTCAATATATCTTGCTATTGCATCTGAGACATTTTCAGCAGTGAAAGATAGCATATTTTTTACTCTCTCCTCACATTCTTTTTTGACAAAAAGCAGCCCCCATAGAGATGAAAATCCCCCTGAACATATAACTAAAAGCACCGAAATCAAAAGAACTTTATGAAAAATCTTCATAAAATGAATTTTAAGCATTTTAGAGAAATTGATAGTTTATCACTAAAAATTTAACTGTTGATTTGTTTCCGATCAGAACAAACACTAAAATTTCAAGTACGGAGAGGTGCCGGAGCGGACGAACGGGACGGACTTGAAATCCGTTGGGGGACTTAAATCCCCCTCGTGGGTTCAAATCCCACCCTCTCCGCCAAAAATAATCTGAGTAAGGTAAAAATTTCTCCTATCTTTGGCTGCATTATCTATTTTTTCCTATTTTCTTTTCTCCACCTTCCATACCTTTATGCCGATTACCCTGATACATTTCCCTTTCAGACAATTTCGGATCTTGGTTTGAAGTATAAAAAAGATGCAATTGTACCTGTGGTTGGTTTGAATTTCTCTTTTTGGGGAAAAACAGTTGATGTAAAGGAACCAAATATTACAGATGGCTCGGTCGTAACTTTGCCAAGGTTCCTCAACTACAATTTGAGCCAGTTCGCAAAATTATCCAATAACAAATTCTCAGTAAGAGATACTGATCTTCTCTTTTCAGGTGACTACGCTTTCTTCGAAAGTTTCTTCGTAAATTTTGGGTTCTTTGTAAGGTTTAGAGATTTCGGTGGTCTGATCAATTCTTTCGGGCTCGGGGACATTAATGTTAATTTGGGATTGAAGCTTCTATCTAAACCTCTTGAAATTTTTTCATCTGGCGGAGTTGTGATTCCTCTTGCTGGGGAACCTGATGAGAATCTTGCCGCTCTGCGCAGAATAAATGTCTCTTCTTTCGGAGTTGATTTTCCATTTTATCTTTTTTTGAGACAGAACTTTAATTCAGGTTATTTAAACTTTTCTCCCTTTGTTTCAGCTGGCTACATATATAGAGTTGGTTATATTTTTTTCACCCAGAATGTCATACCAGGTGATGTTTTAGTTTTATCATCAGGATTTGGATTGAAGTTAAAAAATTTTCTTCCAACAAGTACAGATGTATCTCACGATATAAATATATTTCCTGCTTTGATTTTCCTGCATGGTTTTCCTGATCTTCAAGATTCAGGCATTTATCAAATTACTGGAAAAAGCTGGGGTGTTGTAAAATTTAAGTTTTCACCATCTTTGATTTTCAAAAAATCAGAGGAAAAATTTGGGGAAAGATCTATAAGAGATTTTGCTTTTGTTCAACTTTCCCTATATTTTACTATCTACGAAAAAAATTTCCTTTATTTAGGAGACCCAAACTATGCGATATGGAGAGCTCATTTTTTAGATAGAATTTCCCCTGGCTTTACCTCAACTTTATCTGCTGGACTTTTATTTTAACTGCTCTTTTATATAAGATGATCTTTCCATTTCTATATTTCCATTTGAAAGCTTTTTGCTCCATCTGAAATTTTTACAATTCTTATTTCGGTTTTTTTGTTTGTTTTTGATTTGTATTTTTCTTGTACAAATTCTGCAAACTCTTTTTCTTTTCCTTTTTCTACAATATTTACGGTGTTTCCTCCGAAACCAGCACCTGTCATTCTTGCCCCTATGGTGTATTTGAAATCATAAGCTATCTCAACTAATTTATCTAATTCTTCGCAAGATACCTCATACTCTTTCTGGAGCCCAATATGAGACTGTATAAAAACTTTTGCGATTGTTTCTTTATCTCCTTTTTTTATAGCTTCTTTTGCAGTAAGAACTCTTTTGTTTTCTTCAACAACAAATTTTGCTCTCTTCCAAAGAATTTCGTTTTCTCTTTTCAAAATATCAAGCATATCTTCATCTACATCTCGCAGACTTTCTATTTGATTATTCTTTATTCTTTCTTTTATTATCTTCAAGGCTTGCTGACATTCATTTTGTCTTTTTTTGTATTCTGATTCTCCTAATTTATGCTTTACGCCACTATCACAAATTACGACAGACCAGCTTTGAGGAAACTTTATATATTCAATTTCTTCTGTTTTGCAATCTATAACCATAGCGTGATTTTCTTTTCCAAATACGCTTGACATCTGATCCATTATTCCGCACGGAACTCCTACGAATTCATTTTCTGCTTTCTTTGATATTCTGACTATTTCTATTTTTTCCATTTTTAGATTGAACATCTCATTCAAAAGAGAAGACACTGCAACTTCGCAAGAAGCGGATGAGCTCAATCCTCCTCCAAGAGGAACATTACCCTTTATAATTATCTCTAAACCTCCTTTTAAATTCCATATTTTATTTTTGAGAAGAAAAATGGGACCTAAAATGTAGTCAGCCCATGTTTTTGTGGGTTTTATATTATCAAAATTTACTCTAATTTTCTCTTTTAAATTCAGGCTTTCTATTGAAATTTCTCCTTCGTGATTTGTAAATCTTCCTATTGCTACTGTTTTCAAGTCAATTGCACACGGCATAACAAATCCCATATTGTAATCTGTATGCTCCCCTATAAGATTCACTCTACCGGGTGCATATGAGACGAAGATTTTCCCCCTCAGACCTTTCGCTTTGACTACCTCGTCTATTATTACTTCTTTTTCTTCTATTATTATATCTTCTACTTGCTCTTTCATATATAAGAGATTATTTAAAGCAATTTTTTTTGTTTTTTCACAATAGTATTGTTTCTTATTAAAAAAGAAGTTATGGCGAATTTAGATTTATCCCATGCTTTGTCTTTAAAGGAATTTGGCTGGAAGATTGTTCAACTGGCACAAAAGGCTGGACTTGATATAGGTTATAATTCAATAATTTGTGCTATTATGTGTCCTGATAGTCAATCTACAACGGTTCTCTTGAAAATAAGGGAGGAAGTGGGAAAGAAAGAAAAGGTTAAAATTTTACCAAAAAAGATAAGGTATGATCTGATTTATGAAAGGAGAGTTTTCGGAGGAATTTTTTTACCCGATTTCTCTTATCATAGCTTAGAGCCAGCTGTTTTTCAGATACCAGATTCAGGTTATGATAAAAAGGGTTTAGTTGTAATCCAACTTGGACATATCGGTTATGATGAAAAGCTGGGATTCGGAAGATTTGTGAGGTACGGCAGAGAAGAGCATTCTCCATCTTGTGCTGCTATATTATCTTTATTTCAAAACGAATTTATTCCGCAAGATGCCGATTTGAGAATGTTGAAAAATTATATTGAATCTCTTAAAAGGTCAGAGGACGATATATTATCTATCACATACAGGCTTGTTGAAGAGTCTTCTCATCATACTATTTCAGAGCTCAGAAAGGTCGCTGAAAAACATAATATAAAAATTGTTTTTATCTCAGGAATAGAGATAGATGTCAGTAAGACAAAAAGAACAAAACTACATAACGACAAAATATTTGTTGTGAGAGAAGAATTGATATAATAAATGCTACTGGGTAAAACAATTTGGTTGCTTCGATTTTATAACTTTTCATCTTTTATTTTTATTTTTATCTGAATTTTTCTTAAACTTTATTTTTAGAGGCTGTGAATTTTTATGCTTGTTCTGAAAAGGAAAATAGGACAGCGAATAATCATAGGAGATAATATAATCGTACAAGTAATTGATATAGAGGGAAGAAGCGTAAAGATAGGCATAGAAGCTCCAAAGAGTGTACCTGTTGTGAGAGAGGAACTTCTGGAAAGAATAAAAGAAAAGGTAGCAGAATCTGCAATAAAGGAGGATATTATAAAATCTTTTAAGGCTGAAAACAAAAAATCTGCAAAGTAAATTTTATGAATTTTTTATTTGAAAAAACTTGAAAAAAAATGGGAAAATTATTAATTTTGAGATAAAATATTTTGCTATGGGAGGGAAAAAAAGAGTTCTTATAGTAGATGACAGCGTTTTCACCTTTGAACAGCTAAAAAGTATAGTTGAGAAAACAGGAATCGCAGAAGTTGTTGGACACGCAAAAGATGGTATGGAAGGAATAAAAAAATACAGAGATTTAGCTCCCGATGTGGTTTTTTTAGATATACTCATGCCTAATATGGATGGACTTCAGACTTTAAGAGCTATAATGAATATGGATAAGAACGCAAAAGTTGTTATGATTTCTTCACTCGGAGGAGCAGCAGAGAAAGCAGAAGAATCCTTAAAATTCGGAGCAAAAGCTATAATTTCAAAACCATTCAACGAAAAAGAAATAAAAGATATTTTGGAAAAACTATAATAATAGGAGGGAAATAGATGGGAGTTAAGTTCTTTGGAGCTTTTTTGGTTGAAAGAGGAGTAATCACAAGAGAACAACTTTTTGAAGCCCTTGAAGAGCAAAGAAAAACAAATCTCAAATTAGGAGAGCATGCAATAAGGCTTGGCTATCTTACCCCTGAGCAAGTTGAAGAAATAAGAAAACTTCAAAAAAGAGAGGAAATCAGATTTGGAGAAGCAGCCGTAAGGCTCGGATATCTCACACCAGAGCAAGTTGAACAGCTCATAAGAATTCAGAAAAGTTCCCATAAGCTTTTAGGAGATATTCTTGTTTCAAAAGGATTTATAACACGAGAAACCCTTGAAAGGGAGTTAAAACTATTTGAAGCTGAGCAGAGAATGTATATGACAGAAATGGTCTATCTCCCAGAAGGTGTAAAGGACAGAGATTTTATAAATATTGTTGTAGATCTTACGAAAAAATTCCTTTTGCGAACTGTTGATATTAATACAAAGTTTGGAGATTTCTCTTTTGAGGAATATAAACCATCTGGAAATTTTGATGTCCAAGTTGATATTTCCGGTGATGTCAAAATGAAGATTGTTTTTTCTCCTCCCGAAAGATTGGGAGAACTTTTAGTAAAAGAATATGGAATGCCGGATTCACCTCTGATGAGAAAAGATGCAATTTATGAATTTATGAACATAGTCATGGGAAATTCAGTTGCGAAGATGGAAAGGCTCGGAAAAAGAATATCAATAAGTGTTCCAAAAGTACCTAACATTTCTGGTAAATCATTCAAATATAACCTCATTTCTCCCGATGAAATTTTCTCCTTTTACTTTCAGGAATATTGATATAAGGTTTTGCTGATTATCTTGTACCTAAACCAAAGATGAATAAATTTATTTTTTATATATATATTTATATTATGCCTACCCAAAAATTTTCATCAGATGAAATTCCTTTTGACCCGAAACTTGAAAAAGCAGTTCTTGGGGGAATTCTATTAAGAGGTGATCTTATAGAAGATGTAATACAAATACTCGGGAAAAATCCAGAGGATGCATTTTTTGATCCGGCTTGCAGACAGATTTTTCTTGCTATGTTATCTTTGAGAAAAAGAGACGACGATATTACTCCCGATAATGTTATAGAAGAACTGAGAATATCAGATAAACTTGAAAGAGTAGGTGGAGAAGAATTTATTTTGTCTTTACCATCTTATATACCATCAGCTTCTTTTTTAGAAAGTTTTACAAGAAAGCTCAAAGAAAAAATGATTTTGCGCAAACTCGTTCAAAAAATGAGAACTTTCATAGAAGAAATATCATGGGGTGTTCCGAACACATGGGAATTTGTATCCCGAGTTGAAAAAGAAATATCAGAAATAGTTCAAGAATCTGTCAATCCCGATTTTTACTCTGTTGAAGACATAGTTTCTTTCGTTCAAAAAGAGGTTATAGGAAGTGAGGGAAGGCAAGCTATTCCTTCATGTTTTCCTTCTTTGGACGAAAAAATCGTTGGATTTCACCCCGGAGACTTTGTGATAATAGCTGGAAGACCTGGAATGGGGAAAACAAGTTTTGCTTTATCTATTGCATATTATATGGCAAAGGAGGGAATACCAATTTGTTTTTTCTCTTTAGAGATGCCAATAAGACTCCTTCTTTTGCGCTTGCTTTCCATGCACAGCGGAATACCTCTAAAAAGAATAATAGCAAAGGATCTATCAGAATCAGAGAGGGTAAGGCTATCAAATTCCGCAAGGGAAATCTCTTCTTTACCAATGTACTTCAACGACACCGCAAATGGTATAACTCAAATAAGGTCTCTTGCAAAAAGAATAAGAGAAGAAAAAGGAATTGGAGCAATATTTATAGATTATATCCAGCAGATTTTTGTCGAGTGGAAAGTAGAGAGGAGAGAAGAAGAAATATCAAGCATATCTCGTCTTCTGAAAGCCCTTGCGAAAGAACTTGACATTCCGGTTATCGCTCTTTCGCAGCTATCTCGTGAGCCAGAAAGGAGAGGTGATAACAAGCGCCCTCAACTTTCGGACCTCAGAGAATCCGGAAGCCTTGAACAAGATTCCGATATAGTCATTATGCTTTACCGTGACCACTATTATAATCCATGCCCAAAATCCATTCAAGATGATAGAAAAGAAAAAGAGGATTCTTTTAATTGTTGTGAAAGAGTAAGGATATCAGAAATAATAATTGCAAAAAATAGAAACGGTCCAACTGGAACTGTGTTAGCTAAATTTATAGGAGAAAATTGCTTATTTGAAGACCTAAAATACACAAAAATCTAAAAGTAAAAAATTGAAAATTTATTCTTTGTACATTTCATCAAAAATGTGTTTGAATTTTTTTTCTATTTCTCTTCGTTTCACTTTTAGCGTTGGGGTTATTTCTCCTTCATCTATATAAAAGTCCCGCTCAAAGATTTTGAACTTTCTTATGTTTTCAACTCGTGATAACTCTTTGTTTGCGTTTTCAACTGCTCTTTTTACTCTCTCGTATATAAGTGGATGAGATGATATTTTCTTCATAAGCTCATCTAAACCTTCCGGTCTTGCCAGTGGTTTTTCTGCTAACTCATCCAATATTTTTTTTGCTTTCTCTTTTTCTTCCTCATCAAGAATATTATTTTTTATAGCAAATTCTAAAGCTTCTTGTGAGTTCAAAGTAATTAAAGCAACAAGATAAGGTCTTCCATCCCCGTGGACATGGACCTGGGAAATTATTATGTCTTGCGCTTTAACTTTATTTTCTATTTCGGCAGGAGCTATATTTTTCCCACCAGCAGTTATTATTATGTGCTTTTTCCTATCTTTTATTTTCAGAAAACCTTCATTATCTATTTCCCCGATATCCCCCGTGTGTAGCCAGCCTTCTTCGTCTATTACCTCTCGGGTAGCTTTTTCGTTTTTGTAATAACCTTTAAAAACTATCGGACCTCTTATGAGTATTTCGCCATCTTCTGCTATTTTGCATTCAACACACTTTATGGGTTTCCCAACCGTTCCGAGTTTGAACTCCAAGGGTGTATTCGCGTGAGTTATGACTGTTGCTTCTGTTAAACCATATACCTCATATATTCTGAGATTACAAGCCCACATGAACTCAAGAATCTCATACGGTATTGGAGCAGCTCCAACTATGAAATATTTTACCCTTCCCCCAAATGCATCCTTTATTCTTTTTAGAACAAGCGAATAAGCAATTTTATACTTTATTTTCAAAGAAAGAGGTATGGGTTTTCTCTCGTTAAGATATTTCACATATTCTCTTCCAACTTTTTCTGCCCATCTGAAAATTTTCTGTCTTCTTTCTGGAAGTTTTGCAACTTCTTCTTGTATTCTCGCATAAGCCTTTTCAAAAATTCTTGGAACTGCTCCAAAAACAGTTGGTCTCACTTCCTTTATTTCATCTACAACTGCCTTTATGCTTGTTGCATACGCTGCTGCAAGTCCAAGATTTATTCTACCAAAAAATCCCGCTACATGTTCTGCCACATGCGCCATAGGTAAAAAATGATAACTTATATCATCATCTCCTATACCTAACATATCAGCGAAATCATCAAAAGATGAAAGAAATGCAATTATGTTCCCGTGAGATATCATAGCTCCCTTTGGATCTCCTGTAGTTCCTGATGTATAGACCATTATAGCTATGTCATCTTTTTCAATTTGATTTATTCTTTCTTGAATGAGTTTCTCGTCTGGTTCAACTGAAAGACACTTTGAAAAACTCAAAAACTTGGATGAGTCAAAGTACTTTTCACATCCTTCAGGGTCAAAAACTATTATCTTTCTTATTTTGGGGATTTTATCTTTTATCTCAATTACCTTATCTAATTTTTCTTTGTTTTCAACAAATAGCATAACAGAATCCGAATGATTAAGAAGAAATTCAATTTGGCTCGGAGATAAAGTAGGGTAAAGTCCCACCGTTGTAGCACCAGATGATAAGATTGCAAGATCTGATATTGCCCATTCAGGTCTTGTATCAGATAATACAGCGATTTTATCACCTTTATTTATTCCCTCTTTTATTAAGAAGGTCGCAACAGAATCTACTTTCTTTTTCATCTCTCCCCATGTTACCTCTACCCATTTTCCGGTTTTGTCTTTGTATTTATAAGCAAGTTTTCCATAAGATCTTTCTACTCTTTCTCTGAAAAGCTCTGGGACATTTTTTATTTTTACTTCCTCACCCCACCTCAAAATCAATCTTCCCGACGATGTTGATAGCATAGTAAAGATATTTTAAGTTTTTTCAATTGAATTTTCCTTAAACTTTCAATTTTTTGAAGTGTCACTTTAAACTTAAATGTTATCTTATAAGACCAGCAAGTTCAACGAGCATGGCATCAGAAACCGCTATTACTCTGGAAGAAGCTTGGAACGCCCTTTGAAAAACTATCATATTTATAAATTCGGTCGCAAGGTCAACATTTGAATGCTCAAGTGATTTTGCCACAATTTTCCCTCTACCCCCAACAGTTGCCTTATCAAAAGCTGGCTCACCAGAGCGAGGAGTTTCAGCAAACAAAGTTCTCCCAACCCTCAAAAGTCCGTCTTTATTTGTGAATTTTGCAATGGCAAGCTGAGCTATTGGGCGGGAAATTCCGTTTGAATAAAATCCTATAATTGTTCCATCTTCTTCAACCGTAAACTTGACAAGGGAACCGACAGCTTTACCATCTTGCTTTACAAAATTAACAGAAGATGGAGAAGCAAACTGAGTCGTTCCATCAAGTCCGACCTCAACCCCCGGCTCAGGCACAGTAAGACCAAAATTTACCTCATCCAAACTCGTTCCAAAATTTATCTCAATAGTTTGAGGAGATTCAGATTGTCCATTTTGCCATGTGACTTCAATTCTCAAAGATTTATCAAGCGTTCCATTTATTTTCTCTGCTGCAAGCTTTCCGTCTTTTGTGAATTCCAATGTCCCCAAAACAGGATTTCCGAAAGCGTCAGGTGGAGGGAAATTAATTGTTCCTCCTTCAACAGTTGCAAGAACTTCCCATACATTTCTTGAATTCGGATCAAACGGGTCTGCTTCCTGGATTTTCCTGAAAAATAAATTTATAACCCTCGGAGTTCCGAGAGAATCATAAACTGTCACAGAAGTATTAAACTGATAGGTGGTGGGGTCATCTGGGCTAAAAAATGGCAAAGGAGGAGATGGTATAACATCTTTTCTTGAATCAAGATTGATACCAAAGTTTACACGCGTTGTAGCCTTTGGAGGAGAATCAACTTGCGGGATTCTTATATCTGTCATAGGACCGACTCTTCTTATTTCTCCTGTTCTTTCATCTGTGACGACCTGCCATCCTTGAACTCGCAGTCCCTCTCTACCATCTACCAACCTATTTACAAGGAAACCGTTTTTATCTATTTCAAATTGTCCGTTTCTTGTGTAGTAAATTCCGAATCTTGGGACATCTTTTACAACAAAAAAACCATCTCCATCTATTGCCATATCGGTTTCAAGTCCTGTAAATTCAAGCGTTCCTTGAAGATGGAGAATTCTGACTTCCCCTATGATAGCCCCTCTTCCAAACTGCTCCCCTATAAAGCCTGTTGGTAGAATATCTATGAACTCCGGGCGTGACGCTTTGAACCCGATCGTATTTACATTAGCGACATTATCTGATACAACCTGGAGAGCCCGCATATTTGCCTGGATTCCCGTTCTTCCTACAAATAAAGAAGGCATTGGCATATCATTTCACCTCCTTTCTTTTTATTTTTTTCGTAAAAATTTCAAAAGCTTTTATCATTCCAGCTACCTCCCCACTTTTCTTACTCTGAACTTCTTACCTCAACAACCTTTCCAAACTCAAACGATGTATTTCCTAAACCCACAAAAACATTGGTGCCATATAATTCAACTGATTCTATTTTTCCAAAAACAAGCTTTTGAGGTTTGAACTCGTTTCCATCAGAATCATAAGCAACAACTTCAAAACTATATGAGCCATCCTGCACCATGTTTCCGTTCATATCTTTTCCGTCCCAGGAGACATAATGTTTTCCTGCTGGAAGATTTCCGAGTTCAATCGTTTTTATGGGAACTCCTCCCGGTGATAATATTTTCACTTTAACATTACGAGCTGGAATATCAAGCTGGAAAGCAGGTAGAGAAGAAACTTTCTTATTTGAAACTGATATTTTATCAGCAACAACATAAGCTGATTTTCCTATAAGAGATGAAGCTGAAAGGAAATTTGCTCTTGCTATGGATGAGGAGAGAGAATCTATTGCTTGCTTCACATTCATCGCTTGTTCAATTTGTGCAAGAATTGAAAGTTGCGATAGCAAATCTTTGTAATCAACTGATGACTCAAAATCTTGGTATTTGAGCTGCGTAAAAAGAAGTTTCAAGAAATCATCTTTTCCTATTCCATTTTTTCTTGAAACTATTCTTTGTACCTGATTTTGTATTGTTAAATCATTCAATAAATCTGAAATTTCATTTGGCATATCAATTTACCTCCTTCCTTTTTAAACAACCAAATTTATCTTACCTTTCACATTTGCAAAAAGCATTCCATGAGAAATTTTTTCCTCGTATTTAGGTTCCACGAAATTACCTCCGTAAAAGTTCAAATTTCTGTTATATCCTACAAAATTTTCTCTCCCCATACTCTCATCAAATCTACCTCCTATATTCAAATCTTGGAGGTTAAGGTTATTATCCTGAAGGAATTTTTTGAGGTCATCTTGATGTTTTGATATTTCGGCTTTAAGAGCCTGATCTTGAGTGGAGATAGAAATAGACACATTACGTAATGGGTCAACCGAAACATCTAATATGACTTTTGATCCAAAAATATTTGCTTCAACATAAGCTCTCTTTTGAAAGTTTCCTTCATTTAATCTGACAGCTTCAAGAATCACTCTCTTTATCTCATCTATTTTCTGACTGATGTGAGATTGTGAATTGGAAACCTCAACATCTGATGAAACTTCTCTTATGTGATTTTCAAACTTCAAATCTGGTCTTACAAAATGTTCGGATTTAGTATGCCGAAAATCTGAAAGATTATCCGGTGACTGTAAATCCGATTTTTTCACAGTTTCGCTTGTCTGATTTTTAAATATATCATCAATCAAATTTTCCAATCTTCTTTTTTCGTGCTTCTTTTCCGGATGTATTTCAATATTTTCTGAACCGGTTGATTCAATAACCTTATCATTGGTAGAACCAGCCGATTTGGTCTGTAATACATCCTCTATCTGAGATAAGTCCTCTTTCCTCTGGGATACATCCCCTATCTGAGATAACTCCTCCTTCCTCTGTGATATATCCCCTATTTGAGATAAATTCTCTTTCCTCTGGGATAAATCAGCCGTTTGATATAAGTTCCCCTTCCTCCGCGATACATTAGCTATCTGAGATAAGTCCTCTTTCCTCTGGGATACATCCCCTATCTGAGATAACTCCTCCTTCCTCTGTGATATATCCCCTATTTGAGATAAATTCTCTTTCCTCTGGGATATATTCTCAACATTTTGTGGATTCTGGACATTTTGTGGATTCTGGTCAAAAGATTTTTCTAATTTTTGAACCATATCAGAGGTGTTCCGATTTGAGTTTGAATCAGGTAAAAAATTTTCCTCAGCATTTTGCAAATCAGGGAATTCCAAGTTTGGTTGATTAGCCTGATTCACATTTGGTTGATTAGCCTGATTCACAACGGCATAGCTCAAATTTGCCAGAAGAATTTCACTATTACCTTTACTTTCTCTTTTGTTTTCTTTCTTGTTATCATCCCACTCTTGATCTTCTGCCCTGCCTATAAAAGATAAGTTTTTATCTTGCAGATAAGATATAAGCTTTTTTAAATCATCAGGATCAATTAAAATTTTGCCATTGTTTTGGTTTTGATTTACTATCTTCCTTAAGACTTCCTCAAGCTGAGAGTTGCTTTGGTTCTGCTTGAGAATATCTTTCAGAACATCAACTAAAATTTTCTCGAAATCTTCTCCATTCTGAGTTTGGATGTTCTGGAACAGATTATTTGAATTTGAACCGAACAAGCTCTGTATCAGAATTTGTATAATATCGAACATGCCTATTGAAAGATGCAAACATCGTACCAGCGGGAAAATTTTTCCCAGTATTTTCCTTTGTAATTATCTATATTCCAAGTTTTTTTGTTCTATATTCCAAGCTTTTTTCTTTCCCTGTTTTGAGGTTTCTGATATAAATTGTTCTCCTTTTCTCCTTCCTTCATTATATCTTCTTCTGGCTCGGACTGAGGTGAAAAGAATTTTGGGGTGGGACCTTCTTGTCTTTCGGGATTTTTGAATTTTTCCTCTCCTTTTGGTGTAATCCCAAACATAATATCAGTGATTTTTTTTGCCTTGTCCTGAGGTAACAAAGATAATATTTTCGCAGCTTTTCTTTCTTCAACTAAATTGAGAACCTGAGCAGCAATATCTTCGCTCATAGATAATATAATTTTGACAGCATCATCGGGTGTTGAATTTGCAATAATCCGAGCCATCCTTTTGACACCCTCTTCCATAGTTTTTGATCTCTGTTCCTGAATTATTTTCTTCCCCTCCTCCCTCTGTCTTAAAGCTTCAAGGAGAGAATTTATTTGTTTCTCGTATCCTTGTATTATTGATGATAGAGCCTGCGAGAAAGAATTTTTGAGCTCATCAATCTCCTTTTTTCTTTCGTCTTCTATAACTTTCACTTTCTTCTCATATTGAAGAGCTAAATCCGAAATTCTTTTCTCATATTGAAGAACTAAATCCGACATTCTCTTCTCATATTGATTCTTGAGATCTGAAAATTTTCTCTCATATTGGAGAGCTAAATCTGAAATCCTTCTTTCGTATTGATTCTTGATGGCAGATATTTCTTTTTCATAATTGCTTATAATTTTTGTTATTTCTTTTTGGAATTTTTCTCTTTCCTTATCATACCCTTTTACGACCTCTTCCAGATTTTTTTTGAAATCTTCCTCCTTTTTTGCTAAAATTTGATTTGCCTGTGTTAATCTCTTTTCGTAATCTTGAATTTGTTTTTGATATTTTGATTCAAGTTCCTTCATCATTTTTTCATAGTTCATTATCACATCTGATATTTTCTTCTCATACGATATGATAAGTTTTTTCTGTTCAGCTTCAAATGCAAGTTTCTGATCTTGTAAAGCTTTGACTTTTTCCTCTTCTTTCTGTTTTATTTTATTTGAACACAAATCTTCAAGGGCTTGGATATCCTTTTTGAGCTTGATAAGTTCTGCAAGTTTTGAAGATATTTCATCTTCAAGACGTTTGAGGTAAGCTTCACGCAAGACCAAATCTTTCTCCCTTGACTTTATTTCATTAAGACGCTTTTCAAGGGTTCCTATAAACCTTTCCAAAGAAGGAGGGTCAAAAATTACATTACATCCATCAAGCTTAAACGAATCCTTCTTTTCTGACTTCTGCTGCTGAGCAGAAACAAAAGATGAGAAAAATAAAATAAGTGCGCCTAAAAATATTATTTTAAAAGAGAACTCATAACTTCTTTCATATTTTAAATTCTCTCTTTTATATTTTAAATTCTCCTTCATTTCAGTATTTTCAGCTATATGTTCTCATCGTTTTCCGAAAATGCTTTCCTTATAAGCACCATTTCATCGGCAAGTTTTTCCTGCTGTTTAGCTTTTTGGTTTATTTCATTCATCAAAACCCGGTAAAATAGCCTTTGGGCAAGGTCAGCTTCTTTTTTACTATCAATATATTCCCTCCTTTTCATTTCTTCTTGATGAACAAGTTCCCGTAGCTCTTCAACTTTTCTTTTCTTCTCATCTCTGAGTCCGCTAATATAATTTAGGAATTGAGATATATATAAAGG
Organism: Candidatus Calescibacterium sp.; assembly: GCA_032249135.1. Lineage (GTDB taxonomy): Bacteria > Calescibacteriota > Calescibacteriia > Calescibacteriales > Calescibacteriaceae > Calescibacterium. Next base: position 14,954 of record JAVVGL010000022.1, on the reverse strand, counting down.
GGAGATTCCTTCCTCCATGAGATTTTTTTCAAGTTCAGAATAAATCTTTGACTTTTCGTTCTCTAAACTTGCGATTTCGCTTTCCTTCTCTTTCCTTTTCATCATAAAAAGAAAGAGTTCTCTTTTCTTTTGAGCTTCGGATATTTTTTTGAATTCAAGATATAGCTTGTATAACTTTTTCATAGTTTAATGTATCTTCAACTAAAAATTTTAACAATTTTGAGTTTTTATCGTAGTTTCGGTAAGAAAGTTGAGATATAATACGGAGAAATTTTTCAAGATACCTTTTAGCACAATCTGTTTCTCTTTTGAATAAAGATAGAGTTTTTTCTTTCCCGAGAACAGAAAGGATATTAGGAGACCCAGATCTCAAATCTTCCTTTAGGTCGTAAATATCATCCAAAATTTGAAAAGATACTCCAAAATGCAGAGCAAATAATTTGAGAGAATTTTCTATTTTTTTGCGAATTCCCTTTTTCTCTAATAGTTTTTGATCTGAAAATAATAAAGGTAATAGACAACTTATTTTAAATAAAGATGCAGTTTTTTTTGACTGAATTTGGATAACCAATTTTTCTACATCGAGCGATAAATCTAACTTTTTCTGCGACCACATAACATCAAGTATCTGTCCCTCTATTACTGAGCACATATGAGAGGCAAAAAACTTTACAGCTTGTGGAGATGAGAATATTGGTATGAAAGAATAAACCATAAGCATATCACCTACGAGTAAAGATATTTCTTGACCAAATCTTTGGAAAATCGGAGGTTCTCCTCTTCTCTCTTTTGGTTTGTCTATTATATCATCGTGCACCAGGGTAAATGCGTGGGATAGCTCAATAGAGTATGCAATCTCAAAGGCTTTCTTTTTTTTCAATCCAAGAAGAGAAGAAATAAGTATAGTGATTATTGGTCTTATCCTTTTTCCACCTGAAAGAACGGATGCTTGTATTGCATCAAAAATATCAAGCGAACCAAAATCAGATTTAACCCTCGCCGACAAAAAATCCTCAAAACTTTTCTTGAGTTTCTCTATATCATTCAGATAGTTCGTTTTTTCGGTTTCAACAATCACCTTTTCCTTTTTCTATTTTTTTATTTTTATTTTGCTTTGCAATTTTTACCTTGTTTTTTGAGTTCCAAACACTGGAGCTCTATTAATATAAAATGCCTGAGCGAAGGTAGGTCAGTATTTTCCTTTGAAGCCTCTTCAAATTTATTTTTTTTCGGCGATATAGGTTCAGGAACATCATATGAATCGGAATATATTATGTCTTTTGCAAATTTTTCCTTCTCCATCCTTTTTATGAGGTCTTCAAACAGCGAAAAGAGTTCGTTATCCGCGAAAGATTCCTCAACTTTGTCTTTTGATATAAGAAAAACTTTACGGGGGACCAAATCCTTCTCCACAAACCCTCTCTCTTTCTTTTTTCTGACCCCCTCCCCGCCTTCATACGATTCACTTTCATATGATTTATTAGCGCTATCTTCGGTGATCCTCCATATACTTCCCTCACATTTTATACAGTAGAGTAAATATCCTCTATCCAGAGACAAAATGACTACTTTTCCACGAATTAATTCAACATAGTAAGGAAAGCCATCGTAAAACCTAATAATTTGTTCGGCAACCTGCTTTTCTGACTGGAACTCAGACATATCAACTAAAATCTTACCGTAGTAGAAAGTCAGGGATTTTGAAAAGAAAGCAGAACTTTGTTCATCTAAAATCACTTTCAGGTATAATGTAGGTTTGAATACATTTTGTCTTTGAAGAAAAACCCTTGATTTCTTCCCTAATTTAACACCAAAATCTGAAACCTGAGTAAGAATGGAGTCATGGGAAGAAATTTTAAATGTTTTTTCTCCGGCTGTAATATATATGTACTCTCCGTTTACCTTTATTATTTCCCATCCAACACTTAATTGCAATAGCAAAAAAGAAGAAAAAAACAAAAACATAACTTATTAATTTAGGAATTTTTTGCATAGTTCATAATTTTAAAAAATCTTGTTATAAAGTAAGATCCAAGAACCACTTATCTGCAAGTAAGTAAAATTCTAATCTAATTTGAAAAAAATGGAAAAAACAAGTTAGGAGAAAGAATTAAAGAAGGAAAAACAAGAAGGCTTGAAGAAGGCAATTTTATTGGATGTTCAAATCAAGTTTGGTAAATCAAAGATGAAAGAGCTGAAAAATCTTTTGGAAGAAATTGAAACTTTCCTTTATAAGTAAGTGAGTGAGTAAAATACTTTTTCATCTTCCGAATCGGTAATTTATTGTGAGTTTGCAAAGTTCGGGTGTAAGGAGTGGGTCAGGTGAGCGGAGTTTTGCTCGCCACATAAGGGATGTCCCAGTAGAACCAAATGGGAAAAATTCAGCACCAGGAACAATATCAACCCAGGAAAGTCCACCATTATTTGATACAGAAAAAGATATATTACAACCAACTTCATCACATATCGGGTCCTGAGTTTCGCAATAATAAGCACTGAGTTGAGCATCTTTTATTGATGTTTTGAGGTCAGGGGTTAAGTTTTTACTTTGAGCTTTTGACTCAGAAAGATAAAACATCTTCCCCCTCGCAAACCTCACAAGTTTTGCCCTTCCATCTTGATCTAAAACAAAAGCTATATCTCCGAAGATTTCTCCTTTACTACCTTTTATACTTTTGGAATAGACTTCACGCGGGCGGTCTACATATGTGTTGTCAACAAGAGATATCCCAGAACCTCTGAAAACAAGGTTGAAATATCCAAAGTTCCTGACCCCTATTACATTTTGTAAAGGAGAGGCTCCAACTTGCGCCAAACTCCCAAATATTATTCTGCTTATATCGTAAAATATCAGACCAGATATAGATTGGGCAGTCGCTATATATTTTCCGAAAGGAATTATCTCCCATACAGCAGAAGAAGTGAGATTATCTAAAAGTAAAGAAAAGCTACCGTCTAAAATCCTCACAGCTATAACCCTTGAATCCCTTGAAGAAATAAAAAGAATATCACCTGAAATATCAACATCGTATATTGAATAGCTACCCTCAAACTTCAAAACTTTATCCGGTGTGAGATTTTCAATATCTGTAAGAGGTACTAAAAAGACTGCTTTCTCTCCCGCAACAATTGCTGAATCCCCCCAGTTTACTATCTCCCAAATATAAATCCCGGACCTCAAAGAAGATAAATCAACCTCTTTTATTGGCACATCAGTTGGAGGAAAAGAATAAATCTTAACAAAAGTGCCATCACCAACTACAACTTTATCTCCCCACAGTGAAAATGCCGTTATGTTTGAGCCAGTTATTGAAGTAATATGAGAAGGCGAGAAAGGATTATTCGTTAAGAAAAATTTTACTTCGCTTTCTTTTCCGACAACCGAAAGAGTTCCATAAAGTCCAACCGACCTTACTCCTGAATTCTCCACAACTTTCATTTCATAAGCAGTATCAAAAGGTTCAGCTATTTTGTAAATATAAAGACCAGAATTTATATCGCCTGCAAGTAATCTATCACCATAAACAAAAGATGATAAAGTTCCTCCTCTTCTCAAATCATAGAGCAAAGCTGGATTTGCCGGATTTCTGACATCAACAAATTTCACTCCTTGATTATCGGAAATAACAAGTAAAATTCCCCACTGGTCAATATCGTTTATCTGAATCCCAGAAGCAAGGAGCAAAGATGAAATGAGTTTTGTTTTTCTTGGATTTGTCGCATCAAATATATATAAATTTCCGTTGTTGGTCCCGACTGCAACACAAGGGAAGAAGAATTTAACAGAAACAGCTCTCTCACCAGCTTGTAGGAAATCAGATATAGAAGTAATTTGTATAGGAGAGGATGGTTTTTCAATTGACACGATTCTTAATCCACCTGTATTTTCTGCTACTGCAACAAGATCCCCAAACACATCTATTTTTTGAGAAGATACACCGGCTGCATTAGATGAGGGCTGAATTCCTCCAACTCTCTCAAAAGTTATACTCCGTGAAGATTGAGACCAATCATGTTTTATCTTCACAATAACTACTCCTTGGTTCCCGGCAGATATTATAATATATTTTCCCCAAACCTTGATATGATTTGCCTGCCCAGAAGGTATGGTGAAGTCAGCGGATAGATTTGCAGAGCCTATCTTTCTTGGAGAGCGGCGATTTGATACATCATAAGCAGAAAGTTCAGATGAAGATAGGACAAAAAGAACATCATGCCACAAAGCCAAAGATACAGCAGAGGTCACCCCAATCTGCGATATAATCCCCGGTGAAGATGGAGTTGATATATCTATTATTTTCAGATTGGAGTTACTGTCAACTAAAAATGCGGTTTTATCCGCAACATCTATTTCCAAAGTCCCTGCTCCCTGAGTATCAACCGACCCATCTTGAGTTATGGAATCTTTTTTGAGAACAAGCTTTCCATTATCCCACTGTGCGGTAGTTTCTTTATCGTCCATATTATCTTGGTTATCAAACTCTTCTATATATTTTCCGGAAATTTCACATTCTACCTTTGAAATTTCTGATTTATTTCCAGCTAAATCAATTCCACAAAAGTAGACATCAGAAGGAACATCTATGGTAACGCCTGTGACGGGTGCCGTTCCTGAAAGTGTATCTGGAGCATTCGGACTACAATCAGTAAGCGAGCATCCTGGAGTTCCTTTTTCACATATTTTCCAGAATATTTTTGTTTTTTCTTCATCTGACCTTATTGAAGCTGAAATAGGACCTGCGTCAGAAAAGCAGTTAGCAGGTTCAAAGAAAACCCGGGGTGGAGTTTTATCTAATATGAAATCTGCTCTGCGGAGCTGATCTGCCAACCCTCCCTTATACGCTCTGAAAACAATAATGTTTTTGCCCTCCTTTTCTAATATAATCTTGCAAGGCGATTGACATGAGTCAGATGAGCTTGTTGTAGCATCTGGGAAACTCACCTGATAGCTTATCAGAGCATCTTCAGGGATAGTAAAAATTTTGACTTCAAGAGGTATTGAGGCAGAACCGAAAATTCCCCCAGGTGGTTCAGCGTAAGCAAAAGGAGTTTCTCCAATAAGCACTATTACAGTTTTTATATCTTCCCTGTTTCCTGCAATGTCTTTTGAGAAGAACTTCAAAATTGTGTGAGATTTTATAGCTACATCTGCTGAATTTTTAGCTTTGAAAGTATTTCCACCAGCCTGGTAAAGCTTTTCTGCATCATCGGACGGCGGAAAACCATCTACTGACCAAAATATATCAATAGTAGGAGATTTATCATCTGATGCTATCAAACTCACAGTAATGGGATTTTTACACCTTACAACATCCGGAATTTTTTTATCACATCCTCTCAAACATTTGCAGCTTTCAATCCCTAAAACAGATGTTTCCGGAGGAGATTTATCTATAAAATATTCTTGCTTTATAATTTCTGATTTTAAACCCAATTCTTTATCTTCTGCAAAGACTTGAAGTTTGATATCTTGCGATACTTGAAGAATAAAGCCATTTTCTTCTTTTTTTGCGCTTTCTTTTTTAGGTTCTGTTCCATCAGTTGTGTAGTAAAGGAAACAAGGTTTATTACATCCAACAGCAACTGTTATTTCTTGCTGATAAAAACCACCTTTTGGATTAATGGTTATAAAAGGTTTGAGGATGATTCTATAAAATTTTTCAGTCATAAACCTTTCTCCATCTTTTGATGTAGCCAAAATCCTCAGATAAAATACTCCATCTGTTGCTCCCTCGTTGAACTCAGGAGTAAATGGAATTGTCACAGGTTCATTCGCTTTAACTTTGATTTTATAAACATACTCTCTTTCGCAAGGATCTGGATTATCTTTTTCTCTTATAGTGTAGCAGATTTGAGCATCTTTTGTTGAGGTAATAGTAGCAACCATAGTATCATATTGAGGATATGTTCCTTCCGGGGGTTCAACTTTGACAAAAAAGTCTTTTTCTCCCTCCGGCTTGTTTTTATTTTTGCAAGAGTTCAGAAAAGATAACGAAGTAAAAATAAAACAAGATGTAAGAGCGAAAAAAAATTTCCTTCCAGAAAACCAACCGAACATACTAACAATAATAATTTTTCTTTTTCTTTATCTATATGGGTAATTTTCAATTATTCCGGCAGTAGCTATGCCTTTCCATATAGCCCTGTGCAAAATCGCATTATCTGTTAAAATTTGACCATCTTTATTAGTTATAACTCCATTCTCACCTTTGTAGAACCTCAAAACACCAGAGAATGTAGGATCTTGGAAGAGAAAATACAAAAGGTCTATAACTTCATTATTTCCATCTCCACCATAAGGACCCGCTGCACACATCATACCTCCCGGACCGATTGAGTTTCTTGGATCAACCCTACCATCAGGCCAAAAATGATCAACATCTTTGACATCAAATTTGTTGTTTCCACAAACTTCGTTACAAAAAGTTCCTGATTTCCCGTTTAGTATTCCATAATTATCATCCCACCACTCGGTATAATCTCCAATATCTGGTACTTTATTTGAGTTTTTATCTCGCCAATCAAATAAGAAATTACCCTCCGTTCCAAAATCATTATCATCAACTGTGGAATTGACAAAGTTCTTGCAATCACGAGGAGAAGATGGGGTAAGACCATTTTCATAATAATCCTTCCACGCTTTGAAAGCCTCATCATTTGCACATTTTCCATCGTCATCATTATCAATTCCATCCGATCCATTTGAATTTGGATCAACATCATCTTTATCGGGATCCGAATTTGATAGAGGATGAAACTCCGGATATTCCCAAGAGAACTTTTTATCATATCCTGCATCTTTGAAAGGTTCAGTATCTCTTTGGATTATAATACTTTTTGTATTCACATCCCACAAAGGTAGCATATCTCTTAATGCAGTTGGGCTTACAAAGAACTCCCAAAGCCTGATTTCAGGAAACGGTATCCCAGCGGAACAAGCTAAATTTCTTAAATTCTCATTTGTGGTATTTAAAATTTTTCCTAAATCAAAAACTCCGGGACCTTTTATGTTATCGGCAATAAGGTTAAATATTTTGACATTGAAAATTGCGTTATATACGGTGTTTCTTATGTTAGAGTTAGAAAAAACAAGCCTTACACCTTCTGGTGAGCCAGTTGTTTGAATTTTGTCTGTTCCTATCATTTCGCCTATTGTATATCTCCTATCTCCTTCTCCCTCGTCTGGTTTTTGCCATTCATCGTTCCATACTCCGTTTCTGTTTGAATCAAGATAAGGTTCTCCGTTATCGTAATTCCCATTTGAGTTTATATCTGCAAAATCATCCCTCAGATCTCCAGGACACACATTATCTTTTCCGCAATCCCAATATCTTATTATATCATCTGATTGGTCATCTGTTTCATTTTTCAGAGAATCAAACATTCTTTGTAGGTTAACAAAGCCATTATAGAATTCAGATTGAGCATCTTTGAGCCGCACCGGGGCGTCAACCGATAACCCAAGAAACCCCGGATTTTTTGATAATTCTTCTATGAATATTTCTGAAATTGCTTTCAGTAAAGATATGTTTTCAGAAGATATTCTATTTACAACTTCTTGAGGCAACCTCAAAATAAAATCAATAGCCGAGTTATAAGCAAAAATGACATCAAAAAATCCAACTACAAACTCAACCAAAGATGTGAGGAAATAAAGGTCTGTTGCATCATGTTCTCCTGTAAGGTCAATATAGAGCTTTTCAACAATTTCAGTTTGAGGATAGTCTCTTATAACATAAACTGCAAGACGATTTACTCTGAAAGAAAAATCAGAAGTTATAACATCTGCATTCACAACAGATTCAAGAATTTCTTTCGAAGGTTTCCCGACACCATCTATTATGAGTTTTATATCATTAACTGTAAGCTTACCTAAAAACAACCCTTGAATTAGGTTATTTAGCTCAGAAAGAACTGTGACAACTTTACCCAAGGTAAGAGCATATACGGCTTCAACATCGCAAGCATTTTCTTCTCTCACATACTTTTCTAATGTGGCTACTGAATCTAAAATTTTCTTTATCGCAGATTGGGTTTGAGATAGATCAACTCCTATTATAAAAGTTTCTTTTTTGTAGATGTCTATTGAAGCTTGAACATTTTCAGGTCGCTTCAAATCAGCCGGAGCAACAGAAATCTTTATAGAATGCGTCTCTAACTCTTTACCTTCACCAGAATAAATTTTCATCTTGACTTCTCTTTCTCCTTGCGAGCAAAAAACAAGACTCAGCTGCCCAGATGTTGAAAGAATCTTTTCTCCCATATTCCACTCAAAGGAGCAATCAGAGCATGCTGTGAGCTTCCCTTGATATACCAGATTAAATCTTTCTCCAACTCTTACCTGAACCACACCAGAAATTTTCTCTTTTTTTTCTTTATCTTTTACCCCCGGGAACCTTACAACAGAAAATTGAGAGCTTTGTTCCTCTTCACCTCCCTTCTTATTGCAAGATGATAAAAGATATGAGGATAAAAACAATAAGATGATAAATGATAGCGAAAAGAAAAACCTCCCAGTTCTATAAACATAGGTTTTAAGAACCTTCCTCATAATATAAAAAGTAATCTTCCCAAAATATATTTCCATAAACCAGGAAATCACACCGCAGACAGATAAAACTTGCTTGTATCTATAAACTTTCTTTTTCTGCATCAAGGTATTCTATCTCTTTCCAAATTCTGCGAGAGTTTTTGTATCCGTAAAGGAAATAAATAAGAAACCCTATTCCGTGCCAGACTATGACTCTTATCCAAGTCATTTTTGGCAAACCAGTTAAAACAAATATTATAAGAGCAATATTTATGGGGATGAGTAAAAAAGGTAGTGGAACTCTGTAAGTTCCACCGGGTTCTTTTTTTATTCTCAGATATAAAACGGAAACTCCCGCGATAAGGTATGCAAATAGAGTTCCTACATTTACAAGTTCAACAAGGTCTGTCAGCGGAACTGTACTCGCGAGTATGCTCAAAAAAAGCGCACCGAAAATTGTTGAGACATAGGGAGTTTTGAATCTTGGATGCACTTTGGCAAAAGAAGAAAAAAGCAATCCATCTCTTGCAAGAGCATACATAACTCTTGTAAAACCCAATCCCATAGTTATCATAACGCTGGTTATAGTGATTATAGCTCCAACTGCTATTATATTACCTATAAAAGTGTATCCGTGTATATACATAGCTTTTGCAAGAGGGTCAGCAACATTTAGCTCCTTATAATTGACTATGCCCGTAAGAGTGAAACTTACCGCAATATACAAAAATGTACTTATGAGCAAAGAAAGAATAATTCCTGCTGGAACAGTTTTTCTCGGGTTTTTTGCCTCTTCTGCAACAGTTGAAACCGCATCAAAACCAAGATAAGCAAAAATAATAATGCTTGCTCCACGAAGAATACCAAACCATCCATAAGCATCCTCACCTTTGAAATTTTTGGAAGGTTCCGGAATAAATGGAGTAAGATTTTCTTTATTTATACCTATGAGAAAAAGCCCAACAAAAAGGAAAAGCAAAAGAGAAAAAATTTTTACAAAAACAATAAAAAGATTTACACGTGATGTTTCCTTTATTCCTATAAATAAAAGAACAAAAACCAAAATAACGACTATCAAAGCTATAAGGTCAAAGTGAAAATGCCAAAAAATTGTTACCTTCCCACTTATTATGTCAGGGAAAGTTATTCCAAAATTTTTTTCAAGCAAGGATCTAAAATATCCTGACCAACCGCTTGCAACAGCAGCAGTAGATAATCCATACTCCAAAATAAGGTCCCAACCGACCATCCAAGCCAAAAACTCTCCCAAAGATGCATAAGCATAACTATAAGAACTACCTGCGACGGGAAACCTTGAACTTAACTCCGCATAAACAAGAGCACTAACAAGAACAGTAAGACCAGTCAGAACAAAAGATAAAACTATTGCTGGTCCAGCATAATTTGCAGCAACCTGACCAGTAATAACAAAAATACCAGCCCCTATTATAGCTCCAATACCTATTGATGTCAGGTCTAAAACCCCAAGCTTCCTTGCAAACTGAGTTTTCTCTACATCATATCTTCTCTTGCGCAAAATACCTTTCATATTCATTACCTCCTTTTTCTAATATTTTCAAAATCCCAATCCCAAACCAAAATATATCCTCACAGGTGCTTTGAGTGGGTCTTGCAAACCACGAGCAAAAATCATCTGAAAAGCAAAACCATATCTATAAAATAAATTACCATACAAAAGAAAACCTCCATAAACAGAACAGAAAAAGTTAAAATCCGAAGGGCAAATAAGAATTGGAGGACTCAAAACAATAACTGGAGTTCCTAAACTTTCTTTTTTCTGTGCAAATCTAAAAGTATCAAAAGCGGCAAGAACGGAAAACTTATTCAAAGAAAAAGTTGAGAAAAGAGGAACATATCCGTACCATAGATCAAAAATAGATGCAGCCTGAAACCTCAAATACCAATCCCCATAAAAAACAAAGAAGTATCCCGGTGAAGTTCCTCTGAATTCATCAAAAATTTCAACATCACGTAATGTATATCCGGCAGAAGGAAATAGTATCAAAGATATATTTTGACCAAAAGCAATAGGAAGAGTGTATGATAAACCTAAACCACCTTCAAGTCTTGCAGATTGATAATTTCTACTTTCAACGTTCTGAGAAATATCAAATTGCTTTGCAGACACATCAATACTTGTAGAAAAGAAAGTAGAGCGAAATAAAGCACGCAAAGACAAAGCTCCCAGGGGGAACGGGAAAGATAAACTCCCATCAGCTCCTAAAAAAAAGTTTGCAGATTTTGCTCCGAAAGAGTAAGAAAATGGAGCAACAAGAAGACCACTAACATTAGCATCAGCAGAATAAATTTCTCCAAAAGCTCCAACTGATAAAGATAATGCTCTCCGAGGTCCCCCCACTACCCCAGGAGCAACACCGTATAAAATAGGAACTATGATTTGACCTCCACCAAAAATATCAAAAATACTCCACGATTGAGTTATACTGAATTCAGTACCAGGTAGTAGTGGAACAGCTCTTATATTCGCTGCTCCTACAAATAAAGACGGTATAAAATATTTGAAGTAAAACATATTGGTTTGAAGCGCTAAGCTCCATGAACCACGAATTCCCAAAAAACCACTACCTAAAATTTCAGCTCTCCCTAACCTATCAAATGTAGCTCCTTCAAGAGATAGCCCAAAAATGTCAAGAGGTAAAAAGAAAGTTCCCGCAGACCCTGTAAGAAAAGGAGTCAGAGTAAGTCCTAAAATTGGAATAAATAAAGGCGAAGATAAGCTCAAAAGTCCAGCTCTTCTTGCATAAAATTGATAGGTTTGAGAATAATTTTCTTTCTCAGAAGGATTTTCATTTTGAACTACTTTTATATTTTCTGTGTTCAATAAAACTGGTTCTGATTTTTCAACTAAAATCCAGTTGTCTTTGAAAGTTTTGAGCTCTCTTACTCTGAAACCTTCTGGCTCAAATGATACATACAAAATTCCTTCTGTTGAAAAATCAGGAAACAGAGCCGCTGATATTTCCTCTGTTATCTTCCAAGTTTCCCCAGATTTCAAGTTTTTGGCATATATGTTAAAAACTCCGTCTCTATCTGATGAGAAAGCCACAGTATCGGCTGAAATAAATTGAGGATCTCTATCTTCAAATTTATCTTGGGTTATGAAAATGAGTTCTTTCTCATCATCAATTATATTTTCTGTTTCTGGGTCAAAAGGAATTATAACAATGTCTTGTTTTTTCCCATCAAAGTATGATGCGATAATAAATTTCCCATCTTGAGAAAATTTTGGAAAAGTAAATTGTTTCCCTGATGAAAATTTTGTGATTCTGTATTCTTTACTTTTTTCAATATCATAAACGAAAATGTTTCTTGAATCAAGTTCATTTTTTACATAAACTAAAAATCTCTTGTCAGGAGAGAAATCAGGGAAAGATGCCCTCTTTGCTACATCTTTCAAATCCTTTATTTTTATTTTTCCTCCCCCTTTTACTCCCTTTTTCTCTTCAATTTCTATTCTCCCCAATGAAAGCTGGAAATACTCTTCGGGTATCGCTGCGAAGAAAATAAATTTTTTTGTAGGTTTGAAAAAAGATATAGCTATGTAAGTTCCGCTCACAGCGTATGAATTTACACGACCAAAAACTTTCTGCGGTTTTTTATCACCGTCATAATACATAAGAACTCCATCCTGAATAACAAAAAAACCGTTTCCATAGTATTTTGGCAAATATACAGAGTATATATTTCTCTCATAAAGACCAACCTTTTGCTTTTCGAGCTTCAAAAGTTTTCCTTGCAATTTCCCTTGACTTTGTTCAAACCTTGAAATTTGTTCCTGGTAGGTTGCGTAGAGCCAGTTTTTCCATTTGTTTTCAAGTTGAGAAAACTTTTCACCCGTTGCTTCTTCAAAACAACTCTCATAAGAGAAATTAAAAACACCGGAAGCACAATCAATTGTTCTCAAAATAGCATTCCATCCATAATTTTCTTTTATGAAATATAGAAAAGAAAACCCGTGATTATAAACGATTTCTCCCTGCCATGCTTGTTTTGCCTCAAAATTCCAAAGGTATTTTAGAGGATAAATTTTTTTGTGATAAAGTAAAGTTCGCAAAATCATATTTCTATAAGAGTCAAGAGCATCATGACCAAGTTCAGCAGTCACAAGTTGAGCTATACCTTCTGTAAAATAGGCTGGCTCAGAGTAAGGAGGTAAGCCAAATCCAAAACTACCAACTAATGTAGCTTGTCGCTCAGACAGTGAAATAGAACATAAACTACCCTTACCTATCCCACAAAAAAGTCCCCCACTTATAAAAACCGTTGGAACATACCTTGATGTTTTTTTAGCCTTTCTCAACGCAACAATATGAGAAAACTCGTGCGTCAGAACATCTTCAAGCCAAGGATGTCTCCCTCTCAAAGGAACATAATAAATATCAGCAGCAAATATAACTATTTGGTCAAAGATTTCAATGGCAAATCCGTTCCCTATATCATCAACATCTAAAAAGACAATATGAGTTTTTCTATCAAGAGGGTGTTTCAGGGTATTTACGACATGGTGATATGCTTTTTCTTCTAAAAATTGCGCACTTCTTTGGACAAAATCTTCAAGTCCTTCGTAGTAATATAAAACAAAATGAGTTGTCTCAATACTATACCATTTTTTTACAAGATTGAAGCTCAAAAGAAAAAAAGGTATAAGAAAAATTCCGGACATAATTACAACTCTGTTATAATTACGGTTCTATCACATCTTGCTCTATTCTTTCAACTTTTATTCCTTTGCTCTCAAACCAATTTATTCCTCGCTCTATCTCATCTTTATCACCTTCCAATTCCAAAGTTACGAGCCCAACCTCGCCTTTCATAGATGCGCTCTTTATATTTACAACTACATCAAAACTTTTTATGAATTCCCATATTATGGGCTTATTCACAAGATCACCGGGATAGATAAGGTATAATCTTTTCTTCATAAACAAAAACCTCCCATACCACCATAAGATTAATTTACTTTCAAGATTAAATAATAATTATTAATTTTGCTTTCTCTTATTATTTTTCTTTTTTGTTCTATAAGATTCCCAAGCTCTCCTGAAAGCTTCTTCTGACGAAATTTGAGGAGAAAATTTGAGCTCTTCCCGTGCTCTCTGCGTATCAAGAACCCAAGGATATCTGAAAAAATCTAAAATCGCAATAGGTATATTTTTGTCAAGTATCCCAAGTCTTTTCATAAGATTAACCATAGGAACTTGAAGAGGTCCCGGAATTTTAAAACAAGGTTTTCCCATAATTTCAGCAGCCCTTTTTAAAGTAACAACCCCATCTCCTGCAAGATTGAAAGGTCCCTGCAAATCACTTTCAACCATAAGAACTATCGCACGAGCAACATCAAGCTCATGAATAAATTGAAAAGGTATATTTTTAGTAAGAATACTGACTATTGGGGGCTTGAAAAATCCCTGCGCTATGTAGTTATCTACATTTTCTCCAAAAACTATAACAGGTCTTACTATAAACACAGATATATCTGGATTTTCCTTTGCAAAAGCCTGAGTTATTCTATCTTGAACTGCCTTATCTTCTGAATACCAAAAACCGTAATTCAAATCCCCTCTTATTGGTTGATCTTCTTTCATAAAAAGAGGATTATCAGGATGAGCACCATAGACAGTTGCAGATGTCAAAACAATAACTTTTTTGACTTTATTTTTTTTCGCAGCTGAAAGGACATTCCTTGTTCCATCTAAATTTATTGACCTTGCAACCTCTCTATCTTTGGGTGGATTCAAAATAAAAGCAAGATGAATCACAACATCTGCACCCCTCATTGATTTTTCTATATCAGGAGAACGAACATCTAACTTTTCAAAAGATATGCTGTCCCTAAACTCTGATGGTGGTTCAACAACATCAACTCCCCTTATGTTGAATTTTTTCTTTTCCTCTTTTATAACTCTCAAAATGCTTCTCCCTATATACCCCGAAACACCCGTTATAAAAATGTCAGATATATCTGATGAAGCGTTTCCCATAATATATTAAATGAACTTTCAATTTACAAAGAAGATAATTTCAAAATCAGTAGGGTTCCACTGACTTTTTTCGTCCTCATTTATTTTATCCTCTTTGTTTTTTCATACAAACAAAAATATAATCATTTAGAAAAAGTCAAGATTTTGAACAATTTTCTGATCCCCTATCATACAAGGAAAAAAGCAATCAAAACTCTCTTTTTTCTATGCTCTCCAGTTTTTGAAGCAAAGTTCATAATACAAATACATAATACAAATAAAAGCATTAAAAAACAACGAGTTCAGAAAGGTTTATTTTCTACCTTAGTTCCCATCAAGAAAATTTATTTTTTCATGATTTTTATTATATATTTTTTCTTTATGGGTAAAAAACATATCAAGTGACAAATTAGATTTATAAG
>JAVVGL010000021.1:0-33761 GCA_032249135.1 Candidatus Calescibacterium sp. | reverse complement strand
ACCTCCCAAGGAGAGGTATAGCGAAGGCTACCCTCAGAACTCGCCAGAGTTTTTGCCCGCTTTCCGGACCCCTCACAGGTTCCTTCCTCAGGTTCCCCTGCTTTTGGGTCTCTGGCTCACTCTGAGAGCTTTCTTTTCTATTGGTTTCAACCAAAAATCTCTCCAAAAATTTCCTCTCCCTCTTTAACCTCCTCAAATCTCTCTTTATTCCATTTACCTTGTATTTGTTTTTCTCTTGATTCAACTTATTTTTCAATTCCTCCTCCATTTTCCCTAATCTCCATAGTGCATATTGAATGTAAATCTGGCTTTTTAGAAGCTTTTTGTAGTTCTCTGGAATTTTCTCTTGAAACCCTAATGCTTTCCTACCTATAACATACGCTCCTGCCACATCTTTATCTATAAAATACTGCGGACAATATTTCATCATACCTATTAAAGATGTAAATGCTGGATTTACCTTTACTATTTCTATACCCTCCTGATTTGCTAAACTCTCTATCTTTTTCAGTATCCTCCTATAAGAGAAAAATTGCAAGATTTTTCTGATCTTTGCTTTACCATCTCCTCTTTTTCCTTTTGGAAGATTTTTTATATCCTCAATTGCAATAGCTTTTCCTTTCTCTTTCGCAAATTTTATAACCTCATGAGCTATCAACCACTCCTCATACTCTTTTCTGTTTCTGCTTTTGCATTTCAAAAGATGGGAAAGATAAATTGATTTATAGCTTTGTAAATTTCCATCGGGAGAAACCTCTGCAAGAGCAAGATGAAAAGGTCTTGCATTCACATCTATCCCTATAACTCCTTTTGATTTTGTAATTGTTTGTGGAGGAACATCTAATGAGAACCTGACAAATCCATAGATTTGACTATCTTTTAATTTTAGCTCAACGGTGTAAGGGAATTGCTCCCCAGATAAGATTTTTGCCAAGAATAAAGCCCATTTATCTGATTTTCCGCTCAAATCTCTCTTTACCTTTGCTAATATAAATTTCCTGTTCTTCAAAGCTATTCTTAACAGAAGATTGTTTTTACCTTTTTCAGCAGGGATAAATCTTAAATTAAGGTTACCTTTGTGAGTTATGTGCTTTGCGCCTATGCTTATCAGAGTTCCCTGCCTCTTTTCTTTCCATTTTCTTTTTAGTTCCTTTAATCTTTTTCCTTGAAGATGATTCTTTTTGAGCTTTTCAAATAAGGTTCTACCACCAAATATGAGCTTTTTTGGATTCTGTCCTCTTGCTTTGCAACTTTGAAAAATTTCTCTTGCTTTCTCAACTGCGCAATTCACATAATGAGAATTGAGTTCTGGGAATTTCTGTCTTGTTATTGTGTAAGTTTGCAAAGTGGTGAAACCCTCAAGGAGTCTTTTGTAAGAGAATCTTACAGCAGAAGAGAAATTCCTCATAAGTTTGAGAATTTGTTCTTTCTCATCTTTACTTACAACGAGTTTAAAGCTTGTAGTTATGAACATATAAATTAAACAAATTGTAATAATTGAATTTAGCTTAAAACGGAATTTTGCAAAATTTTTGAATTTAGGGAAGAAATTATAATTTTAGATGATTGCGACAAGGCATTGCCATAAAATAAATTTTCAGGTGCGCTTTATTTCTTTTGAAATATGCTCATAAGCTTCTTTTATCTCCTCCACAGCGGCTTCATCTTCTAATGTAGTTATGTCCCCCAAGGGTTTGTTTTCTAATACCGCTCGCAAAAGCCTTCTCATTATCTTACCGCTCCTTGTCTTCGGCAAACGAGAAACAAAGAAAATCTGAGATGGAACAGCTATTGGTCCAAACTCCCGCCTTATCCAGCCTTTTAACTCCTCCTCAAGTTCCGCAGAAGGAGAAAATCCAGCTTTCAAACTAACAAAAGCAACAGGAACCTCACCTTTTATCTCATCTGGATACCCAACGACTGCTGACTCTGCAACTGCTTTATGAGATACCAAAGTTGATTCAAGTTCATAAGTTCCTATTCTGTGCCCTGCAACTTTTAAAACCTCATCTGCCCTACCCAGGACCCATATATATCCATCTTGATCACGAATAGCCCAGTCTCCCGTAAAAAATAGCCCTTTGATCTTATCCCAATAAACCTGAACATACCTTTGATAATCTTCCCATATACCATCGGGCCAAGATGGCATCCCAGGCCAAGGTTTTCTTATAACTAAAAATCCTTTTTTACCAGGTTCCATAGAATTTCCTTTCTCATCCACCACATCAACATCTATACCGGGCAAAGGCAAAGCATTAGTTCCGGGTTTCAAATGAACCAACTTAAATCCCGGCGTATGACTTATCATTATTCCTCCCGTTTCTGTCATCCACCAAGTCGAACCAACAGGACATCTCCTCTCTCCGACAATCTCATAAAGCCATCTCCACGCAGCCGGATTTATAGGTTCTCCAACAGAATGTATAATTCTCAAAGTAGATCGGTCATGTTTTTTCACCCATTCTTCCCCAAATTTCATAAGCATTCTCACGAGCGTAGGAGATGTGTAAAGGATTGTAGCTCCATATCTTTCAACTATTGACCATATTCTATCAGGATGAGGATAATCTGGTGCACCTTCATACATAATAGAAGTTGCTCCTTCAATTAACGGCCCAAAAACTATGTAGCTATGTCCTGTAACCCAACCTATATCAGCCGTACAAAAATGTATATCTTCATCTTTTATATCAAAAACCCATTTCATCGTAGCGTGAAGGAGAACAGAATATCCACCGTGATCGTGCATTATCCCTTTCGGTTTTCCTGTCGTTCCAGATGTATAGAGAACATACAGAGTTTCATTACTTTCAAGTTTTTCCGGTTCAACATATACACCAGGATTCACATTCTTTGAAAGTTCATCAAAAAAATAATCCCTACCTTGAACCATGTTCAAGTCTTCAAGTCCAAGTCTTCTTACAACTATTACATTTTTCACAGATGGAGATAGAGTAAGAGCCTTATCAGCAATATCTTTTAGCCTGATTATTTTTCCTCTTCTGTAAAATCCATCAGCAGTTATGAGTAATGTAGCTTTTATATCGTTAAGTCTTGTAGCAAGGTTTTCAGCGGTAAATCCTGCAAAAACAACGGTAAAAATTACTCCTATCCGAGCAGCAGCCAACATAAATATAGGAAGCTCTGGGATCATAGGCAAGTATATTCCTATCTTATCTCCTTTTTTCAGACCGAATTTACTTTTTAGAATATAGGCAGCTCTATTTACTTCTCTCCAAAGATCATAGTATGTTAATTTTCTTATCTCTTTTGGATTCCCATCTTTATCAACTGGTTCTCCTTCCCATATGTAAGCAATTTTATTTTTCCTGATACTCTTTACATGTTTATCCAAAGCAAGATATGATATATTGATCAAACCCCCAGAAAACCACTTATAAATATATGGTTTTTCTCCGCTTTCTAAAACTTTTTGAGGTTTTTTGAACCAATCTAACTCCAAAGCAATTTCTTCCCAGAACTTTTCATAATTATCTAATGTTTTCTTGTGAGCTTCAATATATTCTTTTACATCAACAAAAGTAAAATCTCCAGCTTCACCTATTTTTTCCTCATAAGGTAAAAGTTCCCCTAAAATTGTTGCTTCTTGATTTGACATAAATCAATACCTCCTTTTTTTAATTTTAAACTTGCAGAAAAAATAAAGAAAAACTCAATAAGAGAGAATTTTTTTTAAGTATTTTCTGCTTTCTGCCACTATTGTTCCGGGTTCATCTGAAAATGTACTTCTCACATGAATTGGGACATTAAATCTTGCTCCTATTTCAACACTTCTTATTTGTAGAACCTTTGCACCCAAGGAAGCGAGTTCCATCATCTCCTCATATGATACAAAATCAATTTTTTTTGCCCTTGGCTCTATATTGGGATCGGTAGTAAAAACGCCGGGAACATCTGTGTATATTTCACAAACTTTTGCCTTGAGAGATGCAGCAAGAGCGACAGCGGTTGTATCTGATCCTCCTCTGCCCAAAGTTGTTATTCTGCCATCCCGAGTTACACCTTGAAATCCTGCCACAACTGGCACGATTCCTCTTGATAAATCCCGCAAAAGTTTATCGGTTTCAATCTCTATTATTCTTGCGTTTGAGAAATTATCATCTGTTATTATTCTTACCTGAAATCCAAGATAAGATTTTGCTTTTATTCCGATATTTCTCAATATCATTGATAGGAGAGCAACTGATGTGGTTTCACCCGTTGATAGAAGTACATCAAGCTCATCTTCCGGGGGGAACTCACATATAGATTTAGCCAGATTAATAAGTCTATCTGTTTCTCCTGCCATAGCTGAGACTACGACAACGACCATATTTCCCTTCCTGTATTCTCTTTCAATGTGGTAGCAAGCCCTGCGCATCCTTTCAATATTTGCCACAGATGTTCCACCGAACTTCTGAACAATTATATTCCTCCTCATATTTTCAAAGAAAATTTTATTTTTCCGCAAATTTTTCACTTTTTGAAATTTATTTTTTCTTTTCTTTTTTCCCCTTTATGTCTTCTTTTTTATGCTTTTCCCTTTTGATGAGTAAGACATAGCAGATTTTATTTGATTATATATCCTTGTGAGGAATTCTATTCTTTTTGCATCAGCATCAGCAAATATTCGGAGCTTATTCTCTAACTTTTCAAATGCATCACTTACTATACCAGACAAAGTTATGAGCTTTTCTACCTCAGCAGGTTTCAATTCTCCACGATCAAGTCCTGAAAGTATCTCAGAAATAAGTGTTTGAAGCTTTGGGATATAGTTTGAAATCTCCTTGAAATTTTCATTTATATCTGGTGAGAAAATATCCTCATCAATTTTCTCGCTTATTTTCTTTATTTTATCTATGATAATTTGGAAGATTCCTTCTGCTTCCCTTACCAAATTTAATTTTTCCATATAATTGGAATTTAGATTTTTTTGTATAGTTTTTGTAGAACGGGAAAAAATCTGAAAAAATAGAAATTGAAATTTAATCTCTTTATTTTGAAAAAATATGGCAACCGCTGCTGACAGACAACAGATATATAAAGTTCCAAAATTCAAAGTAAGGAAGAGAAATAGGTGCCTCAGATGTGGACACCCAAGAGGTTTTATAAGATTTTTTAAACTATGTAGGAGATGTTTTAGGGAATTAGCTTTGCGGGGAGACCTCCCCGGAGTGAGAAAAGCTTCTTGGTAATACTTATTAAAGGGGGGAAAATTAATATGGGAATGACAGATCCTATTGCAGATATGCTTACAAGAATAAGGAATGCAATTGCTGTAAGGAAAGACGAGGTAGTACTACCTGCCTCAAGAATGAAAATACAAATTGCCGCAGTGCTTAAAGAAGAAGGTTTTATTAAAGATTACGAAATAATACCAGACAACAAAAGTGGGAAGCTAAAAATAATTCTCAAATATTTTTATCCCGAACCACGTGTTAAAGTTTCAGTAATAAGAGGAATTCAGAGAATCTCAAAACCGGGTAGAAGGGTTTATATCAAAGCAAAAGATATTCAGCCAGTATTTGGTGGAACGGGAATTCTCTTGCTCTCAACACCAAAAGGAATTTTGAGCAGTGTAAAAGCAAAAAAGATGAATGTCGGCGGCGAAGTAATAGCAAAAATCTGGTAATTTGTAAAGAAAATTTCTTGAAAAAATTTTTTGACAACGCAAAAAAAATAAGTTTGAACAGGAAAAGAAAATCTGCGGAGGTAGAAATCTTTTTAGTCTAATACACAGGTTAGACTGGGGATTCTATCTCTGCAGAAAAGCAAAAAGGGAGGTTCAAAACAAATGATAATCAAAAAATATCTTTGGTTTTATCTTTCTTTGGGGTTATTCTTTGTTCTATATTCTTCTTGTACAAAAGGATGCGGTTGTGGCAAAAAGGAAGAACCGGAAACCGAACAACTTCAAATCCAAGACCTCAATTTCGCAGGCGTTGTAAAAGATGATGAGGGAAATCCTGTTGAATCTGCTATTGTTTCAGTTAAGATTGATTTCAACGGCGATAATATTTTCTCCCCAGATGAAACATTCTCTACCGTGACTAACAAAAGCGGATTTTTCTTCATAGATTCTAAATTGATAACAGCAAGGCTATCTCAAACCCAATCAGAAATGCTAACCGGACGAATGATAACAGGTAGGATAATTACAGGTAGAATTCAGGTTGATGTTACAAAAGAAGGATTTGCTAAAAACTCATTACATTTGGATGGTCCTGGCTTCCGAGATATAAAGCTTTCAAAAGCTGCTATGCAAAAAGATTCAAGCTTAAAAGATGGTGCACAGTTTTCCTTGGTTTCAGTTCCAGGTAGAGCTCCAATTCTTCTTGCAGATAAAGACGCAAAGAACTCAAGAATTTTCGCAAAACAAGAAGGTGGAGAAGTCATAGCAGAGGTATCAATACCACCGGAGCTCGTTTCAGACTATAAAGAAATTTCCGGAAGTGTAGCATTTGTCAATCCTGCTTCTCAACCTGAACTTATGCTGGGTTCGTTTTTGGCATATAAACCCGATTCAGAAAAAGGTTTTATAACATTATCATCTGCTGGATTCTTATCTATTCAGCTCCAAGATGAAAAAGGTGAGATTATATCAACTTTCGCACCAAAAATAGCAAGGTTGAAGGGAAAACAAGCAGAAGTCAAAAAACCGACTTTGAGAATGAAAATCCCAGAAGATGTATATCACACACTTTATGACTATGTTAATGAAACCACAGATTTAGTTGAAGTTCCGATGTGGTACTACGATGAAATAAAAGGTGTATGGATTCAAGGAGAGGAGCTTGGAATTTTACAAGATGAAAACGGGAACGCAATAAAGCCTACAGAGCTTGCAAAAATAGTTTTAGGAAAAGAAACCAAAAAGCTTTATGTCTATGCAAAAGTTGAACATTTTTCATCTTGGAATGTTGATTACCCTGTTTCGTCTCACGCATCTGTGGTTGCACAATTTGTTGATAGTGATGGAAACCCTGTCTCTGGTCTTCGCATATCTTCACAAGGAAATACTTATGGCGGTGGCGATTGGGGGTCATCCACAGATAATAATGGAATTGCCGGCGTAGATGTAAAAAAGAGCGATCCCGTTCATGATAATCCATCAAAAGGAAAAATGTTTGGTCCTTATGATGATTACCTCAACGGTATTCCAGATAAAATTCCGCCAGACGGAGATCCTAGTGGAGGTGGTGTGAACTGCAACGATATAATAAATAATTACAGAAGTATTCTTTCACGTGATATTGAGGCTATGAAAGATGCTCTTTTTAACCTTTATTTGAACGGGTTAATAGACGGGAATACATATACCATTCATAGGAATGCCTTGAGTAAGGCATCAGCAGCGCTTGATTTTGGTAGTGGAAATATCAAAGAAGATTTTAAGAATGCTCTAGGATATATAAAGGCTGTGCAAAAAGGACTTGAACCCATAGGCAGAGCTTCATCAGACCAAATATTCTATGAGAGATGGGATGAAATAGGTAAGGAAGCAAAAGCACAGCTCGTATCTCTTATAGTTGATGATATATACGGTGTGCTTTGGGGTCCCATAAGCAAGGCTGTTGAGAGCGGTGTTTTTTCTAATTGTGGAAGGGCAGCCATAGCAGCCATAAATGAATTTGTTGGTTTAGGAGCTTTTAAGGATTTTATGTCTAATGCCGCAGCTGCTATTGCGAAAGGAGAAGATCCTGCCGAGGCATTAGCCGCGCAATTTACAAACCCGGAAAATATTATTCAAAACATCATATATAAAACTACTGATCTCCTCATTAGTAAGGAAACTCTTGAATGTTTAGGATCGGCAGGCTCAGCAATAGGAGGGCTTTTGAAAGGAGTTGCAGAAAAAACTTTTGGTAGCTTAGCTTTCCTTGCTCAGACGGCTGGTATGTTCGGAGCTCAGGCTATTCAAGCCTGGGGAGAGCATAGGGAATGGAAATCAGCAAAGGCTTGGGAAACCATTCAACCTTATATAGATAGATTCCATAAAGATTTCAATGCATTTTTAAGAGCTCAAAATGTTGTGCCTATTCAGTGTAAAGATTTATTTGCTCCATTTTTCCCGTTTCCTATGGGACCTCAACCATCTGCTGCCCCAAAAGCTCAATTATCTTATCAAGTTTTTAGCTTGCCACGAGTTCAGCCAAAGCAGACATCTACATCGGGAACTACCACATTAGATGTTTATGCAGATGATATTACAACCTTCTTTAAAATGTTGAGTTCTTTTGTTGATTTTGTTTTCAAAATGGATGAAATAGTAAAGGGAGGTTCTTCATATTTTGGCGAAAGATTGTGGGCTGTGAGATGTTCTTTCATTCAAGATAAAAATTACTATGTATGTTCAAACTCTGAAAATCCTATGGACTGCTCTTTTTCGCAGGAGATTTCAAAGTATGTCTGCACTCCAAAAAGCAACGAAAAAGTTCAATATGTAGAAACATCTTCACGCATAATAGCTTATGTCCCAGCTCCCGGAATAAGGGTCGGAGGTGAAACAAGGTCAAAGATACTTGTAAACGGTCAGGCGCTGGACCTGAAAACATCTTTGGGCTTTAACCTATTAGATATTCCTTCTCCTGTTGAATCATCTTCATCTCATTACGAACTTTATGGTTGGTCAAAAGAAGTGAAAAAGCCCTATCTTTATATCGGAAAAGTCGTCTTACCAATAAAAACATTAAAAATAAAAGGAAAATTAGTAGATGAAGCTAAAAAACCTATACCTGACGAGTTGGTATGTTTATGGACTTCTGCCCAAGGAAAATGCATTTCCTCTTCCCAAGATGGAACTTTCTCAGTGTCTTGGCAGGTAAATTTTAAGGCGGAAAAAGAAATTACTATATCAGCTTATGGATTAAGCTCTCCAAAAGTTGTGTCTTTGCCGTCTGATCTTAGCTCCGGAGAGTTAGATTTAGGAGAAATAGTTCTGCAAATTCCTATCCGTATTACTAACTTTTCGGTACCAGATTCTCTGAAGAAAAATGAAAAAGCTAAACTTTCCGTTTCATATACAGGAGGAAAAAATCCAAAAGTTCTGTGGAAAGAGGGTTCTTATTTTTCCTACTCCAAAGATATAGGTCAAGGTGATAGCATAGATTTTACACTCAAAAGAAGCTCATATATATGTGTTTATGTTTCTGATGATTTTTCATCCGACTCACGATGTAAATTTGTTCAGGTTATAACAGAGAAACCTTCTATATCTATATTCGCAAAAGGTGAGGAGCTCAAAGAAGGGGTTGATTATGAATTTGATGAAAAGACTTATGTGCCGTTCGAGATAAAAGTCTCTGACCCGGATTCATCACCAGAAGAATTGAGATTTTCAGCTTGGATTAGTGATTATAAGAATAATTATTCCTTTTCTCTTTCCAATATTTACTCTCTTTCTCCGATTTTATACACAGGTAGAGTAAATCAAGATACACTATCTTATGTTAATTTTAGCGTGTGTGATGGGGACTGGAACTGTGTTCAAAAGAAAATAAATATAAAGGTCAAAAATAATCCAATAACACCTTATGTGAAAATATATCCTGATAAGGTAAGCGGACACGCTCCTTTGAAGGTGGGACTGAGAATAGACGCAAAAGATTTCGCAGGTTTTATATCTCTTGATACAAACGGAGACGGCAAAGAAGATATAAAAACATACTCAAATTATGTTGTGGTTGAACTCAAAGAGCAAGGAGATTTCAAAATTACTGCAAAAGTGAAAAGTGAGGACGGAATAGAAGCAAGCGACTCGGTAAATATAAAGGTTTTCCCTGAATTCAAAATAATATCTTTTTCTGCCGATAAAACACAAGTGAAAAGAAAAGAAGTTGTAAAGTTTGAAGTCTCAACATCCTCTACACCTTTGAAATATAGATGGAGATTTGGTGATTTATCAGGAACGGAAACAACTCAAAACTCAGTCACCCACTTTTATAACCCAAGATTTGCTGGAACATTTTATCCAAAAGTTTCGGTTATAACAGATATAGGTTCTGAAATAGTATCGCAACCCATAGCGATTCAGGTTCTGAATTCACCACCTCGTATTTTGAGCTTTTCGGCATCAGCTACATCTGGCGTAGCTCCTTTTGATGTCACTTTATCTGTAATCGCAGAAGATGATTTTGAAGTTTCAAAATATGTCTGGGTTTTTGGAGATGGATACAAAGAGGAAACAACATCACCATCTATAACCCACAGATATTCATCAGCAGGAGAATATGCAGCAAGCATCACGATTTACGATTCAGATGGAGATACAGATACGAAAACTTTAAGAATAGTTATTTTGGCTCAACCAGAATGTGATATACCGCAAGTCTCTCTTTACGCAAACCCAACATCAGGTTATGCTCCTTTGACCGTAACTTTACAAGCTACTGCTACATCTCTCTTCCCAATTTCTGAATATAGATGGGATTTTGACGGAGACGGTATTATAGATAAAACAACTCCATCTAACACAACTCAATATACATATTATTCTTCTTATTCAAAGCAAGTTACAGCAAGAGTTCAAGTTGTAAATAGCTGTGGTAATTCTAACTATGCTACTGCGCAGGTTCAAATATATGTAGCTCGGCAATATCACTCAGCTGATTACTTTACTCCTATATCAACCTGCTTCCCTAACGATGGAACTACATTTAAGTTTATAAATGATGATAGATTTAAGGTTGCTGATGTTAATGGCGATGGGATACGAGATATTGTAATTACATCTATGCCAAAGCAGTCTTTCTTTGTGTTTTACGGAAACTCAGGAACACTTTCGGGAACATTTCAGTTCAGCGCCTCTTATTCTGCTATTCCGGGTCATAGTATAGAATCTGGATTCGCAATTGATGATTTTGATGGAGATGGGAAAAAGGATGTTGTTCTTTCTGGTGTCTTTTTTGGTGCCTCAGGAATAGAAACCTATATCTACTTTTACAAAAATTCTGGTTCAAGTTTCAGTTTTTCTGCTTCATCGCAAATCAATTTAGGCTCAGATTACTGCTTCCCTTATGATATTCAATCAGCTGATGTAAATCAAGATGGTAAAAAAGATATTCTTGTTGGTTGCTCCGGTCTTAGCTTTTTCGCATACGGTAATGGTAATGGAACATTCTCTGGTACTATAACATTTCCTGAAATTGAAGGTTGGGTAAGAAGGGCTAAATTTGTTGATTTAGATAAAGATGGGAAATTAGATATAGTAGGTGTAAATCTTGATTTCCTTTATTTCTTTGTTAAGCTCGGAACTTCTTCTGGTTTTGCTTCTGCCGTAACATTTACTCTGCCGAACTCTATAACTCCTGCCTCATTAGATACAGCTGATTTTGACGGCGACGGGAAAGATGACATAGTAGTTATATCAAAAGACCAAATACTTTATCTTTATAAGAATAATTCAACACCTGCGAATTTATCGTTTGCTCTTCAATCAACTGCGAATGCTCAAATAATATCACCTTTGAACAATATTTCCCTTGAAGTTGAAGATATGAATTCAGATGGTGTTCCTGATATAATTTGGACCGCTTTCGGTTCTTATGGTGGAGCAGAATTTTTTGATCTCAGCTTTGGAGACCCATCAACTATTTCTGGCTCTAATGGTTACGCAAGAGAAACCTCATCTTATCATTCGGGCTTACCTTTCAACTTTGGACCGATTGGATTGCCAGATATAGAAGTTTCAGATGTAAATCAAGATGGATTTACTGATGTTGTTCTTACATATATTGATACGAATTACCCATCGACCCAGTTTTGTATTTTCTCTTTTATAAGGAAGACGACAGCACCTGCTCCGCGATTTGCTGATACTGAAAAAGGAGGTATTGCAGATAAAATCTTTTCAGAATTTCAAGATAGTACAGGTTTTGGTTCAAAACCGGTAGGTTGTTCTGTTTCTCTGTTAGCCTTTGTGTTTCATATTTTTATCTTACTCTTTTTATGGAGTATCCTGCGTAATAACCGAAATCACAAATACAAACTAAAATAGGTCTCCATAGATTCTTCTTTTGTGTTCCTCAAATTCCGGAGAGTTCTTTATTTTTCTCCATATATTTTGGTTTTCAATATACCACTTTATTGTTTTTTCTATCCCTTCTTCAAATTTTGTTTTAGGTTTAAATTTTACCTCTTTTTTTATTTTTTCTGACTTCATCGCGTACCTGAAATCATGGGCTGGTCTATCTTTTACGAAGGTGATGAGTTTGAGAGGTTTTCCAAGTTTTTTCAAAATTGTTTTTGCTACATCTATATTCCTTTTCTCTTGACCTGCTCCCATGTTGTAGATTTCCCCTTTTTTACCTCTGAGAGCACACAAAACTAATCCTTCCGCACAATCTTCTACATACAGCCAATCCCTTACATTCAAACCCTTACCGTAAATTGGTATCGGTTTATCTTCAAGAGCATTCGTTATGCAAAGAGGAATAAATTTTTCAGGATACTGGTATGGACCATAGTTATTTGACGGTCTTACAATTATAACTGGTACTCCGAACATTCTCCAATAGGCTTGCGCTATAAGGTCTCCACCTGCTTTTGATGCAGAATAAGGTGATGAGGGGTTCATCGGAGATTTTTCTGTAAAAAACCCTTTCTTTATTGAACCATATACTTCGTCTGTTGATACATGAACGAACACTCCAACTCCTCGTTTCCTTGCGATTTCAAGCAAGTTATAAGTTCCGAAAACATTTGTTCTCAAAAATTTTGGAGGCTCATAAATTGATCTATCTACATGAGATTCTGCTGCAAGATGAAATACAATATCTATCCCTCTTTTCATTATATCATCTACTACCTGCTCATCACATATATCTCCTTTTATGAATTCTATTTTATCTTTTACTGGTAGGAGATTTTCAGGATTCCCAGCGTAAGTTAGTGCATCTAAAACTATTACTTTCCAGGAAGGATAATTTTTAACAAGATAATGAACTAAATTAGAACCTATAAAGCCTGCTCCTCCTGTTACGAGAACTTTCATTACAACATTATGACATCAATAATACTTTTCTTCTTTTATTCGGTTTTCAGGAAATTTTGCTCTTTTCAGTATTTCTTTCACATGCTTTATCATATCTGGATTCCCGCAAGCATATCCTGTTGTGTCTTCATAAGTAAAATTATAATTATCTGCATATTTCCTCACGAGTTCATCTACTCTTCCTGTCTCTCCCTTCCAGTTGGGATCTTCCCAAGGTCTTGAAACAGTTGGAACATAAATCAGCCAATCTACTTTTTTTGAAAGCTCTGTAAGTTCATCTTTATATATTCCAAGTTCCCAAGATTTTGAAGCTCCATGTAAAATGAGGAATTTGTGAGGAGAATCTAATTTACCCATTTCAAGTTCATATTTTTGCGTCCTTACCATACTCAAAAAAGGAGCTAATCCCGTCACAGTGCATACCATAAGATGTTTTTTCGTTTCTTTGTTCAATGTGAACTTGCCAACTATTCTTGGTCTTATCCAAATCTTATCTCCAACTTTCATTTTCCATATTCTTGGAGTAAGTTTGCCGTGAGGAACGAGCTCAATATAAAACTCTAAAAATTTTTCGTATGGAGATGAGACTATTGAATACGGTCTCCATATTATTTTACCATCGTCTCCTTCAAGTCCCAAAGTTGCATATTGCCCCGGTATGAAAGGAGGAATCTCACCATCTATTATACGGAATTTGAACATTCCAAGGTCTTCTGAGAAATCAACTCTTTCTATTAGCTCTCCTTGAAGGAATTCAGCCATAAAAAATCTTTAATAATTTTCCTGAGATTTTTGTTTTTCTTAATTTTTTCCCTAATCAAGTTCTGACCATTTTTTGCCTATCTTGACACTCACTTTCAGAGGAACAGAAAATTTCAGTTTTTCTTCAAGTCTCATTTCTTCTTCAAGTATTTCTTTTACCTTATCAGATTTTTCTTCTGGACATTCAACTATGAGCTCATCATGAACTTGTATTATAATTTTTGCTTCTGGAACCTCTTTTTTCAGTCTATTCCATACTGATATCATAGCTATCTTCATTATATCAGCTGCTGAGCCTTGTATTGGAGTGTTTATAGCCCTTCTTTCTCCTTCTGCTCTTATATTTTTGTCTTCTGATTTGAGTTCAGGAATATATCTTAATCTTCCGAAAATCGTTCTTACGAAACCTTTTTTTTCTGTTTCTTTTATTATATTTTCTCTCCACTCTTTTACTACTTTGAACCTTTGGAGGTAAGAATCTATGAGTTTTTGGGCGTCGTGTCTTGATGGGAGTTTTGCCTGAGTTTTAAGTCCGTGAGCGCTTATTCCGTAAATTATTCCGAAATTTACAATTTTTGCAATCCTTCTCATATCTTTTGTGACTTCTGATTTTGGAACCTGAAATAGAAAAGACGCAACCTCAGAGTGTATATCTTCCCCTTCTTTGAATGCTCTTATGAGTTCTGGGTCTTGTGTGATGTGAGCAAGAACCCTCAGCTCAATTTGCGAGTAGTCTGCTGATACAAAAACATTTCCCTCATCTGCAATAAAACCTTCTCTTATTTTGCTTCCCTCTTCTCCTTTTGCTGGTATATTTTGTAAATTAGGGTCAGATGAGGAAAGTCTGCCAGTAGCCGTTTTTGTCTGGTTGAATGATGTATGAATTCTGCCAGTTTTTCTGCTTACAAGTTGAGGTATTGGTAATATGTATGTTGATAACAATTTTTTTAATGCTCTGTATTTTAAGAGCAATTCTCCTATTTCATATCCTGCTGAGGCTATTTCTTGCAAGACTTCATTATCTGTTGAGTATGCTTTTGTTTTTTTCGTCCTCTTTATTTCTTCAAGTTCTATTTTGAGCTTTTCAAAAAGAATATAACCCAACTGCTGAGTTGAATCTATATTAAATCTTGTTCCGGCTATTTCATAAATTCTTTTTGATATTTGATCTATCTGACTTTTTACTTCTTCTCCGAACTTTGCGAAAAACTCTCTATCTACTTTTACTCCTGCGCTTTCCATATCTGCGAGAATGGGAATTATTTTCAGTTCAATATTTTTGTACGGTTCTAACAATTCTTTCTCCCTCATCAGCTCAAAAAGTTTCTCATGAAGAGTAAGGGCAACCAGAGAGTCTTCACAGCAATAGTCTTTCGCCTTTTCTTTGCTTACATTTTGAAAGCGAATTTTTCCATCTGCTGTAAGTTCTTTGTAAGAAGTTGTTTTGTGTCCAAGATATATCAAAGATAGTTCATCAAGACCTATTTTTGTTCTGTCAGGATTGAGCATCCAAGCTGCTATCATTGAATCACCATCTATACCTTTCACCTCTATTCCGTATTTTTTTAGTATTCTTATGTCAAACTTTATGTTCTGCCCGACTTTTTTGTAGTTTTCATCTTCAAGGTATTTTTTCAGAGCCTCAAGAATTTTTTCTGTGTTCTCTGTGAGGTCAATATAATATGATGTTGAATCCTTGAATGCAAAAGATATTCCTAAAATTTTTGCCTCTTCAATGTCCAGAGAAGAGGTTTCGGTATCAAAAGCGAAAAATTTTTCTTTTTCTATCTTATCAATAAGTTCTTTGAACTTTTGTTCTGAATCAACAAGAAAATATTTGCTCTTGTCAAACTTATCAAATAAAGCTGGGAACTCCTGCGCTAACTCTTTCAAGTAAGATGAGAATTCAAGTTCCTTGAAAATTTCAATTAATGTTTCTATTTTTGGTGTTCTTGGTTTCAAAGATTCAATATCAATTTCAATATCTACTATTTTGAGTTTTGCTAATTCTTTGTATAAAAGAGCATTCTGTCTCTCTCCAAAAAGTAACCTTCGCCATTTTAAATCTACTTCTCCTAATCTTTCAAAAATTTGCTCAACTGAATTGAATTTCTCAAGGAGCTTTTTTGCTCCTTCTGGTCCTATTCCCTTTATTCCGGGAATGTTATCTATCTGATCTCCCACTAATGCAAGATAATCAGGAATTTGTTCGGGTCTTACTCCAAATTTTTCCTTTACCTTCTCCGGGGTAAAAAGAGGATCTCCGTTTTCTTCTGCTCGTGGATCATAAACATAAGTTTTCTCATCTACTATTTGCATTATATCTTTGTCTGATGTTATGATTATGATTTTCAGGTCTGGATTTTGCTGGTGTATTTTATTTTTTAAGGTTGCTATTATATCATCTGCTTCAAGACCTTCTATTTCAAAGTTTGCAAAACCATAAGCGTCTATTATCTTTTTTATGTATGGAATTTGGACTTTGAGGTCATCTGGAGTTTCTCTCCTTGTAGCTTTGTAATCTTTGAATTTTTCTGCTCTTATTTTTTTGTGCGAGTCCCATGCTATTGCCACATAGCGAGGAGAAAATTCTTTGATTATTTTTCTGATTATGTTTGTAAAGCCATATATAGCTCCTGTTGGGAAACCTTTTGAGTTTATAAGTGTTCTGAGCTGAAAAAAAGCCCGAAAAAATTGCGATGAACCATCAACTAATACAACATCTGCCGATACAGTTTTTTTTCTCAGCACAGCTTTTCTACTTTATTTTTGTTATTTATTTCCATTCTTTCAATGCAGTTTGTCTTATATATATATAAGCGAGAAATAAAATTGTGAAGAAAAAGAGAATCTCCACAAGACCAAATTTTCCAAGTTCTTTTACAAGCGGAACATATGGAAAAAGCAAAGCGACTTCTATATCAAAAATCAGGAATGCAAGAGCAAAAATGTAAAACTTAACAGGCAATCTCCCTCTTGCATCATGAAAAGGAACCATACCACTCTCAAAAGGCAAATATTTTTCCTTTGGAGAAGATTTTGGTTTTTCAGAAAGCAAAATATGTAAAATCACTATTCCTAATCCTACCGCAAGGGCTATCAGAAGATACAAAGCCACAAAGAATATCTTTTCCATAAAAGAAAAGTTATACTGAAAAAATGTTTTTAGTTTTAGATTGAAAATTTTTTTCCCCGTTCACTTTTAGTTTCATGAATATTTCTGAATTTTATTTTTAAACTTTTTCCTATCATAAAATAAATGATTTATGTATGCGGTAATAAGAGTTGGGGGAAAACAATATAAAGTAAAAGAAGGAGATCTTATAAGAACAGAAAGAATTCATGGAGTTGGAGTAGGAGAAGTTCTTGAAACGAAAGATGTACTTGCAGTTTTTTTTGACGACAAATTTATTTTAGGAAAACCACAAGTTGAGGGAGCTACGGTAAAACTCAGAAAAATTGAAGACGGCAAAGGAAAGAAAATAATTGTGTTCAAGTTCAAAAGAAAAAAAAGATATAGAAGAAAATATGGTCACAGACAACTTTATTCAATCTTCAAAGTTGAAAAAATAGAAGTTCCAACTAATTAAAAATAAGTTTCTGTTAATTAAAAAATTTATTAAAAGGAGTATCTGAATTTGCTTAAATGAATTATTTTTCAAAGTTTGACGAATTTGAAGCGAAAATTTGGACAAATTTTCTCAAAAGAGTTTCAGGTTTTGAAAATATACCAATACTTGGAATTTTGAGAGTTGTATCTTTACCCATAACTCTTTTTTCTTGCTTAATTTCCGGACTTTTAGCATCTTTGTATGGTCTTTTTGAGTGGAATCTATTTTTAGTATGTTCTTTTGGTTTGCTATTGGCACACGCTGCAAGCAATATTTTCAACGACCTTTGGGACTACAAAAACAAAATAGATCTTCCTGACTATTTCAGAAATGTATATAGTGTTCACCCTGTTTATCTTTTCGGTGAGAGAAAAACCTGGATTTTAGGATTTCTCGTTTTGCTTTTAGCCTTTTTGTGTGGACTTTATCTTTTTCTTGAAAGAGGAATATTTGTTCTTGTTCTTGCAGTTTTGGGATTCATTTTCCTTTTTTCTTACTCGGGACCTCCTTTTAAGTTCAAATACAGAGGTTTGGGAGAACTTATTGTATTTTTGGTTTGGGGACCTTTGATGATAGCAGGTGGTTTTTGGGTTATAACTTCTAAGATAAATCCCGAAGTTATAATTTTATCTTTCCCCTATGGAATAACGGCTTCTTTGATTTTGTTTGGAAAACACCTTGATAAAATCAAAGAAGATGAGAAAAAGGGTGTAAAAACACTCCCCGTAATTTTAGGAGAGGAAAAAACGAAAAATCTCTGCAAAATTCTTATCTTACTACCTTACTTTTTTGTTGTTTTAGGCGTATTGCTTACTAAAAAGTGGGGATTAATTTTTACTTTCATTTCTTTTCCACGAGCTTTGAGAATATTTAATGCAATAACTTTGCCAAAACCAAATTCAGAAAATGAGCTACCCGAATTTTATCCTCGTGAGTTCTGGCCCATGTGGTATGTTGGAGGAGCTTTCATTTTCAATACAGATTTCGCCTTATCTTATATTATAGGACTTACAATCTCTCACTTTTTATGATTATCTAATGACTAACCGAGAAGACTTTTTAGACTTTTGACAACATCACTCAAAGGCGGAGATTTGAACCATTCTCTTTCTGTAATCTCATTGCAGCAAGACATGTAAAGCTGTGAAACAAGGTTTTTGAGATTCTCTGGTAAGCTGGGCGGTGGAGTTTTTACAAAATTTCTCCACATAACAGGATCCTTCTTTTTTGCTTCTTCTATTTCCTCATACCAAGATGTTTTTCTGTAAAATTTCCTCAGAACCTCTTTACTTATGTGGAATCCATCAAGAATGAACCTACACTCATCAGGTGTTCCGAGAACATCAACAAACATAATATTTCTTTTCTCATCAAAAGCAAACTCAAATTTCCCATCTTCATTACTTATTCCTTTCTTTTCTGTTTGAGAAGTTATCATGTTGGCAGCAAAAATAGTTAGTTCTTTGATTTTGTCCGCCTCATTTTCCGAAAGTCCCGAAATTTCCATAGCTTCATCCCATAAAATGTATCTATCCATACTTTCAAGTTTTGTAGAAATATCTACTATTGTTCTTGGAAGTTTTTGCCCAGGTTGAGGATAGAAGTCAAGTCCCAAATCTTGTGGTTTTATTTTTCCCTCTTTTAACCTTTTGAAAACGCTTGAACCTTCGGGTAAAGAGTTTCTGTATATAACTTCAAGCGGAATGAGAAAATTTACCTTTTCTTTTTTGTAAATGGAATAATCGTATTTCCCGTTCTTCAATTCAGGTTTGAGAACCCTCACGAGCTTTATTACCATCTCATCCGGTGGATTTTTCGCATCAGAAAGCTTTGTAATTTTTTCCCCATCTACAATCCCCATGTAATGAGTTTTTATTCCCTCATTTTCTAATTTTTCAAAAAAGAAAGCTCCCATTATGCAAATCGCTTTGCCCTTGTTCGGAATTGTATCTGGCATGCTTCCCCAATCAAAAACAGAAAACCTATCTGAAAAAATGAACTTACCAACTCCTGGCTTTTCCCCTTGTGGATTCTCAATAATTACAAGATCTTTTACACTTCCCATACTACCGAAATATTATAAAATGATATTTCAAAAAACCAATAAGCAGGAAAAAGAAAAACGAGGTGAAAAAAGAAGAAATAAAAAATTTACATTCTCTTACTCGAAATCTTCCTTACCAATTTGGGATAAATTTTGAATTTTTTCCCTAACCCTTTCGGGGATTCTCATAAAACGAGATGAAAAGTCTTCTAAAAGGCCATACCACAGCCTTACAATCTCCATTTTCTTATCAATTCTCATTTTTCTCAAGGATTCTAAATCTTTCCTTTTCTTGTTCCAGGCACTTATAATCACTTCTAAATCTATATTTGTCAAATTCTTTTGTGTCAAATAAAAAAAGACATTTGCTTTTGTAAAGTTATAGTGATACTTTCTCGCCGATGTATAATAAAGCATATCATCGCATAAAACAACTTTTACTGTCCTGTCATCTAAATGCCTAAAATGGTCAAACTTCTGTTTAAGCTTCTGTAAAACCAATCCTATTTCAACTTTTTCCTTTTTCTCATGTTCTATCATTATCCGTAGTTCGTTAAATATACTCTTCAAGTGAAGCAATTGAATATTAAAAGTTGTTTCATCATAAGTATTTGATAATGGGCCAAATATATCTTCCTTTGAGCCTTGTATTTTTAATAACTCTTTTGCCTTTTCAAGATATTTATGGAAATCCAAACTTTTTATTTTCCATATATTTTTTGCCGGTATATCTATATTATCCACTGTGAAATCAGATAGACAACAAACGATTTCTAGTACAATAATATCCCTATTTTGCAGATTAATGTTAGGTAATCGCTCTCTTGCTTTATTAGCTAGACCGGATGTAGTAACCAAAATTCCTCTTTTAAAATTAAAATCCTTATCCGATAGACACGCTAAAAACGTTCCTATATCACTCAAATCCACTTTATTTTTCCAATTTTTGGTTTGGACAGCCCATAAATCACCATTTATTTCTATTTCAAGATCAACTCCTATATCCCGATGTTCAAAACCTCTTGATTTTGCCCAATCTTTCCAGAAATTGATATTAGCCGATGGGAATTTATCTTCAAAATATAACTTTGTTGCTAATTCCAAAATTAAACCTTTCTGAATGCTACCTTTACCTTTTTGTACGCCTTCATCTTGTTCCCTATCTTTAAATCTTCTCAAGTCCGAAATAAATTGAAGGAATTTTCAAAACCACCGGGTAAAAGAACATAACACCAAGATAAAGTCTTTCTCCTATTTTTCTTACCTCATCCCTTATGAAAACAACTGGAAAAGGATTAGGAAAGACACGGTAATTAAGAACAAAACAGGGTTTTCCATCAAGAAAAGAAATACTCTCTTCAACTTTAAAAGGAAAAGCAGGGATTTTAAAGTCAGTTAATATATTCGCTCCTCTTATCTCACCATCTATTTTCATAAAAACCTTTCCTTTCCATATTTTATCTCCTACGAAAATAGCGAATTTTTCAAAGGCTCTTGGGAGAAAAGTTTTTGTGGTCTGAGGTAGAGCTATTCCGGCAAAAAAACCTTGAAGTTCATCTTGTGATGGAGCTACTCCCTCTATAAAAAGTTTATCAAGCTCCTCAGACTTTAAGCTTTTAAGGTTTTGCAGTTTCATAAAATCAAATTTAATCAAACTTCATCTTTTTTGTAATTCTCATCTTTTTTGTTTCTTCAATAAAAATTCAAGTTTCTCTATCACCAATAGAATTTACTCAATAAATTCAACCTCGTCGTAGTATATTATATCAAGTGGATTGAACTTGATTTTGATGAATGGTTTTTTCAAAATTGCACTTACTCCCCAAAAGAGAGGGATTATGGCAACTTCTTCTTCAAGCAAAATCTTTTGAGCTTCATTATAAAGTTGAATTCTTTTTTCCTCATTCAACTCCTCAGATGCCAGCATTATAAGTTCATCATATCTTTTATTTGCAAAACCCGTGTGATTGTTCCCAGATTGAGATGTGAAAAGGTCCATAAAGTTATGTGGATCAGGAAAGTCAGCACCCCAACCTAATCTAAAAAGTTCTGGCTTCTGATTCACGAGAGTTGAAAGAAACATCTTCCACTCCATACTTTCAAGTTTTACATCTATTCCAAGAACGCTCCTCCAAGTTTCTTTGAGAACTTCTGATATTTTTCTGTTTTCTGGTGAATGATTAAAAAATAACCTGACTTCCGGAAATCCTTTACCATCAGGATAACCGGCTTTTTTCAGCTCTTCCTTTGCCTTTTGAGGGTCAAAAGGGAGACCAATATTTGGGTTGTGAGCAAGCATACCGGGAGGTATCCAAGATGTTGCTGGTATTTGAATTCCTCCGAGAACTCTAACAACTGCTTCTCTATTTGTAGCATAAGCGAAAGCGCGTCTCACATGCACATTATCAAAAGGTTTTTTGGTCACATTAAAACCCACATAAAATCCTCTCATACCAGGGTTAGTTATAAACTCAGGTGAATTTCGGAATTTTCTTATAGCAAGAGGGAATAATCCAACCGCGTAAATAAAATTAGACCTATATAAATTCAGAGCCGTCGCTGCATCTGATACAACAAATAACTCCACTCTCTCAACTTTTGGTTTTTCCCCTATCCAGTATGGATTAGGTTTCAAAACAATTTTATATTCGTGCTTCCATTCTGAAAGTATAAATGGTCCTATTTCAGGATAGCATTCAGGTTCGGTCCACTTTTCTTTGCATCTTTCAATCACATCTTGCCTTATAGGAAATGTCACCATAAAAGATACAATAGATGGCAAGTAAGCTATTGGTCTTTTCAGATACACAACAAGAGTATCATCACTTTCAGCAGTGACTCCCGGGAAATAAGAGATTTTTCCGGTGTTGAACTCATAAGCTCCGACAATGTCATAAAGAAAATAAGCATATTCCGCTCCTGTTTCAGGTGAAAGCAATCTTCTCCAAGAATAAACAAAATCATAAGCGGAAAGAGGTTTACCATCTGACCAGAAAGCTTTTTTGAGCTTGAAAACCACCTTTGTTCCTCCATCTTGATATTCAAAACTTTCAGCAAGACAAGGAACTGGTTTTAACTTTTCTGTATCAAACCTTGTAAGTCCACATTGCAAATTATTTATAAGAAGGTGAGAGACAGAATCAGTTGCAAGGTTAGGATCAAGTGTAGGAGGTTCAGTTGAAATTGCAAATCTTAAAACCTTCTCACGAGTTCCACCTTTATAAGAAGAAGAGCAAGAGTAATAGTAAAAGAGCAAAAAAGAAAGCAAAAGAAAGAGAATAAAAAATTTGTTGTATGAAATTTTGCCCATATGTTATCATAAGTATTTTTGTGATTTTTACGAAAACAAGCGCTTTTGTGCAAAATTTATGCTCTAACTTTTGAAAAGATTCTATAAATGGCTAAATTGATTGTAATGGCTTTTGTCACAAAAATAAAGCCGAAAGTTATAAATAATCCTGAATACAAATTTGAAACTTATCTTTTTTGGAAATCTGGAAAACAGGGGGGAATGAGAAAAAAAGGCTTTTTCAAACATTCATATATAAAAGAAGGTAAAACTTGGTTTATATGTGATACAGATTCTCAAAAATCAAGACCTGCACCTCCAAAAATCCAATTTGAAATTGAAAATTACATCAAAGAGAGTAATTGGAGATTTGAAAGATTACCTCTTGTATCTTGTGTGATGGCATCAAAAAATAGTGAAAAAAGCATAAGGAGAGCAATTGAAAGTGTAAAAAACCAAACATACCCAAACATAGAAATAATAGTTGTAGATGGAGAAAGCGAAGATAAAACAATTAAAATCCTTGAGAGTTCTGATGTAGATTATTGGATAAGCGAGAAAGATAATGGTATATATGATGCTTTAAATAAAGGTGTGATGCTTTCTTGCGGAGAATGGATATTTTTCCTTGGATCAGATGATTTTATTTTACCCTATGCAATAGAAAAATATCTACGCCTCATATTAGAAAAAGAAAAAATAACAAATCAGAAAATAGATTTTGCATCATCAAAGATGATGATAGTATGGGAAGCAAAAATATGGAAATTTAAAGATAAAATTGAAGAAATATACGGGAAAGAGTGGAAATGGAAAGAATTCAAAAGATGGATGACAGTTGCTCATCCCGGCTCCCTCCACAGGAGAGACCTTTTCAAAGAAATAGGACTTTTTGACACAAATTATAAAATCGCAGGAGACTATGAGCTTTTGCTCAGAAAAAAAAGCGAACTCAGAACAGCATTTTTGGATGATATAACGGTTATAATGAGTGGAGAAGGAATAAGTAGGAGAAAACCTTTGGTCGGACTTACAGAGGCAGAAAGAGCGAAAATAAAAACAGCAGGAATAAATCCTACAATAGCAAAAATTGAAAAGTACATAATGTTTGGAAGATTTTTACTTGGAAGAGTAAAGAGAATTTTTCAGAAGCAAATCAAAAAGATCAGTTTTGCTCGTTAAATTTCAGATAAATCTGTGAAAATTTTAAAATTTTATAGAGAGAAAAAACCAAGCTTTACAGGAAGAAAAAGAAATAGAATGGAAAATACGAAAAAAAAAGAAAAAGATTTTCTTGTTTCTTTTCCTTCTGAAAAAGTATTCTTGGATATATCGGATCCCAAAAACCTTGTTTTCCTGATAAAAGACGAGGGAAAAAATTTGAAACTTTTTGTAAGCTATGACGAGCTTCTGAAAATAATCAGAGAAAAATTTGAGGATTTGTTTTTAGAGGAAAGATATAAGGGTATGCAAGAGATGTTAGCATTTATAATTCACGAAATAAAAAATCCATTTTTTGCTCTGAAAAATGCGATTTTATCATCTCAAATAAAAGATGAGAACATGAAAATTATAAAGTCCCTTCTCTTACGAATAGAGACAATAATAGATAATGTCACAATATTTATAAAAGGCAGAGAAATTGTGGGAAACCCCGAAAATATAGAATCAATAATAGAAGATGCTATATCTGAAATTGAAGAGTTAAAAGGTTATGTATTTCATTACGATTTTGAAATAAAAAGAGAGTATAATTCAGATAGAGTTTTCGTCATAGGGGATAGGTTCCTGCTCAAAAGAGCTTTCTTGAATATAATTACAAACTCGGCAGAAAGCCTTGAAAACTCAAAGGAGAAAAAAATATTAGTCAGAACCACTGACACGGAAGATGGGTTTATAAGATGTGAAATAGAGGATTCAGGATGTGGAATTCCACCTGAAAACCTCAACAAAATTTTTATTCCTTTCTTCACAACAAAACCAAAAGGTATGGGACTTGGCATGAGCACAGCAAAGAAAATAATTGAATTACACAAAGGAAAAATAGAAATAAAATCTGAACAGAATAAAGGAACCCAGGTTTTAATTCTTATTCCATCAGCTCAAAAAAATTCATTTTTTTCAAATTATCCGAAAACAGAAACAAAATAAAATAGCCCAAGTTTGTTATTCATTTTTTCACTTTTCCTGCTTTTAGAGTATAAATTCTGTTTGCAAATGTTACAACAATCTTAAAATCTCCATCATCATTCACAACAAGAGGGGGTTCAAAATCTCCTTTAGGACCACCAACTATAAAGTTCCATACCTTAACTCCATTCCTTATCATAAAAACTTCATCTGTCCAACCTATAATCTCTTTTCTGCCATCAAAATCAATATCAACTAATGCCAAAGATGAAGCTCCTACCTCTACTATCTCATCCCTCTTCCAAACTTCATATTCGGAAATCAATTTTCCTTCTCCATTCAGAACTTTTATCTTTCCATCACGAGAGATAAAAAGTATTTCGGGTTTCCCATCTGAATCAATATCTGAAACCACAGGTTGACTTAAAATTTCTCCTCCCACCTTATCAAAGTTCCAAATTACATTTCCTTTTCCATCAATAACATATATTTCCACCAAAAATGGAATTATTATTTCATCCTTCCTATCAAAATTTATATCTTCCGCTACTGGTGGTGCATGAAAATCACCAGTTATATGACTAATATCAATTGCAACAATATTATTACCAATTACATAGATTTTGTCTTTTAAGGTTTCTGTAATCTCGTTAGTAGTACTTTTTTGAAAAAACCCCAAAAGAATTATCTCCTTTTTACCATCTCCGTCAATATCTCCGCCTAAAGGTTTAAAGATAGGTAAGATAATGAAATTGGTTAAATTTATACTATAGACCTCTTTTATCTGTCCATTCCAGCTCAAGATATAGAGCTTATCTCCATCCTATTATGTTTGCTCTCTTTACTACTATCTCAATTTTTCCATCATAATCTATATCTTCTACATAAGGACCGTTGAAGAAGATAAATGGATGATTTTCTTTTTGCCCATCTTCCTTGAAGGACCAAAGAAGCTTTCCATCGTCACAACTTATTACATCTAAAGCTTTTTCTTGACCATAACTGATTATTACTTCATCCTTCCCATCACCATATAAATCTGAAACTTCTAATGGATGATCATAAGATAGTGGCAAAAAACAATCTTTAACCCTAATACTATATTGCCATGCTATCTTTCCATCATCTAATCTTAATCCATAAACTGTTACTGAGGAAACATATTCATTGCTGTAAGAAGGAGAACAAGAAAATAGTACTATTGTTCTATTTGAACAAATTTTCGGTGAATATAACCAATTTCTCGATTGGAATTCGTAATACCACAAGAGACATCCTTCATCTATCAACCCATTTTCATTTTCATCTTTTCCATCGCAACTTTCCTCTCTTATTTCCTTTCTTTCATATTGTTCGATTAACTCTTCTCTACTTGCCGCACATGAGAATAATATTATCGCAGATACAAAAACTGTGATCTGAATGATAAAGTAGGTTACCATTACAAATTTTGATTTTTTAGCCTTCATAATAAAAATTTTCTTTTATTCTCTAATAATTAATCAGTAAAGCGTATATTGAATGCGAATCCAAAAAGCATAAACACTCCACTTTCTCCAAACCCTAAAAGCTGCTGCTCAAGAATAAACTTATCTAAGATGAATTTATCAGAAAAATATCTCTTATACTTATCTTTAATACTGAGGGCATAACCTAATATTATTCTGAGATTGTATATTGGAACGTAAGGAGTAATTACACTTTCATTTACTTCAATCAAATTATCCATAAAGCGAAGACCAAAAAATACAACTACTCCTGGGGATCTTGATTTCAAAATCAAATCCAAAGAAAATTCTCCTGATATCGGGAATTTTGAGAAGCTTAAAATTGGACCTGCTCCAAAAGCAAGCCCTCCTATGTTACCTATACGGATGAGTCTGAATTTTGGCAAAAACTGGAAAGAAATAGGCCAAACCGAAAATTCAAGATTTACTCTTTCATAAGTTCTGTTGAAGGAAACAGAGAAAAGAAATGGATGAGAACCTTCCGCACCAATAGCAAATGAATAACCTATTGTCAAAGATTTTCCTTCCTCCCATCCCGGTAAAAAATATCCTCTATGAAGACTTAGTAATCTTACAGGTTTGAATTTTGGTATAAGAAAATCTGCAACGGCAGATTCTACTCCAGCCACTATAACATCGGTAAAAGGATCTCCTTTCATTTCTGCTCTAATATGAGAAAAAATAGGGAAAGCCAGAAGAATAACGGATTTTAGCAAAAAAGCAAACCTTACCATGATAACCCCCATTCATATCTTAGTGTATTGTAAAAGTTAAGAGCTTCTACACCGAAGAGAACTTTTGCGGAATAGTGATAAATATAGTTAGTTGGATGGAAGGGTAGAATATCAAAGTAAGCAACAAAAGAAGATGATAAAGGACCAAGACCAGGAATCTCTATGGGTATACATTCTGTATTCCATCCCCTGAAACAAAGTGCAATAACTTTAACTCTATAATTTCCTACAATAAGGGAAAGTAAATCTTTTTGAAGTTTGTCCGCCTCCCGACGCGCTATCCTCTCAACTTCTTTTGCAAGCCACCTATAAATCGCTTTCCCTATTACTTCACCTATCATAAAACTCCAAATTGTAGCTACAATAAATAGTGGTGGGGATAACGATAATGCCCCAGCAATTGCAGCACCTGCTCCACCTCCTAATAGCCCTCCTATTAATCCTGCTTTCATTTCTTCTTTTTTGCTACTTGGAAGAATAATATCTGTTCTACGAGGTAAATTGCGAATAACTCTTTCAATATTATTGAAAACGTATTCATTAGTAATTCTATTTATGGTAGATGATGGTATCCACCATCTGTCAATAGCTCTTTTGAATCTGC
Organism: Candidatus Calescibacterium sp.; assembly: GCA_032249135.1. Classification (GTDB taxonomy): domain Bacteria; phylum Calescibacteriota; class Calescibacteriia; order Calescibacteriales; family Calescibacteriaceae; genus Calescibacterium. The sequence continues at coordinate 6,085 of JAVVGL010000021.1, read as the reverse complement.
CTCTTTCCTCATTTACCATTCTTATCATGCTATCTTTTAGCCTGGGGAGAAATTGGCTCCAGAATCTATTTTTTGCTATTACACCGAGCCCATTTCCCTTCCATATGTTATCGGGAAGAGGATGAAAAGAACGCGCTACATTTCGCAATAATCTGAATGCATCCCCCACACCAGCGGGAGCCCAACTTATTCTATGATCCATACATGGTATACCATTCAGTGCAACTGAATTTAAGTAAGCAGTTAAACAGTGCCGAAATGTATCTTCTGCCCAATTTCTCACACTTTCAAAATAAAGTCCTGTTGTGTCTTTGAAATTTACTGGGTTGTTCCTCGCATATGAATATAAAGATAAAAACCCCATCCTCTCTCCTACTAAGGGCTCTCTTTCCAAAAATCTCCCAAGCTTCCCATCCAACATCCTCGCCCTAAAATCATATATCCCTCCCTCTGATATGTAGTATCTCCCCGCAAACAAAAACCTATTCTTTTTTGCCTCGGGTTCCTGCGCCTCTAACACCTCTCCAAACGGTGAATACTCATACTCCGCTACCACATCCCCTGAAAAATCTGTCAAAATCACCACATTCCCTCCATGATCATAATGGTAGAAAATATAATCTCTTCTCTCACCTCCTTTTCCTTTGCCTTTACCCTTACCCTTGCCTTTGTCTCCTACTCCTTCCCCATCTTCATCATCTTGCCTTATCTTCTTCACCCACAATATCTCATCTCTTTCAACTCCCAAAACATACCTCTTTATTGGCCCCCCTTCTCATCTAACTCTAACAAAACTTGATCTCCATCATAAATCAAGTTTATCTCTTTCGTCTTCCCTTCTTCATCTTGATATCTCCGCTTCAAAACTAACCCTTCAAGTATCAAAAACTCACTTTCTTCGCCTCCTGGGAATAAAATTTTCCAAAGCCTGTTTTCAAAATCATGAAGGTAATTTGTTGTGTATGAATTTCCATCACTCAAAATTACTCTCTTTTGCGAAACGTTCCCTCTCAAATCATGCTTGAACTCTGCTGAATACCAAAATGATCCATCTTTTGTTCTTCTTGCTACAAATCCTAAAATCTCTCCTGCTCTGTTATATGCGTATTCAAATCTTATAGGATGCTTTAAAGCTGGTTCTTTGTCTTTTGGTCTTGGAAAGCGTGGGTCAAATAAACCATCAACTTGGGAGTAAAGCTCCATCGCTACCCTGTTACCCACCCTGTCATACTCAAACAAAAATCCATAGCTTCTTTTTGGATTCTCCTTCACAAAAACATCTGCCTTTTTGATTTGTCCATCTTTGTCATATTCATATCTTATTTTCTTTTTGATCTGATCTTCCTCAACTATAAATCCTCCTTTTGAGTATGAGTATTTTGTGTTCCAGATCACTTTTCCATCACCTGATGTAATTTCAATTTTTGTAAGTTTTGGATTTCGGCATCCATTCCCGTTGCAATTCCCTCCATTTCCTCCATAGACATACCTTGTTTCTACACCATTCGGATACCTCAAAAGTATTCTCCTTCCGGCTCTATCGTAAAAAATCTGAGCTGAGCTCGAGAAAATCTCATAAATTTTGTGTTCTAAATTCATTTTTTCTAAAAAATCTTGAACCTGAAAACAAGGTCAAAATATGCCATAATCTCTTTAAAGTTATGTATTTCAGGTCCTATTTCAAATTGCATAAAATCTGATATTACAACTAAAGAAGATATTAGAGAAGTTTCTCCACGAGATAATCTGCTTCCAAGTGGAGAAATCTGAGCCGAAGATTTGATCGTAAAAGCTAATTGTTTGATGATTTTTATCTCAAGTACAAATGGTACAACACCAAAAGTATATGTATGCTCAAATTTGTAACTTTCAGAAAGGGTTTTAAAAGATGCAAAGAATATCCCAAACGATAAAATTCTACCCTCTTTTATCTTATAAGATGTAATTGAAATTATTCCCATACCCGATTCAGGTAATGTAAAGTCACGATAGTAAGCAATTTCTCCTGATGAGAAAAAACTTCCTTTCTCAAATAATTTTATTTTCATTCCAAAGCCAGCCATTTTGACGAAAGGAAAAATTAGGGGGAAGAGGAATAAATTAAGTCTTTCGTGTATTCCTAAAGTTAATGGATATTTGATGAATCCAAATGCTATTTCACCTTTTTCAATTAAATATGCATTATATGGACTTAATATTTCTGCTCCTATCACTTTGGATGGGGCAAAGAATAAGATCACTGTGAAAACCATGATTTTTTTCATTTTTCTCATTTTTTCTGTTTTTATTTATCTAATTGTTATAGGACCTATTGTGATTCTGTAACAAACCAATACACGACATCCAACAAAAGGTAAACATGGTAAGTTTGTTTTAAAGAAAGGTTTTTCTACGATCTCTATCCAAATAGCACAACCGTTTTTACGCAACGGCTCAACCTTAAACTCAAAACCAGCCCTTTCAAAAACTTCATAAACCATATTTTTTACTTCTTCAAATCTTATCATTATCTTCTGTTCCCAATATTTACGCCGCATAATTTCATTAAAAGTTTGAATGTCATAAGTCCTCCATTTATTACGATATGGTGGCTTTGAAATCTCTTGTATTAATCTTTCATATGCTTCCCTTGTTAGAATACAAAACCTCGTTATCCTTTCATCTCTTTCGCCTTTCTTTATTGTCTTGCAATCAATACTAATTGGTATCTTGGGATCTTCACATTCTTTATATTTTTTTCCTATCCTTGGATCGTATAATAATGCATTTTTGTGAATGTACATCCCAAGGTCAGGAATATACTCCTTCCCTTTGAAAGTATATAAGTTCTTTTTAGCTTTAGGTCCCTGAGCTCGAAGAATGTCTCCTCCCGGCGAGTATTCATACTCTGCCACTATCCCACCTGAAGAATCCGTAAGAATAACCGCTGAACCAAAATGGTCATAATGATAAAACACATATTCCCGTCTATTTTCACAAACTTCATTATTTCCCCTATCATTATCTCCCTTTCCCTTGCCCCCTTTCTCCTCACATCCTTCATCCCTAAATTTTCTTACCCATAAAATCTCTCCTAAATCTGTCAGAACATATCTTTTTACCGGTTTTCCTCCTTCATCCAATTCCAAAAGAACTTTATCATCATCGTATATCAAATACAATACCTTTCCCTTTCCGTCTTTATCAATATATCTCCTTTTGAGAATATATCCTTCTAAAACTAGAAACTCCATCTTTTGACCATCAGGAAATAGAACATCTACCAAATTGTTCTCAAAATCGTAATTATATCGCGTCGCATATATATTTTCATCTAAAAATACCCTTTTTTCTGTGATTTTCCCACGCAAGTTATAGCTAAACTCTACTTTGTACCAAAACTTATTATTTTTTGTTCTAACTGATAAAAGCTCCAATATTTTACCTGCTTTATTGTATGTATAATTGATTTTCACAGGATGCTTCAGGACTGGCTCCTTATCTTTTGGATGAGGAAATCTTGGGTCAAAAAGTCCCTCAACCTGCGAGTAAAGTTCAAAAAATTTCCTATTTCCTAACTCATCATAACTGAAAGTAAATGCATAACTTTTCTTGGGATTTTCTTTGTCAAAAACTTCTGATTTTGTGAGCCGACCTGAATTATCGTAAATATTCGTTATTTTTCTTTTTATTTCATCTATTTCGGTTATAAGTCCTCTCCTATCATATAAATATTTTGCGTACCATAACGTTTCTGATCCTTTCACAATCTCTATACTTTTGATACGAGCCTTTTCACAACCATTATTACATGTGCCTGCATACTCATACCTTACATCTACCTTATTCGGGTACCTAATTAGAACTTTTCTGCCTATTTTATCATAGAAAAGATCAGTCTTAATGCCTTCAGATTGTATAGATCTTACCCTTCCTGCTTTATCGTAAATAAATCTTGTCTCTCCCCACAAATCCTTAACTAAAACCTTCCTCCCAGCCTCATCATATCCATACTCAACTGATACCGGCAAAATTCCCCTAATCTTGAATGTCCTCATCTTCAACCTCCCCATAACATCATATTCGTTCTCTATTTCTGCTCCACTCCCTCTCACAAAAATCAACCTCCCCAGCCTGTCATATCCATATTCTACTTCCTTCCCATCTGGATACACCTTCCTTGTAAGCCTTCCTAAATTGTCGTAAAACATATTTACAACCCCATCTTGATATATCACCTTCACAAGATTCCCAAAGCTATCATACTCATATCCCACAACTCTCCCTTCCGCATCTCCCTTCAATATCACCCTACCAAATCCATCATACACAAACCACTCTGTACTACCATTCGGATATACCGTCTTTATCAACCTTCCCACACTATCGTAAAAGTATTCTGTCCTTGATCCCTCTGGACTCACCTGCGCGCTCAAAAGCCCCATGCTGTTATATTCAAATCTTGTTATATTCCCCTCAGGGTCTAAAATCTCCACCACATTACCATTCTCATCAAGTTTGAACTCTGTTCTCTCTCCCTCAGGTCCTATCACCGCTATCACATTCCCCCTTGCATCATACTCATATCTTGTTATGTTCCCCTCTCCATCTTGAACCGCTATCAACCTCCCAGCAATATCATACTCATACCTTGTTATTGCCCCCGATGGGTCTTTGATAAAAATTATTCTGCCTACTCCATCATATCCATATTCTGTCCTCCCTCCCGCCTCATCTATGAAAGCTATAAGTCTTCCCACTGCATCATATTCATATCTTACCTCTGTTCCATCTTGATTCACAACCTTAACAAGGTTTCCGTTCGCATCATATTCATACCTTACCTCTGTTCCATCTGCCTCTACTTTCCTTACCAACCTACCTACAGGATCGTATTCATAAGTTCTCTCATTTCCGGCAGGGTCTATCTCCTTCACAACCCTACCTAATGCATCATAAAAGTATCTTGACACAAGCCCTCCTGATTCTATCTTTATTGTGTTCCCTTGTGCATCATACTCATATCTTGCCTCGTATGAAATCCCAGTTCCGGGATCAAACACTTTTGTGAAAATAACTCTTCCGAGAGCATCATATTGAGACTCCTCTATCAATCCAGAAGGATGTCTTACTCTCACACGATTTCCTTCTTTGTCGTATTCGTTCAGTGTCTCTCCTCCGAGCTGATTGCCATATCTTACAAGTCTTCCCGCTCCATCATATTCAAACAAAACAGAATTTCCTTTAAAATCCGTCTCCCTTATCTTCTGACCCTCCGCATCGTATTCTTTCAAAGCCACATTACCAACCTGATCTACCTCTGCTGTCAAATTCCCCAAAAAGTCGTAGTAGTATTTTTTCGTGTTCCCAAGAGGGTCTTTTTGTTCAACAAGGTTCCCAAAAGCATCATATCTGAATTCTAATACTCCTCCCACAGCATCAATTTTCTTTGTCATCCTACCTAACATATCATATTCATATCTTGTTCTGTTTCCTGCTGGGTCTTCCTCCAAAACAAGCTTTCCTAAAACATCGTATTCGTATTTCCAAACATTACCAAGTGCATCTATTTTCCTTCTTATATGCCCAAAAGAGTCATATTCGTACCTTATCTCAGAACCCGTCGGTAAAACCTCTTTTACTAAAAGTCCCAAGTTATTGTATTCGCCTCTCCACTCAAATCCCATAGCATCTACTTTCCTCACAAGGTTTCCTCTATCGTAAAAGTACCTTTCTATATTTCCATCTTTCCTCACTTGCGCTGTGAGAAGATCTGAAAAATCATAGAAAAACTTCTCAGTATAACCCATAGGATCTTCTATCTTTGCAAGGTTTCCACTTTCATCATATTCATATCTCCACTCATTCCCTCTTGCATCTTTATACTTTGTTATATTCCCTCTCTCATCGTATGAGTAATTTCTTTCAGCTCCTATCTCATCTTTTACTGCCAAAGTTGAAACAAACTGTTCATCTACTGTATATTCCAGAGAATAACCAAGCCTTGTTGAAACCTTAACAAAAATCTGGTTCCCACTTCCTTCAAAATGCTCAATTCTAAAAGGTCTTCCTTTGGGATCTTGAACCTCAGAAACCCTTCCTTTTT
>JAVVGL010000020.1:0-35834 GCA_032249135.1 Candidatus Calescibacterium sp. | reverse complement strand
ATCATTCATATATTTTATAACTTCTTTTTCGCTTTTGACAATTTCTGAAATCCTTTTCACAACTTTCCTGAATGCCTCTGGTTTTTCTCTGTATTTTCCAGCTAAAACTCCGACGATGACCTCCTCCGGCTTCCGGCTCTTTATGAAAACATCAGGGTCTATCCTCTTCATATCTAAAACTTCATATTTTAAAGTTAGTTTGGGAGTTTTGTAATCTGAGGGAGGAGGTTTCCCTCTTCCAACGAATAAAACAATTTGCGTAGGTTCTTTTTTGTATTTTTCTACTATTGCATAGTAATACTTGAACATTCTTTCTGGCATGGTTTTATCCTGCTGAGCTTGGATTTCAATCTGAAAAATCTCGCCTCCTATCTCAAACAAAATATCCGTATAGAAAGATTTCGCTAACCTTATTTCTGCTGGAAACATTTTGAGTTTGCCTTCTATCTTTCTGCCAGTTGCTAACCATATAATTTTGCTTGCGGCTCTTGAGATAATCTCTTTTAAAATAAGGTCAAATCTTTTCAGCTCTTTTTTATGCCTATATTCTCTTTTATGCTTATATTCTCTTTTTTCTCTTTGTTGTTTTACTTTATTCTTCATTCCAAAATTTTGTTTTGAATTTTACTTATTCCGGAATAAAGTATCTCGCTTATTAGTTAATTTTACTTTTTTTGTTTTAGAGACTTATATCATATGTTTTATCTCTAAAATTTTTTTGATTTGTTTTGAAATACCAGATTTTGCATGGAAAATCCCAGAAAATTCTCTCTTTTTATTTGAAATTACAAAGTCTATGCAATTTTAATGGTAGGCTGTTAAAATAAACACACAAAACAAAAACAACAGGAATTTTCAAGCTACAAAATCAAAGTAATAAAGTTGAATAATTATGATAAATTGGGAAGAATGGAATGATGAGAAACTAAAAGCAGACCAAAGATATAAACTCATATTCATAAGGAGATTTGGAGAAGAAGAAAGCGAATTTATGGAAAAAGGAGTTTTCGGCAGAAAAGGAATAGAAACGCTAACATCAAGATACATACCCGTAAAAGTAGATGTAGATGAAAGACCAGATGTTTTCATAAGATATGGTTTTGGAGCAACTCCATCTGTTTCAATAACCACACAAGATGGAAGAACATTAGGAGGGGGAACACTGTGTGATTATGAAAGTTTCATAAAGTTTATGATTGAATTAGGAACACTCATAACACGAGAAAAAGAAATAATAGAAAAATATGGAGCAGAAGAATTAGAGGAAGATGAAGAACCGGAAAATGATATAGATATTTCAGAAATAAGACTACAAGATTTAGCTCAAAATGTCGCAAAAAGAGTGGTAGAAGCTAAAATTCCGTCAACAAAACTTCTTCTGGAAATATTAAGTATGTGGATAAAAATTGGGAACGAAACGGAAGCAAGAAAAACTCTGAATTTACTTGAAATGGCAGAGGATAAAGTAGAAGGTGGAATATTTTCCGGTAGCTCATATGAAAATCCGTTAAAATTTTCAACATTTAAAAGTTCAGACGAGAATGTAAGATATGCTCTTGAACTAAAAAGATTTGGAGAAAAGTTTAACGATAAAGCCATACAAGAAAAAGCAGAAAAACAACTTGATTTTTCAAAAACATTTTTCAACGGCGAATACTTTATAAACCTTATAGGTGAAGATCAAGAATACTACAAATCAACAAAAAGCATAAGAGAAATAAGACAAAAACCTCCAAAAGATGAAAGATTATTTTCAGGAAAAAACCTTGAAATTGCAGAAATGTTAATAGATCTTGGAGAGTTAGACCTTGCTCAAAAGGTAGTAAATAAAGTTTCTGAATCTTTGATATCAGGGAAAAAAGTATTTCACTCAGAAAAAAAGAATGTAGAGAATATGACAGCAGATTTAACCCAAGCACTTATTACTTTTTCAAAAATGAAAAATTATCCAGAAGAAAAAATAAAAGAATTAGAGGAAATTCTGTATTCAAAAAGAGGAAAAAATCTTTTCTTTGATTATAAAGAAGACGGTTTTGGTGCTCTGAAAAAAAGAAAAATAGATATTTTAGGAAATATAAAAGCAGCAAAATTTTTCAAATTTCAGGGAAAAGAAAAAGAAGCAAACGAGATTATAAAATCTTTGCTACCAAAAATATTAGAGAAAAATCCAACATATATAATCTATATTTACTCGTTGCTTCTGCAATAAAAAGTAAAAACAGAAAATAATTTGAGCTCCCATGGTAAAAGTTGCAATAATAGGTAAAGTTAATTCAGGAAAATCAACCCTTTTTAACGCTATGGTCGGTTCCTCCGTTTCAATAACATGGAAAGAACCTGGGACAACAAGAGACATAGTAGAGGCAATAGCTCACTCAAAAAAAATAGACTATGTTCTTATGGATACAGCTGGCTATGCACCATATGAAGGTCATCCCTTACAAAAAATTATGGAAGAACAAACAGAAAAAGCTATAAATGAAGCTGATATATTGATTTGCGTATTTGATGCAAAATCTGGTTTTTCAGAGATAGATAAAAAAATAAGAGATAGAGTAATAAAATCAGGAAAACCCTACATATTCGTAGTAAATAAAGTAGATTCAAAAAAAGAAGAGCTACTTATTTATCAAGATTTTCACATTTTAGGAGATGATTTTATTGCAGTTTCTGCACTACACAAAAAAAATATTGAAAAAATCTTTGAAAAGCTTGATGAAATTTCAGAAAAGATTGAAAGCAAAGGGAAAAGCTCTCGTGAAAAAGAAAAAATTTCCAACGAGAAAGAGAAAATCCTTGAAGACGAAACTCAAATCCTTATAGGCAAAGAGAGTTTGAGCAAACTTGAACTTGAAATTGAAAAACAGAGAGAAAAAGAAATAGAAGAAATTTCAAAAGAATTAATAGAAAAAGGGAAAACTTTGGTAAAAAAAGAAAGAGCAGAGAAAATAAGAATATCGTTTGTCGGAAGACCAAATGTTGGAAAATCTTCTCTCATAAACAAAATATTAGGTTATCCAAGATGTATAGTTTATGATGAACCTGGAACTACAAGAGATGCAGTAAGAATTCCTTTTGAATACGAAGGGAAAAAATTTATTCTTGTAGATACTCCCGGAATAAGAAAGAAATCAAAAATAGATAAAGAAGGAGTTGAATTTAAATCAGTAGGAAGGTCCTTGACAGCAATTTTTGTATCAGATGTATGTATTTTGGTTATAGATTCACTTGAAGGAATAACACATCAGGATAAACATATTGCATCTTTAATAGAAAGAAGGGGTAGAGCCTTAGTTGTAGCTCTCAACAAGATAGATATTATACGTGAGCTAAAACCGGCAGGAGGTATAGGTAAAATAGTTGAAGCTTTGAAAAATTCAGCGAAATTCATAAAATGGGCTTACTTTATTCCAGTATCTGCGAAAACAGGATACGGAATTCCCTCTCTTTTAGAAGCTATATATTCAAGCTATAAGGAGTGGACAAAAGCTTTGAAACCTTCCGAGCTTCTCAAAATAAGAGAAAAACTCATTCAACTTGATTTTATGAAAAATCAGAACCCGAAAATATTTCAGGTAGGTATAAAACCTCCAACCTTTTTGGTTTATGTAAATGAACCCGAACACCTGAGAAAACATCAGATAATGCATATCCAAAAAATAATAAGACAACTTTACGGATTTTACGGCTCTCCCATACACTTTAGAGTAAAAAGACATGGAGAAAAATATTAATAACCCAAGTTGCTAGTTATTAAAAAACTAATCACAAGATATGAAAAATATAATTGAAAAAAGTAAAATTAAAGAAAATAAGAAAAAAGATAAAAATGAGAATAAGTAAATAAGAATAGTAAAGATAATTAAATAAAGATAATAAAGATAATAAAAAAGAACGGAGGTCAAAAAATGATACCAGAAATCGTTTTTATTTTTAGCACATTAGGAAATTCACTTTTCAACTACAAGATAACTCATAATCAAGCTTCTCAGATAATTGAGGAGAGAGAAAATAATATAAAAGGATTAGTATTGCAGCAGAACCAAGAAGAACAATCCAAAGAACAACCCGAAAAAGAAGATGTAGGTGAGGAGGAGGGAGAAGAAGAAATTGAAACAATAATTGAAGAAGAACCATCTTTGCCTTATGAAGTTGCACGAGAAGAAGAAAAGCCAGAACTTCTTACTTTAAAAGGGTATTTCAGGTCAAGATTTTTCTTTTACTCTGGAATACCGGAAGTTCAAAATTTGGAGTTAAAATATAAAAATCCTTTTTATATACAATCAAGATTGAGACTTGACCCACATTTTAATATCTCTCCAACATTAAGGCTGGTAGGCCAGGTTGATGTTTTTGATGATATAGTTTGGGGAGAAGGAATTAAAGGCTTTACACCAGGGGAAATACTATGTGAAAATTACAACGAAGGTAATAATTTTGCCGAATGTAAAGGTATTCCTCGTATATTTGCAGTAAAAAGATTCTGGGGTGAGATAGATTCAATCTTAACCTTGCCTTTGAGCGTAAGTATTGGGAGACAACCTGTTCATTATGGTTTAGGAATTTTTTACAACGATGGGAACTGGTTCAGAAACTTGTGGGGAGATGCTCATTTCGGCTCAACACGAGATAGATTAAAACTCGGAGTAAAAGTATCAGATAGTTTCAAAGTAGATACAGGTTTTGATTTCCTTTTATCTGAACTCGGTGAGACGAGAGAAAATTTAGTAAATCCATTTTTGGTCCCTTCTTTTGTGTCAGATAAGTTTTCAGCATCTTTGTATGGAGGAGCAGTTTATTCATCATCAAAACAAACAGAGTACTACTTTTTACTTCCTTATATATCTTTGACTCCTTGGACCGGCTTTTCATTTGAGGCTGAGGCAAACATTATATCAGGAAATATAGGAAAAGACTTAATCCCAATTCTTGATTCTTTCAGAAGATATAGCATTTTTGCTTTAAACTTTGCAGGAAGAGTAAAATATGAGACTGGACTTTTGAAATTGATGTTAGATGGTGGATGGGCAAGCGGAGACGATAATCCAAAAGACAATAAAATCAAAAGTTGGAGTTTTCACCCAGATTATAATGCAGGTTTCATACTCTTTGAGGATATTATGGCAAGATATACAGGTCAGGGTATAGCAGCAAGAATTGATAATATATATAAGAAAGGCGGGGAATTTTTTGGGACAAAGGGAGGGGTATCCGGAGCATGGTTTTTGATGCCAACATTTGGTTTGTTCCCATTTGAAGCTGTTGGAACTTATTTGAGCGTTCTTTTAGCTTTCTCAAATCAAAATACTTTGATAGACCCAATATCTGGTAATCCTCTGTTCGGAAGAGAAGCAAAGAAAGGTCTTTTAGGAGTTGAGATAGATTGGGGAGTCAGGATAGGAACAGAAAATTTTGAGTTCGGGACACAACTTGGATACCTTATTTTGGGTAGAGCGCTTCGCGATGCTTTACCTGAAAAGAAAAACACATTTAAAGCTCAACTCAGATTTACTTACCTTTTCTGATGAGATTTCAAGAAATTTATATAAATGAAAAAATTTAAAGTGAAAAAAGCTTTTATTTACGACGAAGATGGAATTTTCAAAAACATTCCCCTCAAAAGATATGATGCATTTTTTACAAATTTCCTCACCCGTGATGAAAAACTCAACTTTATTTTACGCGGCAAGGTTCCAAGTTCTATAAAAGAAGTCATTTCAAAAATTGAAGATTTCAAAATTGAGGTTTGTAAAAACTTTTTAGGTATTGATCTTTTTATTTTTGTGGATGAAAATAAATTTCAAATTTTATCCCGTCCTGTATCTCATAATAATGTTCTTGTAATTTGTAGGTTTGGAGGTAAAATCAAATCTTGCTTTCTGGTAGATAAATTTGTATATGGGAACTTTGAAGTTTTAGAATTATTCATTTAATAAATCAAGATTTACTTTTGTTTTATTTTTTTACAATTTTATTTTACATTAAAACTTACGACAAGGGAATTTACAAGTAAGGTCCATCCGTCAGCTAAAACAAATGCTATAAGTTTGAAAGGAACGGACAACATTATAGGCGGAACCATTATCATTCCCATAGACATAAGTATTGAAGCTATCACTATATCTATTATTATGAATGGTATATAAATCAGAAACCCTATTTCAAATCCCTTTTTCAATTCTGATATTATGAATGCCGGAATAAGAACATCTGCTCCAATTTCTGATGGATTTGATGGTCTGGGTTTTCCTGCTATTTTCAGAAAAACATCAAGTTCTTTTTCCCCAACTTGGTTTAACATAAATTTCCTTATTGGTTCAAAAGCTTTTTGAATGAAAGCTTTCTCATCTATTTTTCCCTCCGCATAAGGTTTGTAAGCTGAATTATAACTTTGCTCTAACGCTGGTTTCATTATGTAAATAGATAAAAATAGAGCAAGTCCAATAAGGACCTGATTTGGTGGTACTTGCACAACTCCTATTGCTTGCCTCAAAAGAAAAAGAACAATAACTATTCTTGTAAAAGAAGTCATAAGCACAAGCAAAGATGGAGCGAGTGTTAGTATAGTTAAAAGTATAACTATCCTTATTGCATTAAGAAAACCTTCACGACCTTCACCAACCTGAATATTTATAGGTGGTATGGGTGGTGTTGGACGGTCAGGCGGCGTTGCCCCAAATCCTTTATCGCTCCAAATCACAAAAAAAATAAAGAAACTGACAAAAGAGATTATCCTTACTATCGTGTGATACTTTTTCATTTTCAGATATTTTCGTTTAAAATAATTTTACAAAAATTGATCAGAGATTTTATTTGACTTTTTGATTCACTCCGAAATTTTTTTTGTTTTGAACTTTTTTATTTTACCTTTTTTCCATAACCCCTTTTGAACCCCAATTTTTTTGCAGAGCATATCAAGAAAATCTTCAGGAGTTTTTACATTATGTTCTATTGCTACCTCCGGAAGCAAAACCCCTCCTTTCCCTCCCATATCTAAAATTATTCCATGTTCGCCGAGTTTTATTTCAGAAACATCTTTTACGTCTTCTATATTCTCTATTACAGATATTTCTATTTTTATTTGGGGTAACTCATCTTTTCTAAGGGGTGGGAAACGGGGGTCGTTGAATGCAGAAAAAACAGCATATTTTTGAACCTGAATCCATAATTTATCTTCTTTCAGTGTTCCTATACATCCTCTAACTTCACCATTTTTTCTCAAAGTTACAAAAACCCCTTTTTCATCGTCTAACTCTTTGAGAATTTCATCGCTTATTGATATTTCTTCTTCTGATTTTGCTTCTCGTTTTACCTTTTCACTTATTTTTTCCTCTATTATTTCATGTGGAGGAACGATAATTCCTTCTTCAACCTTTTCAAGGTATCTTTCAATTGCTTTTCTTGCTAAGCTCAAAAGAATTTTTTTTGTTTCTTCCCTGTAATCTTTTATTTCTGATTCTTGTCTTTTTTCTCTTTCTGTTTCCTTTTCTTTATTATCCATCACTCTTACTTTTATTTTCATTCGATCAATTTATATTTTCTTCATTACTATCTTTTGTTTGTTTTTTCTTTTCCCCCTTCCTTTATGATTTTTATCTCTTCAGCAATTACTTTTTTGAGTTCATCTATATTTATCTTGTGCAAGGCAGATATTGGTATAAATTTTAATCCAAAAGAAGAAAAATATTTTTCCCAATTTTTTATCTCATCTTCTTTCAGAAGGTCAATTTTATTACCTACTATGATTTTAGGTTTTTTAAGAATTTCAGCATCGTAGTTTTTAATTTCTTTTTTTAGAATCTCAAAAGCTCTATCTGGCTTTATATCTTCCCTTGCAAGGTCTATCACAAAAACTAAAAGTGATGTTCTTTGAATGTGGCGAAGAAAATCTAATCCAAGACCTGCTCCTTCAGATGCTCCCTCAATTATTCCTGGGATGTCTGCCACACATATCTTGAGATCATCAATCTCCAAGATTCCAAGCTGCGGAGTTAAAGTTGTAAATGGATAATCTGCTACTTTTGGTCTTGCTCGTGTCAGAGCTCTTATAAGTGAAGATTTCCCCGCATTAGGTAGTCCAACAATTCCTACATCTGCAAGCAGTTTAAGTTCAAGCACAAGCCATCTTCTTTCTCCTGGTTCTCCTTTTTCTGCAAATCTTGGAGCTTGATTTGTCGGAGTAGCAAATCTTGCGTTCCCCCTCCCTCCTCTGCCCCCTCTTGCTGCGACAAAGCTCTTCCCGTCTTCATCAAGATCACAGAGAATTTCACCTGTCTCGGCGTCTTTTATTACTGTTCCTACTGGAACAAAGACGATAAGGTCTTCTCCATCTTTTCCTTTTTGATTTTTTCCTTTTCCTTTCTCTCCATTTTGAGCGATAAGATGTTTTTTATATTTGAAATCAATAAGGGTTGTTTTTTGTGATGTTGCTACAAAGATGACATCTCCTCCTTTTCCTCCGTCTCCACCGGCTGGACCACCCTTTGGTTTGAATTTTTCTCTCAGAAATGCTATCGCTCCATCTCCACCATCACCCCCCTTTACAAAAACTTTAACAAAATCTACAAATTTTTCTGGTATGTACTTTTCCCTCCTATTCTCCTCTTTTTCTTGTATATTTTCAATTAGCTTTTGTTCGTTATTATTGTTTTCGTTTTTCATGTTTCCAACCAATCTTAAATCTTATTATTTATTTTTGATTTTCTGGTAAATGGCAATTTATGTTTATAATTTTTTGTATAATCGGGGCGTGGCGCAGAGGTAGCGCATTGGCATGGGGGGCCAAAGGTCGCCGGTTCAAATCCGGTCGCCCCGACACAAAAAAATGGCAATTCAACTTGACGAAAAAAACTTTGAACAATATATAAAATCATCTGAACCTATATTGATTGATTTCTGGGCTGCATGGTGTGCCCCTTGCAGGGCAATAGCTCCAATCTTGGAAGAAATAGAGAAAGAAAATGATAAAATAAAAATAGGCAAACTGAATGTTGATGAATACCCAGATATAGCTTCAAAATATAAAGTCTTTTCTATTCCAACACTTATAATATTCAAAGATGGTAAAGAACTCGGCAGAATGGTCGGAGCAGCTCCAAAAAGTAAATTGCTCCAATTTATAGAAGAAACTCTCAAAAATTCATAAATAATAATAAAAACCAAATCTTTATGGAAAAAAGAGAAGAAAAAACAATAGAAATTATAAGGACGAAATATTCAAAAGTCAAAGTTCCAAAGGACATAAAGGTAAAAACTCAAACTAAATGGGAAATAATTGAAAAACTATCAGAAGAACAAAAGAATTTAGTAGAAAAAATAAGTTCAACTTTTAAAATAAACACCAAAGAAGGTTCCATATTCATTTTTCCAGCTGAAAAAAAAATCATAATAGGAGATAAGAGAAAAAAGAAAGAAAAAATCATAATAGAAGATAAGAGAAAAGAGAAAGAGAACAAAGAAAATAAGAAAATAGACTTTCAAACACAAATCAACACAACATCTTCTCAACCGATTGAAAATATAATAAAAGAACATTCAAAAAGCTTGAATATAAAGCTGCAAGATGGTGATAATGTGTTTTTGATTTTTGCAGATAAAGAAAACGGATTTGATCTCATACCAAATTCGCTAAAAATAGAAACAGAAAAAGGGAGCTATGTAAGAATATTCAAAGTATATATTGATGAGGCTCAAATATGGGAAGCTTCATCAATTAAAATATTAGTTGGAGAAAACTCAAAGGTAGAATTATTCTCTTTTGAAGAATCCGGAGAAAAAGCGAAATTCTTTGAAAGAATGAAAATTCTGTTAGAGGAAAAATCCGAAATTAAAGAAGGAAATATATGGAGGGGAGAAGGGAGAGGATTTTTAATTAAAGATGTAATACTTGAGGGAAAAGAAAGTTCAGCTTACGATTACCACATAATTTCTTCCTTTGGTTCAAAAAACCTTGAAGTAATATACAATATGGAACATAAAGGAGAAAAAACAAAAGGAGAAGTTATAGTGAGAGCATTAACAAAAGACAAATCACAAGTGTTTTTCTTGCAAAACGCTAAAATAATAAATCAAGCAAAATGGTCTGATTCCTACATAGAAGGCAAAGCAATCAATTTCTCCCCTGATGCAAAAGTTTTCCTCGTTCCATCAATGCAAATAGATACTAACATAGTGAGTGCAAAACATGCGGCATCTGTTGCAAAAGTAGGAGAAAACGAGATTTTCTACCTGACATCAAGAGGCATAGAGCCTGATTTGGCAGAGAAAATAATAGTAGAAGGGTTCTTTTATGAGTTAGCAGAAAAAATGCCAATTGATATAGATGAAATCATTCCCAAACTCCTCTATCACCACCGAGTTCTTTCGCTTTAAGGAGTCTTTTATCTGCAAGCTTTATTATTTCATCATAAGAAGATGGAGCCTCATTTACACTTGCAAGTCCCCAGCTTACAGATATTCCTTCATTAATAATAGCTCTCAAATCCTCTGACATGGAAAACCGAGTAGAAATTCTTTTTACAGCTCCTATTGCATTTTCTTTTTCTATCTCATCAAGTAATAACACAAACTCATCTCCTCCAAATCTTGCAGGAACATCATATTTTCTCACACTACTTTTTAAAACAGAAGAGAAGGTCTTCAAAACACCATCACCGACAATATGTCCATAAGTATCATTTATTGATTTGAACTTATCTATATCAAATATAGCTACTGCGTAGCCTCTTCCTGTTCTTTTGAATTTTTCAAAGTTCTGTTCCAACCTTGAGATAAAATACCTTCTGTTATAAATTCCGGTGAGCGGATCTGTTATGGCTTTTAACTCTATTTCTTTTTCCTTATCTATTCTTTTCATAATAGATTCAGCAAATTTTGAAACTATAAACACAAAATTTCTTTCTGCACTACTGAGATCTCCAAAAATAACTATAAAACCGTGATACCCTCCATTTTTTAAAAGAGGGAAAGATATATATCCACCGCTATCATCTTCAAGCTTACCACGTGTTATCTGATTTATAAAAGGTTCAACAAATTCTTTGCCCTTCAATATTTCATGCTCTGAATCTTGTAAGATGACGACGGAAATTTTCTTTTTTGGGAAAACATATTCAAGAAAGTTCCCAACCTCAAGTAGAACCTTTCGCTTATCTGATTCAATAACAGAGTATCTTGCGAAATTCGTCAGATATATCAAATAATTGTTCATGTTTTTAGCTTTACTGAGTTCACTCTGCACACGCGAAAGCAACAAAGATAACAAATCATAAACTTTTTTTTCTTTAAATTGTTCCAAATCAAAATTTAAACCTTGTGATTTTTTAATTTCCTTTTCGGCAGAATCCAAAGCTTTCACAATACTATCAAATCTTGAAACATATGAGTTGAAAATAAGATATAAAAAAAGGGCAAGTAAAAAGAGTGTGGTAACAACATAAAAAATATCAGCTCCACTTATCAAGCCAAAAAGCGCAAAATAGACGATAAAAATCAAAGATGAAAATAAAAATGCATAGGACTTATTTTCAACAAATTTTATGATGAAAAACAAAACTAAACCAAAAAATACAGTAATAAAAATCTTTATCAGCTCAGCCATATGAACAACAAAAAATAAATACTAACTGGAAACAGAGAAATATATAATACAAACAAAAATCTAAAAAAAATAAGATTTTAATATTAATAACAAAATTAAGAGAAAAAAGAAAAGAAAGTAAAAAAATAAATCCGTTTTTTATTGAGAGGCTACTTTGTGCTTCACAATAAGATAGTAGAATGTACTTGAGAGTAAGAAAAAGAATAAAAATATCTGTGGAATAATTGTTTGTAAAGTTGGGAAAATACCGAAAAAGTCAAGAGAGGGTATGTTGATAAAAGTTATAGGTATAATGCCTGCTTCTTGAAATTCAGCAATAGCTTTACCCAAAAGAGCAACCGCTACCAAATTCAAAATGATATTAGTTACAATAAAGAATATTCGGGGTTCAAGTTTTATTCTCAAAAAATAAATTAAAAATGCAACAATAGAAAGAGAAGCTGAACCAAAAATTATTCCATAAAACGCAGATTGAACATCACCAAGAGCTCTGAGAAAAAGTGCTGCTTCTCCCGCCTCCCTTGAAACAGCAAAAAAAGATAGTAAAAATAAAGCAGTATAGTTTTTCAAATTTGCATAACTTTTTGTCCTCTCAATAAATTGCCTTATTTTTTCCCGCCTTGAATATTCAAGGAGCCAGAAACTCACATAAAGTATAACAAAAACTGCTACCAAAGTCAAAAACCCCTCCATAAATTCAGGATTAATCAAAACTACATTACCTAAAATAATCCATAGCAAAATTCCGAAAATAATTCCTAATACAATACCAAGATAAACTGGCGTTCTACTCGCCCGAGTAATAGAGACTATTCCCAAAATAGCAGAAATTATCAAAATAGCCTCAAAACCCTCCCTGAAAACAATAACAAAGGCAGAAAAAACTTCACCTACATCTCCCCTTCCCTTTATTTTATCCACCGCCGATAAAATTTCATTTATATTTTTTTTGGCTTCTTCAATTTTTCCCTCCTTTATTTTTGTGTGAGCAGATCTTGAAAGAATCTCAATTTTTTTGACCGATGAAAAATCTCTTATCGCAATTTTACTTTCTACACCCTCAAATATAAAATAAGCTAAATCTAATGTATCTTTTGCCTCAGAAGTTTTACCTTCATCAAGAAAACGGATAACATTTTTTAATCCCGAAGAGAAAACATCTAACTCATCAAGATAGAAAACCGATAACCTCAACTTTCCTGCTTTCTCAAAACCAAATTTATTTTCAAGTTCAGAATTTGAAAGATGTGAGAGCTGAAAGAGTAATGAGAAATCATCAAAGTCGTTTTCTTTTTCTTTGTTTTCAATTTTGATATCTTGATATCTCATAGCAGATACGAAGAAAGAAAGGGACCATCTTTCTTTATCTGACATCTCAAATGGTGTCATATGAGTTCCATCAATACCGAATTTCGTTATTGTGAAAACTTTAACAGGAGATATATCTGGTGATGTCAGAGGAGATGGTGGAGGGGAATCTTGGAATTCAACCTTATATCCTTCACCTTTTTCGCCGTGACAAGAGGCACAATTTAATTTATAAATTTTTTCTCCGAGCTTGAAATCAGGTATAAAGTTAGGTCTCAGGTCTCCTTTTTTTAAAGCAAATTCACTTATTTTATTTGCAAGTTGTCTTACTACTTTTACATCCTCTTTATTTTCTATTGCCTCACAGAGCTCCGAGGCTACATCTTCAACTTCTGTTCCCTGAACGAGTGAAACAATTTCTGAGCAGAATTCTTTCATTTCAGAGTATTCAAAATCTGAAATGACTTTTCCATCCTTTACTGCGTTCTGGTAGTCGGATGCTATATAGCTTGCGAGCATAAAAAGTCTTGAGGAATCTGCGAAAGATTTTTGAGCTAAAGTGAGAAGGAGTGCCAAAGAGAAATTGATAATGATTTTCATTCTCATCATTTTAATTTTAACCCTCAAAAGATAAAGTGAATTTTTCCCAAAATCTTTTCCATAATTTTTATTTCATAGTTTAAAATGTTTAAATTAAAGCATATGAGGAAATTAGAAGAGAAATAATAAGAGAGCTCCATGAAAATATAAGAGGTCCGATATATGAAGCATTCATATCTTTCAAAGAAGATGTACTCCTCAAAGAAACAAGAGAGATAAAAGATCAGATAAGCAGGGCGTGGGAGGTGCTAAAAGAGCTCACGGAGGCTCAGAGGAGGCCTGCACAGGAAATAGAAAAAATATGGAATGCAATAAAAGAGCTCACGGAAGCTCAAAAAAGAACCGAAGAGGCTCAAAGGAGAATCAAGGAAGAACCCGCATTATTCAGAAAGACAACAGAAGAAAAATTCAATAAAGTATGGACCGCCATAAGAGAACTTGCAGATGTTCAAAAAAGAACTGAATAAAGGGTTGAAGAACTCGCACAAGATCAAAAAGAAACTGAACAGAATTTGGATACAAAGAAGCATGCGGTTTGAGCATGCAGGAGGAATAGGTTCTGATGCGCATTATCTTGAAATCTTAGAAAAACAAAACCCGTTCGGAGCGCGCTTGAAGATCATGGCCAGAGGATTTGATGGAAAAGAGAACTTGCGATTAATTTTCACCATTTAAAATATCATTGCAACAAAGCGAGATATAATTTTGTTAATTTTCAACCAAATCTCTAACCACCGAAAAAATTTTCCCTACAAAAAGTTCCAGTCTCATTTTTGAGACTCAGTCTCATTTTTGAGACTAATTCGTCCCTTATTTTTATCCTGTTCTTTTAATCAAATTCAATATTATATCTCCATAGATTTGACTTTTTCTTTCGCTCATAAATAGCTGAAAAAATGACTCTATGAAAAAACGGGCTAAATTAAAAAATGAAGAAATGAAAAAAAATCCAAAAAACGGGAGCAAAAGCTGGAACATTTTTTGCTTATTTTTTGAAAGAGGAGGTGATTGGAAATGGGAGTTTTAGAAAAAATTGAAAGATTGATCCCGGGACCGATGATTCAGAGAAATAGAAGAATCTTGGTTGCTTTGTTTGCGATTTTATCTGCTGCTCTTATTTTATCTTCTTACTTTTTCCCTTACTGGAAATTTACCCTTGTCGCTCCTCAGTACCCGCAGGGGCTGAGGGTTCAAGTTTACCTTTCAAAACTAAAAGGAGATGTTTCCGAACTTGATATACTCAATCATTATATAGGTATGAAAAAAATGGAAGAAGCCGCTCAATTTGAAAGAAAATTGCTTTATTTGGTCTTGTTGTTCTTTCACTTATTTCTTTGTTTTTCCTCTTTTCCGGAAGAAAAGGGGCAATCCTTTTTGTTTTACCCTCGCTTGCCTTTCCTCTTATCTTTATCGGGGACCTTTTCTTTTGGATGTATAAGTTCGGTCACGAACTTGATCCTAATGCTCCTATAAAAATAGCTCCGTTTACTCCAAAAATTTTTGGTGAGGGGATTGTTGCTCAATTTAAAACTTATGCAACTTTTGGGTTGGGATTTTATCTTGCTATCTTGGGATTTGTTTTTGTATTTTTGGCTTTTGTTTTGCGTCTTGGAGTATGCAATGCATGTCCTGTGAAAGAAAAATGTTCTGTTTTGTTCCCAAATCTGTGGAAGTGGCCAGGGAAACCCGAGGAGTTTGAAAGGGCTGGAATGAAAGAAAAAGCTTTGATTTTGCGCCAGCAAAAAGGTTAGTTGATTTGGAGTTTTTTATTGATTGGTTTTTGAAATTCGTTTTTTTGCGAGATTTTAGATTTTTTAGAGGAAAAATGTCTTTAAAAAATAAAAAATAAAAGAAAGGAGGTGGCTTTTTATGGGTACAAAAATAAAAATAAAAAAGTAAGTAAAGTATTAGGAGGTATAGGCCTGTTTATAGCAGGTCTTTTTATAGGCAGCTTGTTATTAGGCAACATTACAGCTCAAGGTCCGTACGATAGAGCTCTTGAAATAGCCAAAGCTCGCCAACTCAGTCCGGATGCAGTTGAAGCAGCTCTCAAAACATATCATCCAACAGGTGTTCTTGATGAATACATTATGTTCTCCTCCGGCGGACACTCAGGTCAGGTCATAGTTATCGGAATACCATCTATGAGAATACTCAAATATATAGCTGTTTTTACTCCCGAACCGTGGCAAGGATACGGTTTTGATGCAGAGAACAGAAAGGTACTTCAGGGAACAAACTGTGATCCACTCAGAGCCAAACTTACATGGGCTGACACTCACCACCCTGCATTATCCGAAACTAACGGTGACTACGATGGTCAGTTCCTCTTTATAGGAGATAAAGCTAACTCTCGTGTTGCAGTTATAGACCTTCGTGACTTTGAAACCAAGCAGATAGTCTGCAACCCGCTTGGTTATTCAAATCATGGTGCAGCGTTTGTAACTCCGAACTCCGAATACATAATAGAACCTTCGCAGTATGCTGTTCCGCAAGGTGGAGGTTATGCTCCTCTGAGCGAGTATGCAGAAAAATATAGAGGCTACATAACATTCTGGTACTTTGATAGAAAAGCGGGAAGAATAATACCTGAAAAATCTTTTGCAGTTGAAGCTCCACCTTACTGGCAAGACCTCTGCGATGCTGGAAAACTTGAAAGCTATGGTTTTGCTTTCTGCAACTCTTTCAACTCTGAAATGGCTACCGGAAAACCTTTGGGTTCACCTAATCCTTTCTTTGAAGTTGGTGCTTCCCAAAATGATATGGATTATCTTCACATAATCAACTGGAAAAAAGCTGAGGAGGTTGTTGCCAGAGGTGGAGCAAAAGAGGTGGTAGGTATAGGTGGATTCAAAATAAAAGTTATTCCTTTGGATGTTGCTGCGAAAGAGAAAATACTTGTTTTCACACCTGAACCAAAATCTCCGCACGGTGTAGATGTTTCCCCGGATGGTAAATGGATAGTTGTTGGTGGTAAGCTTGACACTCACGCAACGGTTTACTCAATTCAAAAGATAAAAGATGCAATAGAAAAAGGTAAGTTTGAGGGTAAAGACAAGTTCGGTGTTCCAATTATAGCCTTCAAGGATTCAGTCGAGGCTCAGGTACCAATAGGTCTTGGTCCTCTTCACACTGTTTTTGATAACAGAGGTTTTGCTTACACATCTGTTTTTATAGAGTCTGTTGTTGCAAAGTGGAAGATCGGAGAGTGGAAACTTTATGAGAAACTTCCAGTTCACTACAACATAGGTCATATAGCAGCTGCCGAAGGAGATACGGTAGCACCAGATGGAAAATGGGTTGTTGCTCTTAATAAATGGTCAATTGATAGGTTCAATCCAGTTGGACCTCTTCACCCGCAGAACTTCCAACTTATTGATATATCAGGAGATAAGATGAAGCTTGTATATGATATGCCAATTCCTCTCGGAGAACCTCACTATGCTCAAATTATAAAAGCAGATAAACTCAAACCTTGGACAGTATATCCTGATGTTGGTTGGGATCCGATAAAGCAATCCAAATCTCCATATGCTACGACTCTTGGGAAGGAAAAGATAGAGAGGAAAGGAAAAACTGTTTATGTTTATGCTACTGCTATTCGTAGCCACTTTACACCGGAAATAATTGAGGTTGAGCAAGGTGACAAGGTAGTTATGTATATTACTAATGTTGAAAGAGCAAGAGATGCTACGCACGGATTCGCTCTTGGCGGATACAACATAAACCTTTCAATAGAACCTGGTGAAACAGGAGTTGTTGAGTTCGTTGCAGATAAACCGGGTGTATTCCCGTTCTACTGCTCTGAATTCTGTTCGGCATTACACCTTGAAATGGCAGGATACCTTATTGTGAAACCCAAAAAATAAAGAAAGGAGGTGATGTAGTATGGTGGTCAGTAAATTAGCGATCAGAACTTTTCTTATTCTTTGTTTCTTGACTTTTTCGCTCCATATTTCAGGGGTTTTTGCTCAAACTCGTGAGGATGCTGAAAAATGGTTGAAAACCGCCAAAGATACCCTTGCTCTTGTTGAAAAGACAGCAGGAGAGCTTGTTCAGGGTGGAATAGAAAATATAGCTCAAAAGAACCCAGCGGTAAAAGGGGAATGGGAATCTGCAAAGGGTTGGCTTTCTCTTGCGAAAGAAGAGCTCAAAAAGGCAGAGGACTTATGTGCAAAAGGGAAATGGGCTGAGTGCTCCCATTCAGCTAATTGGGCTTGGCAACTTCTTGTAAAATGTGCAACCCAAGCTATCAATGCAGGTAGAGCCGCTGGCTTAAAATAAATCAGGATACAAGTTAGAACAAAGCAGGTCCCGGGGGCATGAAAATGAAACACCTTGGGACCTGCTCTTACATTAATACATTTCCCCTGCTTTTAACTTTTTCCAATCGTCGGAGAAGAAAGAAAAAAGAAAGGCTGATATAACTGATAATTATTGCTTACTTATTTTCCTTTTGAATTTTTATTTTTTGGATTTGAGTTTTTGAGAAATTTGATAAAATCATCCCAGGTTTTTACCTCTATTATTTTTCTCTTTATTTTTTTGAGTCTATTTAAATCGTCAACTTTTTCCAAGAGAGTTTTTACCTCTTTTGTCTTTGATTCGCCAAACTTGATTTGAACATCTAATAAAATTGCCTCCTTCAAGCCTTCTTGTTTTCCCTCTTGTTTCCCTTTTTCAAGTCCTCTTCTTTCTCCTTCTTTCAGACCTTCTTCTTTTCCCCACTTATAAAGAAAGGTTTTCCTTATATCAACTTGTATTGGCATAGTTTTTACCTTTATTTCAATATCAAATAAACTTGCTAAAAAGCTTACACTATCTATATATTTAGCAATTTCTTTCTCATCTTTCACAATTTCTACAATTCTTTCTTTGACCTTTTTTATTATTTCGGGTTTATCTTTGAATTTGCCAGCTAAAATCCCGACGATGACCTCTTCTGGCTTTTCACTTTTTATGAAAACATCGGGGTCTATTTTTTTCATATCCAACACTACGAAGTTGAAATATAAGTTTTGCATTTGAAATTGATCTTTCAGTTCAAATTTGCTTGGTGGAGGATTTCCTTTGCCTATGAATAAAACTATCTGTGTTGGGGTTTTCCCATATTTTTTTCTTATAGCATAAAAATAGTCAAGCATTCTTTCAGGCAAAGTTTTGTCTTGCTGAACTTGGATTTCTATGTGGATTATTTTTCCACCGATTTCAAGCAAAATATCAGGGTAAAAAGATTTAACAAATCTTATTTCAGTCGGTAAGACTTTCGCTTTTCCCTCTATTTTCCGACCAGCTGCTAACCAAAAAATTATACCAACTGCTTTTGAGAAAATTTCTTTTAAAATCAGGTCAAACCTTTTCAGCTCTTTTTTGTGCTTATATTCTCTTTTTTCCCTTTTATGATTTCTTCTTTTCTTCATTCCAAAATTTTGTCTTGCATTTTACTTATTTAGTACTACTTATTTAGTACAAAATAAAATATCTCGTTTATTAGTTATATTTTACTTTTTTGATTGATTTGTTCTATTAAAGTTTTCAGGATTTATTTCTCCTAACAGTTTTTATCCTAATATCTATTTTGGTTTTCTGATAAATACCAAACCGGCTTATCTATTATGTTGGAGTATTTTTTTGGAGTTTTTCCGGTTTTCGGTCAAGTATTTGAGATAAAGGCGAATAACCTTTCAATTTTGAAAGAAGTTCCTCCAAATTCTCGTGTCATAGTAAATGGTGGAGTTTATAAAGGTAAAATTGTAATAGATAAACCTTTGGAGTTGATAGGGAAAAATTATCCGATTATAGATGGGCAAGGGGAGGGACATGTTGTTCTTGTGAAAGCTCCGTGTAAAATTTCTGGTTTTACTTTGAGAAATTCTGGAACAAACCTTCTTTCAGAAGATTCCGGAATTATGGTTGAAAATGTATCAGGAGTTTTTATTGAAGGTAATAAGATTGAGGATGTTCTTTTTGGCATATATCTTAAAAACTCTCAGGGCGTTGTTATAAAAGATAATTTCATCTCCGGTAAGGACTTGCCTTTGAGTATGAGAGGAGATGGAATTCGTCTTTGGTATTCTCGTTCTGTTACCTTAGAAAACAATACTGTTGTTGGAGTAAGAGATGTAGTCATTTGGTATTCTTATGATGTTTTGGCAAAAGGTAATAAAGTTTTTCATTCAAGGTATGGGTTGCACTATATGTATAGTAATGGTAATATTTTAGAAGGTAATGAGTTTATCGGTAATATTGTGGGGGCTTTTATTATGTTCTCTCGAAGAATACTGGTGAAAAATAATGTTTTTGGAAGCTCAAAATTTCTTACTGGAATTGGAATAGGTTTGAAAGATGCATCTTATATCGTAATAACTCAAAATCTTATTGCAGATAACACAATAGGAATTTACCTCGCAAATTCCCCAGAATTTACAGGTGAAATTATAAACTCTGACCTTGAAGACTCTCAAGTTCTTGAAGGTGTTTCTTACGGGAATATAATAAGAAAAAATGTTTTTGCTTTCAACACAAAATGCATGAGCTTTTTACCACCGGCATATCCTAACCTCATATCTGAAAACACTTTCTGGGCAAACATATTCATCGCGGAATATCAAGGGGTTTCACAGGACAAAAATTTATGGTACTCAAACTTTTATGATATTTACAGAGGCTTTGATATGAATAAAGATGGATATGGTGATATACCTTTTGAGTATTCATCTTTATTTCTAAAAGTTCTGGCTGATAATCCAAATTTGAGTTTCTTTTATATCTCTCCTTTGAAATTTTTCATAGAACAACTTTCTTTGATTTTACCTTTCTTCAAACCTGATCCTGCTTTCATTGATATCAGACCATCAATAAACCCAAATTTTTTTGGATGGGAAAAAATAGAACCTAAAAATAAAAATATGTTTGCTGAAAGGAAAATGAAATTGAAAGACTACAAAATTGAGTTTTTCCATTGAGCATTTTATTTTTTTGTAGTTATTCTTTATTTCTGAGTTGTTATTTATTTTTTCTTTGCAGTATGATTGCAGTCAAGATAAAGAAT
Organism: Candidatus Calescibacterium sp.; assembly: GCA_032249135.1. Classification (GTDB taxonomy): domain Bacteria; phylum Calescibacteriota; class Calescibacteriia; order Calescibacteriales; family Calescibacteriaceae; genus Calescibacterium. The sequence continues at coordinate 15,276 of JAVVGL010000020.1, read as the reverse complement.
TTGAAGAAAAGCTTTAATGGAGAGAAAGTTCTTGATGATGTATCTTTTGATATTGTTGAAGGTGAAAAAGTTGTTTTATTTGGGCATAACGGTTCAGGAAAAACAACTCTTCTGAGGTGCATTATGGGATTTGAAAGCTTTGAAGGTGAAATTCAAGTTTTAGGTTTTAGTGTGAATTCTCACCATTTTCAGTCAATAAAAAATTATCTTGGATATGTTCTGCAGGTTCATCCTCTCTGGTCAGCTCATGTTCAAGATGTTATAAACCTTGTTTGTTCATCTCGTGGGGCGACTTTTTCAGAATTTGATAAACTGCTTGATATTTTTGAGCTCAATTTGTCTTCTATATACAGAAAAAAAATGAATGAACTCTCGGGAGGAATGAGACAAAAACTTCTTTTGATTTTTGCTTTTTTGGGAAATCCGAAAATACTTCTGCTTGATGAACCTTTTTCTCACCTTGATACATCAGCTCAGGAAAAACTATTTGACTTTTTGCAAAATTTGAATTCAACCTTGCTAATTTCTACTCACAGAATTCAAGATGTTTCTTTTGCAACAAGAGTAATATATATGAAAAACGGAAGGGTAGAAAATGATGAAAAGAAAAAATAAAAATATCCAAAGAAATAGCAGAAGGTTTTTTCTTACTTTTTTTGGTTTCTTTCTTTTTTTATTTTCAACTCTTTTAGTTCAAGGTAAGTGTCCCCAAAGGACAGGACCAGTTGATATTCTGCCGGGTGATGTATATTCTTCTTGTGGAATGCACATAACAGAAAAAAAATTCTCTGGTCAATATATAACATCTGACGGAAAAGTCAAAAAGTTTGATGATATTGGCTGTCTTGTTTCATCTTACATCAAAGAAAAAGAGAAGGTTAAAAAGATTTGGGTTGCAGATTTTGAAACTGGTGAATGGCTTGATACTGAAAATGCTCTTTTTTCCTCGGGTTTTACTACTCCTATGCATTATGGATTTGTTGCTTTCAAAAAACAAAATTGTAAAGGTGATTGCATACCATTTGAAGAGCTCATAAAAAAGATTGCAGGAACTCATCATGAGGAGTAAAGCTTGAAATAAAAAATGGGAAATAAAGAAGTCAGATCTTCTGAAAAATTTTTAGCTTCAAACAGCAGTAAGTTCTCTTTTGAGAGATTTTCAAGCTTATTTATAATTGATTTTAAGGAAGTTTTGTATTCAAGGTGGTTTTTGTTTTACTTTGTTGTTTTTGGTTTTGTATTGGTAGGTTTGGGTTGGGCGGGTTGGCGTGAGGGAATTTACGGATTCTCAGGGGTTGGGAAATTTTTAGCTTCATTTGTAAATATATCATTCCTTTTGGTTCCGGCTTTTTCGCTATTGCCTTCAAGTTTGTCAATAAGTTCAGCTCGCGAAAACCTCATTTTAGAATATGTTTTTTCTTTCCCAATCAAAAAAATAGAGTTTTTCTTGTCAAAGTTTATCTCAATATTTTCTGGAATTATATTGCCTCCGATATTAATTTTGCCTCTCTTTTTCTTCATCTTAAAGTATGATAAGGGAGATTTTCTTTTGTTTTTCAAGATTGTGTTTTTTCTGATTTTGTTTTCTTTTGTTTTTGTTTCTCTGGGATTGTTGATATCGGTTGCTTCTCTCAGCCGTTTGAGAGCTATCTCTTTCGCACTTTTTTTTCTCTTTTTTTTTACTGTTTTCAGTGAGGTTGGAGTTTTAAGTTTTATATCTTTGGCTCGTGTTCCAAATTTTGCTTTTATTTTATTTATTCTTCTTAATCCTGCCGAAACTTTCAGATTAGCGGTAATCTCCTTTTTCTCTCAAACTCTTGATGTTTTAGGACCTTTTGGTCTCTATATATACTACTCCTTTGGAGAGATGATGTGGATATTTTTTGCACTATCTTTATTCTTGATGGGAGTCATTTTTTTCTTTTTGGCTTTTGTTTTGTTCTCAAAACAGAAACCTTAATTTATCTGTGATTGGAATTGGGGCGGGCTGAATTTATAAGACGAATTTACAAAAAATTTGTTATAAATATTCAATTTAGCAAAAAATCAATTAAAAGATTTTGTTTATGAGAGCTTTTGTCACCGGAGGTACCGGTTTTTTAGGCAGAAATCTTATTGGTCAGCTTTTGAAAAAAGGATATTCTGTTCGCTGCCTTGCAAGGTCTCCTCAGAAAGCAAGGCAGCTCCCGGAAGATGTTGAAATTGTTATAGGAGACATTATGGATCCAAAAACTCTGGATCCTCGTTATTTTAGAGGAATAGATGTTGTCTTCCATGTTGCTGGTCTTATTTCTTCTTACAATCCTTCTGATTATTTTAGGGTGAATGTGGATGGCACAAAAAACTTGATAAAAGCAATTTTGGAATCAGAAAATCGGGTGAAATTTATTTACACTTCTACGCTTGCGTCCGTTGGTCCGGGTAAAGATTCTGAACCAATAAAAGAAAGTGATGAACCTCATCCAGTAGATTTCTATGGAAAGAGCAAAAGAGAAGCGGAGGATTATGTTTTGCTTCACAAAAATATTCTTAATGTTTCAATAATAAGACCTACTGCTATATATGGGAGTTTAGATCTTGGCTTTTTGCCTCTTTTTCAGGTTTCGCTAAAATTTGCATTTCCTCTTATACGCGGATGTCTTTTTTCGCTCGTGCATGTAGCTGATGTTGTAAAACTTCATATCCTTGTTGCTGAAAAAGATGTAAAATCTGGGGAAGCTTATCACCTATCTGACGGGAACAAATATACTTTTGAGCAAATCTATGAAATTCTGAACAGAATCGCTGTTGAAGTTCTATCAAGAAAGTTAAAAAAGGTTGAGTTACCAAGAGAGTTTGTAATAGCTATTGCAAATTTAATAAGACTTATACCAGCTCGCATCTCAAAGCGTCTCAAACTCATCACTCCAGATACTCTTGTAAGAATTGCTCAGAAAAATTGGTATTGCACCTATGAGAAAGCTGAAAGGGAGCTTGGTTTCAAGCCAGATTTTGAGGCTTACCAGGGGTTGCGGCAATCTATTATGTGGTATTGGAAAAGAGTCCCTGCTATAATTTGAGGAGGTATTTTTATGCGAGTTTTAGTCGCATCATCTGAAATATATCCTTATTCAAAAACGGGAGGACTTGCTGATTTTGCTCATGCACTTATAAAAAATCTGAGAAAAAAAGGAATAAATGCTATGGGTATAACTCCGCTTTACAAAACAATAGATAAAGAGAAATTCTCAATAAAAAGTACAGGAATGAGTGTAAAAGTTATTTTAGAGCAGAGAGAATATATTTTTGAAATCTTCAAATCAGAAGATACATACTTTTTTGCAAATCAGGAACTTTTTGGAAGGGATTACATCTACGGTCCCCCCGGAATAGCATATGCTGATAATGACATAAGGTTTGGAGGTTTTTCATGGGCTGTCTCAAAGGCAGTATCAGAAGGAATAATTTATGCCGATGTAATTCATGCTAACGATTGGCAAACCGCACTCATACCAGTTATTTTGAAGGAGGTTTTTCATTCATCCGTCAAAACCGTATTTACCATCCATAATCTCGCCTATCAGGGATATTTTGACAGCAGATTAGTTTATCGCCTCAATCTCCCTCCCCATCTTTATCATATGGAAGCTTTGGAGTTTTGGGGACTTACAAATCTTTTGAAAGGAGGAATTGTTTTTTCTGATTTTGTCACAACAGTAAGTGAAAAATATGCTACCGAAATTTTAACCCAGGAATATGGATGGGGTTTGGAAGGAGTTTTGAACAAATATAAATTTAAACTCAAAGGTATAATAAACGGTATAGACTATGATACCTGGAATCCGGAAACGGACTCCAAGTTATGGTTCAGATTCTCAGCAAATAGTATTGAAGGTAAGTTCTTGAACAAAGAAAAACTATGCGAGATATACAATTTAGACCCATCAAAGCCTCTCATATCTTTCATAAGTAGATTATCGTATCAGAAAGGAGTTCATCTGATATTAGAATCTATAAAAGACATAGCTTACCTTGATGCAAACTTTTTCTTTCTTGGTTCAGGAGAATATGAGCAGGCTTTTTCAGATTTTGCAAACATATATAAAAACATTCGTGTTTCAACTAAATTTCAGGATGAACTTTCAAGAAGACTTTTCGCCTCATCTGATTTTATCCTTATGCCATCTATGTTTGAACCTTGCGGAATAACTCAGATGATAGGAATGAGATATGGTTGTGTTCCTATTGTCAGAAAAACGGGGGGACTGGAGGAAACAGTAAAGGATATAGCAGAAGGTGGTTACGGTATTGTTTTTGATAACCCGACAAAAGGTGAATTTATGTGCGCAATAAAAAGAGCAATAGATTTATATGATAACAAAGAAAAATTTATTGAAAAAGTCAAAACCGTTATGACGCTCGATTTCTCATCAGAAACTATGGCTGAAAAATATATTCAAATTTACAAAAGCTTAATCAGAGCCATTTGATAATTTCAATTTTCATTCTATTTTTTCATTCTATTTCCATTTTCACTCTCTAAAAATTTCCATCTTTATTCTCTCTTTTATCTCATCCACACTCCCTACTCCGCTCACTCTGATTATCTTTCTCCTTTTTTTCTGGTAATAGTCAATAAGAGGTAGAGTTTGTTCCCTGAAAACTTCAAGCCTTTTTTTTACTTTTTCTTCTTTATCATCTTCCCTGATGAAAAGCTCTCCACCACATACATCGCAAATTCCATCAACTTTTGGAGGGTTAAAGTATATGTTATAAACAGCTTGGCAATTTTTACAGGTTCTCCTCCCGCTTATTCTTTTTACTATCTCCTCATCTGGAACATCTAACCATATAACCTTGTAATTTTGTATGTTAATTTTTTGGAAAAGCTCATCAAGAGCAACTGCTTGCGGAATTGTTCTTGGGAAACCATCTAATATAAAACCGTTTTTTGTATCGTCTTTTTTGAGCCTCTCTTCAATAATCTGAATTACTATTTCATCTGGAACAAGAAGACCTTTCCCAACAAATTCTTTTACTTTTAATCCGAGTTCAGTTCCATCTGAAATTGCTTGCCGCATTATATCACCAGTTGCAATATGAGGTATCCCAATTTCTTCTGCTATCATTTTCCCTTGCGTTCCCTTACCGCTCCCCGGAGGTCCAAAAAGTATAACAACGATTTTCCCCTCTTGCATGAAAAAACATTATGTTATCTTTAAAAAAATTTCATTTTCTACTAAAATAGACGGGGAATTATCAATATTTATAAGAATGAGAGAGTGGGAAAAAAGACTTACAATCAAAAAAGGGATTTACAGAATAGCAGGGAGAATAGTTGAAGAACATAACGAAAGTCAATATCAGAAAAAAATAGATTTTTGCCCCTGCTACATAAGAAGATATCTTGAAAGGAAGAAAAAAGAAGAAGAGAAAAAAAGAAGAATGAAGAGTTAAAGAGAAGAAATGCAATTTAAAACTTCATTTCATTTCCCTCAGAACTCTTTTTAGAACTTTTCCAGATGGAGTCATGGGTAATTCATCTACAAAAGCCCATTCCTTTGGTACTTTGTAATTTGCTATTCTTTCACGCAAAAATTTTTCAAGTTCTTTCTCTGAAACCTCGTATCCTTTTCTCAAAACAATAAATGCTTTCACTTTCTCACCCCATTTTTCGTCTTTGACACCAACCACTGCGCACATCTTCACAGCCGGATGTTGCATTAGTACCTGCTCTATCTCAGCAGGATATATATTAACCCCTGCACTTATTATCATATCTTTCTTCCTATCTAAAATGTAAAGATATCCGTCTTTATCAATCTTTCCAATATCACCAGCGGAAAAATATCCTCCCTTTGTCCATTCTTTTGTATAGGTTGGATCTTTGTAATATCCTCTTATAATAAATGGAGATTTTATAAAAATCTCACCCGGAGTATCTGGCGGGCATTCTCTACCACTATCATCTAATATCTTTATTTTATTAAGAGGCATAGGTTTTCCGACGCTTTCTGCTTTCTTAGGAATATCAGAAGGTCTCAAAATTGTATTTATCCCTGTTTCTGTTGATCCATAAAACTCATATAAAATCGGTCCAAAAGTATTTACAAATTTTATCTTGGTTTCTGGATTAAGATACGCAGCCCCTGAAATTACTTTCTTCAAAGATGAAAGTTTTTCTTTCCCAAAAGAATCAAGATTATCCATTATTTCATAAATCATATACGGTACAACAAAAGTTGTAGTAGGCTTGAATTTTGTAACAGCTTCAAAGAAGCTTTCTACCCTAAACCTTGGAAGTATAACGAGAGTTCCACCCAAAGATATGTGGAGTTGAGCAAAAAAGAAAGGCGCACTATGATATAGCGGAGCAACAACAAGATGGATATCATCTTTTGTTATACCAAATTCATAGGCAGCAGTAGCAACAAATAAAAAGGCATAAAGAGGATTTAACTTTCTCGGAGCTCCCTTCGGTTTCCCAGTTGTCCCAGATGTATAAATCAAAATCCCAGATCTTGCTCGTGGAGAAACTCTTATATCTCTTTTAAGAAGCATACCCAAATTTATAGCTTGCTCATAAGATGAGCTTTCAGTACCATCTATTTCAAGCATGATTTTGTATTCATCGCTCTTTTTTACCTCATCTTTGACATCGGCATGATATATCACATTTTTACATCCCGAATTTTGCATTATGTATTTTATCTCTTCTGATTTGAAATGCCAATTAACTGGAATAAGAGAAAGTCTCAACATAACTGAACACAGCCAAACTTCCGGAGCTTCTGGCGTATTTATAGAAATGAAGGCTAATTTTTCTCCTGGTTTTACTCCTTCTGAAAGTAGAAATTTTGCCAAAGCTTCTGCCCTTTGAAAAAGTTCAAGATGGGTTCTCATACCACCATCCCACAAAACAGCGGGTTTATTCCCTCTCCTCTGAGCCGTTTTCCTTAAGGGTTCAATACTACCCATCATTGTTTTGAATACATCAGTGAAAAAATCTTTGTAGCTTAACCCAAGCTGTCTTGTGAACCACCTCAAAACCTTGACTGAATATACAAAATCCGAAATTTTCATACAAAAAAGTTTAATAAAGTTTCATCTGATTTTCTTGTGATTTTCTTGTATTGAATTTTATTTCAATTACAATTTCAAAATTATGGATAGTTCCAGTTTTCTGACTCTAAAATCTGGTCAGATTTTTCTTTATATTTCGCTTTTCACCTCAATTTTCGGACTTATTCTCTCAGTGAAAAAAGATGCAGATGTAAATACGCTTTCAAAAATAGAAAAACTTGTTGTTATTCCTATTTTGCTCTCTTGCGCAAATCTCGTGATAGCACTTGTGAGAGGAGATTTTTTCATAAAGTTTGTAGCCGAACACTCAAACTCACATTTACCTTTGGTTTATAAGATAACAGCTTTGTGGGGCGGACAGGAAGGCTCGCTTTTGTTCTGGTCGCTCCTTCTTTCAATTCAACTCGCAATATCAGGGAAAAAACATCATATATCTTATGCGCTAAATTTTTTTTCGCTCTCCTTTTTTTTGTTCTTAACAACTTTCATAGCAAAAACATTTGAGTTCATCTATCCACCACCAGAAGATGGACGAGAACTTAATCCCTTGCTTCAACACTTTGGAATGGTTCTTCATCCAGTTTTTTTATATCTTGGATTAACAGGAACTATCCTCCCCTTTTCGCTTTACATAAGCAAAATTTTAGGTTTTGAGAAAAATTACAGAAAATGGGCTGTGTTCAATTGGAGCTGGCTTACTTTGGGTATAGTAGTTGGTGGATGGTGGGCTTACTCAGAGCTTGGCTGGGGTGGATACTGGGCTTGGGACCCAGTAGAAAATGCTTCCTTTATCCCCTGGCTCACTCTTACAACATTCCTTCACACCTCAATGCTTGAAGATAAATTTAAGCAACTTAGAACTTTCAACTTCATCCTTGTTGTTCTCACATTCATAACAGCGATGATAGGAACTTTTCTTGTAAGGACCGGAATGTTTATCTCTGTTCATTCGTTTGTTCAAAATCCTGAACTTGGAATAGCCTTTTTGGTATTCGTTGCAGTCATCATATCCTCATCTATATACATTTATTTTTCGCAAAGAGAAAAGTTTCAAGGAAAAGAATTGAAAGTAAAAAGCATTTTTTCAAGAGAGTTTTTTATCCTGCTGGGGACATCTATTTTGCTTACGATGTGGGTAACAGTAGTTTTAGGAACGATTTTCCCTGTGATTTACGAGTCAATAACGGGCGATAAAATATCTTTTGGGAAACCTTATTACAACAAAATTTTCGGTCCCTTATCTTTATTTCTTATACTTTTTATGTCTATTGGACAATATTTGCCCTGGGGTGAAGGAAAATGGAGACTCAAAAATTATATCACTCCGTTTTTGCTTGCACTGATAGTTTTTATACTCCATATTATTTTCTTTGACCTTGAAGTAGCCTCAGCCATACTTTTTATAAGTTTTGGAATTTTTGTAATTTTGCGGGAATTCATAAGAGACGGGATAAAACCGGGGAGGATATTTCCTATGATTTCTCATATTGGATTTTTCATTTTGTGTTCTGGAATTGCTTTCTCTCAACTTCTTTATAAAGAAGGAGAATTCGGGATGCTCCCCGACGAGCAAGTGGAATTTCACAAATACAAAATAAAGTTTTTGGGATTGGAAAATTCAAAAGGTCCGAATTGGCAGGGTTTGAAGGCAAATTTTGAGGTTCAAGAGAACTCAAAAAAATTCAAAATTTCATCAGAAAAAAGGATGTATCTTACATGGGATGAACCAACAACGGAAGCGGGAATAAAATACGGCTTGTTTGAAGATTTTTACATAGTTTTTGTAAAACTTGAAGAAGGCAAAGTTTTTGTGAAAGCTTGGCACAATCCAGCAGTATCTTTTATATGGATTGGAACAATTGTGATGTTTATAGGAGGTATTGGAAAATTTCTCAAAAAGACCTTTGAAAAAATAAAAAGAAAAGAAAATTGAAAAGGAAAGAAAAACGAAAAGAAAAAGAGAATTGAAAAGGAAAGAAAAAGAAAATGAAAAAAACGAATGAAGAAAAACTCAAAATTTTTCACAAAAATTTTTTTGAAAATTTTAAAATAAAATCAGAATAAATAGAAGTAAATTTGTCTTGCTATTTGCTCTATGCGGTAGCAAGACAAAAAATAAAAACAAAAAGGAGGTGAAAAGAAAAAATATGGATGAGATCAAAATTAGTGTTATGGGTATCAGCATATCACCTTCATCAAGAACTGGATTAGCAATTGGAGTTGACTTCCTAAATAAACTAAAATTCAGGAAAGCAGGAAGGAAAAAGGAAGAAAAACCTAATAGAATAAAATTTTTTTGCTGCGGGGGAATATTAGGAAGCTTATTAATAATATCAGCGTGTACATCTCCATTCAGTATTCCTGCACTGTCGTACAGTTTATATACAAGATGGAATGTTGAAACTTTATTTTTTCAACCAGAATTAGGACCACGACTAACTGCAAACTGAGTTTTTGGAATCATATCAACATCATTATTAGATTTAACATTACCAGAAATTACACAGAGGTTAAATATTAGTAATACCACAACTCAAATTACAACTCTCACTAATACTAATAACCTACTAAGATTGAATATTTCAGGATTTTATAGAAATTATTGCAGCAGTATTATAGGAGTGAGTTGGTTATTTAAGCACCTCGGTTGGTGGGGATTTTGATTAAAAATAAAAAGAAGGAGGTGAAAAAACATGAAAGAAAAGCTTAAAAGAGTAAAGTTTTTAACCTTGGCAGGAATATTAGTTGGTTCACTAACTCTGATGGGTTGTATAGCTCATCCCTTGGTTGGACTAATATATACTGAATGGAATGCACATGCTGGTTTTTTCCCGCAGGAAATTGGTTCCAAACAAGCCGAAACATGCGTTTCAAACGTTCTTGGATTGATATCAACTGGCGATGCGAGCGTTTTGGAGGCAGCAAGAAAAGCTGGTATAAAGAAAATAACATCTATTGACTACAAAATGTCAAATGTTCTTGGGTTTTATGGAACTTACTGCATTGTTATAACTGGTGAGTAAAAATTATAAACTATATGTAAGTGGGGCCGTAGCTCAGATGGGAGAGCGCCGGAATCGCACTCCGGAGGTCGGGGGTTCAAATCCCCTCGGCTCCACTTACCTAAATGCTAACCACAACAGAAGAAAAACAAACTGAAAAACAAAAAACAAATAAAAGCAAAACCAAAAACAGCAAAAAAAATATTCTTTTTATAATCCATACAGATAAAGAAGAAGAGATAAATTTTGTAAAAGAACTTTCAGCTAAGCTCAAAGAAAAAGGAGCACAAATCCATTTTTTCCTGATGAGCAGAGGCGTAAAGTTCGCTCACAAATTCCAGGGAGAAAACACAGCTTTGTGTTCAAGAAATGCCTCTGAATTCTCATTAAGCCAAAATGATTTACCTTTTATAAATTTTGCAAGCCAATACGAACTCTCTTACATGATAGAAAACTCAGATACCATAATTGCTTTTTGTTGAATAAAATTGAAACTTTGAATTTTAGGGTTTAATTCTCAAAAGTAAAGTAATTATTCCGGCAATAGTGGTTGCCCACAAAGTTATATATACTCCCAAAATCCAATAAAGATTTCTTCTTTGTTCCTTTTTTAGCTCACTTATTTCGTTCTCCACCTTCTCCACTCTTTTTTCCAGTCTCCGAATTTCTTCTTTTACGAATTGTTCTAACCTCTGAATATCTTCCTTTGTAGATTGTTCTAATCTCATAATATCCTCTTTTGTAGATTGTTCTAATCTCATAATATCCTCTTTTGTAGCCACTTCTTTTTTCTTTGATTCTATATACTCAATGAGAAGTTTTGCCTCATTTTCCCCTAACTTACCCTTTAAAGCCTCGTAAATCTCTATTTGTGAAATCTCTTTCATAAATGTAAAATTTAAAATTCTAAAATACAAATTCAAAAAACTTAAAAATTAAAGGTCTTATGATTTAATTCTCAAAAACAGAGTAATAATTCCGGCAATAGTAGTTGCCCACAAAGTTATATATACCCCCAAAATCCAGTAAAGGTTCCTCCTTTGTTCTTTTTTCAAATCATTTATATCACTCTCCACTTTCTCTACCCTCCTTTCTAATCTCCGGATTTCTTCCGTCGTAGATTTTTCTAATCTTTGAATTTCTTCTCTTACGAATTTCTCTAATCTTTGAATATCTTCTTTCGTGGATTTTTTCAGCTCCCTTACGATCTCCTCTAATCTCTGAATATCCTTTTTTGTAGATAGTTCTGCTCTTTGAATATCCTCTTTTGTAGATTGCTCCGCTCTTTGAATATCCTCCTTTGTAGACTTTTCTATTCTTTGAAGCTCTTCTTTTACGAATTCTTCTAACCTTCTTACAATTTCTTCTAACCTCTGAATATCTAACCTCTGAATATCCTCCTTCGTAGCGACTTCTTTCTTTTTGAGTTCTATATACTCAATAAGAAGCTTTGCTACATCTTCCCCTACTTTTTCCTTTAAAACCTCATAAACCTCTATTTGTGAAACTTCTCTCATAAATGTAAAATTTAAAACTCTAAAATACAAATTCAAAAGAAGTTAAAAAATTCTTGTGTATTCGTGATAAATTTATTACTTTATTGGACAAATTAAAGGTCTTATGGTTTAATTCTCAAAAGTCCGTCTCCTAACTCTTTTTGCTGTTTTGAATTATCTTTGCTCCACTACTTGCTACATTACTTTCCCGTCTTGTTGGAGAAAAACTTTGAGATCATCTTTTGACATCTGTAAAGCTGGTTCAATTCCGAGCTTCACGAAAACCATAACACGAGCCATTTCTTCATCAAATAAATCATCCTCATTCTGAACATCATCAAATGATGATAAGATGGTATTTATCTCCTGGTTTATCCTTTCAATTATTTTTATTCTTTCAATCTCTTTTGATTTGTCGTATTTTGCCCACTCAGACCTCAAAGATGGATCCAAAAATTCTGCCCGAGCTAACATAACATCATAAAGCGCTTTGGCAAATCCTTTGTCTTTCTTTTTCATAAGCTCAATTACTTCGCCAAGGCTCAAATTTTTCTGTTTTGCAGCATAATAGATGGAATTCCCCCTACCAAAACCTATATTCCCCTTACCACACAGGAGAGAAAAATCAGGATGAACCCCAAAAGACAATGAAAGAGCAATCTTCATTATCTCTTTCAAAGATATGTCTATGTATCCGTAAAATTTGAGTTGTGAGATGAATTTTACAAATTGTAAAGCATCGGGTCTCAAATAAAACTGTGCAGGCGGATTCCTAAAATACCACCATATTTCCCCCATCATCCAAAGTTCAAGAATGCTTTCTTCCTCATAAACATCACTTATTTTCGCTTCAATATCTGTTCTGAGCCTTTCAGGTAGGAGATCTATAAAACCTTTCTGGAAATCTCTGAAAAATAATATTGGTCTTATTATATAAGCTATTGCGTTCAGACGATCAGAAGGTGAAACACCATAATACCTTCTTCTAAATTCCCGATAAGCTGACGGAGGAATAAGAGTAGATGCAAGGACCCTACCAAGCGGCGTAATTTTTCCATTCCTTATACATCCAGCGTCTTCTAAAATAGATATAACTTTTCCGATATCATAGTTAAAAGTAGTTTTCATAAAAGAAAGAACTCTCTTTATTTCCTCCTCGGCTCTTTTCTTATCTTTCAGTTCTATATCAGATGATACAATAATTCCCAAGGTAATAAGTGTTATCGCATCAAGATCGGTTATCTTCCTTTCCCTATCTTCACCCTGAATAAGTTTCTGCAAAGAAGTTCTGGTATCTGGGGATTCAAAAAAATTTTTAAGTTCTCTTTTGAGCAAACTCTCACCGGAAAGTGGTATTATACGAGAAATCCCTTTCTGAGAAATTCCAAATCTTCCTACCCTCCCCTCCATCTGAATTATAGTAGATGTATCTGGTAGAACTTTTGCCATCCAATTTCTGACAATAATAAAGGCTTCATCAGCGGGAAGATTTACACCATAAGCCATAGTTTGAGTTGAAATTAAAAATTTCAAATTACCATCTCTGAAAGCCTCCTCTATTTTAACTCTCTCCTCATAAGGAATATCTGCATTGTGAAAACCTGCAACGGCTTCCTCTAGGGGAACATTCACCGTTTTCTCAAAAGGAACAGTTTCGTTTGCAATACCATATCCCTCTTTGTAAAATTCTTCAAGAATCTTCCATCCCAAAGATTTTTTATACACAAAGATTATAACCTTCGGACTTTTTGCAAGAGCAACTGCGACTTTAAAAATTCTTCTTGGTAACTCATCCTTTATTTTAGAACCAAAAATTCTCTTCTCTATTTCAGAAAGCGGTTCAACTATCCTTTCAAGAGGAACAGGTCTCCAAGATGAGAAGAAAAGTTTAGCAGAAAGCCAATCTGAATATTCTTCCGCGGCTTCACGAGGAACGGTCGCAGACAAAGCAAGAATATTTTTCCCTCTCGCTCTAAGATGGGCTATTATTTCCTCAAGAGTTATTCCCCGAGTTCCACCAAACATAAGAAAATGAACCTCATCTATACATATAGCTTCAGCATCTTCAAACCATGAGCTTCTTGACCTTATCGCAGAAAGGAAACTTTCGTATGTTGCAACCACATATTCGGTCTGAGGTGGTTTGAAATCAAACCTATCTCCTGTTCTCAAAGATACATTTTCACGACCAAATATTTTTTGAAACTCCCTGAATTTCTCATCACAAAGAGATTTTGTTGGAGCAAGATAAATTTTTCTACCCTTGAATTTGGAGAAAAAAATGTAAATTATTCCTGTCTTTCCAGCAGATGTCGGAGCAACGCACAAAGCAGATTTGTCTTTTACTGGATCCCAAAAATATAGGAAAGCAGTTTGAAGTGGATTGAGAAAATCATAAGGCAAAGTAAATTCCAACTGAGATACTTTTGGACAATCTTTGACAAATCTCTGATTTTTCTTTCCCTCCCTGTAAATTACGGCAAATCCACCCTGCTTGGTAAAATAAGATTCTTCCGATATGACTATTATTTCAGACATATCTTATAATCACTCAATTATTGCCCAATGCTACTCCCTAACTTTAACTATTATTATCTTAATGAACTCAATTAATGAATTCAATATTAATTAATAGTCTATTGTTAAAAATTTGTTATTTCATTAAAATAAAAAAATTATTTATAGAAAGATTTTAGTATGCACAGGTGTTTGAAGATTGCTATCAAACCTTCTCGTGAAATAAGATGGCTTTGCTTCAACGCTGGAAAACTTTTCAACTGTGCTAACTACCTCATCAAAACTGGTTCTGCTAAACCTAATATCTATGACCTTTATAATAAACTCTCTTCTAACTTCTTCAAAATTAACCTACATTCCCAAAACTACACTCAAAGTATTCTCTCATGTCGTCAGGGGTTGGTTAAACTTTTTTGATTACCTCAAAAACCCTCATAAATATCCTCATCCTGTTAAGCCTCCCAAATTCAAAAGCAAGAAAAATTGTCTCCATATTGTATCATTCCAGATATAAAAATTGATGGCTCCACAATTATTCTTTGCTATCCTAAAAACCATAGAACAGGAAAAGGTAGAAGGAAAAAAAGTGATTTGAATTTTATAAGTATAAACACAAATCTTGATTTATCTCAACTACATATATCAGAGGTCAATATAGTTCCAAAATATGGAAAATTCTTTGAGCTACAAATCATTTACAAGAAGAAAAAGGAGAAGGAAAAGAAAAAAGAGGAAGGAAAAGAAAAGAAGGGAATAAATGCGCTTATCACAAATCATAGTAATGATGTTGGCAATAACAACGATAAAAAAGAAATAAATTTGGTATGCAGGAAAAAAATAAGGAAGATGGCGTTAGATCCGGGAGTTTCAAATTTCTTCTCTGTTGTTATTGAAGGTGTGAAAAAAGGCTTCTTGATAGATGGAAAGATATGGAAATCTCTGACAAATTTCAGGTTGAAAACAATATCAGAGTTAAAAAGCAGACTTGACAACATTTTGAACAAAGCAAAAAAGATGGCACAAGAAAGCTTGATTTTTTTATTTCCTGCTCCATATTTTCTTGTTCATAGACTTGAAGAAAAAATAGCAAATTTATGGTATAAGATAGCAAAGGTGAATGAGGATTTTGCGCACAAGGTAGCAAAGTATATTTTGGCATTAGCTTTAAAGTATAATGTAAAAGAAATTGTAATAGGAGA
>JAVVGL010000019.1:0-38059 GCA_032249135.1 Candidatus Calescibacterium sp. | reverse complement strand
TCTTTTTTATATAAAAAAACAATAATCATTTTTTATAAAGAAGTCAAGAATTTGTGAAGTCAGGGGGTTTTATATGGTTTTTAGTGAAACTTGAAATTTATTAAGATTTGAAATTTTGAGATTTCCAAAAATTAACTAAACAGCGCATTAGGTTGATTTATTATTTTTATTTTATTTTGTTGTAAATAAATTTATAAAAAACGGCTTTTAGAAGAATATCAGAAAATGACAAGTTTTCAACAGAAAATCTTGAAAAAATTTGATGCTACTTTTGGAAAATTTTTTATAAGAGCTCTTTTCTTTCTCTGGAAAAAAAAGTTCATTCGTGAATTAAAACAAATCAACGAGATCAAAAAGGTTCTCATCATAAGACCTGGTGGATTGGGTGATGCCATATTACTTACTCCTCTTGTTATTTTTCTTAAAGAAAAGCTGAAATCAAAAATTGATTTTCTCGGAGAAAAAAGAAACTTGGATGGAGCTAAATTCTGCTACGGGGATATGGTTTCAAACTTTTTTGCTTACGACTCTTTCAAATTTATATTTTTCTTTCTTAAAAATATAAGAAAATATGATGTGGTAATAGATACAGAGCAATCTTTTCTACTCCCTGCTTTTTTTGGTAGATTGCTCGGGAAAATATTGGTTGGTTTTGATACAACAGAGAAAAGTAAATTATTTGATATAAAAGCCGAATATTTTTTCGCACAACATGAAACAAAGAATTTTATAAGACTTGGAGAAAAAATATTGTTATACTTCAAAAGAGAAAATGAAGAAAATTCGGATGAGCTTACAAATTCAGATGAACTCATAAGGAAAAGTCAGTCATTTATTAGAAATAAAGTTAATACTCAGAATTTTGAAAATTTAGATATTGTTTTTTCTCCATTTACCACAAGATGGGAAAAATTGTATGATGAGTTTGACGAAGTTATAGAAATTATGAAAAATAAGGGGTATAAAGTGCAAATCATAGGTGATAGAAAATTGAGTTTTGATGATATTGCAAAAGTAATATTATCCGCAAAAATATTTGTAGGAGTAGATAATGGATTGATGCACCTTGCATATATGATGGGGAAAAAAGTTATAGCGATTTTTGGTCCATCAAATCATATAAAGTGGGGACCGTTGATGGGGAAGATAATAAGGAAAAATTTGTGGTGTTCTCCTTGTTCAAATTTCGCAGAAATTCCACCGTGTCCCAGAAACAAAGAATGTATGAGAATTGAAAAAGAGAAGATAATAGAAGTTATTGAGAGAATCTTAAACCAAAAAATGTGGATATATTTTTTAAACTTTATCCTATGCTTTCCGGATTATTTATAGTTGCAATAAAAGGAAAAAGTCCGGATCAGGAAACGATAGATTTCCTCAAAACATACAAACCCTCAGGAATAATAATTTTCTCTTACAATGTGCCAGATAATATAGATGATTTGAGAGAATTTATCTTTTCTTTAAAAGGTAAAGTTGGATATAATTTGTTCGTGTGTGTAGATGAGGAAGGAGGGAGGGTAAAGAGGATAGAAACTCCTTTTGAACTTCCTCCTGCAAGAAAAATAGGAGAAGCTTTTGAGAGCGGTCTGATTACTGAACAAGATATTTTTGATTTAGGTCAGAAACTTGGGGCTTTTCTTGCGAGTCTTGGAATAGATGTAAATTTTGCACCAGTTGTTGATCTTTTTGGATATAATGAAACGGTAATCGGAGATAGGGCTTTTTCTTCCGATCCAGAAATAGTATCAAAAATTGCTTCTGCTTTTTCAAAGGGACTTTTCTCCTCAGGAGTCTTACCAGTGGCAAAACATTTTCCAGGGCACGGTCTTGTAAAAGAAGATTCTCATATAGAACTTCCTTTTTCTGATGCTAATGAGGAGGAAATTCAAAGGCACATTTTGCCTTTTAAAAAATTAGCTTATGATGTTTACGGGATAATGACTGCTCATATAGTCGTAAAAAATATAGATGATTTGCCTTGCACATTATCTGAAAAATGGTTAAGAGAACTTAAAACTTTTTTTCCTGGTTGCGTTATAACAGATGATATAACTATGGGGGCATTAAGAGACTTTGGGGATTTACCCGATGTAGCTTTCCGGGCGTTTCAGGTGGGTTGTGATGCGATTTTGATGTGCAAACCCGATTACAATTTAGCCTCAAAATTATTTGAAGAGTTTTCCAAAATCGTGAAAGAAGAAATAAAGGATAAAGAGAGAATATTTGAATCTGCTCAACGACTCGCATATCTGAGATTTAAAAGAAAATATAATAAAGGTAAGAGATAGGTAATTTCGGATCTTAGTTGAAATTTTACTTTACTATAAGGAGCATGAAGACATTGCTAAAAGTGTGGAAAATTATTGGTGGAACTATACTTGAATACCTCTCACGCAAAAAACCAAATAATAAACCTGGGAAGAAAACCAAAAATCTCACTATGTGAAGCGACCAAACCAAATGTATGAGCATAAAAAAAATACTTTGAAGAAAAAAACCATAACCCAAACTCACACCTAAAAACCTAAATCTTTTACCAAAAAAAATGTTAAATCTTCCCTGCATAAACCCCCTGAAAAAAAATTCTTCGGGTATTGATACTCCAAAAAAATATATCAAAAACCATTTCAAGTCCTCCTTGTTAGGAAACCGAGGAGAAAAAGTGATTATATCGTCTATTTTCCTTTCACCAACAAAGAAGAAAAAAATTGCCCAAAGGAAAGTGAAAAAAACAAGGCAGAAAACAAAAAACAAAAAATCTCTTTTTATTTTGATGTTTATACCAAGAATCTGATTTGATCTTTCAATCAAAGAAGGAATAACAAAAAAAGAAAACAAAGCGAAGTAACCTGAAATTTCCCACTTCCCTAAAATACGTAGAATAAAAAGCCCCAAAAAACAAAAGCACCAAAGAAAAATCGGAACGAAAAGAAAGTCAAAAAACCTCTGCCCTACTTTATTTTTTATTAAAAAAATTTTCCTGATTTTTCCTAACAAAGTTGTAAATTTCAGCATTGCGCAACCATTCTTGCGAATTCTTCAAATATATGATACGAATCGCTTGGTCCCGGTCCAGCTTCCGGATGAAACTGAACTGATATAAATTTTAACTCATCAGACCTAAAACCTTCAAAAGTTCCATCGTTCAAAGATACATAAGTTACTTTTATCTTGCTTCTTACATCTTCTGGAAAAGTTTGAGGATCAACAGCAAAATTATGATTGTGAGATGTCACTTCAACATTTTTTCTTTCAGGGCTTTTCACAGGATGATTTATTCCATGATGTCCAAATTTTAATTTGTATGTTTTAGCTCCCAAAGAAAGACCTGTAAGCTGATGTCCAAGACATATAGCCAAAACTGGAACTTTTCCTAAAATTTTTCTTATGTTCTCCTGAATTGATTTAAGTGGCGCCGGATCCCCCGGACCATTTGAAAGAACAACTCCGTCAGGATAAAATCCTAAAATCTCCTCAGCTGATGTATAAGCCGGAACAACTCTGACCTCACCGAAAAATTCAACAAGATGCCTTAATATATTTCTTTTCACTCCAAAGTCCATAACTATAATTTTTTTCCCAGAAAATTTCTTTTTCTTCTCATAATATACAGATTTGTGATACCACAAACCTTCACCCCAAATATAAGGTTCCTTACATGTAACATATTTCACAAGGTCCCTGCCTTGCAATCCCGGATACTCTGCAACAACTTTTCTCAAAGTTTCAGAATCAACATCTTCTGTGGTTATTACCGCTTTCATAGAACCTTTTTCTCTTATTTTTCTTGTGAGAAACCTTGTATCAACCCCCTCTATACCTATTACACCTTGTTTTTCAAGAAACTCATGAAGCGTTATCTTTGATCTCCAATTTGAAGGTTGAACTTCCAACTCCTTTATAACAAATCCCTCAACAAAAGCTTTATAGGATTCATCATCTTCAAAGTTTATTCCATAGTTTCCTATGTGAGGATAAGTCATAACCACAATTTGCTCTTTATAAGACGGATCTGTCAGAACTTCCTGATACCCAGTTAAAGCTGTGTTGAAAATTATTTCTCCAACTTTGGTCCCTTTTGCTCCGAAAGCTTTACCAGAAAGCAAAGTTCCATCTTCAAGATAGAGAACTGCTTTCATAAATTTCAAAAAATAGGAATTTTCCTCCCCTCAACAGCTTCGGCAACTTCTATAAACTCCTTTGGAATTTCTATACTTTTCCCTTCAAAATAATCATACATAACTTGAATAGATTGTGCATCAACAACCTTCCTTTTTATACCATCTCCGTGATCTGCCAATATTATATAATCAAAAACAAAACTTTTTCTTTTAAAACATCTTATTTTTATTCCGACTTGAATTTTGTCTCTGAGGAAAATTTGCCCCCTATAAACACAAGTTATTTCAGCTAATATGATAGAAAATAAATCTTGTCCTATACCTTTTTGGTTAGCAACATCTCTCATTCTGTTCATATATTCAACCCTTGCGGTTTCAAGAAAAGCTATTATAGAGACATTATTTATGTGTCCCATCATATCTGTGTCGCAAAATCTCATTTGTATTGGGACCCAAACTGAAAATTCATGCTCAGAAAAATTCAAAAATTTTCTGCCTTCAAAAACTGTGATTTTGTCGTCTGAACCAAAAACTACATTTCCTTCTTGATCTTGCATTCTGGTTTATTTTTGTTTCGGCTACTGAGATTTTACAATCTTCATAATTTTTTCCCCCGACATCAGACTTTTACCCTCCGATACATAAATTTCTTCAACTACACCATCAATGGGAGATTTCAAGCTATTTATCATTTTCATAGATTCAACATCAGCAAGAACATCACCTTTTTTCACACTCTGCCCTTTTTTAACATATAGCTTTCTTATGAGCCCAGAAAAAGAAAGCTTTATTATCGCCACGCTTTCATCCTCTTCCTCAAACTCCGCTCCGGGTAAAATTCTTTCAAACTGAAAAGTTTGACCATTCAATTCAAAAACGATCTCATATTTTGAAGAAAAAATGGGAGTTATTTTGTATTTATTTCCAGCCTCATCTTTCGCTACTATCTCACCAAAAGGAGTCTTCTCAATTATAAATTTCCTGACACTATCTTTAATTTTGACCTCCACAGTATTTCCATAAGAAGATATATGTCCCTCTAACTTTTTTCCATCCTTACTTTTTAGTCTTACACGCACGGCTTTATTTTCCTATTTATTTATTCCTCCCCCTTATTATTATTTAATCCTTCTTATTTTAATTCTTATCCTAATCTTATCTCAATTACTCCCTTCTTAAAATTCTTCCGTTGATTTTCCATCCAGAAACTTTCCATCCTCCCTTTAAATTTTCTTGATATTGATTATGAATGATCTCTTGCATAGTACCGTTAGAACATAAATAAGCTCCTAAAACAATGGCATGCTCCATATCTTGCAAGTATAAAGCTCTTTTGTGTTCCTTATATTTTTCCAGAATATCTTTCATACTCCAAGTGTTTATATTTCCTTCCCTGAATTCGGGAAGGTTCAGCACAAACTTGAAAAAAGGTATATTGTTTTTTATACCTTGAATTTTTAGCTCATCAAGTGCGATAAGAGTTTTATTTATTGTTTCATCTCTTGATTCACCCTTGACAATAAGCTTCAAAAGTAAGGGATCATACTTTGAAGGAACATAACATCCCGAGTACAACCATCCATCACATCTTACCCCCGGCATAGAGGGTTCTTTGTAAAATGAGACATAACCACCAGAAGGCATAAAATCGTTATCCGGATCCTCAGCATATATTCTTAACTCCATAGCATGTCCTGATTGCTTTATATCCTCCTGTGATATATCAAGTTTTTCCCCCTCGGCTATCTTTATTTGCCTTTTTATGAGATCTATACCTGTAACCATTTCTGTGACAGGATGTTCAACCTGAATTCTTGCGTTTATCTCAATAAAGTAAAAGTTCCAGTTATTATCAACTATAAACTCAACAGTTCCGGCGTTAAAATAATTTATTTTTTTCATTATTTTTAAAGCCGCTTCACACATCTTCAATCTAACATCATGTGGTAAAAGTGGAGAAGGACTTTCCTCAATAACCTTCTGATTTCTTCTCTGCAAAGAACAATCTCTCTCAAAGAGATATACCATATTACCATACTCATCTCCCAGAATTTGAACCTCTATATGTTTCGGAGCAACTATATATTTTTCTATGTAAATTCTTGGATCTCCAAAAGCAGCTTTTGCTTCCTCAGATGCTTGTTTGAACAAATTCACGAACTCCGATTCATCAAAAACGGGACGCATCCCCTTACCACCTCCACCACCGGCTGCTTTCAGAAGAACTGGGAAACCTATTCTTCTTGCTTCTTCAAGAGCTTTTTCAGGATTTTCCACAACATCTGTCCCCGGAACTATTGGGACTCCCGCTTCTTTTGCCTTCTGCCGTGCAATTGCTTTATCTCCTGACATCCGCAGAGACTCTGGGGAAGGACCTATAAATTTTATTCCGGATTTCTCACAAGCTTCCGCAAAGTCTTCCCTTTCAGAAAGAAAACCGTACCCGGGGTGTATCGCATCTACTTTTGCTTTTTTTGCGACATCTATTATCTCATCTATATTCAGATAGTTTGAAATTTCATAGAACTCATCTGCAAGGTAAACCCATGATCCAGATCTATCCTCTGGTGTCCTTACAGCTACCGCTTGTTTTCCCAATTCTTTTATAGCTCTTATTACTCTTATTGCTATCTCTCCTCTGTTCGCAACAAGAATTTTTTTGAAACCACGAGGCATAATATCTTCTATTTTTATTTCTCAAAGTATGTAATTTTGAAAATTCAGGAAAGTTTGAAATTTTTTAAAGTCATTTAATAATTTAAATAAAACATAAAATTTTAAAAAAAGAAGGAAGAAAGGAAAAAAGTTTATCCTTTACCTAAAACCTTAGATATAACTGACCTCAAAGGAATGCCCAAAATAGATACTGCCTCCATAATTTTTTTCCAATCTACTCCTGTTTTAACTCCAGAGTTTTCAAACATAAAAACTAAATCCTCTGTTGCAACATTTCCAGCTGCCCCGGGAGCAAAAGGACATCCTCCTAATCCACCCGCTGAACTATCAAAAGTTGTAATTCCAAAATCACGAAATGCTATGAAAGAATTCAAAAGAGCCATTCCATATGTATTGTGAAAATGAAGAGCCACCATATTAGGTTTTATTTTTTTTAGCAGGAGGGAAAGCAAATCATAAACATCTTTCGGAGAAGCTCTACCTATGGTATCTCCCAAAGATATTTCGTCAACACCCATTTCAATAAGTTTTTCGCAAACATACAAAGTTTTCTCTGGAGGAATTTTTCCCTCATACGGGCACCAAAAAGCTACTGAAATATATGCTCTTACTTCAAAACCCTCACGCTTTGCAAACTCAACGACAGGTCTTATTCTATCAAACGATTCCTCAACGGTACAGTTTATATTTTTTAGATTAAAAGTATCTGATGAGGCTGTAAATACAGCGAGTTTTTTAGGACGATGTTGTGGTGGAAGCTCCATAACCCTTTCAAGACCCTTCATATTTGGAACAAGTGCAGAAAATTTGATTCCATCTTTTGGTAGAATTGAAAAGAACAGTTTATCGGTATCTTGCATCTGAGGAACCCATTTTGGAGATACAAAAGAACCAACTTCTATCTCGTCTACACCCGTTTCCATCAGTTTCTCAATAAAACTCTTTTTTTTATCAAATGGAATAATTTCTTTCTCATTTTGCAGTCCATCTCGTGGAGAGACCTCAACGATCTTAATATCTTTTATTACGGTGGTTCCCATATAGAAAATTTTATGAGTTAGTTATTTTGACAAAGTACCCTCCGACAATTTTTCTATAAGTTTTTCTATCCCCTCTGTTCTTATTACCGAACTGAAAGGAGAAATATCTAAAATGAAATTTTCACCTCTCTTTTCTATTTTTATAATAAACATCTGCTCGTATCCGTATTCTGAGATTAGAGTTTCAATTAGAATCTTATTTTCTTTTTCAAATATATCAAAGAATTTCACAAATATACCCTCTTGTATTTTAAACACCTTATGTTCCAATTCTTCTTTCCTATATGGAAATTTCTCTATTTTCCTTTCAAGAAACATCTTTGGTTTAGGTAGTTTTTCAATCTCAAAATCATAATATTTTTTGTTTTCAGCAGAAAATGAGCTTTCACTTTTTTCAAGCAAAATTGAATAAATTTTTCGCCCTTCCTGTAGCCACTTCCTCATATATTTTGTTGTTATTGAGAAATCTTTCTTCTCTTCTGCTTTTACCTTGAAAATTCCCATTGCTTGCTCCACTGTATAATTCACAAAGTTCTCACTATCTGTTAAGATTTCTATTTTTCCCTCCGGTTTGAGCTTCCTAAAAAATAATATCAACTTCTTCCTCTCTGTTATCCTTCTTTTTTCGTGTCGCCGCTTAGGCCACGGATCAGGAAAGTTTATAAATATTTTGTCAATAGATGAATCAGGAAAACAAAAGTATAAACCCCAAAAACCATCTTCTCTTATACAAAAAACATTTCTCAAGTTCTCCCTTTTTACTCTGGATCTCAATTTTTCAACCGATATTCCTGAAATTTCAAAACCTATGAATATACTTGAACTTTCTCTCTTTGCCATCTCTACCAAAAATTCCCCGTTTCCGAAACCTATCTCCACATATATTTTTGGATTCTCTATACCTACTATCTTAGATAGTTCAGATGCATCAAGCGGTAGCTCGCTCCTTTTGAAGTCTATTTGGATAGTACTTGGAGGAATTTTGGTTTTCACCAAGAACACAACATACTTACATTATATATTTCATACTTTCTTACATCATTATTTATTCCCACAAAGAAGCGAGTTCCTTAAAAAGTGCTTCAACATTTTTCTCTCTTTCGTTGTCGTCAAGATCGAGAAATTTTTGAGTAAATTCTTCTACTTTTTTTATTTTTGCAATTTTGAACTCGTCTTGTTTTGCTTTTTCTTTCATATATTCAAATAAAAGCTTATGACCTTGCTTTTTCAGAATAACTTCAAGACCATCTAACATTTGCCTGTGCGGTGTTCCCTCCCATATTGAGAGAATTATTGATTCTCTGAAAAGTCTTTCAACCGGAAATTCTTCTAAAATTCCAAGTCCTCCCCAGACCTCCATAGCCCATTTTGATGTCTGTATTGCAACCTCAGCAGTGTAATATTTCGCAATATGAGATATAAGTCTGAAAAGATTGAATTTATCTGAAAATGGCGGAGTTTCCTTCCAGACCTTATCATATAAATCAACTGCATCGTAAGCTAACGCAAAGCATTTTTTGAGCTCCTTTACTTTCTCATCAAACTGAGCTCTCATAAGTGGATGCTCCACCACATTTTTCCCAAATGCAAACCTTTGGCTTGCAAATTTGTAAGCAAGCGAGATTGCTCTTTGTATCACTGCAACACTACCGAATATGTTTGAAACACGCGATGAATTCAGAACATCTAAAATTTCATATATGCCCCACTCTCTCTTCCCAAGAAGATAGGCTTCTGAATTTTTTAATTCAACCTCACCCGTTGGGACAGATCTTGTTCCTATTTTGTTTTTTAACCTTCTTATAAAGTAGTTTAAGCTCCCATCCTCTCTGAATTTTTTTATAAGAAACAGAGCAAGCCCTTTAACATTCCGAGGAGCTCCATCTGGTCTTGCAGCAACAACAGCTAATTCTGCTCCAACATTAGACGCAAAATATTTTTCTCCATCAAGAAACCACTTTCCATCTTTCTCATATGCTCTCGTTTCAACAGAAAATCCAAGATCTGAACCACCTTTTATTTCTGTCATCCATGTTGCACCTTGCCAAACATCTCTTCCTTTCCTTCTCATCTTCGGTAAAAGTTCAGATTTCATTTTCTCATCAGCATACTTTGATATAGGGATAGCAGTAGATAAAGAGACAGTATATGGACACCCAAGACCCGCGTCATAGAATGTAATTATATAGAGCATGTAATAAAATGGTTTTACCGAATCTCTCTCAAAAACCTTATCTATTATTCCTCTTTTGTATCCTTCATAAAGCAGATCCCAGTATTCTGAAATGTATTCTATTTTATCTATTCTTTTACCTGATTCATCATACATTTTGAGCCAAGGAGTCTTTGATTTATCAACAGATTCAGAAAGACTCTCTCCTTTTTCTTGCCACCAAAAATCATAATCTTCAAGCTCATCTACCGTCAAAAAATGAGAAATCTCATCTTTACCTAAAAACTTTTTCAGAAAAGAAGAGGGTGAGTGAAGGCAATCTAAAACAGATTCTAAACCCCCGGTTTCAACTCGCTGAATTTCTATACTACTCATAACTAAAAATTTTTTTACTTCACATCTATATACGGATTAAACAGATATTTTTCCTGTGCACCGGAGCTAATAATTCCTCATTTTTTTCAAAATCTCAACAGGATGAACAAACCATATTCCTTCCTCTCCCGGCACAGAATGAGCATACCAAGGAGCTGATGCAGCATCTTCTACAAACTTTCCTTTTTCTGGAACATCACCATCAAAATTTTTGGGGAGCTTAAAGTGAATACCCTCTACCTCAAATTCAAAATAGTTATCAAAAGTCTTACCTTCTCCTACATCATCTTTTCTTGGCCAGAAAACATCATAAATATATATGAGCTTGTATTTTAGAACAGAATCTGATTTGAGATCAAAATCAAATTTTTCTGGAACAAGAACTTTCGTGCTTTCAAAAGAGAAGAATTCTTTTTCAGCTATATCTTCTGGAGAGCCATATTGACCATGTCCTCCCCACTCGATGAAAATTATAGGTCTTTGATCAACAAAATGAGGATTTTTTCCTTTCATCAACACTCCTGAGACGACCAAATCTGCTGAATAATCTTTGAGATAAACTATATCAAATACATGAGGTAAAGTTTCAAACAAAATTGTTTTCATTTCCGGTTTCTTTACGACCACAAGCATTTGTTCCCAATCGTTCTCATGACAGCTCTCAAAAGGCGGGGGATTTTCACAATCTTCAAGATAGTCCCGGGGATAGAACAAAGCATAATAGAAAAATAGAAAGTTTTCACTTTCTTTTACATCCCAATAAACATAAGGTGAAAACTCAAATTTTTCAGCATTCTCCCAATTGTTATTTCCTACAAAATCTCCGTCAAAATCAAAATTCGTAGGAATATCGTATTTTGATTTAAAAGTCTGAACATATATAGGAGCAAATTTATAAGCTAACTCCTCGTAATGTTTTATTTTTTCTGAAAAATCAACTTTTTCTGATTCGCTTTTAGTTGGTTTTCCACATCCGACCAAATAAAGAATTAGCAGAAATAAAGCAACAATTATTGTTTGAAGCAAATTCCCGATCTGTCCTAATGACCCCCAAAATCTCACATTCTTCCTTATCATAAAAACTCTCATCTTCACCACCATAATTTCCTTTCTGCCATCAAAATCAATATTGACTAATACCAAAAATAAAAAGGCTATAAATGCCTTTCTTTTGCAAAAAACTCTAAATTTAGTATGTAGCAGAAAAATTTTATAAATTTTTCTTCTGAAAAATTTGGAAATTCGCTTTAATAGGATATGACCATAATAAGGAAAATAAAAGTAAAAAATTTCAAAAGCTTCAAAGATTTAGAGGTTGGACTTGGAAAATTTAATGTATTAATTGGACCAAACGCATCTGGAAAATCTAATTTTATACAAATCTTTAAGTTCCTCAGAGATATAAGGAACTATGGTTTAGATAATGCAATATCTATACAAGGTGGAGTAGATTATCTTAACAAACATAAATATTGGTCCATATGAGAATCTCTCAATAGAAATAGAAGTAATCCCTGACCGACCATTTAAAAGCTGGCCAGTAATAATAAAAGAAAAAAGCCTTATGGTAGAAACCTATGAAATAGCTTATAGATTCACTCTGAGATTTAGCAAGAAACGGAAAGAATTTGAAATTGTTGAAGATAAATTAATACATAGAGGAAATCTTGTTCAGGTAGAGAGGTCAAAGAACGGTAAAATAGAAGAAGAAAAAAACTTTGGGAAAGGAGAGATTATATTTTCTGTTGCAAACGGTAAAATCAAAGCTGAAATAACCGGAGGACTGGAAATAAAAAAAGATGATATATCTTTACCGTATTTTGAAAATATAAATTTTAGATCAAAAACTTTACTCATTGAGTTTCCTCCCATCCTGATAATCAATCCACCAATTTCCGATTTATTCAATCGGGGTATTGCAATATATGATTTTGATCCAAAACTTCCTAAAAAAGCTACCCCAATAACTGGGAAAACTGAACTTGAAGAGGATGGAAGTAATCTCGCAATAGTTCTAAAAAATATATTAGGAGATAAAGAAAAGAAAAGAAAGCTTTCTAACTTAGTGAAAGACCTTTTACCCTTCGTAGATAATTTGTCCGTGGAGAAATTTGCTGATAAATCTCTGCTGTTTAAATTGAAGGAATCTTACAATAAAAAACAGTATTTGCCGGCATCTCTGATCTCTGATGGGACCATAAATATAACTGCCTTAATTATAGCTTTATTTTTTGAGAAGAAACCCTTAACCATAATTGAAGAACCCGAAAGAAATATACATCCTTATCTTATATCAAAAGTAGTAGAAATGATGAAAGACGCATCCAACAACATTCAAATTCTCGTTTCAACTCACAATCCCGAGATAGTAAAACTCGCAGATTTAGAAAACCTCTTACTTATCTCACGAGATAAAGAAGGATTCTCCGTCATTTCCAGACCATCCGAAAAAGAAAATGTAAAAACATTTCTAAAAAATGAAATAGGAATTGAAGAACTTTATATACAAAATCTATTGGAATTGTGAGCACAAAATATAAACTACTTATTTTTTCTTCGTAGAAGTCAACGATGACGAAAGATTTTTTCAAAAAATTATAGTTCCAAAATTTCAAAAAAAATATGGCACAGTAAAAATATGGAAATACGCCCAACAAAAAACAGAAAAAATTTCTAACTTCATCAGAAGTATCAAATCAATGGGAGCTGATTATTTTTATGTCGTAGATATTGACCAATCTCCCTGCGTAACCGCAAAAAGGAAGAAATAAAAAGAAAGTTAAAAAATGTAGAAATAGATAGAATCATTGTTATTATAAAAGAAATAGAAAGTTGGTACCTTGCAGGAATAGACAATAAACACTGCAAAAAACTTAAAATCAAGGTCATAGAAAATACAAACAACATTACCAAGGAAGAATTTAACAATTTGATACCCAAAAAATTTGATAGAATAGATTTTATGTCAGAAATTCTGAAAAATTTTTCCATAGAAGTAGCAAAGCAGAAAAATACATCATTTAAGTATTTCATTGAAAAATATGATTGCTAATTTCGCTATGTTTTCCATTTCAATAATCCCACAAAAAATTCACAAAAGTAATTAAATTTTTTAGAAAAATCAATTTTTACTATGGAAAAATCACCCCAAGAACTATTTAAAAAAGGGGCAATAATTGAAGGTCCTTTCTGGCCAGACCCCGTTGAAATAATTGAAGTAGAAGAAATTGAAAGAAATGAAGAAAACCTCATAATCAAAATCGGATATATTAATACAAAAACCTCTGTTTTCGGCACTCAAATATTGAATAAAGAAGACCTCAAAAAAATAAAAGCAAAAGTCTCAGAATTAGATTTTTCCTCAAAAGCCTCTGATGTATTTTTAGCCATTGAAGCAATCCGCTTCAGATACGCCTCTCTCTTTGACCCCTTTTTAGCTCTCAACACCTCAAAAATTGACCCACTACCCTTCCAAATAGAAGCTGTTTACGGATATGCATTAAAGCTCCCAAAAATAAGATTTCTTATAGCAGATGACCCCGGAGCCGGCAAAACTATTATGGCAGGACTCATACTAAAAGAACTAAAATTAAGAGGACTTGCAAAACGTATCCTCATAGTAGTTCCCGGACACCTCAAAGACCAATGGATAAGAGAAATGAAAGAAAAATTTCAAGAAACATTCCTTGAAGTCAACAGAAGTTTAATGAACAGCTTATATGGAGAAAACCCATGGGAGATAAAAAATCAGGTTATCACCTCAATGGATTTCGCAAAACAAGAAGATATTTTACCTTCTCTATCAAGTACCCACTGGGACCTCGTTATTGTAGATGAAGCACATAAAATGGCTGCTTATAGATACGGAGATAAAACTTCAAAAACAGATAGATATGAATTAGGGGAAGTGTTATCAAAGACATCAACTCATCTTCTTTTCCTTACTGCAACTCCACACAAAGGAGACCCAGAAAATTTCAGGCTATTTTTAGACCTGCTGATACCGGGATTTTTTGCAACAGATAAACTCATTCAAGAATCAATAAATAATAAAGATAATCCTCTATTCATAAGAAGATTAAAAGAAGATTTAACGGACCTTGAAGGGAAACGTATCTTTACAAACCGCTATCCAAAAACTATAAAGTTCAGACTATCTGACAAAGAAAAAAAATTATATAATGAGCTTTCAAAATATGTTATCTCCCAATACAGTAAGGCATTGCAAAAAGATAAAAAGAGGAATGTTGCATTTGCTCTCTTGATTTTGCAAAGAAGAATGGCTTCAAGCACATATGCCCTTTTGAAATCACTTGAAAGAAGAAAACAAAGACTTGAAGAACTACTCAAAAAAAACGAATTAGAAAAAGAAAAATCATACTCTGTTTTTGATATTGAAGAATTTGAAGAATACAGCGAGCAGGAAAGATGGGAAAAAGAAAAAGAATGGGAAACATTAAGCCTCGCAGAAACAAAAGAAGAACTCCAACAGGAAATCAACACAATTGAAGATCTAATAGAAAAAGCAAATGAAATTATCAAAGAAGAAAACGAAATAAAACTAACCGAATTAAAGAAAGCAATAGAAGAAGGATTAAAAAGAATAAGAGAAATTCAAGGAAATGAAAAAATTCTCATCTTCACCGAATCAAAAGATACACTTGATTATTTAGTTAAAAAGATTGAATCCTGGGGATATTCCGTCAACTTCATACACGGTGACATGTCATTAGAAGAAAGAATAAGAGCTGAAAAAGTTTTCAGAGATCAAACTCAAATCATGGTCGCAACAGAGGCAGCAGGTGAAGGTATAAATCTCCAATTCTGCCATATCATGATAAACTACGATATTCCATGGAACCCAACAAGACTTGAACAAAGAATGGGTAGAATCCACAGATACGGACAACAAAAAGATGTATATATATTCAACCTCGTCGCAGAAGATACAAGAGAAGGAATAGTTTTGATAAAAATACTTGAAAAACTTGACGAAATCAGAGAAGCATTAGGAAGCGACAAAGTCTTTGATGTCATAGGAGAAATATTCCAAGGAAAAAATCTATATCAACTCATTTTAGATGCAGTCGCAAACGCGAAAAACCTTGATGAAATAATCAACGAGATAGATATAAAAGTTGATGAAGAATACATAAGTAAAATCAAAGATGCTCTCGGACAAAGCCTTGCCACAAAACATATTGACTACACAAAAATAAAAGAAATAACCCAAAAAGCAAAAGAATATAGACTAATTCCAGAATATGTTGAGGGATTTTTCAAAAAGGCATTTGAAAAAATAGGAGGAGAATTCTCTATAAAAAAAGATGGATTTATCAAAATAGAGTCCATACCTTATGAAATAAAGCAAATCGCTGATGACCCTAATTTCAAAGCACAATACGGAGAACCTATGAAGTCATACACAAAAGTAACTTTTGACAAAGAAAAAGCTTTCAAAAATCCGGACTCTGAATTCATATCTTTTGGACACCCTATCCTTGAAGCCCTCATAGAATACATACATAAAAATTATGAGGATAAACTCAAAAAAGGCGCAGTATTTGAAGACCCATCTTGCAAATATAATGGTATAGTTTGGTTCTTTGAAGGAGAAGTCAAAGACGGAACAGGAAATATAGCTGGCAAAAAAATCCTGGCAATATACGACGATGGAAAAAATCTTCAACCCATCAACCCTGCAATAGTGTGGGACCTTATTCCAATTGATGAACCCGATAAATCTTTTGAAATCAGCAAAAGCCAACTTGAAGAAAGAAAAGTCAAAGCTCAAAGATTTTCCATAGAAGTTTTAGAAGATTACAAAAAAGAAATATCAAAAGAAAGAGAGAGACAAAAAGAAATAAAGAGAAAATATGGATTAAAATCACTTGAATATCTCATAGAAGAACTTGATGGAGAAATACTTAAACTACAAGAGAGGAAAGAAAAAGGTGAAAAAGTTGATTTAGTTATATCAAATAAAAGTGAAAGAAAAAGGCAATATGAAGAAGCAAAACGAAAATTGGAAAAAGAAATAGAACAAGAAGTATCTCTATCAATCTCAGAGCCAAAATTTTTAGGTGCAATCTACATCAAACCTTCTTCTTCTGAATCCGATGATATGGTAAGTAGTGAGGAAATAGAAAAAATTGGTATGAAAATAGCTATGGAATATGAAAAAAGTCAAGGCAGAGAACCAGAAGATGTATCAAAAGAAAATTTAGGATATGATATAAGGTCAAAAGGCAAAAATGAAATAAGATACATAGAAGTCAAAACAAGAAAAGATGAGGGACCAGTAGCTTTAACCCTCAACGAAAAAAATTATGCCGAAAGATTTAAAGAACAATACTGGTTATATGTGGTCTATAACGCAGTCTCAAACCCTGAATTGCTTATAATAAACAATCCAGCTGAAAAACTCAAAATGCAAGAAAAAAGAGAAGTCCGCTTCATTATAACATCAGAAGAATGCAAGAAAAAAGGTATGAAAGCTTTGCTAAAACAAGCTTGAATTTACTATGAAAAATAAAAGATAAAAAATACAGACAAAACTAAATTAAATAATGGAAATATGAGTATTTTCGGATCCTACGCAAGAGGAGAACAAAAGAAAAAAAGCGACCTTGATGTGCTTGTGAAATTTTATAAAAAAGCAAAATTATTTGAATTTGTTGGACTTGCTCTCTTTCTTGAAGAAAAACTCGGAATTAAAAAAGTTGATGTTGTTCCCTATGATACAGTGAGAGAAGAACTCAAAGAATATATTTTCAAAGAAACTATTTATATTCCCAGAACTTAAACTAAAATTATATAAAAATTTTAGAAGAAATAAAAAGTGAAAAATTATGAAAAAAAGCTTTATTGAAGTAAGTTTCCCCGTCAAAGAAGTTAGCGAAGAATCATCAAGAGAAAAAAACATAAGACACGGGCATATTTCAACCTTGCATATATGGTGGGCAAGAAGACCATTAGCATCTTCAAGAGCTACGGCTTATGCTGCACTAATTCCGGCTCCTGAAAACAATTTGGAATGGGACACAAAAAAACAGTTTATAGAAAACCTTGCAAAATGGGAAAACTCTCTGAATAAAACGATAATTGAAAAAGCAAGAAAAGATATTTTAGAAGCAAACGGCGGAAAAACTCTCAAAGTTTTAGACCCATTCGCAGGCGGTGGTTCTATACCTCTTGAATGCCTGCGACTCGGAATGGAGACATACGCCAATGAATATAACCCCGTTGCCGTCTTAATATTAAAATGCACACTTGAATACCCACAAAAATACGGAAGACCTCAAAAAACAAAAGATGGATGGATTGAAATTCCTTTGCTTGAAGATGTAAAAAAATGGGGAAATTGGGTTTTAGAAGAAGCAAAAAAAGAGATAGGGAAATTCTACCCAAACGATGAAGATGGCTCAATACCTGTGGGATACATCTGGGCAAGAACAATTCCTTGCCAAAATCCATCCTGTGGAGCTGAAATTCCTTTGATGAGACAATTCTGGCTTGCAAAAAAAGATACGAGAAAAATTGCTCTAAAACCCATTATAAAAGATAAAAAAGTTGAATTTGAAATTGTAGGACAAGATAATAATTTCCCTCTTGACTTTGAACCTGAAAAAGGAACGATAAGCAGAGCAATTGCGTCGTGTCTCGTCTGTGGCTCAACCCAAGATGATAAAACAGTAAGAAAACTTTTCCAAGATGGAAAAGCAGGTCAAAGAATGGTCGCAGTTGTTCTACACCACCCACGAGCAAAGGGAAAAATTTATAGATTGGCAACAGAAAACGACTTGAAGATTTTCAAATCCGCAGAAAAATACCTTGAAGAAAAAAGAAAAAAATTGATGGAAGAATGGGGAATCGACCCTGTGCCAGATGAAGAAATGAACCAAGATGACCCGACAACTGTTGCAGGAAGAGGCTACGGTTTTAAAGTTTGGGGTGACCTTTTCAACTCCCGCCAGAAACTTGCTTTGATTACATTCACAGAAAAAGTCCGCCTCGCTTATAAAAAAATGATTGAAGAAGGATACGATAAAGAATACGCAAAAGCAGTGGTGAGCTATTTGGGGTTGGGGGTAAATAGGTTGGCAATTTATGCTACTATGTTTGGCTATTGGCATAATACAAGAGAATTAGTAAATCCAGGTATGGGCAGACAAGCTTTGGCTATGACCTGGGACTATTCAGAAGTTAATCCTTTTGGCGGTAATGCAGACTGGCAATCAGCTATGGACTGGATTCTTAATGTTCTTTCTCATCTTACCCAAATTCCACCAGTGGAGGTTGAAGAATGAAAACGCTTGAAGAAATAAAGAGAATACTTGCGGAGCATAAATCAGAAATAAGAGAAAAATATGGAGTAGTAATAGTTGGCGTCTTTGGATCCTATGCAAGAGGAGAACAAAATGAAACAAGTGATGTAGATATAATTGTTGAGCTTGAAAGACCGATAGGGCTCAAATTCTATGAACTCTGTGATTATCTTGAAAATATCCTCGGAATAAAAGTAGATGTTCTAACCCTTTCCGCTTTGAAACAAAAATCTTTACTCTGGGAAAATGTAAAAGAGGATATAACTAAATTAATATTACAAAAGGGAGTTGAAGAATGAAAAAATTACATATCCCTGTTGT
The DNA here is from genome assembly GCA_032249135.1 of Candidatus Calescibacterium sp. GTDB lineage: Bacteria > Calescibacteriota > Calescibacteriia > Calescibacteriales > Calescibacteriaceae > Calescibacterium. The sequence goes on along the minus strand of JAVVGL010000019.1, from coordinate 19,023 downwards.
TTCACAATCTTCTGCAACTTAACTACCTTATCCTGACAACTACTTTGATGCAGTTTTCACAGACCCGCCCTATTATGACAATGTAAACTATGCTGAACTTTCTGATTTCTTTTATGTATGGCTGAAAAGAAGCATCGGCGATTTATATCCTGATTTATTTTCAACCCCTCTTACACCGAAATCAAAAGAAATAGTAGCAAATCCAGTAAGACATGGAAATCAAGAATCAGCAAAAAGATTCTTTGAAGAAATGCTGAAAAAATCATTTCAGGAAATTTATAGGGTTTTAAAACCAAACGGGATCTGCATTATCGTTTATGCTCACAAATCAACTGCTGGGTGGGAAACACTTATAAACTCACTTTTGGACTCCGGACTTGTCCCCACCGCATCATGGCCAATTGATACTGAAATGAAAGAGAGATTGAATGCGCGAGAAACCGCCTCACTTGTCTCTTCAATTTACATAGTTTGCAGAAAAATTAAGAGAGAAGAGACAGGTTGGTTTAATGAAGTGAAAGAAGAGATTAAAAAGCATATTTTCCAAAAACTTGATAGATTATGGAGTGAAGGAATTTCAGGTGCTGACTTTTTCATCGCTGGAATTGGCTCCGCAATTGAAATCTTCGGCAAATACGAAAAGGTTATGGACTACGAGGGAAACATTATAAGGGCAGATAAACTTTTGGAGTTCGTCAGGGAAGTCGTCACAGATTATGCTGTTCGTCAAATTCTACATAATGGGATTGCCGGTGAGCTTTCACCCTTGACAAGGTTTTACATACTTTTCAGATGGGCATTTGGAGAGGGCAAAGTTGAGTTTGATGAAGCAAGAAAGCTCGCTCAAAGCGTTGGGATAGACCTCGCACGAGAGTGGAACAAAGGTTTCATAAAGAAAGAAAAAGAATTCATAAAAGTTCTCGGACCACAAGATAGGAATTTGAAAGAACTTGAAAACTCAACAGAGCTGATTGATGTTCTTCACAGAGTTCTACTACTATGGAAGGATGGTAGGAGAGAGGAGATGAAAAAAGTTCTCCAAGAAACTGGATTTGGTAGCAATGATTCTTTTTACAAAGTGGCGCAGGCAATATCAGAAATACTCCCAAAAGACAGCAAAGAAAAAAAACTTCTTGATGGTTTCCTCTCAGGCAAAGAAAAAATAAAAGAAGAAATAAAAGAAGAAAAAACAATTGGGAGGTTGTTATAAAAATGAAACCTTTTACAGCAATAGCTATACCACACAAAGATATTCTTGAAGGTCGGTTTTCGCTTGATGTTTATGCTGCCGACCTTATGAAAGTATATAAAGGAGACGCCCCCGACGAATATCAGAATCCGAATGTCTTTTTCAGTAGAACCTATATAACCGCTGGAATGAAAAACCTTTTTGATGTCGTAAAAAATAGAATTGACGGAAAGGGTGGAGACCCTATAATTCAGCTCCAAACCCCATTCGGAGGAGGAAAAACTCACTCTCTGATAGCTCTTTATCACAAGGCAAAAGAAGAATGGAAATCAAATTTAGTAGTTATTGACGGAACAGCTTACGACCCAAAGGAAATAACGCTGTGGGAAGAGATTGAAAAGCAACTCACAGAAAAAATAACTCTGCTGAAAGGACAGACTGCACCAGGCAAAGAAAAATTGACAAAGCTTTTAGAAAAGTATCAACCTTTACTGATTTTGATGGATGAAGTTCTGCAATATATAATCAAAGCAGCAGGAGTAAAAGTTGGTTCCACAACATTGGCTGACCAGCACCTTGCTTTTTTTCAAGAACTCACGGGTGCAATATCAATTATACCGAAAGCTGTTTTAGTTTTTACATTACCATCAAGTGAGCTTGAACATTATAGCGAAAAGGGAGAAGAATTTTTCTTAAAATTACAGAAAATATTCGGAAGAGTTGAGAAAATTTTCACACCAGTACAAGATGAAGAAATAGCACAAGTTATAAGAAAAAGACTTTTCAGCTCAATTGATCAGAAAGCAGCATCAGATGTAATAGAAGAATTTTTGACCTATGTAGAAAAGGAAAAAATGCTCCCGGAGGGAATAGATGTATCACAGTACAGAAAAATGTTCAACGCAAGCTATCCATTTCAACCAGAAGTAATTGATGTATTATATAAAAACTGGGGTTCTTTTCCGACCTTCCAAAGAACACGAGGAGTTTTGAGAATTTTAGCCCTCGTCGTTCATTCACTTAAAGACTCAAAAATCCCATTCATAAGGTTAGGAGATTTTGATTTAACAAACGAAGAACTGAGAAAAGAGCTTATAAAACACATAGGACAAGAATATGACAGCATAATAGCAGCAGATATAACATCACCAAATTCGGGAGCAAAAAGAGTTGATAAAGCACTTGGCACATCATATTACCCATTTTCATTTGGAACAAAAGTGGCAACAGCAATATTTCTTTACTCATTTTCAGGGGGTCCAAAGAAAGGAGCAACAGAAAAAGAAATAAAACTTTCTTGCGCAGATGTAAATTTCCCTAGCAGCGTAATCGTGGAAACAATTCAGCTCCTGAAAGAGAACCTCTTTTATATATCAGATTCTGGATTGTTCTTTACAAACCAACCAAACTTAAATAGAATTCTTTTGGACAAAATTGAATCTGTCAAAGCAAAAGACATTGAAGTAGAAGAAAAAGAGCTTCTGAACAAAATTATAAGCAAAGATAGTAAATATTTCAGAGTTTATATCTGGCCAAGCAATTCAAAAGACATCCCAGATGACAAAAAAATTAAACTCGTTATCCTAAAAGACAAAACAAAATGCAAAGAATTTTTAGAATATTGCGGAGATAAGCCAAGAGTATATCGCAACACTCTTATTTTCCTGTGCCAATCTGAATCAGAAAGAATAAATTTTGAACAATTCGCAAAAAGAAAAATCGCATGGAGTGAGATAGAAAAAGATAAGAAATTACATCTGAGTGATGAGCAGAAAAAAAGAGTCAAAGATGAAGTTAAAAAAGCAGAATCATCTGCAAAAGAAAACATAAGAAACCTTTATCGTATTTTGCTTATTCCATCAAAAACAGGATTCAAAGAGGAAAATTTAGGAATGGCTACCTATGGTATTGAAAAAACCATAGATGAAGAAGTATATGAAAAACTCAAAAGCGAAGGGGAAATCATTGAAAAATTAAGTTATCTTGTTCTTAACGATTACCTCAAAAATAAAGATTATGTTGAAACAAAAAATATTTACGAATCATTTTATAGAACTCCCGGAGAAAAAAGGATTGTAAATGAGAATGTCCTGAAAAACTCAATAAAAGAGGGAGTAAAAAAAGGAGAATTTGGTCTCGGATACATAGAAAACGGAAAAGTTATCTGTAAATACTTTGAAAGCGACTCGGACCCAGAACTCAGAGAAGATGAAATCATAATCAAAAAAGAGTTGTGCTTGCAACAAAAACAAATTTCAGAAGCAAAGTCTCCACATCAAAAACCTGAAACCCCTCTAACTAAACCAGAAAAGTATGAAGAAGAAGATGAAGAACTTAAAGCAAAGGGAAAAGAAAGGAAAACTTACTCCAAAATATTCCTTAAACTTGATGTTCCTCCAACCGGAAAATTTTCTGACATATACAAGATGATGAATTTAATTAAAGAGAAATTTCAAAAAGTTTCTCTAAAAATAGAAATATCAGCGGAAGAGGGTAAAATTTCAAAATCAGATTATGAAGATAAAATCAAAGAAACAATAAAACAAGCTGGATTAGAAGTTGAAAAAGAAGAAATAAGCTGAAAAAAATTGACCCAAATTAAAAATTACCCTAAGCCTTCACAATAAGAACTGGTATTTTACTTTTTACAGCAACTTTTTGTGCAACTGAACCAAGTATAAATCCGAGCTGAGTTCTTGCTTTACTTCCAAGAACTATAAGGTCGCACTTTTGTTTTTCCGCAAATTCTATTATTTTATCAGGTGGATACCCGACATCATATGAGAGCTTTACAGCTCTACCTTTCTTTTTTGCCATCTTACGCGCTTTTTCCAACAACCTTTCTGCATACTTTTTGTGAATCTCAAGGATATTATTTTCAAGTTCATCTATATTTCCCGACCATATCAAAGATATATCAATCCTTGAAGGCCACCTTACATCATCTTCGTCTATGACATAGAAAACAAAGATTTTGGAGTTTTTCGGTGCAAAACTCAATATCTTCTGCAAAGCAAGTTCTGACGCTTCTGACCCATCAAAAGCAACAAGAATTCTTCTCATACTCAAAAATTTTGGATTTGATAAAAAAAATTCAATTTATCTGGAAAATTCAAAAAATAAAAAAATCTGTCCCAAAAAATAAAAAAATTTGCCAAAAAGTTGAAAAAAATTTTTCTTTTTTTTATAATTTGTTCATAACGGGGCAATAAAAATGGTACGGGGTAATTTTTTATTTACGCATCAATTACCTTATTATAACGTCTTTATTTTTAACTTATTATTACATACTTTCAAATTACCCCTATACTATCTTTCCTGTAAATTCAGCTTTTCCATATTTTTTCCGATTAATTTATATATTATTGAGAGAAAAAAGTTAGCATTTAAAAACAATTTTGATAGAGAAAAAGGAAAATTTTTATTAAAAAATCTTTATGTTTTGAACTGAAAAAAATGATAAAGGTTATAAAAGATATAAGGGGATTAGTTGATATAATTTTAGAAAAAGAAAGAAGGGGAAGAATTATAGATTCTTTACTACCAGCATGGAAAATATCAGACGAAAGCTACTCCCTCCTGAGAACCGGCAGAACCCCCGTAATAGTTATACAAGGTTATCTTATGAAAAGAGAATCTATGCGAGAAATAGATAATGCTCTCAAAGATGCAGGATTTGCTCCCATATCTTTTGAACTCAAAAGACTTGGTAAAGATAAAGACCTGAAAACTTTGGCAAGTGAGTTGAGACTATTTCTTGAGATATTCTTCAAGAACAATTTCAACGGAACAAAAAAATATGCAAGAATACCGGCAATAGGTTTCTCTATGGGGGGAGTTCTACTCCACTATGTTATCAGAGCGATGGATGGAGCGTCTTTTATAGACCGCCTCATAACAATAGCATCACCTATTAACGGCTTAAAATATGCTATACTTGCTGCTCCGCTTAAAAATATAATAAGAACCCTCAGATCTGTATATGACCTTTGGGAAGGTTCAGATTTTATAAGGAAACTGAAAAAAAAGCCTTTCCCTCCATCATGCTACTTTGTTTCAATTTCATCAGAACACGACTGGATGGCTCCTCCTGAGTCGTGCCGTCTCCCAGAGCTTCCAAACACAAAAAATATATTCTTATCAGGCATGTTTCATTCAGATTTGCCTTTCTCAAAAAAAGTAAAGACACTTATTATGGAAAATTTAATTGAACTTTCCTATGAAAAACTCATAAAGTACTTTTAAAACAAAAAATAAAAACTAAAACGAATTTTCTTTTTGATTTCACATCTTCTCTGATTTTGAATTTAGTATTTTGCATTTTTCATTTTGTTGAAAAACCTCAAATCTTTCAACAAGCTGTTAAAAAACCACCAAAAATATATAAAAATGTTTGAAATTACATCCCGAAACGATTAAAATATTAAAATAAACATAAAATTGATTCCACCCATAAAAAAAGAGTAGAAACAAAAGAGAGAATTTGTAAAATATAAATAAGGAGGTGAAAGTTTATGCTTAACCTTATGTTTCCAATAGACAGAAGGTTCACATTTTCAAATTATGTGACAGGAGAGAACAACAAATTAGCAAAAGCAGCTGCGATGGAAATTGCAAAAGGAACATCAAGAACAAACCTCCTTTTTATATGGAGTCCAAGCGGCCTCGGAAAAACCCATCTTCTTCATGCAATAGGAAATGAAGTTTTAGAAAACGGATTCGGCGCAAGAGTAATTTATATACCTGCAAACGAATTTATGAGAGAATTTATGACAGCATATCAAGAAAACATACTCACAGAATTCAGAAGAAAATACAGAGATATGTGCGATGTGCTACTGATAGATGATATAAATCTACTTGAAACCGATTCAAGATCTGCAACCCGCGAAGAAATTTTTGAAACAGTAAATTACCTCCTTATAACAAAAAAAAGAATAGTCATAACAGCAGATAAACCCCCTCACTCCCTTAAAAATTTTGAAAGCAAACTTATATCAAGATTCCAGTGGGGAAGAATAGTTGAAATAAAACCCCCCCCGTTTGATGTAAGAGTAGCAATCCTCAAAGCAAAAGCATATGAGAGAGGATACAAGGTCCCAGATGAGGTAATATACTATATCGCAGAGAGAATTTCTGGAAATGTCCGATGGCTTGAAGGAGCTCTCGAAACAGTAGTTATGTTCGCAGAAATAGAAGAAAAAGAGCCAAACCTTGAACTTGCTGAAAGGGCACTTTCTCAACTTAATGTCCCACTGAAAAATGTTGATGCAAAAAAAATAATAGAAATAACAGCAAAGTTCTTCAACCTTGACCCTAAAGAAATTCAAAGTCCCAGACGAAAAAAGAATATTTCAATGGCACGACAAATAGCAATATACCTTTGCAGAGAAATGCTGAACCTATCAACTACACAAATAGGACAAATTTTCGGAAACAGAGACCATTCAACTGTAATCTACGCAATAGAAAAAGTAAAAGCAGAAAAAGAAAAAGATTCATCTTTACAGATGATTTTGACATCAATAAGAGAAACCATCCTTGGAGAAGCGTCAGGAAGCGGGAAGAATGGCAAACACTGATTTTTCCTTGTGGAAAACCTGTGGAAAACTTGTGAAAAAATTAGGGAAATCAGTGGAAAATTTTGTGGAAAAACCTTTCAGTTTTTCCACAAAAATTTTCAACAATTTTTTCAACATCTCTTTCAACATCTTTTCCACATCTTTTTCAACAGCGGAAAACCAATACTGTCAAGGCAAAAATAAGTTTTCCATAAAAAATCAAGAGGTATTATTTATATCAAGAAAATACCTTTTAAGGTATATATATCTGTGAAAATAATTATAAAGTGAAGGAAACATTTTGAACAAGTCAAATAAATAAATTCAAAGACTAAAAATAAAAGGTTAAAAATAGATATAACCTATGCATATTACATTTTTTTTAAATCCATTTTCGGGGAAAGCATTTTATGGATTTTTCTCGGAGGAAAGAATTAAAGATATTCTGCGAAAACATCTTTCTCGCTCGCATACTTTTGAGATCGTCAGCGGTGTTCCTCCTGATTTACTTCAACAGAAAATAAGAGAAATTGCATTCGTCTCAGATGTGATAGTCATAGTAGGAGGAGACGGTACAATAAAAACTTTTGCCGACTTTTTTATTCCCCTTTATGATGAATTGAAAACAAAAGGAAAAAATATACCTTTTCTGATACCCATAGGAGCTGGATCTTTGAATGTTGTCGCAAAGAATATAGTAAAAAATCAGACCCCCGGTACCGCTCCACGCATAGTTTGCGATATAGTCAATAATTTCAGCTCATATTCTGATGTTGACCCTTTATACATACGGAAAGTCAGGCCCCTGAAAATTGAAGAAGAAGGGTTTTCACCTCATTTTGGATTCATGTTCGCAAACGGGCTGATATTTTCTGCTATGGAATACTATTACTCAAAAGGTTTTGGTCCAGAAAAAGCCTTGTCGCTTATGGTGAAATCTATTTTATCTATAATTTTTGGGGGAGAACTTTCTCATATATTGAAAAGGTTTATAGATTGCGAGGTTCAAATAGATGATTTCACTTTCCCTCATAAAAAAGTTGTATCATGCATTATATCTGTTTTCAGAAAAATGGTCCTGTTTACAACACCTTTTACTCGTAATTACCAAAAAGATAAATTTTTTGTAGCTGTTTTTGCTGATCCACATATCAAACTTGCTTTGAATTTTTTGTGGATAGCTCTTGGCAAGAAAGTTCTTGAAAAATCATTCAATGGAGTTGCTCAAAATGTAAAAATGAGCTTTGAAGGAGGATATACATTAGATGGAGAAGTTTTCAAAAGAGAGAAAACTACTCTTAAAATATCTTTGGGACCTGAGCTTCTATTTCTTACGAACGAAAAACAAAAAGGTAGTCAGTAAAAGTAAGGTAAGCAGTAAAAGTTCTTCTGAGCTTCTCTTTTTCTAAATATCATATCCTAAGTATTTTATATCTGCAAGGTATAGGGCATGTGGTGGAGCTGTAAATCTTGCCTTTTCTTCTCCTTTTAGAATTTTTTCAAAATCCTCTTCTTTGAGTTTTTCAAGTCCAACAAGAATAAGCGTTCCAACGATGTTTCTGACCATATATCTTAAAAAGCTTCTTCCTTTTATTTCATATATTATGAATTTTCCTTTTTTTGTAATTTGAGATTTGAAGATTGTTCTTTGTGTATTTGTTTTTTCCGGAGTGAATCCTGCAAAATCTTTTTCTCCTACTAACATCTCTGCGCACCTTTGCATTTTTTCTATATTGAGCTCTGATTTTATGCTTAAAACAAAGTCCTTCAAAAATGGAATTATTTCTCCCTGATATATGATGTATTTATAGGTTTTTTCACAGGGGGTGTATCTTGCGTTAAAGCTCATATCTACCTCGCATGATTTTAGTATTCTTATATCATCTGGTAAGACTGTATTTAGAGCATATTTGAACCTTTCGGGAGGGATTTCAGATGAAGTTATAAAGTTTGCAACTTGGCATAAAGCGTGAACTCCTGCATCCGTTCTTGAAGCTCCTATGACTTTTATCTTATCTTCTCCTGTTATTTTTTTTATAGCTTTTTTTATCTCACCTTGTATGGTAGGGACATCTTTTTGAATTTGCCATCCTGCATAATTTTTTCCTATATAAGATATTTTCAGAGCTATGTTTTTGAGCATGGTTTCACGTGAAACACAAAAACTTTTATCTTCCAAATCCAAAGAAAATAAAAGCTATTGCAAAAAATGAAGGTAAGAGAATAAGGAAAGAATATAGGAGATATGCTATAAAGTTTGGAGCTTTTATTCTCATCTCTTCGCTTATGCTTTTTACCATAAAGTTTGGCGCATTACCTATATATGTGTTCGCTCCAAAAAATACGCTCCCACATGAGATAGCTTTCAAAAAAGATTCCCAAACCCCAGCAACTTGGGGAGTAAGTCCAAATTTCTCAGAAAGACCTTGCGCAAGAGAAAAGAATGTAAGATAAGTGGGAGCATTATCAAGAAATGAAGATAAAACTCCTGTCAGAAAGAAAAATTGCCAAGGCTCGCTTATTCCGAATTTATCCGCATTATCTTTGAGGTAATCTAAAACGGGAGTCATAGTTGCAAATATACCTGCAAAAACTATCGCTACCTCTTCTGCTGGATGAAATGTAAATTCATTATCTTCTCTTATTCTCTTTGGAGTTGTTTTCAAAGATAAAATTGCTGCTGTCCACTGGACTATTTCTCTGAAAGGAAAATGTAAAAGTATAACCGCTAAAAGTATCAAACCAAGATAGATAAAGTTTCTTTTCCCATATATAAGAATTTTTTCTTCTTCCTTTGCCAAAGCCTCAGGATATTTTTCGTTTTTCAAAGTTATTGAGTCCCAGATGAAAAATATAAGAAGAACGACAGAAATTTCAAAGAGCCAGATTGGAAAAAGTTTGAGCGACCAAAAAAAAGGAACTCCCTTTAAAAATCCCATAAACAAAGGAGGATCTCCAATAGGTGTAAGTCCGCCGCCTATATTTGATACTGTGAAAATAAAAAATACTGGGATATGAAATGTATTTTTTCTCCATCTGTTGAGGCGCAAGAAGGGACGAACTAAAATCATGCTCGCTCCGGTTGTTCCGACAAAATTTGCAAGAATTGATCCTAAAAATAATATGGCTGTGTTAAGTAAGGGAGTTGGCTTTTTTCTTATATAAATGAATATTCCTCCACTCACTATGAAAAGAGAAGTCACCAAAGATATGAATGAGATAAATTCTTCTCCTACATGAAGAACCTTCCCGGGAGATTTTGCAATAAGATATATAAGAACTGGAACTCCGAAGATTGCAGAAACTATCGCTTTGGTTATATTTTTTTCCCAAAGATGCGGATTTATAAGTGGAAAAACAGCTATGGTTATAAGAAGTCCAAAAAACGGAAATAAAAATATGCTGTTCAGTATATCCATATTGTTTTTTGATTATAGTTTGAAGCATTGATTTTTCGTCTTTTTCTGGTTTTTGATTTTTGTTTTTTTATTTCATTTTTATATTATAGCCATCTTAGAGATTCTGCCTGAGTTGAAACTATCGCCACTCGGAGACCTATACCAAATCCCTTTACTTTATCCATAAGTAGTTTTAGAAAGTAGCTTCCTGTACGGAGATCTGAAAATTCTGTGTAACCTATCACAGTTCCAAATTTTGTATCATAAAAATCCCAACTACAAAAACCACCTTCTATATCCCTTTTTTCTCTTCTGTCTATTTCGCATTCAAGTCTTGTGTTTCCTACCCAGTTATATATTTGAGTATATTCAAGTTCTATTGGGAATGCTACCTTGTATTTTATTTTGAATTTTACTTTGTATCCATTTTCTGTTTGAGTTGCTTTTGCGTCTTCAATTATTCTGAAAACTCTTTTCCACCCCTCAAAATTTGTTATTTGAGATTTGACATAGTTTATATCTTTTTTCAGCAGAGAGTAAGAGGAAAAAAATCTCACTCCGTTTTCATCCGGGTGCCACGAAACAATTATTGTTCTATATGTTCTGAGTATGGGAAGCAAAGATTCAATTGGAAGCCTTTCGGGTAACTTTATTTTATCATAATCCACATTTTTAGGTTCCACTATTATTTTTTTGCCTTCTATTCTTTCTTTTACTGCTTCCGGAAACAAGGTAGAGACTGCGACTAATGCTGGAATCTGGAGTTCAGGAAAAGCTTTGAAAACAAGTTTTGAAAGCAGTCCGAATGAAGCAAGATCTGCATAAGCTGAATATATCATTACGGTTCTTCCATCTTCTGTTGCGTAATACTTTTCAATAAATCTTACATCTGAGAAAGCTTGTTCTTTACCTTTGGCTGGAAGTCCCCAGATCAAATATTCCTTTTCGTTATATTTTTGCTCCAAAGTATAGGTTATTTTGAATTTTACTCCAAGGGCAACATCAAAAGCCAAGTTATATTCAACTATCTCTGTTCCATCTTCTTTTTTTTCCAATATTTTTACTTTTGAGACATTTGGGACGAACTCATGATATTTATCAAAATCTCTGACAACTTTTACTACATTATCTATTTTTTCGTTGATGAGTAAGATACCGGTTATGAAGGGGGGTTTGTCTTTCTCTTTCTGAATTATAACAACCGAGGCTTTTTCAAGAATTGGAATGAGAGTTTTTATTACATCATATGAAGGGATCTGAGGGAAGCCTTCGGGTATTTGAGTTTGAGCTTTTACTGAACCATTTATTATTAAAAGAAAAGCTAACAAAACAAATAAAGCCTTATAATTACAATTGTAATCTTTTATTATCATACTTTTATTTTTAATTTTCAATCTTGTTTTTTTCCTTATTTTTGAACAACTATTCAATTTTTGGTTATTCTATCTTGGGGATTGATATAGAAACTTTCATTTCATTTTTATCTTTGAGTATAGATATTGAGCCTCCGAGTTTATCTATTATCTCATCTAATTCATCTTCTACAAATTTTTTTATTTTAGATCTTCTTCCTTCTTCATGGAGCTCGCATTCCACAGAGATTTCATCTGATATTTGACCTATTTTCATTTTCGCTCGACATTTTTCACGGGTTTCTATTGATATCTTTATAAGATTCGATAGGATGAGGATAAAAATAAGAAGAAAATTTTTGGGTAAGCTTTTTTCATTTTCAATTGCGGAGTCCATATCAAGTTTTCCTTCAAACTTATTTTGTAGTGGTAAAATGAATTCTTTCAATTCTTCCGGTGTAAAAGGTTCTTCTCTTATGGACCTTTCAAGAAGACTCAAAAGAGTGCTTGTTATTTTTTGAGTTTTTTCTGCTTCTAATTCTTTTTCCGATATGTTCAAAATGAGGTTTATTATTTTTCTTATGAGTTGTATTTTGAGTAGCATCCTTTCCGTACTTTCTTCCTCTTCTTTTGTTATTTCCTGAATTTCTACTATGATCTTATCATCTTGCAGAGGTTTTGTGTATATACTTATATTTTTTTCTGCTAAATTTAGTTTTTTGAACCCCTGAATTCCAAATACAGAGAGGAAGTTTAGTTCTGACATAACTATTTCTTTGATTTTCTCTATATTTTCAATGATGTGATGATATTTTTTGTTTGAAAGCAAAATCTTGTGATCTAATTTATGTAAAATAGCTATTCCCGTTTCAAGTTCTTCCAATATTTTTTGCAATTCATCTTTAATTTTTTCTTCCTGAGTTTTTTGGAATTCATAAATTTTTGGGATTGAGGACAAAACCGCTGTAATTATTTTCAAGTTTTCATCTTCTACTTTCTGGGAAAATTTGAGCCCTACAAGTCCTGATATTTTTTCGCCTTTTATTTCAACTGTATATATAGGTGAGATTTCGGGAAGATCCGGGTTTTTGAGTTTCATTTCAAGAAATTTTTTGAACTCTTCATCTTTCTCATCTAAAAAAGTTTCTATCATTTCATTTTCAAAAAGAATTACTGCTCCTGCATTTTCCACAGGAATTATTTTTTTTATGGAGAGAATTATCTCATTTAAGAAAGATTTTTTGTCGCTGTATTTTTCGTAGATTCTGTGCCAAAGATTTGAGATTTCCGTAGCAGATTTTATCAGGTTATCGCGGGCGATTCCTAAATTGTGAATATCTGCGAGTTTTTTTCTTCTTTCAATTACTATTTCTGCTCCGCAGGATATTATGTTCAATATTTCAGAAAATCTTTTCCAAGAGAGTTTTACTTTTGGTTTGTACTTTATGAATGCTTTGTATGGGAAAAAAGAGGGTACATCAAGGGAAATTATTTTGTATCCGTTTTCTTGGATTTGGGGCTCGCTTTCGTATTCTGATTTTTCTATCTTGTTTCTTCCTATTTTTTTCAGGTGAAAAAATTTTTGTCCCTCCGGCCAGATTATCTCACACTTTTTGCAGAAATCTTGTGAGAGGAAAAAAATTACTTTTGTGAAGTATTTTTCAAGGTCTATTTCTTTTGATATAGCGTCAAGTAATTCTGTTATTTCTGTTTGCATTAAGAAAATTTTATTTTTGCTTATTTTGTTTTCAAAAAAATAGCAAATTTTCCATTTTTTTATTGCAAACCAGAAAAAATTTGAAGTTTACAAAATTTTTGGAATTTTGCAAAAAATTTGAGTTTGTGTTAGGGAAATTTGATTATATCTTTCACAAACTTGAAGATATAAAAAAGCAAAATTTGCTCAGAAAAATTCCTTTCCCTTTTATTTCTTATGATGTTTCACATGGAACAATTTTGGTTGATGGGAAAGAAAAAGATGTGTTTATTTTTTGTTCAAATGACTATCTTGGAATGACAAAAAGTAAAGAGGTTCTTGAAGAGCTGGAACAGGGGGCAAAAGATTTTTCTTCCGGATCAGGGGCTTCTCGCCTTGTATGTGGAAACTTTTTACCACATATTGAATTTGAAGATTTTATAAGAGAGTTTTTTGGACTTGAAAAGAAGGGAAAGGATGTTCTTATTTTTAATTCTGGCTGGTGTGCAAATGTGGGGGTAATTTCCGCACTGTGCGATCAAGAAAGTGAGATTTTTTCAGACGAGCTTAATCACGCTTCAATAATAGATGGATGTAGATTATCAAAAGCAAAGATAAGTATTTTCCGTCATCGCGATCCAAATCACCTTGAAGACCTTCTGAAAATGTCTCGCGCAAAATTCAAACTTGTCATTACAGATGCGGTTTTTTCTATGGATGGTGATATCGCACCTCTGCGAGAGATAAGTTTTTTATGTGAAAAGTACGGATCAGCTTTATATATAGATGAAGCTCATGCCTTTGGAATTTTTGGAGAGGGAGGACGGGGATTAAGTTATGAGCTTGGAGTGGAACCTGATATAGCACTTTTTACTTTATCAAAGGCTGTTGGAGTATTTGGATCTTTTGTTATAGCTCCAAAAGATATAATAAAATTTTTGATTTCCCGAGCAAGAAGTTTTATTTTCTCTACTGCGCTACCGCCTTTTATCTTGTCTGCTGCGAAAAAATCTATTCAGATTTTCAGTCAAAATCATGAGCTAAGACAAAGAGTTTTAGAAAATGCGTTTTTTTTGAGAGAGGAACTAAAAAGACATAATCTTGACCAGTTTTTTCCTCCCAATATAACTACTCAGATAACACCATTTATTATAGGAGATGAGGTAAATACTATGAAAGTTTCTTCTTTGCTTTTTGAGAGGGGGTTTTTTGTTCAGGGAATAAGACCTCCATCGGTTCCACGTGGAACCTCAAGACTGAGAATAACTGTTACTGCAAAACATACAAAAACCGAGATTTCAGAATTTGTCAAAAACCTCAAAGATGTAATTTTAGATTTGAAGGTTTCACGTGAAACTGAAACTTAATTTTTTGTTTTTGTAAAACTTCTGGCTTTTAAAAATGTTTCATGTGAAACTTTAAGAAAGGAGGGAACAAAATGAAGGGAAAAAAGATGAGAGAAGAAAAACAGATGAAGTTCAAGGAGGAAACTTTGAGAAGATGGGATTTAAAACATTTTTGGCACCCGTACACTCAAATGAACTTTTACAAAAAAATAAAACCACCAATAATATGTAAAGGAGAAGGGAACTGGATTATTGATATAAATGGGAAAAAATATCTTGATGCCGTATCCTCTATATGGTGTGTTTTGCATGGTCACTCAAAACCTGAACTTGTGAAAGCAATAGTTTCCCAAGCAAAAATACTACAACATTCAACAACCTTGGGACTCGCAAATGTACCCTCAATACTTTTGGCAAAAGAACTTTCCGGACTTATGGGGCTCCCAAAAGTCTTCTTTTCAGAAGACGGAGCAGAAGCAGTAGAAATAGCTATAAAGATGGCTTTCTCTTTTGCAAAGAGAAATAGTAAAAAAGTCGGAAATAATAATAAAAAAATAAAATTTGCATGCGTCAAGAATGCGTATCATGGAGATACACTCGGGGCTATGTCTATATCTGGCAAGACTCAATTTACAAAAGAGTACTCTCAACTTCTTTTCAGTCCAATTGAACTCCCACCAGTTCTCTGTTTCAGATGTAGTTGGAACAGAGCAAAAGAAAAAGGAGAGAGAATTTGTTCCTTTGAGTGTATGGAAAAAGCCCGGAAGATTTTGAGAAAAAAAAGACCTTCCGCTGTTTTTGTTGAAGGAGGAGTGCAAGGAGCAGGGGGGATAATACCTTTGCCTCCCGGATACCTCAAAATGCTAAGAGAAGAAACAAAAAAAATAGGCGCTCTTTTAGTAGTAGATGAGGTCGCAACAGGTTTCGGAAAAACAGGAAAAATGTTCGGTTTTGAGTGGGAACTAAAAAAGAAACAAGATGAGCTACCAGATATAGTTTGTCTTGGAAAAGGACTCAGTGGTGGATATCTCCCTCTTGCTGCGACTTTGGCAAAAGATGAAATTTTCAAAGTGTTCCTCGGGGAACAGTGGGAAGGGAAACATTTCTTTCATGGACATACTTTCACTGGTAATCCAATCTTATGCAATCTTGCTCTTGAAAATGTGAAACTTTTCAAAAAAGAAAACATATTGCAGAAAATTCAAGATAAAATAAGGTATCTTGAAAAGAGACTTTCTGAGCTTTGGGATTTAGAGTTCGTAGGAGATATAAGAGGGAAGGGGTTTATGTGGGGAATAGAAATTGTAAAAAAGGGTAAAGAAAGTTTTCCACCGAGATTTCTTGCGGGTTGGAGAGTGTGTCTTAGTATGTGGAAAAAAGGAGTTTTTATAAGACCTCTTGGTGATGTAGTGGTTATAAATTTGCCTTTATCTATAAAAACAAAAGAAATAGATTTTCTTTTAGAAGCTCTCAAAGAAAGTATATCTGATCTCAAAAAATTTACATAAATCTAAAAACAAAACATATCCGGATAATAAATGGTTTCATGTGAAACTTAAAATCTAAAATATGAAAAATCCATCATAAATCTGAATTTAGGCGAAAATGTTTCATGTGAAACATCAGAATTTTGGAACATCAAACGTTTTACTGGGTTATAAAATTTTCAAAGTTTTATTGGCATGATAAGGTTTTCAGCTCCTTTGCCACCTACGGGCTGAATAAGGCAGGGGGCAGTTTGTCCAAAAATTTTTATTGACAGGAGAGGAGAATCAATAGAAGAGATAGCATCTTGGAGAAACTTCAAAGACAATGCTATTTTCTCCTCACCAAAAGTATCTGCATCTATTTCTTCTTCTGATGAACCAAGTTCATCTGATTCTGCTCGCAAAATGACTTTCCCTTTATCTATTTCAAGGATGACATAGGGGAATTTGGAGCTTGCAAAAATTCCTACCCTTTTTAAAGCTTTTTTGAGTTCCTGACTTTTTACTATACAACGAGAAACTTCTTCATCTTTTGGAAAGACTGCACGCCAGTTTGGATACTCTTCATTTATCGTCTTTATCCATATTGAAATATCTGGTGAACTTATCAACACAACTCCTTCATTCTGCTTTATTTCTACTATTTTCTGTGAAGGAAGAATTTTTTTTAGGTCAGATACAGCATTTTTTGGAATGATAAACTTTGTCTCCTGCGAATTTTCATTTTCAACGCTATATGTCGCAAGTCTGTGTCCATCAGATGCGACAAGCCTTATTTCATTTTTGGAAATTTCAACAAGAACTCCTGTGAGAACATATCTTGATTCATCAGATGATGCAGCAAATGCTGTTTTTTCAAAGAGCTCGTACAAAGTTGCGGAGGGAACTGACGCGATAGTAAAAAACTCCCCCTCTGGCGGATATGGAAATTGAGATGACGGTAAGGAGTGAATAGAATATCTTCCTGATTTTGTCCTGAGTTCTGTTGTACCATTTTTTACTTCTAATTCTATTTTTTCAGAATCTATTTCTTTTACAAGATCATATAGTTCTCTTGCGGGTAGAGCAACTTCAAGATTTGAACTTTTTTCACATTTTGATTTTGCTTTCACGAAAACTTCAAGGTCTGTTGCAAGCAAAGTAAGCTGATTTTTATCATCAGATTTTATGAGGACAAAAGATAAAATTGGTTGATGTGCTCTTCTTTCTGTTATATGTTGAACTTGTCCCAAAACCTCCAAAAACTCCTTTCTTTTTAGTTCAAGTTTCATAAAACAAAATATAATTCTTTGATAGATTTTTTATTTGAAATTTATCAAATTTTTCAAAGTTTTTACTATCTCAGTTTTTGTTGGTGAGTATGTTCCAAGATGTGAGACTTTGCATGAAGCACAAAGGCTGGCGAATGCTGCTGATTTTTCATCTTCAAGTCCTATTCCTTCACACAAAGCAAAAGCCGCTGTTGTTGTATCTCCTGCTCCTGTCACATCATATACATCTTTTGCGAAAGCTATTATGTGAAAAGCTTTGTTTTCTGAAAAAAAGCTTAAACCTTCTTCTCCCTGCGTTATAACAACTTTTTTTATTTTCAGATTCTCTCTTATTTTTCTTGCCGTTTCATATAAATTCTCTTCTCTTCCGCCTGCTACTATTTTTTTTATTTCATATGCTTCTTTTATGTTTGGTAAAATCATATACACTCCTTCAAAAAGTTTTATATTTTGAGGTTTTGGGTCGCATAAAATTTTCTTTGAGTTTCGTTTTTCCTTTATTGTGTCTGTTATTTTCTCTGAAAAAAATCCTTTTGCATAGTCTGAAAGAACTATTACATCAAACTCTTCTTTTTTGAGTTCTGATATAATTTTTTCTGCAAGCGCATTTTCAATATTGTGGGTTTTTTCTGTGTCTATTCTCACAACATGTTGTCCTCTTGCTATCACTCTTGTTTTCTGAGTTGTTGGTCTGCTACTGTCTCTTACGAAATAGACCTCAACTCCTTCTTTTTTTATTAAATCTTCAAGAATATCTCCCTCTTTATCTTCTCCTACGACAGAAAATAATTTTACTTTGCATCCTCCTATTTTCTTTATATTTACTGCTGTGTTAGCTGCTCCGCCTGGTTTGAAATAACTTTTTGAAATTTGTACAACAGGTACCGGAGCTTCAGGAGATATTCTTGTAGTATCTCCTATAAGGTATGAGTCAAGCATTGAATCTCCGAGAACTGCTACATTGAGTTTTGAAAATTCAGAAAATATTTTCTCTACCTCTTTCTCTATTTCTGCAAGGATTTTCTGCGTATCAATTTCTTGTATCTCCATTTTTTTCCTATAATATTTAACAGTCCGCTTTCAGTTTTTGATGATTTTCAATTTTAAGTTTTTAGTTTAGAGTTGATTTTACCAACCTTCATATGGCATTCCCTCTGAAAATTCCCATAGTAAAAATCCTCTTATAAAGTATTTTGGAGTTATGTTTTTCAGTTCTGAATAAATATCATATCCCAAATTTATTGCTATATGTCCTCTTTTAGATAGAGCGAAATATACCTGTGGTATAAGATGAATATAATTGTCTTTTCTCCACTGGTAAGCTAATTCAATAGCTGGAAAAATTCCTCTTTTTGTTTTTTGTGTTGTAATAAAGTTTAAAGCTCCTGATAATAAACCTCCTACTGTTTTTTCTCCCGGAGAGAATTGAATTTTAAGTGAGCTCTGAAAAGAGAGTGTATCTTGTATTCCTTTGCCGAATGCAATATATGGTATCAAAGAAAATTCTTCTTCTGACTTTATTGGAATTGCAGTTTCAATTCCTCCTGACAGAATAGTCAAATTTTCTTTGTTGTGAAATATAGCAGATTTTAGTCCGAGTTCTATTTCCCAGGAAACTCTGCTACTTTCAAAAATTTGTTTCCCTTTTATTTCATATTGGTATATGGGACCTATTCTTTGAGCAAAGTAAAGAGTGTGAGAAAAATAATTTTTTGAGATCTGA
>JAVVGL010000018.1:0-40990 GCA_032249135.1 Candidatus Calescibacterium sp. | reverse complement strand
GATAAAGCCGTTGGAGTTCATCTTTTCGGGCGTGTCCCATCAGGTATCTTCCAAGGCTCTCTTTTAGGTTTTGATTTTTATACCGATAAAGATTTTGATAATGTAAGGCATACAACGCTTGGCGGACACTCAATCTTATCTATTTCTGAAATTGGACCCGGAAAAATTCAGCTATGGGGAGAGGTGGCTCATTACACAAAAGACAAACAAAAAGCTCTCTCTTGGTATGCACTTTTATCTTATCTTTGGCACATATCAGACCAGTGGTCTTTGCTCCCCTATGTGATGTATGATACTTTGGATCCAGATTTGGATAAAAAAGATGATACAATAGGGAATATTGTTTTTGGCGTTAATGTTTCTCCGTTCAGCCAGCTTGTTTTGAAGCTTGAATTCAGAAATTTAGTTCAAGGTAAAGAGAAAGCGAAGCAGATTTTTGGTTTTGGAATTGCCTATGCATTTTAAAAAAGGAGGTGAATGGTTATGATGAAAAACAAAAAAATATTTTTTGGTCTGACAGGGTTTTTGATGGTAGTTCTGATGTTGAACTCTAATGCGCTGGCACAAGGAAGGTTCGCTGTCATAACAAATCCTGCTTGCCCAACTCTTGGAACAGATGAAATAAAGATGGTGTTTTTAGGATATAAAAGGTCAGTTGATAGCTATCCTGTAGAACTTTATATATCAAAAGATGAGACTGTTTTTTCTGATTTTGTTCAAAGTGTTTTGGGAATAAGAGTTCCTGAATTTAACTCTCACTGGCTAAAAAGGGCATTATCTGGTGAGGGAGCAGGTCCAAAGAGAATCCCGGATGACGAAATAATATCTCGTGTAAGAACTACTAAATGTGCAATAGGTGTGGTCTCGCAAGGAAAAGCTACTTCTGATGTGAAAATTTTGATAAAATGAGGCTTTGAGTAAAAATGAAGTAGAAAGATGATAATAAGAAGGTAGTTTTGAAATGGGCTTTTTAAGTATAAGAGGAAAAATACTTCTTTCTTTTTTTACTGGACTTTTTTTATTCATTCTTGTCTCTGTTCTTTTGCAAGTTTCAGCAAAGTCGGCTCTGGACAAAAGCTTTTATCTGAGTTATGCTTTTGAATTGGAAAGTTCTATAAAGAAAATTCGAGATATTGCCACAGAAGCTATTCAATTTAAAGATGAGAAAATTATTCAGGAAGGTGGTAAGGAGGCTATTGAAAAAATCACTCAAAATTTAGAGAAGCTAAAAGTGCTTAAGGAAATTGAGAAAGAAGTAGAAGAGCTAAACAATGCGGTTTTTGAGTATATTGCGAGTGTTGGGAAAGTTATAAGAGGAGAGGTGGAGATTGACAAATTATCTGAATCTTCAAATCGTCTGAATTTGGCACAGCAAAATCTAAAAGATGCAATCGTAAAAACCTCTTATTCAATAGTCAACAGGGCTTTATTGTTATCTTGGATTATTATAGTGCTGGTAGTAATAGGGTATGTTATTTTTGCTATTTTCTTTTCAAACAGTATTTCTTCAAGTATAAGGCAGGTTGCAATTTTTCTCAAAAAGCTTTCAGAAGGTGGGGCTGACCTTACAAAGAGAATAAAAGTAAAAGGTAAAGACGAAATAGCAGAACTCGGAACCAATTTTAATCTGTTTTTGGATACAATATCTCAAATTCTTCTTACTTTAAAAGATGTAGCTTTAAAACTTGTTGATTTAGCGGGTAAATTTCAAGAAATGGCAGCAGAAACATCAAGTAGATTAATACAGAATTTGAACTCACTTTCTGCTGTATCCACAGCCTTTGAAGAGATGAGCTCAACGGCATCTGAAATTTCAAAAAATGCAAACGAAATTTTGAACTTCCAAAAGAAAGTAGATTCAACTGCTGAAACTGGGAAAGCAAAAGTTATAAAGTCTTATGAATCAATAATCAAGATGACAAAAGACTTTGAAGAGATGTATGGAGTAATAATGGGGATTGTAGAGAGAGCGAAGGGTCTGCAAGACATAGTAGAGGTTATAGAAGATATAGCAGACCAGACAAATCTTTTAGCTTTGAATGCAGCAATAGAAGCCGCAAGAGCAGGGGATGCCGGTAGAGGTTTCTCAGTCGTTGCGGATGAAGTCAGAAAGCTTGCTGGTAGAACATCGGAGGAATCAGGGCAAATAAAGAAAAATTTGAATGAATTTATATCTACGCTAACTCAGGTTGCGGAGAGGTTTGATAGTCTGAAAAATATTGTTGTATCTTCGGGTGAGGAGTCAAAATCTGTTGTTCAGATTGTTGAGGAGATAAGAGGATTGGTTGCAAGAGCAACAGAGCTCATTTCTGCTATTTCTTCGTCAATAGAACAACAAGCTTCAACTATACGGGAATCTACAAGAAACATTTTTGAGACAACATCTAATATAGAGAGAGGGGTTGAGGGAGTAAAGAAGATTTCAGAGGAGGCAAAATCTCTCAATTTATTTTCCAAAAATCTGACCGAGATATTCTCAAAATTCAAATTAGATGAAAGAAAATAAAAAGACAAAAAGTAAGAGGGCTAACAAACAAAATTATGGAGCTCCAAGATAAGATTCTATAACTCGTGGATGGTTCAGAACTTCGTGAGCTGAACCTTCTGCGACTTTAATCCCGAAATCAAGTGCGATAACTCTGTTCGCAATTGAACTTATTACTTTTACATCGTGCTCTATAACAACCAAAGTTATGCCAAACTTTTCGTTTATTTCTTTCACATAGTAGAGGAACTCAGATTTTTCCTCGTATGTGAGACCTGAGGTAGGTTCATCAAGGAGAAGAAGTTTTGGCATCTGGACCAGAGCCCGGGCTAATTCAACTTTTTTCCTCACACCCAAAGGTATATCACGAGCAAAAGAGTATCTATAAGGTTTCATATCAAGAAAATCAATTATTTCTTCTACAATTTCCCTATTTTTTTCATAGTCTTTTCTGTGGAGCCCAGATATTACTCTGAAGATTCCAGCCTTGAAATAAATATTTCTTCCAATAAGAATATTGTCTAAAACTGTAAGATAGCTGAAAAGCTTTATGTTTTGGAAAGTTCTTGAGATTCCGAGCCTTGCTATCTTATGGGGTGGAAGACCTGTAATATCAACGAGTTTTCCATTTTGCTCAAAGAAAACTTTACCGCTATCTGGTTTATATATTCCTGTTATTACATTAAAAAGAGAGGTTTTACCGGAACCGTTAGGACCTATTATGCCTAAAATCTCACCTTTTTTGACTTCAAGCGAAACTCCTGATAATGCTTTTACTCCCCCAAAACTCAAATTTATGTCTTCACATTTCAAAATCATAGGATAAATTTTTTGCAATTTTTCTTTTTTTAAGATTCAAGTTTTTTCTCAATGATACTTTTTACAACTTTTGGGTCAGCTTTTTTTTCTAATTTTTTCATAACTTCACCGATAAAAAATCCAATAAGTTTTTTTTCGCCGGATTTATACCTTTCAACTTCTTTTGGATTTTCTTGAAGAACTTGCAGAACAGCGGATTCAACCAGATTTTCAGATAAATCTTTTTTTCTTTTTTCTATGGCTTCTGATATATTTTCTTTTTTTAAAATTGCCTCTCTGAAAGCTTCTTTTCCTGCGTTTCGAGTAATTACTCCAGCAACTATACTCTTTAAAACTTCCCTTGAATAATCAAGTAAAAGTATTTTATCTTCATCTTTATTTATGTCGCATATTCCATCATTTATAGCTCTCATCACTTCTTCAAGAACGAAACTTGAAACTAACTTTTTATCTTCAAAATCTTTTGCCAAATCCTCAAAAAGTAGAGCGATCTTTTTGTCGGATGTTAGAACATCAGCAGCATATTGAGAAAGTCCATAATCATTAATAAATCTTTTTTTCATATCGTCTGGAAGTTCCGGAATACCGGATTTTGCATCTTCTATTATATCATCTGAAATATAAAGAGGTAAAATGTCGGGTTCTGGGAAATATCTGTAATCGTGAGCATATTCTTTTGAACGCATAGTGAAAGTTTTCTTCTGAAAAGAATCATAACCTCTGGTTTCCTGCTCTATTTTTCCTCCTGACTTTATAACCGAGATTTGTCTTTTTATCTCGTAATCAATCGCTTCTTTTATGAATCTGAAAGAATTCACATTCTTTATTTCAACTTTTGTTCCAAGCTTTTGTACTCCCCGAGGTTTTACCGAAACATTAACATCACACCTCAAATTTCCTTCCTCCATACTTCCTTCTGTAATATCGCACCAAACAAGTAATTTGTGCAGCTTTGTGAGAAAAGCATAGGCTTCATCTGGTGAAGATATATCAGGTTTTGTGACTATCTCAATGAGCGGTGTTCCACTCCTTGAAAAATCAACATAACTTAAACCTTCTCCGTGAATCATTTTTCCTGCATCTTCTTCCATGTGTAGTCTTTGAATGCCTATTTTCTTTTTGTTTCCATTAACTTCTATTTCAAGAAAGCCATCCTCAGCAAGAGGGATTCTATATTGGGATATCTGGTAGTTTTTTGGTAGGTCTGGATAAAAATAGTTTTTGCGCTCAAAAAAGCTTTTTCTGTTTATCTTCATGTTGAGCAATAGAGAAGCTCTTACAGCCAAGACCACAGCTTGTCTGTTCGGATAAGGTAAAACACCAGGCAACCCAACACATATTGGACATATATTCAAGTTGGGAATATTCGTAAATTCTCTTGGGCAGGGACAGAAGAGTTTAGTTTTTGTTTTGAGTTGAACATGAATTTCAAGACCGCAAACTGCTTCAAAATCCTCAAAATCAGAAACCTTATTTAAATTCAAATCCATGTTTTTTACTTTTTCAAATTAAGATATAACAAGCTTTTCTAAAATACCTGGTATTCTATGAGCATCTTCAATATAGTCAACGAGTCCCGTTTCAGCGGCGGCTCTTGGCATACCAAAAACAATGGCACTCTTTTCACTTTCTGCGATAACCTTGCCACCGAACTCTTTAACTTTTCTTATACCTTTTGCTCCATCGTTTCCCATACCTGTCAATATTACAGCGATTGTATCTTGTCTGAAAACCTCAGCAGCAGATTCTATTGCAAGGTCAATTGATGGTTTATATATTGCATCGGGAAGCTCATTTATTATTTTTATTATTCCCCCTTTCATCACTTTTATGTGTTTACCTCCGGGTGCGACAAAAATTTTTCCTGCTTCTAATTTATCTCCGTCTTGTGCTTCTTTTGCTGGGAACCCCGTTCTTTCTGCCAATCTTTGAGCGTAGATTTCGGTAAAAATGGGTGGCATATGTATTACAACTAAAATAGCAGCAGGTAATGGAGGCAAAGTAGATAATATGTCAATAACTGTGTTTGGACCTCCTGTTGATGCACCAATCACTATAAGTTTTTTCAAAGTTTTATCATATACTCTTTTTTCTTCAATTTTTTTTTCTGGACGAAGTCTTATATCTTCTGTGCGAGGTCTTATATATTCTACCTCTTTCGGTTCGAGTTTGGCTCTAACCTGGATACGAGCTTTTGCCGCATTTTTTACCTTTTCTATTATCTCCTTACCTTTTCTTATAACTTCTAATGTTCCTTTTTCTATATCTTTTGATATAAAATCAATGGCTCCCTCTTCAAGACATTTCAAAGTTATCAAAGCTCCCTCCTTCGTATAAGATGATATCATAACGATAGGAGTCGGCTTTATTTTCATTATCTCTCTTATAACTTCTATCCCGTTCTTTTTTGGCATTTCGTAATCCAGAGTTATCACATCAGGTCTTAGTTCTTTGAATTTTTCAATTGCTTCGTCACCGTCTTTTGCCTCTCCAACAACTTGAATATCGCTATCTTTTCTCAATATATCTGCTAGAGCTTTTCTTATAAATGCAGAGTCATCAACAATAAGAACCCTTACAGGCATAGTAAAAAAAAGATTATTATTTATAATAAATATTATTTTTTTTTTTTTTTTTTTTTTTTGTGGAAAAATACAAAAATTGTAAATAGAAATTGTAAATCTTTCAGCCCTTTTGTTGCGGGTAGATAAATGAAGTAAAATTAGATTAGATGAGACAAGCAATAGAATACGCAGAGGAAGAATCAATAAAGAAGGTAGAGGAGTCGGAACTAACACCAAGGGAGATTGTAGATTACCTTTCAAAATACATAGTGGGTCAGGATGAAGCCAAAAAGGCGATAGCGATAGCTTTGAGAAACAGAATAAGGAGGATGAAACTACCTGAAAACTTGCGGGAGGAGATAACTCCAAAAAACATCCTCATGATAGGTCCAACAGGCGTGGGTAAAACTGAAATATCAAGAAGAATAGCAAAACTTGTTGATGCACCATTTATAAAAGTTGAAGCAACAAAATACACAGAAGTAGGATATGTAGGCAGAGATGTTGAATCTATAATAAGAGACCTCGTTAATGTTGCAGTGTCAGAAGAAAAAATTAAGGCTAAAAGACAGGTTAGGGATAGGGCAAGAAAAATAGCTATTGAGAAAATCATAAATGCAATAATGGAACAGAAAAATATACCTCCTGAAAGGAAAGGAGAAGTTATTCAAAATTTTTTTGAGGGTAAATTTGATAATGAAGTCATAGCAGTAGAAGTAGAAGAAAATCAATTAGTTGATGTCGTAGCAGCTTCGTTTGTCCCCGGAATGGAACAAATAGAGGAACAAATAAGGTCTATTATGTCTTCTTTGCTACCAAAGAGAAAGAAAAAGAAGGTGATGAAGGTTCAAGATGCAATAAAAGTACTTGAAGAAATAGAATCAGAGAAAATGTTGAACCTTGATGAAATAATAAAAAAAGCTCTTTGGAAGGTTGAGAATAAAGGAATAGTTTTTATAGACGAAATAGACAAGCTTATAAATCCGCGGGGGCACGGACCAGATGTCTCGGGGGAGGGGGTTCAAAGGGATTTACTACCAATAATAGAAGGCACAACAGTAAATACAAGGTATGGACCTGTGAGAACAGATTTTATTCTTTTCATAGCTGCGGGGGCATTTCATGTTGCTTCTCCTTCTGAGCTTATACCTGAGCTTCAAGGTAGGCTGCCGATAAGGGTTGAGTTGAAACCTCTCACAAAAGACGATTTTGTGAGAATCTTGAAACTTACAGATAACTCTCCTATAAGGCACTATCAGATTCTTCTAAAGACAGAGGATGTTCAAGTAGATTTTACAGAAGATGCGATAGAACAAATAGCCGAGTATGCAGCGAAAATAAACGAGACCCAAGAAAACATCGGAGCAAGAAGACTTTATACGGTCGTAGAAAAAGTTATGGAGGATATATCTTTTGATGCTCCATACCTTAAAGGTAGGAAAATAATAATTGATGGTAAATATGTAAGAGAAAAAATTGAACCACTTTTGAAAGATGAGAATTTAGCAAAATATATGCTCTAATCTTGTTTTTCTTTTCCTTCTTCTTTTATTTCGAGGTATGAGTCTTCATCTATGGATAGTTGTTTTGAGAGATTTCTTTTCACTTCTTCCTTTGCTCTTGCGAACTCTCTTATTGCTTTTGATATACTTTTGGCTACTTCAGGGAGTTTTTTCGGACCGACAAAAATCAGGAGAACAATAAATATCACAATTAGCTCTTGCCATCCTATTCCAAACATATAAAATAAAATTATTTATTTACAACTTTATTCCGTAATTTTTAGCTTTTTTCTTTGTGTATTTTATGAATGCTTTTTCGGAGATTTTTGGTTTTTTCAGAGCATACCTTGATACTTCAAGTAAAAACTTATCTTTGATCTCATCTTTCTTTCCCTCACTTTTTATTAATTTTCTTCTTATTTTTGATATTATTTTGAGTTTCTCTGAAAGCTGTGGGGAGATTTGTTCTTCTATTTTTTCTCTTAATGCCCGCGAGAATGCGGAGCATTTACCCTCTGTTGATATACTTATATGAATTCCTCCTCTCTTTACAGATGATGGGACAAAAAAATCTGAAATTTGCGGATATGTTGCAGAATTTACAAGAATTCCCTTACTTTCGCATTCTGATTTTATTTTTTTTGCAACTTTTTTATCGCCGGTACACTCAAATACAAGTAATGCTTTATCTGGTATGATATTTTCTTTATACTCTGAATTTATTATTTTTTTTATTTTCCTTTTCTTCTCTAACTCCTTTATCTTCTGCGTTACTTCTTTTGATATGACTATTACTTTTGCTCCCTCCCGGATAAGCTTTAAGATTTTCCTTTCGGCTACTTTTCCTCCCCCTATTATAACGCACAATTTATCTTTTACATTTAAAAAAATAGGATACATTTTTTAACTTTAATTTTGTTTTTTCTTTTGTTTTTGGTAAAAATTATATTATTATTTTTGTAAGCCGATGTAGCTCAGTTGGTAGAGCGGCGCACTCGTAATGCGCAGGTCGCGGGTTCGAATCCCGCCATCGGCTCCCAATTTAACTCAATTTCAATCTATCTCAATTTCATTAATTCCTTATCTTTTCAACTCAATAAGCTATTTATACCCGTTCAATTCAGTAATCTTCTATTTATCTCGTCTAATATTCTGTTCATCTCATACAAAACTTCATTTTTCTTTTTACTTACAAATTTTTTTACCCTTTCTATATCTTCTTTTTTTGATTTTTTTATAAGTTCTGCAAGCTCCTTGGGACTATCTACTATGAATAAGACTCTCTCTTTAATAAGCTCTTCTCTTTCTGGGATATTCCATATGTGCTTCCCTGTTGCGACCAGAATCCCTCTGGAGATTGGCTCAAGAACATTATGACCTCCAAGCGGCAATATTGATCCACCGACGAAAGCAAAGTGAAAATAGTCTAAAATTTTATCTACAACACCGTATGCGTCTATGATGAAAACTTGGTTTTTACCTCTTCCACTTGCAATTTCTTCCATTAACTCTTCTATTTCATTATTTTGATTTTTTTGTTTTTGTTTTTGTTTTTGCATGTCTGAAAAACTTACGAATTTTATGTTTTTTGAACTGAGAAAAGATTTTACATCATCAAAATTGTGTCTTGGTGCTATGAAAAGAGAATAATCATCTCCTAATATCTTTTGAGTTTCAATCAAGAATTCAACTTCTTCATTCCCTCTTGTTGATATTCCTATTATTCCCTTTTTTATTTTCTTCAATTTTTTTGATTTATTTGTTTCTTCTGCTCTTTCTCCGTTTGTGAATTTATTTTCGTTTTCAAGGAAGATCAAATTCTTCAGATCTATTGAACTTACAACATTTTTTATTCCTATTTCTTTAAATCTTTCTGCGTAATCTTCTGATGCTGCGAAAACTGAATCTATGTTTGATAGGATATAGGGTAGGGGAGTTTTTTTTATTATTTTTACAGATCTTTCCGATATTTTTCCGCTCACAACTAATATTTTTGCTCCTTTTTCCTTTGCAGATATTATGTATCCCGGCCACAGATCTCCTTCGTAGAATATAACAAGTTTGAGATTTTCCGGCAAAAAATTTCTCATAGTTATATAAAATGGAAGTGGAAGAAGATAAGTTTCTTTGAAAAGTGATTTTGCTGTATCTGTAAATACAGTGTTTTTGATATCAAAAGAATTTTGGATTGAGAGTCTGGATTTCAGGTATTTTGAAAATAGTAATGCATTTTTCGTTTCTCCCAAAGATGAAGAATGTACAATTATAACATCTCTTTTAGATTCTATCTTCTTTTCTATACCTTTAATCATTCTTATCTTTTCAAATATATTGCTGGTTACCCTTTTGTCCCTCAAATTAAAAAGTATCCAGATGGTTCCGAGTTGAAATAGTATTATGTCATGGATTATTCCTTTGAGGGAAATCTTCATTATGTTTCTTTTTCTACATGTGATGTTTCTATCTCAACTGGTGTTTGTCTTCCAAAAATTGAGATGAGAATTCTTGCCTTACTTTTGTCTTCATTAAGCCATTCAACTATTCCTGCAAATCCTTTGAGAGGACCTGATTTTATTCTGACTCTGTCTCCAATTGACAAGCTGAAAATTTTTCTTATTTCTCCTGCTGCGGTTTTATTTTGCAGAGATTCTATTTTCTCTGATGATATAGGGAGTGGGAATCCTCTTTCACCCACGAGTGCAATTACATTTGGGATTTTCCTTATTTTATTCCATAGTTGCTCATCGAGTTCCATTTTAACATACACATAACCTGAAATCAACTTTTTCTTTATCAAGACCTCTTTTTCTTCTCCCTTTTTATCTTTCCTTTTTACTTTCTGCTCTTCTTCTGGTGTGAATACTTGTTTTATTTTGCTTTCTTGTTGTGCCAACTTTTCTATTTCAGCCTTCACAAGGTCTTCCTTCCCGCTTTTTACTCTTATGATCCACCACTTAGCTTTTTCCTCTTCTTGCTGATTTTCTTGATTAATTTCTTTTACTGATATTTCTTTTTCTTCTACCATTTTTTGCCTCCTTTCAGAATATGAGTTTGAATATTCTTGAGAAGATAAAGTCTATTATACCTATTATTCCGGCTACTATAAAGCTCATAGAAATGACAGCGATTGTTGTTATTCTTACAACCTCTGAGTTAGGAAATTCAACTTTTTTCGTTTCTGATATAGCTTCTTGAATAAACCTTTTTATTTTTTCCATATTTTTGGGTAGGCCCGGTGGGACTCGAACCCACAACCTTCGGATTTGGAATCCGATGCTCTACCTTCTTGAGCTACGGGCCTTTAAAAATTTCCTTTTTTATTATTTTACTTCTCTATGCACTGTATGTTTTCTACATTGTTTGCAGAACTTTTGGAGTTCCAGTTTCTCTCTTTTTTTATGTGTATTTTTAGTTGTTGAGTAGTTTCTCCGCCCACATTCTGTACATTCAAGTTCTATTGGTTCCCGTGCCATATCAGTCAAGTATTTCTGTAACTACTCCTGCTCCTACTGTTTTTCCACCTTCTCTTATAGCAAAACGCAGTCCAGGCTCGATAGCAGCATATTCTATAAGCTCTATTGTGAGCTCAACATTATCTCCAGGCATAACCATTTCTACTCCCTCCGGAAGAATTATCTCACCAGTTATATCAGCTGTTCTTATATAAAATTGGGGCTTGTAATGAGAGTAAAACGGAGTATGTCTTCCTCCTTCTTCTTTTGTCAGAACATAAACTTGTGCTTTGAATTTCTTATGTGGTTTTATTGTTCCTGGTTTTGCGACAACCTGACCGCGCCAAACTTCATCTTTTGATACTCCTCTCAAAAGTATTCCTATATTATCTCCTGGTAGAGCTTCATCAAGAGTTTTCCTGAACATCTCTAATGATACT
Source organism: Candidatus Calescibacterium sp. (assembly GCA_032249135.1). Taxonomy (GTDB): domain Bacteria; phylum Calescibacteriota; class Calescibacteriia; order Calescibacteriales; family Calescibacteriaceae; genus Calescibacterium. The sequence goes on along the minus strand of JAVVGL010000018.1, from coordinate 29,728 downwards.
GCTACCGTTTTCAAAGGTCTGTCGCTTCCCCCTACTATTTCTACTTCTTCTCCGGGTTTTAGTGTTCCTCTTTCTACTTTTCCTGTAACGACAGTTCCTCTACCTTGTATAAGGAATACATCTTCTATCGGCATAAGGAAAGGTTTGTCAACTTCTCTTACGGGTTCTTCTATATATGAGTCTACTGCGTCAAGGAGCTCCCAGATTTTACCGCACCACTGACACTCTCTTTTTCCACATCCGCACTGAACAGCTTTTAAAGCGCTCCCTTTTATAACTGGGATTTCATCTCCGGGGAATCCATATTTTGTCAGAAGGTCTCTGACCTCTGCTTCAACGAGATCAATTATTTCTGGATCGTCAACATCATCTATTTTGTTTATGAAGACTACGATTTTGCCGACGTTGACTTGCCTTGCAAGTAGGATATGTTCTCGCGTTTGAGGCATTGCACCGTCTGTTGCTGCGACAACAAGTATAGCACCATCCATCTGAGCAGCACCTGTAATCATGTTTTTTACATAATCTGCGTGTCCGGGACAATCTATATGTGCATAGTGTCTTTTTTCCGTTTCATACTCAACATGTGTTATATTTATTGTTAGTCCTCTTGCCCTTTCTTCTGGTGCTTTATCTATATCCTCGTAACGCAAAAACTGGGCTAATCCGTGTTGTGAAAGAACTTTGGTGATTGCAGATGTAAGGGTAGTTTTTCCGTGGTCAACATGTCCTATTGTTCCTATATTTACATGTGGTTTTTTTCTTTCAAACTTTGCCTTTGCCATAATTTTTACCTCCTTATTAAAAAATTATATACTTTTTGTTTTTGTGAGTAAATCCAAAAATAAAACAAAATTGGAATGCGAGCGTAAAAAACAGGTTTTTTTATTCAATACCTTTGATTTTTATAAGATTTTCTACTTTTTGGAGAAAATTATCAATTTTTACAGGTTTTGTAAAATATAGGTCTGCACCGGCTTCAAATGCCATTTTTATGTCTTTTTCATCGCTTTCCGTTGATACTATAACCACAGGTGTATCTTTATATTTTGCGGTTTTTCTGAGGCGCTTTACAAAAGATATTCCATCAAGCCCCGGCATGTTAATATCAACAACAAAAAGTTTTACATCGTGCTCAAGGGATTTCTCTATCGCATCTATCCCATCTACTGCTTCTATTACTTGAAATCCAAGTTTGCTTACAAGATTTGACATGATTTTTCTTACTATTTCTGAATCGTCAACTACAAGTGCTGTTTTTTTGTCGGCCATGATCTTCCTTCCTAAATTTTTATCCTGTAAATTTTTGTTTATATAATTATATATTATATAAAAAATATATAAACTTTAGTTCCAATCAGAAGATAAATTCCATTTTCTTTTTTCTTTTTTTAGGATGATGAAGATGTAATAGGGGGAGGAGTAAAGAATTTTTCTTCTTTTATTATTGAGACCCTCCCCCCTTTATAAAGTTTATTGTTGTGGCTGTTCAGGAGCCGTTGGAGTAGCGGCTTCTTGGGCTTGTTGTTGCTGCTGTTGTAGTTCCTGTTGTCTTTTTGCTTCTTCCTCTGCTTTTCGTTTCGCTTCCTCTGCTTTTGATTTGAGTGAGTTTGCCTCCTCTACTATTTTCAAAAGGAGCTCCCTTGCTTCTTTATATTTTTTCTCCTCTATTTTTGTCTCGGCTTCCCTGAGACTTGCATTAATTCTATTCCAGTCATCAGGGATATATTGAGGAGCTCCTGCTTCCTCTAATTCTTTGATTGCATTCCTTGCGTCTTGAAGTTCCTTTTCCGGCTTTCTTGCGCACCCACCTAAAATCAAAGATGCCGCTACTACAACTCCTACTAATATCCTTGATGTAATTGTATTCATGTTTTTCACCTCCTTTTTGTTTAAAAAAATTAACTTTTATCTTTATTCTTTTTCAAAATCGTTATGATTTTTTCAAGAAATCTTAATCTACCCTATATTTTGTTGAGAATTGAGATTTTAGATTTATATCTGAAAATTTTTTGTGATATATGGAGAAAAGAACACATAAACTTATAAACGAAAAACTATGTGGAAAAGTCATAGAAATAAAAGATGGATATTCTCGGGTTGAGCTTGAAACTACGGAGGAGATGGTCGCAGATGAAAAGGGATTAATTCATGGGGGATTTACTTTTTCGCTTGCTGACTACTCCGCTATGGTTGCGTCAAATCATCCTTATGTTGTGCTTGCAAAAGCTAATGTGAAATTTATAAAACCTGTGAAACTTGGAGATAAGCTCGTTTCAATTGCAAAAGTTATATCATCAGACGGTAACAAAAAAACTGTTTTTGTTGAAGTTTTTAAAAAAGAAAACGAGAAAGAAACAGAAAAAGTTTTTGAAGGTGAGTTTTTATGCGTGGAGCTTGAAAAACACGTCCTTGATAGGTAATTTATTTTCAGTTTCTTAACCTTCAATTTTTAATTTTCTGTTCAATTAATTTTCTGTTCAATAAGATCTACTATTTTATCCCAATCGTATTTTTTTGACTCTTCCATTGCGTTTTTGGAGAGTTCCCCTCTCATGTTTTCATCTTGGCTTAATTTTTCGGAAAAAGATATAAGTTCTTTTTCGTTTGAGAAAAGGATACCGGTTTTACCATCTGATATTACATCTTGGTAGCCTCTTATTTTTGATGCAATAACACAGCATCCTGATGCCATAGCTTCTATCAGCACTATTCCGAAACTTTCTCCTCCTTTTGATGGGAACACACATATATCTGCTGATGCGTAAATTTCAGGTAGTTTTTTCTCTTCAACGAATCCGAAAAACTTTACTCCTTCTATTTTTTTATTTTTGACTTCATTTTCTAAATTTTGTCTCATTGGACCATCTCCTACTATGAAAAGTTGTGATGGAACTTTATTACCTTTCTTTATACCTTCTTTTTTTATTCGTTGCCAAGCTCTTATAAGAATATCAGCTCCTTTCCTTTCGTCAAGTCTCCCCACAAAAAGGAAAATTAGTTTATCGTTGTATCTTTTTCCTGCTGATGGAGAATAAATTTTTGTATCAATTCCTGGAGGTATTATGTCTATGTCCTGTGGACCGAAATATTTTTCTATTTCATTTTTTGCTGATCTTGAAACTGCTATTTTCTCATCAAGGGCATCAAGAAAAGGTCTCATTATTCTTTTGAATAAAATGAAACCAAGATTTGGTTTGTCTGTGGCTGAGTGAAAGATGCCAATTTTCTTTGCCTTTGAAAATAAAGTTGCAGGATATGGTAAGGTTAGCCCCAAAGGTCCTTGCATTATGACAGCATCGTGATAAGATGAGAAAATTTTTTTGAGTTTGTAGAGGTCATAAGGTGAGGGTAGAGTAATAAAGCATCGTGTCCCATTTGCAATTACTGATATTAGTTTTCCCACTCTTATGACTTTTCCACCGAGTTTTTCTATTTCAATTTCTTCTTGGGGTTTATTTTTTACTCCGCCAGTTATTACTGATACATCATATCCTCTTTCAAGAAGTTTTTTTGTGAGGAAAAAAGAGTATTTTGACACTCCACTTGGAACGGGTGGGAAGCTATCTGAAACCATGATTATTTTCTTTTTAATCATAGAGAAAATTTTTATGTTCAGCCATTTTTTATTTCTTTAAGTTTAGTTTCTTTTTTATTTCCAAAATCCACTGTAAAGTTTCTGTTATAAATGATGGACCATGGTGGGCAAGGAAATCATATATGCCAGGAGTTATAAAAACATTTTTATTTTTTATTGCTTTTATTTCTCCGAACCTTTCAAATAGTTTTTTTATGATTTCTTCTTTTTCCCTTCTTTTTGAAAACATTTTTGGTTCATAAATTATTACATCTGGGTTTTTTTGTGATACTACTTTGTCATCTGGTCTCAACCATTCTTTTGGTTCGTCTGAGAAAATATTTTCAAAACCTAAAAAATCTAATGCATCGGTTATGTAGCTATAAGCTCCAAATGTAGTCGGACCTCCAAGATCTATCTCAACATAAACTTTTATTTTGTTGTTGTTACTATTACTGTGATTATTATCTTCATTTTTTTGGGATGTTGGAATTGAATTTATTTTTTCTGCTTGTGATTTTAAAATAAAGAGATAGTCAATTAATTTTCTTTCAAGTTGCCTTGCTTCATCGGGATATCCTGCTACAAGACCTGCTTCACAACAAGTTGAAATAACATCTGCTAAATTTGATGGTAATCTTATTGGCCAGACGGGAAATTCATCTGAAAGTTTTTTTGCGAATTCAAGCTGATAACCTGTTGTTGTGAAAATTATATCTGGATTTATTTCAAGGAGTTTTTCTCTTTTATACGTTGAATATGAACCTATTATTATTTTTTTTCTTGCATCCGGAGGTCTTACACAGTAGACAGAAACACCTTTGATTTTTTCCCCAAGCCCCATCATAAAAAGAGCTTCTGTTATTGATGGAGAGAAACTTACAATTCTTTCACACTTTTGAGGTAATGCCACTTTTTTCCCAAGAACTTCTGAAAAAATTTCTCTCATATCCTAAAAATTTTTTTTGTGTTCTAATTAGTTTTTGATAATATATATGCTCTTTGGTAAAAATAAGAAAAATTCTATCTTTATTTTAGCGTTTGGGAATAGTTTTTTTGCTTCTTTTATATCAAGGAGGTAAATTTCTTCTTCTTTTGGATACCAGCCGAAATAAATTCTTTGTGGGATAACTTTTAGGATTTTCTTTTGAAGTTTCCGCGGGAAAAATGAAATAAACGGAATAAGATAATGTGGTTCTAACGGGAAATATCTGTAAGGTGTCTGTATAAAGAATTTTTTGGAAACTCTCATTATTTCATCTGCTACTTTTTTTCTGTCTTGTGGTGGTATATGTTCAATAACGGAGTTTGAGAAAAGAATGTCTATGCTTTTTGATTTGAAAGGTAAAAATTTTGCATCTGCAAGGACAAAATATTTATATGATGTTTTCTGAGGTATCAAATTAACTCCGATAACATTTTGTATTTCGTCCAAAACCATACCAGGTCCGCAACCTAAATCAACTACTTTTAGTTGAGAATTTGCATTTGTGGACTTGGTATCTAATCCCATAACATTATAGAAAAATTCTTTCCTTTTTTTTCTTAAAAGCGAAGATAAGGAATGGGGGGTTGTATTATCAAATAAAATTTTCTTGATTTTGAAAATTAACTTTTTCATGTTTGTTTTTATTGTTATATATATACATATTTATGCTCCGAAAACTGCGGATTCGTCTGCACACAGATTCAAAATTATAGACAACATAATTTTTAGCCCGAGTTCTATGTTCTCAATAGAAATTCTTTCATCTATTCCGTGCATAGTTGATATTTCTTCTTCGGTGAAAAAGAAGGGTAAAAACCCGTATGATGGTATTCCTTTTTTTCTGAAAAATCTTGAATCTGTAAATCCTGTTGCAAGTATTGGTAAGAAGGGAGCTTCAAGAACATAATATGCAGCTTCTTTGATTTTCATCATAATTTCAGATGTAGGATCAGATTGTGAGGGGTCATAGACAGCCAAGATTTCAAAACTTACTCTTGGGTCATCTACAACTTTTCTCATTTTATCTATTATTTCATCATATTGATATCCGGGTAGAAGTCTCATATCTATTATTGCTTCGGCTTCTTCTGGTATTACATTTTCCTTATATCCTGATTTCATAATTGTTACGCTTAAAGTGTTAGAGAACATTGCTGATATTTTTGGTTGTGTAGGTGATGTTGCTATGAAGACTAATTTTCCTAAAAGCTCTTTTATCTTTTCAGAGCTTTGTATGAGGTTGAAAGCCGGTTTCAGGAATTTCCTCAAATTATTTCCGACAAGGTAAAATTCAATTGATTTTATGAAGTTGTCTGTAAGTTTTTTCCCAAAATCTGTGTTCAATATTTTGTAAAGAGCTTGAACTAAAATGAGGTTTGGATTATCTTTGTGAGGCATTGAAGCGTGCCCTGGTTTTCCTTTTGCTTTGATTTTCAACCAAATTGGACCTTTTTCTCCAAAGCATGGCATATATATTTTTCTGTTTTTGATTATGAAGCCCGCTCCACCTTCGTTTATCACACAAAATCCATTAATATCTTCATCAAAATTTTCAACAACAAATTTTGCTCCTTTTTCTCCTCCCATTTCTTCATCTGCAACAGATATGAATTTCACTCCTTTTTGGATTCTAATTCCCATTCTTTTTATAAGGGAGAGAGCTACGGCTTCAACTACGGCAAGTCCTTTACAATCAATTGCACCTCTACCCCATATATATCCGTTTTTTATTTCTCCTGAAAAAGGTGGAAAAGACCATTCTTTTGGATTTGCCGGGACAACATCAAGGTGACTTAAAAGTATAAGAGGTTTGCTGTTTTTTTCTCCTTCAAGTTCTGCAATTATACTTGCTCTATCTTTTTCTGACTCAACTATTTTTGTTTTTATACCAAACTCTTGGAGATATTTTTCAAGGAGTTCTGCTGCTGGTTTTTCGTTGCCGGGAGGATTTGTTGTGTCTATTTTTATAAGGTTTGAAAGGAGTTCTATTGCCTCATTCTTTACTTCATTCCATCTTACAGAATCTAAAATGTTTTTTATTTTCTTGTTTTTTTTGTCTGTCATGTTTTCGTTCTTGATTCCACTCTCTTCTTTATTTTATTTTTATTTATTTTTATCCTTTTTGTTTTCTATTTCTATATCTACGCCGAATTTTTCCATTATTTCTTTGATTTTTTCTTTATCAAGTTCTCTGAAGATAGCAGATGGTAAAATCTTTATATCTTTTTCTTCTTTTTCTGTTTTTTCATATTCGTATGGGGAAACAGAAAAGTAGAATCTGCTAAAATATTCATCCATCATTTTTTGAACTTTATTTTTATCTTTTAATTCTTTGTTGAGAGATGTTGTTTTAGCTATAAGTCTTTCCTGTTCTGCGAGGTATTTTTGCAAAACCTCATTTACTTCGCGCAAAATTTTAGATACCTTACCATAATCAATCTTACCGCTCATAATCATAGGGATTAACTCACGAAGAGAATTTAAAGTTACGGTCAAAGTTTTGTTCGTCGTTAATGTAAAGTTTCTGAACTCAATAAAAAGGTCACGAGTTGCGAAAAAATAATCCTCAAGAGAATTGATTATATATTCTTGGAATTCTCCCTCACTTTTCAAATTATCTTCATCTTGTACTCTATCATTTTCTTTTTTTCTATTCTTATCTTTTTTATCAGACTTTTTTGCCATATTGAAAAATTAATCATAAAGTAGATAAAAGGTGTAAAGTTAGTAACTTTTTTATAGAAACTTTTTTTAAAGGAGATGTCCAAGTTTTTCTCTTTTTGCTTTTATATACTTTTCGTTTTCTGGGTTAGTCTGAATTTTTATTGGAACAATCTCTACTATTTCAAGACCATATCCTTTGAGACCGACAATTTTGCGGGGATTATTTGTCATCAGACGAATTTTTCCAACACCTATTCCTTTGAGTATTTGAGCTCCTATACCATAGTCTCTTAGATCTGGGGGAAATCCCAATTTCAAATTAGCTTCTACCGTATCAAACCCTTGATCTTGGAGGTTGTAAGCTTCAAGCTTTTTAATAAGCCCTATACCTCTTCCCTCATGAGTTTTTTCCATACTTTCTCTTCTTATATATACTAATACGCCTTTTCCTTCTTTTGAAATCATTTCTAGTGCTTTTTTGAGTTGGGGACCACAATCACATCTTAATGACCCGAATACGTCTCCTGTAAGGCACTCTGAATGAACACGAACCAACGTAGGTTCATCTGGATTTATTTCTCCTTTTACAAGTGCTGCATTTTGTGAACCATCTAAAATGTTTTCCCACACTTGTATTTTGAATTCTCCAAATTCTGTGGGGAGTCTTGCTTCAACGACTTTTCTTACAAGAGATTCTCTTTTGAGTCTATATCTTATTATGTCCTCTATTTTTACTATTTTCATTCCAAACCTTTTTGCGAGATTTATGAGATCTGGTAAGCGAGCCATGGTTCCATCTTCATTCATTATTTCGCATATCGCAGCAGCTGGAATGAGGCCAGCTAATTTACAAAGATCGGTTGAACCTTCTGTATGTCCAGCTCTGACAAGAACTCCACCTTCTCTTGCCACGATTGGGAAAATATGTCCGGGTCTTACAAAGTCATCTGGTTTTGAGTCCGGATCTGCTATCTTTTTTATTGTTAAAGCTCTATCGTATGCGGAGATACCGGTTGATACTCCTTCCTTTGCGTCAACGGATACGGTAAAAGCTGTTCCGTGAAGAGAGTTATTATTTACGACCATTGGAAAGAGGTTGAGTCTTTCTGAGATTTCCTTTGATATCGCAACACACAAGAGTCCCCTTGCCCATTTTGTCATGAAATTTACTTTTTCCGGAGTTATAAATTGAGCAGCAACGACCATGTCTCCCTCGTTTTCTCTACTCTCATCATCAACTAAAATTATTATTTCACCTTTTTTTATAAGCTCTATTGCTTCTTCGATGGAAGCGAATACAGAAGTATCTATTTCCTTGCTGTTGTTATTTTCTCTGTGCATTTTTATACTTATTCCTTTCTTTTCTTTCTTTTTTCAATTAACTATTTATTTTATGGAAGTGAAGGAGTGAAGAATATTTTTTCAGTTTTCGTTCGGTCTAACAGCTTTTATTATCCCCTTTCCTTCCTTTCCTCTTTTATTTATTTTTGGCCACCCTTTTAGAGAGCGAAGAAAGGAAAATAAATAGTTATCAGCATTTCTATTGATAATTATAGAAATTATTTCCCAATTTTCAAAAATTTTTAACAATAGACTGTTAAAAAAAGTAACTTTTTATTTTTAGTAAAATCTCATTTATCACTAATTTGGTTTAAATATGAGGAACAAATAAATATGAGGGGCAAATTTTCCAGGGAGGTAAAATATTCATGTTTGTTCATGAAAGCAAAATAAAGAGAAAAGTAAAGTTTATCCTCTTTCAGCTCTTTAATCTTGTGGAGAACAATAACAATGCTGATCCGAGGACTAATGGAGAGTTTAAACTTCAGGAATTTTTGGTAGGTTTCTGGGTTAATCAAAAGCTAAAAAATATAATTATTTTTGATGTGGGTGCTCATATAGGCGATTGGTCATGGAATCTCTTGAATGTGCTTAAATCAAAAGGGCTTGATTTCGAGATTCATCTTTTTGAGCCTCAAAAATCATGTTTTGAAATGCTTCAAGAGAGATTTCAAAAATTTACTAGCGTATTTGTTAATGCTTTCGGTATTTCCGATAAAGAGGGAGAGCAGATCATATATAAGGACTATAATTCTTCATCTCTTGCTTCCCTGTACAGAAGAAAAACCGCTGGAATAAACTTTCACGAACAGGAGATTATCTACCTTCAGAGATTAGATAATTATATTAGGAAAAAATCCATAGAGAAGATCCATCTTATAAAGATAGATACAGAAGGGCATGACATCAAGGTATTATTAAGTCTTGGGGAATTTTTAAATAATGATTTTGTAGATTTTATCCAGTTTGAATATGGTGGAGCTAATATTGATTCAAGAACTTTCCTTCTTGATTTTTTTATTTTGCTTGAAGAAAAAGGCTTTTCCATAGCTAAGATTTTAAGAAAGGGTTTAGAGTTAAGGAGGTGGAAGCCTTATATGGAAAATTTTCAGTATTCAAATTATGTTGCGATTTCAAATAAAATCTTGAATGTGATTATGAGATAAAATTCAGGTTAAGAAATGATAATTTTTTTAAGTGAAGGAGGATTAGGCAATCAGCTGTTTCAATTTGCTTTCCTTGCCTCATATGCTGAGAAAAACGAAAAAATAATGGTCTGGGGTTTTAAAGATATTAATTCACTCTTTGATGTAAAAGACAAAAGGTTTTTTATTTTTAGTATTGAAGATAAAATCTTGGGACTCTTACCAAAGAATTTCCCTCCAAAGCTAAAAAGAATATTAAAATATAGGATTCTTTTGGAGATGATACGATATGGACTTGTGAGGAAAATCCTTGAGATTTTAGCAAAAAGCAAAATAATAAGCTCTGTTTCTTTAAAAACGGAGAAAATATGCGAGGATAAATATACAGAAATTCCAGAGGTTGTTTTTTCAGAAGGCTTTATCTCATCAGTAAAATATGTTGGTCGGTGTTTTTTTCAATCAGAAAAGTTGTTTAGAAAAGATGTCCTGAAAAATCTTGAATTTAAAGAAAATTATGTAAAAGAGGCAGAAAAGTTCATTTCAAATTATCAAGACTACTACAAGGTTGCAGTTCATATAAGGCTTGGGGATTTCAGGAATTACTATATATGTGGTGAAAATCCAATTTTACCATTTGACTATTTTCACAAGAAAATTAGGTGGTTTTTGGAGAACCGAGAGAATCCTTTTTTCATTTTTCTTTCAGATGAACCAGATAAAATCAAAAATGAATTTTCTTATCTTGGAGATAAGATGGTTATATCTGAAAATCCATATCAAGTAGATTTTATTATTATTACTATGTGTGATGCCGCAATAATAAGTTGTAGTTCTTTTTCTTGGTGGGCTTGTTATTTTATGAAAAAAAGAGATGTTGTCTTTGCACCAAAATATTGGATTGGATTCAAAATAAAAAAGGAATATCCCCAAGGGGTTTTCCCCTCTTTTGCTATACCATGTGAAGTTTAAATATAAATGATCTGTAAAAATTTATAAAAGAAGAAATTCATATATAATATGAGTTTGGTGGAAAGAAATTCAAATTCTCAATTTGATGTTCCCATACTTTTTTTGATTTTCAGAAGACCACATACTACTGCAAAAGTTTTTGAAAAAATAAAAAAAGTAAAACCAAAAAAATTGTATATCGCCGCTGACGGACCACGGGACTGGGTCCCGGGCGAAGCAGAGAAAGTTCAAGCTACAAGAAAATATGTTTTAGATAATATTGATTGGGAATGTGAAGTTAAAACTCTTTTTAGAGATAAAAATTTAGGATGTGGAAAAGCCGTAAGCGAAGCAATAAACTGGTTTTTTGAAAACGAAGAAAAAGGAATAATCTTAGAAGATGATACTGTACCATCTTTGAGTTTCTTTTCATTCTGCAAAATCTTGCTTGAAAAATATAAAGATGAAAAAAAAATTTGGCATATATCAGCATGTAATTTTATGTATCAACCGAAAAATGATGGAGATTACTTTTTTTCTGCTCTGCCTTTTATATGGGGGTGGGCAACATGGGCTACAAGATGGAAATACTACGATTTTGAAATGAAAAATTTCAACGATGATGTTTTCATAAAGAATTATTGGAAAGGTTTAGATTACATCTACTGGAAAAAAATATTTCTGAAAATGAAAAACAAAGAAATAGACACATGGGATTATCAGTGGTGTTTTACTATATGGTTCTACAAAGCTCTTGCGATTTTACCAAGAGTCAATATGGTTGAAAATATAGGTTTTGGCGAACTTTCCACTCATATCTTGAAAAAAACTTTCAAAGTTGAGTTAATGGCTAAAGATATGGAAATCAAAAAACATCCACCCGATATCTCAAGAGATATTGAAGCAGATAGATATTTTATGAGAAATGTATTCTTACCTAAAAAAACACTAGGATTTATAGGACTTATCATATACGGAACAAAAATTGGAAAAATTTTGCAAAAAATTGGGTTAGCAAAGTTTTGAAGTTTTTAGTATGCAAGTAGTAAGAAATTGTATCCTATGTGGAGAAAATGGTGTAAAAAATTTAGATACTGTAAAAAAAGAAAAATTGATATATTTATATCGGAAAAATTTCAGAATTGATGTTTCATATTTGATAGATTCCGATATTGAACTCTTTGAATGTCAGAATTGTGGTATTCTTTTTTATTTCCCACTTATTTCGGGCGATAAAAAATTCTACGAGCAGCTCCAAAAATATGATTGGTATTACATGAAAGAAAAAGAAGAGTATATTTATGCTAAAAAATTTATTGATCCAAATGATAAAATTCTAGAGGTTGGTTGTGGTGAAGGATGGTTTGCAGAAATTATAGGAAGCAAAAATTATATTGGATTAGAACTTAATGAAAAGGCAGTTTTAGTAGCGCAGAAAAAAGGACTAAATGTATTTAATATCCCTCTTGAAAATTTTGCTAAAGAAAATAGTGAAGCATTTGATGTTGTAGTTAGTTTTCAAGTTCTTGAACATGTACCTAACCCAAAAGAATTCTTTGAAGCCAAGATTTTATCTGTAAAAAGAAACGGAAAAATCATCATCTCTGTCCCGAATGATGATTCCTTTGTAAAATATATAACTAATCATGCTCTAAATATGCCTCCTCATCATCTCACAAGATGGAAAACTTCTGTTTTTGAGTTCTTAGCTAAAAAATATAATCTAAAAATTTTAGACATTTATTATGAGAAATTACAACCTACACATTCTTTGCTTTTCCTTAAAACTTTTTTTGAGAATCTGTTCCTACCGCCAAAACTTATTGATGTAAGTATAAGAAGAAGGATTGTTAGTAGATTCTCATATATTCTTGCTTCTTTGTTTGTGAAAAATTTGAAACCTGAATTGCTTCCACATGGAGCATCTCTAATTGTTGTTATGCAGAAAGCTTAAATGTAGAATATTGTTTAAATTTTTTATATAGAAATGAAGATGTTGAATATAGCTTGTGGTAGCAGATATCATAGAGATTGGATAAATATAGATATTCATCCTGTTTCGAAAGATGTAATAAGAGTTAACGTGCTTAAAGGTTTGCCTTTTGAAGATTCATATTTTGATGTCGTATATACTAGCCACTTTTTAGAGCATCTTAACCTTCAACAAGCTCGCTTTGTATTAAAAGAAGTGTACAGAGTTTTGAAAAAGGGAGGTATAGTAAGAATTGTTGTTCCTGACCTTGAAAATATATGCAGAGAATATATTACGATTCTGGAAAAGGTTCTTGAAGATGAACAAAATTTCAGAGAAAAGTATCAGTGGATAGTTATTGAACTTCTTGATCAACTTGTCCGAACTTCGCCTGGTGGTGAAATGAAAAAATTCTTTGATTATGTTGTTAAAAATAAAAATAAGGAACTTGCTGACTATATCCAATACAGAATAGGTGAAAAATTACTTGGAAGCGAAAAAGAATATCAAGTTGAAGGTGATAAGGAAGGTGTTAAAAGGAGTAATTTGAATGTGGTGAGACAAAAATTACAGATAGCAAAGCAAAAATTTAAAAATTTAAATAAAGATAAGATAAAAAACAAGCTTCTATATCTTTATTTAAATCTAATTAGTTATCTCATCCCAAAAAGTATAAGAGATGGTGTTTTAGTTAGAACTAGTATTTTTGAAAGACATCAGTTTATGTATGATAGATACTCATTAAAAATTTTACTTGAAGAAGTAGGTTTCTCAAACATACAATTTCTTTCATATAATCAGAGTAATATTCCGAATTTTAACACTTTTTTCCTTGATATTAATCCCGACGGAACTCCATATAAAGGCTTTTCTTCTCTTTATTGTGAAGCAACCAAATGAAAAAATAAAAATTATATTATTAATGAACTTTCCAAAAATGAAAATAGTTATAGTAAGCACATATGATATTGAAGGAGGAGCTGCAAAAGGAGCTTATAGACTTCATAAAGCATTACTCTCAGAAGGTATAGATAGCGTGATGTTTGTTATGACAAGAAAAAATGAAGACGGTGATTATACTATAATCTCCGATTCACAAAAAAGAATAAAAAAAGCTTTCAATGTCATAAGGTCTGTATTAGATAGGCTTCCTCTGCGAATTTATAAAGATAGTTCTCGCATACAGTTCAGCGTATCTTGGATAGGGCTTAACAACATAGCTCAAAAAATCAATAATTTAAAACCAGACATAGTAAATCTTCACTGGATAGCAGATGGATTTCTGAAAATAGAAGATATACAGAAAATTAATGCTCCTGTTATATTGACCTTGCAGGATGCTTGGTACTTTACTGGTGGTTGCCATTATTTTTGGAATTGTGAAAAATACATATCATCGTGTGGGAATTGTCCTTTACTTCAAAGCAAAATAGAATTTGATTTGAGCAAAATATGCTGGTTGAGAAAAAAAAGAGTTTATGAAAAAAAGAAAGATTTATTTGTGGTTGGTACAAGTAGATGGATAACTGAATGCTCTCAAAAAAGTTCTCTACTGAAAAATAAAAAACATACTAATATACCTGCTCCCGTTGATACTAATACTTTCAAACCAATTGACAAGAGTTTAGCAAGAGAAATTTGGAACCTTCCAAAATCTAAAAAGATTATTTTATTTGGTGCTGTCAATCCTTTGAGCGATGAGAGAAAAGGTTTTAAGCAAATTACACAAGCTTTACAGAAATTAAAAGGTAGAACAAATTTGGAGCTCGTAATTTTTGGTAGTGTCAAGCCAAAGCAAGTTCCAGATTTTTCATTCCCAACTCATTATGTAGGATATATAAACGATGATATTAGTCTTGCAACTTTATATAGTTCAGCTGATTTAACTTTGGTCCCAAGTCTTCAAGAAAACTTATCAAATGTTATAATTGAAAGCCTATCTTGTGGAACCCCTGTTGTAGCATTTGATGTAGGAGGGAACAAAGACATTATTGCCCACAAAATAAATGGCTATCTTGCAAAACCTTATGACCCAGATGATTTTGCAAATGGAATAAGATGGATTTTAGATAATCCAAATTATGATGAACTCCGTCAGAATGCAAGGGAAAAGATCTTGAAAGAATTTGATAGCAAGGTTGTCGCCAGAAAATATATTGAACTCTTCAAGCAAATTTTAAGTTTTAAAGAATAAGAAAATAATATAGAATGAGTTGAAGAAAAATAAAAATTTGGAAAACAAGGGATAAATTGAAAGAAGGAGAATTTCAGAAATGAGCAAAAGTTGATGATAGATCATCTGATTCAATTCAAAATATTCTCAAAAATATAAAAGGGGCGAAGAAAATGAGATATTAATTTTAAGACGTGAAAAAACTTAGGGGAAGGGAGAAGCTATAAAGACTGGTCTAAAACACGTCAAAGGAAAATATTAAAGTTTTTTATCTTTAATTTGGAATCTAAAATGGGATTTTGCCTTTTTATATGGATTTTCACTTTTTAAAATCAGGAATTTTAATCTAATAAATATGGTTGCGAAGAAAGATCAGAGGAAAGCGAAGAAGGAGTTTAAGGCTCAAAAGGTCTCAGGAGTAGGAAAAAGCGTAACTGAAACTGATAAATCTAAATCTGAAAAATCTGAAGTTTCATCTGAAAGATGGGATTTTGACTCTGTACTCAAAGTTATTCCATTTATTATTTATGCTTTTTTGCCTCCACTTTTCAAATACGAGATAGAATATGTTTGGTCAAAAATCTCGGTCGCTTATCTTGCAAAAGCATTATCTGGAATTGTTTTAGTATATATTACCTTAAAATTAAAAAAAGTATATTTTAACTTCCCAAAGACTTTCATACTTGTTGTTCTGTTTTTAATTTTGGGATCGGCATCTGCCATCTGGGCTTATAATCCTTACAAAACTCAAAACCTTGCTGTTATGATAGCTCCGGGCGTTTTGGCTTACATTACATTACAACTTTTTTTATTTCAAAGAAAAGAAATTAAAGTTATTGCATTTTTCAGTGCAATATCAGCGTCAATTGTATCCGGATATGGTTTCCTTCAAGTTGTTGGGGTTTTTCCTATGCCTCCCGACCAGTATGGATCACCAAATCCTATAACTACTTTTGGTCTTTCAAACTTTGCTGTTGAATATTTACTCACCGTTTTCCCTATAATTTTAGCTTTTGCTTTTATTGAGAAAAATATCGTTATGAGAGTTGTTTTTGCTTCTTCTTCATTAATAACATTTCTTTACATGGTTGCTGCAAAAAACAGAGCAGGATGGGTTGGACTGATAACATTCATCATTTTCTTTCTTTTAATTTACCTTGCTCACATAACAAGAAAAGTTCCACTATCAAGAATTTCAAGATATTTGGCCTTGGGAGTTGTAGGAACTTCAATTTTTCTTTTTATTTTTTTTACGCAAACGAAGTTCGGTGGGGAGATGATTGCAAGATTTAAATCTTTTGTTCAAGTTGGTCCTGGTTCTTCTGTTTCAACTCGTCTTTTAGCATGGAGTGGCGGGCTTGAAATGATAAAGGAAAATCCAATAATTGGTGTTGGTGGAGGAAATTTTGAAATATATTCTTGGAAGTATGCTCCACGCCTTTTAGATGAGAACACTATATTTACTAACACGAGAGTTGATAAAGCTCATAATGAGTATTTGCAGATATTTGTTGATCTTGGTATTGTTGGTTTCACTATCTTCATCTCAATAATATTTATTATTCTGAAACTTTATCTTGATATATTCTCAAAGGCAAGAGAAATTAAAAAAGAGGAGGACGAAGAGCTTTTCTTTATAGCAACTGGGGTGTTCCTGGGAATTCTTTCACTTCTTGCAAGTGCGTCTTTTAATTTCTCTTTGCAGTGGCCAGGATCTGTTTTGATGTTCTGGTTAAATCTTGGAATTTTGGAGCTTATTCACTCTTATATTTTTGGTCAGAAACCTATTGAATTTGAAATAAATAAAAAGCTTGTGGCTTTGCTACCGGGTTTAGGAGTTTTTGTTGCCTCTTTGGGTGCTCCATGTGTTGATGGGATTCCTTTCTGCACAAAAGAAACCGGTTTTTCTCAATTTTCTTGTCAGGTCAGGAGGAAAATTTGTAGGGCAAGTGTAGGATTTTTTGCTTCAAGGAATCTTATGCTTGCAGAAATATATTATAGAATTGCTCAGTGGCAAAAAAGATTTAGGAATTTTGACATATCAGAAAGATATTATCTTGCATCGCTAAAACATGATAATCCTGCCGAAAGAACCTACTATGATTTGGCTTATCTTTATTTAGGAAAATCCGGTGGTGCTCTTACTCAAAGGACAATTGATTTACTTGAACAAACGATAAAGTATGTTCCTTATTTTGGGAAAGGTGTGAGAGAACTTGGAAATATGTATGTCCAGCTCGGGCAGATAGATAAAGGAATTGAGTATTTGCTTCGTTCTACTGATTCAAATCCGGCAAATATTCCGGAAGCTTATGCTTTGGTTGCCAATGCTTATTTTATGAAAGGTGAGTATCAGAAGGCGATAGAGTATGGTCAAAAAGCTCTTGAAGAAATAGAAAATTCTCCTTCTTGGAAATATTATAAAATACCCATACCTGATAGAGTTTTTGATGTCAATTCCGTGAAGTTTATGGCTTATTTTGCTATTGGTGCAAGTTATGCTCAGCTTAAAGATTATGATTCGGCTCAAAAATATCTTGAACTTGCGCAAAGTATAAAACCACAAGATATGAGAGTTCTTATAAACCTTTCTACTGTTTATATTAATAAAGGAGAATTTGAAAAAGCGGAGGAAATTTTAAATTCTTTTGAACCTCAGGATTTCAGAGAAAAAGGTGCAAAACTTTTTAATCTTGCATCTTTATATGCGGCAAAGGGTGATAAGGAAAAAGCACTTGAATACCTAAAAGCTGCCTCTGAAGTTGATCCAACTTTATTTGATAGAGCTTTCAGAGATAAGTACTTGAAAAATATATTGAAAGGTGATGAATAATTTTCGCTCAAGTTAGCCATTTGAATTTTTTTCTCAATGAATCAAAAAAAGTAGTTTTTTTGCCCTTTAATATTTTTATTCTGAAATCGCAATAGTTGAATCTCATAACTTCATTTTTTTCATCTAATAGAAAAACTTTTTTACCGTCAGCATATATTATGGCTTTACCTAAGCTTTTTAGATTTACTGTTTTATCTTTTGGGAAAACTACAGATCTTGAAAATAAAGAGAAAGGAGCGAGAAAAGAAATTAAAATAATTTCTGCTCCTGGATATACTATTGGACCGCCGAGTGAAAGATTGTAAGCTGTTGAACCTGTTTGTGATGAAATCAGAACCCCATCTGCTCTTATTTTCCCCATAAAATCATCTTCACAGAAAATCTCAAACTCCAAAATTCCATCTGGACTTTTTACCAAAAAATCATTCACTGCAAAAAATTCTTTTACTTTGTTTTTTTCTTTTTCTTTTTCGGTTGTTTCAACTGAACATCTGAGAACATTTATCTCCTCAATTCTATATTCTCCCTTCATCACATTTTCTATCACTTCTTCGGGGGTTTCTTCTCCAAAAGTCAGAAATCCAATTCTTCCCATGTTTATTCCGACTATCGGAATTGATAATTTTCTTTCTTCTATTACTTTTTCACAAGTGCGCAGTATAGCTCCGTCTCCTCCGAGGACGAAAATTATATCAATTCCTCCAAGATTATCTGAGACTTGAAAATATCTAAATTTTGGAGAGATATTTTTTATTTCATCTGACAGGAAAACTTCTTTTCCTTTTTTTGTCAAAATATCTATCACATTCTCTACTTTTTCTGGATCCATGTTAGGTTTTGAGAAAATGAGAACTTTTTGAAAATGGAACTTTTGGTTAAGGTCAGTCATTTGCTTTTGTTCAAACATTTTTTTACCGTATTATCTTTTATCTTCTATTATTTTTTATATATTTTTTCTTTGTTTCTCCTCTTTATTATTTTTGATATTTTTTTTCTTTCGAGTTTAGAAATTTTGTTTTTATGAAATTAAAGATAGATGAAAAATCAAGTTGGGAAAATCCGGATCTGTAAGCTTCATCATATTTTTTCAGACTGAAAACAAAAGGTAATTCCTCTATTTCCACATTCCCTATTTTTTCTTCTATTACCTCTTTGAGGTATAAAAGATCTTTTCTTATTAGTGATATGGAAAAGTGAGGGGAAAAGTCTCTTTTAATTAATTTTTCTTTTTTGTTTTCTAAAATTGCTGATTTCCCGGCTCCATAAGATAGAACTTCTAAAACTATTTCTGGAGAGAATCCCAATATTTCCCCTATTGCTACTGCCTCCGATATTGCCATCATGAATTCTCCAAGAACAAGATTATTCACAAGTTTGAGGTAAGATGCTTGCGAAAAGTTCTCTCCAAAATAAAATATTTTTGATGAAATTGCATCTAAAAAAGGTTTTACCTCGTCAAAAACTTTTTCTTTCCCACATACAAGTAGGGTAAGCTTCCCTTGTGATGCGGGGATTACACTGCCTAAAACTGGACTTTCTATGTATTCTCCGCCGTTTTTCACTATAATTTCTGAAAACTCTAAAACTTTCTTTGGATGATTTGTTGTAAAATCCACTATTACTTTCCCATCTTTTGGTATTTTTTCTAATATGTTCTGGACTGCTAAACTATCAAAAAGGCACAAAAATATATATCTTATACTTTTTGGTATTCTTTCGGGTTTTATTATTCTTATTGCTCCTATTTCAGAGGCAAAAAGTTCCGCTCGTGAGACATCTTGTGTCCATACATAAAAATCCGCATCAGATATGACCTCTTTCATTCTTTTTACTATTGCTCTTCCCAAATTGCCAAGTCCAAAAAATGCAATCTCTCTTGCCATAATAATTAAAGGTAAAAAACTAAGATAAATAAATAATAATAACTGTTTGAAGAACTATTTATGCTTATTGCAGCTATGATTGAATTGCTACGTGTGAATGAATAAAATTTTTTTAGATATTTTTCTTTCGTATGATTTATGGAAGAAAACCAACGATAAGGAAAATTATTTCTTTTCCCTTCATCTTCTTTCTAATGAGCTTAATTCTTTTTCCCCCGATATTTCCTTTCTCATCTTTGTATGCAAAGTTGATAGAAAGAAAAGTTAAAGATAAGGAGATAAATATCTCTGAGTTTGCATATGGTTTAAAACTTCTCAGCGATAAAACTTTTCTTGATACATCTTTTTTTCTCCTAAAAAGCGGGTTAGAGACCATTTTTCATGATTTTGCAAGATATTACATAGGTAGGAATCAAATGCTTTTGGGGATTTATGATGGAGCAAAAAAATATTTTCTTACTCTCACTCGTGATACATCATTTCCTTTCTACAAGTATGTTTTGCAGAACCTTGATGTCATATCGTTTCAAGAAGGAGATAGATCAATCTGTGAACATGTAGAGAAAAATGAATCTCCGAGCAGAGCTATTCCAGAGATTTTTGAGGTCATAATTTTTTGTTATTTGGATAGAATTGTATACTTGGAGGATCGTGGAAGATTAAGGGAAGCTGGAGAGATAAGAGAGAAAATAAAGAGAAATCTCGTCAATTATGTGAAGAATATTTTAGATCCCGTTGATTATATAGACTACTCAGATAGGTTGAATAGAATTGAAGATTTTTCTCTGAGAATATTTGGGGGTCCAGCTACTCAATTCCTTTCATATTCTGATCGGGAGGACATTGCTCAATTTCTGTTTGAAAAAGGGTTTTATGATCTTGCGTTAAAATGGACACAGGATGATTTTACAAAATCAAGAATATATTTTGCTCTTCAAGACTATGATAGAGCATTGAATTTTGCTGAAAAGCTCACAGAAAAAATTACAGACTCAAAAGACCTTGAAAGGCTATATATCATTTTGATTTTTTCTTATGCAAGGAAAAAAAATCCTGATTTGATTAATTTTGAACGTTATGCGGTGGAATATATAAGAAGATTTTCTGGGGAGCGACTTGCAGGTGATTTAGCTATAAAGATTGGAATTGAAAAATATCTTACTGGATTGACATCGGAAGCGTATAATTTATTTTATCAAGCTTCTCGGAGCCCTCATAAAGATATAAGTGAAAGAGCAAAATATATTCTGAATAAGATATTTGGGCTAAAAGTTTCTTTTCAACCTGATGGCTTTATTTTCCTTATAGAAAAATATAAAGAAGGTTCTTCCCGCCTAAAACCATCAGATATATCCGGACCTGATATGGTTAGTAATGATAGATTCTCTTTTTCTTTTGTTCTGACACCTCCGTCTGAGCGTATTGAAGATTTATATTTTTTGAAGCTATATCTTGCAGATTCAAGGGCTAAGCAGGTTGTTAGGACGATTTTAAATTCGTGGAATTTAACGGAAGAGGAGAAGAGATGGCTTATATCTTTTGGCTTTTTCAAGTATTTTGCTCCGCCTCACGATTTCAGATCTACATTTGCTGTTTATAAACCCCCTCCTATTGCTTTTTATGAAGATTTTTTGAGGGCATCCCGAGAATTTGGGATTCCGATATCTCTTTTGCTTTCCATAGCATTAATAGAGTCGCATTTTGATGTTTCTGCCGTTTCTTCCGCTAATGCGATGGGTGTTATGCAAATAATACCGTCTACTGCGAAGGAAATTTTTTCTGATTGGGGATTACCTTTTGTGAAGGATTTTTTATTTGAACCATCTGCGAATATACTTGCGGGAGCTTACTATCTTTCAAAGCTGAAAAGAATGTTTGGTTCATGGATTTTAGCAATAGCTGCTTATAACGCTGGTCCAAGTCCTGTGAGGAGGTGGATTCAAGATAACAAAAATTTATATTGCTCAAATCCGGAAATTTTTTTAGAAAACATCCCTTACAGGCAAACAAGATTTTATGTGATGAGAGCCCTTTCATATTACTTGGAGTATGCAAAAATTTTGAAAGAAGAAATAAATGTTGCTGAACTTTTCGGTTGTGGTCTTGATGAATTTGAAAGCAAATTCAAGTAAAAAATCGCTAAAAGCCAAAAGTTTTTTTTCAGTCTAAATTTTTATAACAGAGAAAGGAGGAAAGAGAATATGTCTTATGTATCGGAAAAAGCAGGGAAAAATGGGAAACCTTCATATTCAAAAGGTCTTGAGGGAGTTATAATAGGAGAGTCTAAAAAATCCTTCATAGATGGGGAGAGAGGTTATCTTGCTTATGTTGGAATTCCAATAGAACAACTTGCTCAAAACTCAACTTATGAAGAGACTTGCTTTCTTTTGCTTCATGAAAGACTTCCGACAGAAAAAGAACTTTACGAGTTCAAAAATAACCTCTATATTTATAGGGAAATACCGGATGAAGTTTATTCACTTATTGTGAGCTCTGCAAGGTATGGAGTTTCTCCTATGAGTTTGCTCAGACTTGCTGTTGATTATCTTTCTATTTTTGACGAGGAAGCTGATATTCATTCAGAAGATCTAAATTACAGAAAAGCATTAAGGCTTATAGCAAAGTTACACACTATAACAGCTGCTATAGGTCGCGCCATAAAAGGTTTGGAGCCAATAAGGCCTCGTGATAATCTTTCTATGGCTGCGAGTTGGTTATACATGTTGAAAGGTGAAATTCCTTCTGATGAAGATGAGAAAATTTTTGATATAATACTTATTCTGCACGCAGAACATGAAATGAACGCTTCTACTTTCTCGTGCCGTACTGTCATATCTTCACTTACAGATATTTATTCTGCTGTTGTTGCGGCAATTGGGAGTTTGAAAGGTCCTTTGCATGGCGGAGCAAATGAAGATGTTATGAAAATGCTTTTTGAAATAGGAACTCCTGATAGAGCGGAGGAATTTGTTGCAAGAAAGCTAAAAAGGAAGGAAAAAATTCCGGGATTTGGACACAGGGTTTATAAAAACTACGATCCGCGAGCAGCAGTTTTGAAATCAATAGCTGAAAAATTGGCTGAAAAAAATAGCGATGTGAAAAACTGGCTTGAAATAGGAAAAAGAATAGAAAAGTTCATGATAGAAAACCTCGGTTCAAAAGGCATATATCCTAATGTTGATTTTTATTCCGGTATAGTTATGAGTTATCTTGGAATAGAAACCCGCATGTTTACTCCTGTGTTTGCAACAGGTAGAATAGTAGGGTGGGTTGCTCATATACTTGAACAGCTCAAAGACAATAGAATTTTTAGACCAAGAGTAATTTATGTTGGACCAGAAGAGCAAAACTATATACCAATAGAGCAAAGAGGATAAATATAATAGAAAAAAATCTGATTTAGTGAAAAAAGAAGAAATTTGAGTTAGTGAGAGAAAAAATGAATCTGAGTTAGTGTCTGAAGCATCTTTTCCCTGTTATAAACATTTTTATGTTCAGATTTTCCGCTTTTTTTATCACTTCTTTATCTCTTATTGATCCGCCAGGTTGAGCGACGAAAATATCTTGCTCCTTGAAATTTTCTCTCAGAATTTCCACTGAATCAGGGAAGGGAAAAAATCCATCGGAAGCCACAAAAAGTTTTTGCGGAGTGTTATTCTTTCCTGAGATAAATTCTTTCGCTTTTTTTATGGCAAATTCCGTGGCATCAACTCGTGATGTGAATCCCCCTGCTATTCCAATAGTTTGAAAATTCGTTGAAATCACTATTGCGTTAGACTTTACAAATCTTGCAACCTGATATGCAAATAAAAGTTCTTTTATTTCATTTTCTGAAAAATCAAAATCCCAACTAGGTTTCATATCTTCTTCTTTTATATCCTCTTCATTATCTGAGTATTCTTCGTATGTGAAGGCTCCCATTGAGCTTTTTATTTCTATTATTTTTTTTGTGAAGTTTTCCCCCGATCTTATTATTCTTGCTCTTTTTTTGTATAGCTTTTGTAGAGCCAAATCATCAAAAGATGGAGCTACTATGACCTCCAAAAACTTATCTTTTAGAGCATCAACTGCGTATTCTGGAAAAAAAGACGATATTGCTAAAATCCCCCCATATGCAGATTTTGGATCGCTTTCCCATGCTTTTGATATTGCTTCTTTTGGTTCATCTGAAAGAGCAACGCCGCAAGGTGAGCCGTGCTTTACTATGCAAGCACAAACTTTATCAGGAAAAACTCTTCCACAAGATAGGGCACATCTTATGGCAGAATCAGCATCATAGAGATTGTTCAAAGATAAATTGTTTTTTAGAGCTTCAAAATCAGGTGGATATCCATAATTTATTAGAACATATGCTTTCCTTTGAGGATTTGTTCCATATTTTAGCTCTCCCGATTTTTCAAAAACATAGGGTAAAACATCGTAACCGAAATATTCTTTGTAATTTTCAAGCTGATATTTTACAACATAAAAAGCAGCTTTTTTGTTAAGTTCTCGTAAAATATCATCTGGAACTCCTCCTGTATTTTTAAGTATGAGCCTCAGAAGGTTGTAATCTTCTGGTGAGACTAAAACCAGTGTTCTGTCTTGAGCTTTTATTCCAGCTCTTATCAAAGATACTCCTCCTATATCTGGTTCTTTGTCTGGTGGATATAAATTCACTACGAGGAGTTGGAATCTTTCAATTCCGAGCTTTTCTGCCTCTTCTTCTGTTGCCAATATTTTTGCGAATAGGTCTGGATGCAAAGTCTTGACTTTACCACCGAGTATTTCAGGAAATCCTGTAAGTTCAGATGTCCATCTTACCTTTATACCAGCTTTTCTGATTTCATCTGCTGTTCCGCCGGTAGCAAAAATTTCTACTCCTAATTCAGCCAGAGTTTTTGCTAATTCAACAATTCCTTCTTTGTTGTACACTGAGATGAGAGCTTGCTTTATTTTTAGCATAAAGCTTTTATTTTATTTTTGAATTGAAATTTTGTAGTTTTTGTAAGAAAATTAAGTTAGTTTAAATAGAAATTTTGTAGTGTTTGGTAATGCGAAAAATAGTTTGTTTCCAGATTTTGGTCATTTGATTTGCCGAAGAAAAGATTTTGGTATATTTTTTACACCAGATTGGGTAGTTGACTTTATGGTTGAATTAATTCCACAAGAACTTTTGTCAAATTCTGAAAGGACAATTTATATCCTTGAACCTGCGTGCGGTTTGACTCAGTTTTTGCGAAAGATAAAGGAAAGATATCCTCATTTGAATGCAAAGCTTTTGGGGGTTGAGATAAATGAAGAGATTTTCAGGCAAGCAATTTCCTCTAAATCTCAAGGAATAGAAATCGTAAGATCAGATTTTTTGCTTTTTGATCCGGGTTATCAATTTGATTTAGTAATAGGTAATCCTCCTTATGGGATTCCGAGTTTATCTGATCACTACACAATAAAAGTTGATCCGGATACAAAGAAAAAGTATAAAGCATTGTTCAGTACATGGTTTGGGAAATATAATGTTTATGGTGCTTTTGTTGAAAAGTCGGTTAGGCTATTGAAGGAAGGGGGTTATTTGATCTTTATTATTCCTGCAACTTTTTTGATCCTTGATGAATTCAAAAAACTCAGGAAATTTTTGTCTCAGAACGGAAAAACACGAATTATATATATGGGTTCGGATATTTTTAAGCCTTTTGCAGATGTATCAACAGTGATTTTAATTTTCACCAAATCTACTAAAATTTCTCATAAATTTGAATTACTTGAATATAAGGAGGGAAAGATTATTCCTGTTAGCTTTAATGAAAATTGGAAAGGAGAAATAATAACCTTTAAAACTGATTTTTCTCTCTTTTTAGAAAATTTGTGCAGATATAAAGTGGGTGATATTTATGAAGTCAAAATCTCTCCGCGAACTCCTGAAATCAAAAATAGTCCCTATGTTGTTAAAAGTAAAATGTGTCCTGGGGATGAGTTTCTACCAATATTGAGTAGCAAGAACCTCACTTGTGGTGATATAAAATACGAAAATCTTTCTGGTTATTGGATTAAAAAATCAGATATAAAAAAACTGAGAGCTTATTTTGGATTCCCGCATATAGTTGTAGGATTAGGATTTAGAAAAGATGGAAAAGTAGCATCAGCAATAGATAAAAAATGTTATCCTTGGATGGGAGATGTTTATCACCTTATAAGAAAAAATGATTTGATGAGTAGAGAATTTGACTTATCAGATGAAGAGATAGTAGAATATTTGATCTCCGATTATGTAAAAAGATATATAAAGGATGTTTATAGGGAAATTACTTATCATCTGAGTATCACACAAATAAAAAGCATTCCTCTGCCAACTAAAAAAGAATTTGATCAGATAAGAAAAATATGAAGAATACGAAAGAAAGTGATTTATACAGATTCCGTGATTTTCTTGGAAAGATACCGGTTGTAAAGTATAGAGAAGAGCTTAAAGATATAAAATGGGTAGAGCAAGATTTACCGAAGGAAATTCTTCCGCTTCACTCAATCTATAAATACTATTGGGAGAAGAGAGAATTTCTTGGCTTTGAAGAATGGTTTGAAAAATTCTGGTGAGAAATAAATGAGGATCAAGAAAGTAAAAAAGCGTTAGAAAGATTTAAAAAATACTACTTTAATAGAACTCTTGAAGAAAATGACTGGTTTAAAAAAGGATTTAAGGCGAGAATGTATAGAACTTGGATTTCAATACTTACTCAGCTGGATTTCTGCTACATCTTTGAATATGTTTGTGAGAAGGAAGGTAAGAATTTTAAGATAGAATGTAATGCGGAATTGGATATGAAAGGCATAGATGCAAAAGTTGGCGAAATTTACTTTCAGATTGCAAAAATAACCCACAGAAAAGAAGCTCGCCCAGGTAAAAGAAAGATGAAAATAATTCAGGTGCCTTATGCAGTGTTTAATGTAGAAGAATTTCAGAAAAAAATTCAGAGTTCACGAACAAAAAATAGAGAAAAATACAGGAAGCTATTACAAGCATTTGAAAAATACTTTGATGTTTTAGAAAATGGTTTTGTTGTGTTTAAAGAAAGTTATGTGAAAATAATAGTTGAAAATATTGAAAATCCAGAAATTTTGCAAAAGGAAATTGACAAAATTTTAAAGGAACTTGAAGGATCATAGAGTAATCAGTACAGATTTTGTCAATTCAAATCAGATGCAATTTTGCAATTTTTATATTTTCTCAAAATGTTTTGATATTATTGAGAGTAAAGGTTCGTAGAGTTTTTTGTTTGATGCTATTATGCAGCCTGTTTCAAGCCAATTTTGTTTTCCCCAAAAATCTGAAACAACTCCACCAGCTTCACTTACGATAAGAGCTCCTGCTGCCATATCCCATGGAGAAAGCCCCAACTCCCAGAATGCGTCAAGTCTTCCGCAAGCTACATAACATATCTCAAGAGCAGCGGACCCAATATTCCTTATACCTGCTCCTTTCAAAAAAATTTCTTTGTAGCTTTCAAGATAATGATTTACAAATTCTTTTATTCTGAAAGGCATTCCAGTTCCTATTAGTGCAGACGAAAAATCAGAGTTTTCTGAGACAGATATTTTCTTTTCATTCAAAAATGCTCCAAAACCTTCACAAGCATAGAACATCTCATCACGCATAACATCTAAAACAACTCCAACCTTGATACTATTTTCCTCTTTTAATGCGATGGAAACACAAAAAATATCTATTCCTTTTGTGAAATTTTTTGTTCCATCAAGTGGATCGACTATCCAGCTGATGTTCTTTTTAGTTGATCTGACAGAGCCGAATTCTTCTCCCAAAAAATTTGCTGGAAATTCCGATAGTAAAAACTTTTTGATCTCCTCTTCCGACTTTTTATCTGCTTCCGTTACCCAATCGCTTATTCCTTTCATCTCTATTTCATTTTTTGGTTTTTCAAGGAAATATTTTTTTATGATTTTCGCCCCTATTTTTGCTGCTTCCTTTGCACAACTTAAAGCAAACTCTATTTCTTTATCATCCATATCTTTTAGACTTATTATTTTTACTTATTATTGAGTAGTATTTTTTTGATTACTTTTGTGAACTTTACACTTACTTTAAAATGAAATTTTTTCTTTCAATAAATGAATTTGCAGAAAGCATAGCAACTGATGCTGATGTGAGCATCGGAGGTACTAAAACTGAGTCTGGTAGGGAACTTGAATCTGATATAAAAAGAGATTTTTCACCAAAAACTCTTCCTGTTGAATCGCACAGACCAGTATCAGATGAAAATCCAATCGGACATCCTCCTGTTTGGAATATACTTAAAATTTCAAGTTGATTTGGTTTTACTTTTTCTATGTTTGAATTATTTATATCGTCTGGGGAGGTAAATGGTGGAACTGACCTTATAGGGTGATAAATTTCTCTTGCTCCGCAAGAGAGCAGAGCTAAAGAAATTTCTCTTATTGCGAACAAAAACTTTGCTATATCTTCTCCTTTCAAATTTGTTCTCAACATAACACCGAACGGAGTTTTTACAAAGTAAGATTCTCCTGCTTCTCTGAACCAGAAAATAAAAGTTCTTGAAAATGGATATTTTTTTGATGTTTTTACAAGATCTGGTCCAAACATACTGGGGAAAATGGATGACCAAACCCCTGGAGTTAACTTTATTTCTTTTATAAATATTCCTTCTTTTGATAGTTCAATGTAGTTTGAGGAATCTTTTTGTTCTTGCGGAGATTTGAATATTGCTGTTATTAAACCTGCTGGATGAATTTTTACTTTTCTCCCCAAAGTTTTCTCTTTAAAACCTGAATTCCAGAGTATTTTTGTATTACCGTATGGTCCCCCGCATAAAAAAACTGCTTTTGCTTCTGCGATAAAATTTGCCTTTGTGTTCCCGAACTCGTCTTTTATTTTGCCCTCAACAAACCATTTTTTACCACGAGAAATTTTTTCTACTTCAAATCCAAGATATAAGTTTGCTCCGAAATGAACTGCGTACTTTATTAACTTTTCAGGTGAGAAAACTTCTTCTCCTGTTAATAAATTAACTTTCTCACCTTTTATCTTGTTGAAACTTTTGGGTTCTGTTCTGAAAAACTCTGATATTTTTTCTATGGTTTCACTTTTTGAGGTCGTGTTACCGTTTCCTTTTGAATTTATGACTTCTTCTGCTTCCTTTGTTGCAAAGTCAAGAAATATTTCTTTTGTTGATACTCCATGAAATTTTCTCCAAATCTCCTTTGCATCATCTGGCATTTTTTCAAATATAGAAAAAGATAAATTCCCGAGCCCTCCAATTCCTTTACCAAAAAATGCATTTATGTTTGCTATTGAAGACACAGGGAACATGCCCAGAAGCTCTGAGCTTTGTGAAAGAAAAACTGAAGGAATTTCTGCATCTATAAAATACCCTTTCTCCAATATTGAAACTGATATATCTTCTCTTGTCAGTCTTTCTGATATTATACCTGCTGATATTCCTGAACCTACCACTATCACATCAGAGACTATTCTTATATCTCTCCTTACGAATTTCCCAAATTTTATTCTTTCAATATCCCATTTTACTCCCCTGTATCCTTCTATTTTGATTTTTGGTTCTTCTTCTGGAATTTCCCAAGAAATCTTTGGTATATCGTCTCTTCTTTGAGGTATTTTGAAACCTATTTTTTCGTTCCCGAAGGAGTCCCAAAAAGAAATTGTTGAGATAAACCTCAGAACTCTGAAAATGTTTTGTGGTGTTTTTCTTGATGATGTTGTCAGCTTTATAAGAAGTCTTTTTGTTCTCGTTTCATCAAGAGATAGAAAGTCCCCCCCTTCTGAAAAGAATGAAATTATATCAAGGGCGTAAAGAGATGAGATAATAAATTTCCTTAAATTTTCTCCCCCTCTTTTGAGAATATTTATTATGATTTGCAGTTGCTTCTCTGTTGTGTCTATTTCATCATCTTTTCGTGGAAAATCAAAAGGAAAGGTAAATCTTGAAAATTTCCTAATTTTTGCTATATCTTTTTCTGTCATTTGTTTTTATTTTAAAATTTTGCGAGGTTTTATGAATGAATGTTTAGAAATCTGAAAGAATAAGAAAAAATAAAATGTAATCATTCATTAACAGCCCATTGTTAAAAAACAATGGGTTCAGGAGAGGTTTATTCGCTCTGGTTCAAAACCCAGGCGAACCTTACTCCCCTTAGCCACTGCCACAGCTTCTACCCGTTCTACCGGGCTACCTTT
>JAVVGL010000017.1:0-43883 GCA_032249135.1 Candidatus Calescibacterium sp. | reverse complement strand
CAGGACAAGTTTGGTGGGGCTATAACAGAGCAAATCCAAAACAAAACGGGGTAAGATAGAGATTGTTCTAATAAAAAACTAAATTTTTAGCAATAGATTATAAATTTTTTCTTATAGATTATAAATTTTTCTTTCTATGCTTTCTCGTAAATATTATGTTTGGGGAGAGCCACCTTGGTACATGAGAGATGAGAGATTTGTAATAAAAAGAAAAGATTTCGTACCAGCATATATAAAGCTGAGAGAGGACGGAGCTTGGAAAATCAAAGAGAAAGTAGAAAGGGCGATAGAATCTCTCAAAAAATGTAGGGTTTGTCCGAGAAATTGCGATATTGATAGAAACATAAAAAAGGGAGTATGTAGGGTAGGGCGTTATGCAATAGTGTCAAGCGCTTTTCCTCATTTTGGTGAGGAAGATTGCTTACGCGGATGGAACGGTTCAGGAACTATTTTCTTTTCTTTCTGCAACTTGCGATGCGTTTTTTGCCAGAATTTTGATATATCTTGGAGAGGAGAAGATAGTGTTGAAGTATCTCCACAAGACCTTGCCAAAATAATGATAAGATTGCAGGACATGGGATGTCACAACATAAATCTTGTTACACCGGAACATGTTGTCCCCCAAATACTTGAAGCTCTCTATTATGCAATAGAGATGGGATTACGACTTCCAATAGTTTATAACACAAGTGCTTATGATTCTGAAGAGTCAATAGAACTTATGGACGGAATAGTAGATATATACATGCCAGATTTTAAAATATGGTATCCTGAAGTCTCGTGGAAATACCTTGGGGTGAAAGATTACCCGGAGGTTGCGAGAAAAATAATAAAGAAAATGTGGGAGCAAGTTGGTGATTTGAAATTTGATGAAAACGGTCTTGCTTTAAGAGGACTTTTGGTGAGACATCTTGTTATGCCAAATAACATTGCGGGAACCTATGAGATAATGCAGTTTCTTGCAAAAGAGGTTTCCATTCACACTTATGTGAATATCATGGATCAATATCACCCTGCGGGGCTTGTTGCTATGAAACCCAAAAATTATCCAGAAATTGCAAGGAGAATAACACAAGAGGAGTATGATAAAGCTGTGGAGTATGCAAGAGAAGCAGGTCTTTACAGGTTTGATGTAAGATGGTTAAGATATTTCTGAATTATTTTATTTTTTATGGATTATTTTATTTGGAAGATCTTTGATTATATTGTATTTTGGTGAAGGTTATTATATTTGGAGCGTCTGGGCAACTCGGCGGAGATCTTTTGAGAATTTTGAGTGGAAACTTCGGTTTCAAGCCCTCTAAATTTGAATTTGAAATCCTTGCTCTCACCAGATATCAATTAGACATCAGAGATTCAAGCAAAGTAAGAGATGCTATTTTTTCTTTCAAACCGAACTTTGTTTTTAATGCTACTGGTTGGAATGATGTTGATGGTGCAGAAAAAACAGAAAATATCCAAGATGTCTTTGCAGTAAATTCTTTCTCTCCCCTAAATATGGCTTTGGCATGTAATGAAGTTGGTGCAGTTTTTATAAATATATCAACAGACTATGTTTTTGATGGAAAAAAAATGTCTCCCTATGAAGAAGAAGATGAACCGAATCCTCTTTCTGTTTATGCTTTATCTAAGCTTTTTGGAGAGATACTCATAAAAAAATATTCAAAGAAGTTCATAATAGTTAGGTCCGGCGGGTTATATGGAGTAAATGGTTCTGCAATTTCAGGGAGGCAATTTAGAAATTTTCCGGAGAAAGTGATAGAAAATCTCTCTTCTGGAAAGAAAATGAGAGTTGTTTATGATAGATTCTCTGCTCCAACTTGGACATTTGACCTTGCAAGAAAAATGATAGAGGTAGCTCTTGATGATTTTTGTGGGGTAATACATATAATGCAGATAGGAGAAATCTCATGGTTTGATTTTGCATGTGAGGTTGCAAAACTTTTAAAACTTGATTTGAATTTGATAGAGCCTGTCCCCGAATCAGAATTTAAAACGCCCGCCCAAAGACCGAAATATTCAGTTCTTAAAAATTCTGTTCTTGAAAAACTTGGAAAAAATGATATGCTTGATGTGAAAACCGCTCTCAGAGAGTATTTAAAGCAAAGAAATTTGATAGTTTAGTTGCATGGAAAAGCAAAAGTTTCATTAAAATTTAAAAAAATTTTTTTTATCAATAGATTCTCTGATATGCACTATTTTTTTAACCTGAAAAACCTCCTGAGTTTTGAAGGGGTGGCTCTTATTTTCTTCTCTTTGCTTTTAGCTTACATTTTTTACCATGAGCTGAAAAGTTTTAAATTAAAGTTCATCTTCTTTCCCTTTTTCCTTGGAATATCTTTATTTGTAGTATTGAGAGATGAAAGGCGAGGAGTAATTCAAAAACTCACCAAAAATTACGAGGAAACAAAAAATATAAGTTATCTTTATAAACTTGCATCTATTTATGAGTATGAAGGTGAAATTCGGGATGCAGTAAAAACATATATGGACATTATAAAAGCTAATCCAAACGAATTTGCGGCATATTTGAGATTATCTGTAATTTTGGCTCAAACTGGGCATATACCACTTGCTCTGGAGTTTGCAAAAAGAGCATCAGAAATAAATCCAGAAAGTATGGAGGCAAAGCATATAGTTGAAGTACTGCAAAAAATATTGAAATCTTCTCCACATGAAGAATAAAATTACTCAGCGATGTTTCTTATTTATCTTCTCTCTTTTTCCCCTTTCTGCTTTTCAAATTACTTTCTGCTTGAAAAAGCAAGAGATAAATGCGGAAATATTCATAAAAAGCTACTCAACATGGGCAATAGAAAAAAAATTTGTTGTAGGAGAGGAAGATCGGGATAAAAACAAAGAAAAATCTCAATCAAACAAGGCAAAAGCAGAAGTAGTGATTACAAGATATGAAGAATCACCTCAGTTTTTTGATCAACATGGCAACCCAAAAACCTACAAGATAAAGGTAGATGTGGAATATAGGGTAATATGTGAGGATGAAAAGGATTTTTCTGGTAAGTTTTCTGCCCACGAGATATTTTTATCGTCAAATCCTCGTGATTACACTCTTTCAGTATCAAAATCAAAACTTACAATAGAAAGAAAAATAATACACAAAGTAATTTCTCAAATACAAAAAATGTGCTTCAGATAAAATAAAAGTTGATATAAAGTAAAAGTTGATGAAAAAAAGAAATAGCAAAAAATAATAAAGAAAAAATTAAAAAATAATGATGATTTTTGGTAAAAACTTGTGGAGCAAAGTCGAACAAACATTAGTTGTTGAAGGTGAAAAATCTTTCATTCTTGAAAACTCACAAAAAAAGTTTTTTAGAAAAGGAAATCCCTTCTCAATAATATCTGAATTTGTAAAAGAATTTGAAGGAGAAAAGGTAGGATATATATCTTATAACCTTTCAAGGTTCGTTGAGAAAATTAATATATGCGAGGATGACCTGAAAATACCTGATGCAGTAATATCAATTGTAAAAGGCAAGAAAGAATTCAATTTCTCTCTTTTGCCTCAAAAGACTTCAATCTTGAAAATCACAATAGATCACGAATATGAAAAGGAAAAATTCATATCACAAGTCCTTAAAATAAAGGATGAGATCTTCAAAGGAAATGTATATCAAGTAAATTTATCGCGAAGAATTGAGTTTGAAAGCAAAGAAGATATAAAAAGTGATGAAGCATTAGCAATATTTTTAAGATACTATAAAGTGCAACCTGTTCCTTATCCAGCGTTTTTTGACTTTTCAAATTTAGGTTTTGTGCTCGCAAGTGGTTCTATGGAACTTTTTTTGGAGAAAAAAGGAAAAAAAATAAGGGAATGCCCAATAAAAGGTACAAGAAGATTAGAATATAAAAAATTAATAAATAAATCAAATGGTTACAATGATGAAACAAAAGATAACGACAAAATGGAACAACAAAAAATAATTCAAGAACTAAAAAACAGCGAAAAAGAAAGAGCAGAAAACTTGATGATAGTTGATATGGTTAGAAACGATCTCGGAAGAATATGTCTCCCCGGAACTGTGAAAGTAAAAAGATTGTTTGATGTAGAAAAATATACAACGCTAATTCATCTTGTTTCAGAAGTTGAGGGAGAACTCAAAACGGAAAATTTAGATGAAATACTCCTTGCAACTTTCCCTCCTGCATCTGTAACAGGAGCTCCTAAAAAATCTGCGATGGAGATAATAGAAAGACTTGAAGAAAAAAGAAGAGGACCGTACTGTGGTGCAATTTGCTACTTTAAAGAAAACGGAGATTTTGTTATGTCAGTTGCAATAAGAATTTTTCTTGCATTGAAAAATAAACTCTTCTATTGGACAGGTTGTGGAATAACATATGACTCTGATCCGTATCAGGAGTGGGATGAAAGTATAACAAAAACAAAAGCATTCATAAAGGCTCTATTTGAATAAAAAATTTGAATAAAAAATGAATAAAGAACAAAAAAATAAGGGAAAGCGAAAAT
Source organism: Candidatus Calescibacterium sp. (assembly GCA_032249135.1). Taxonomy (GTDB): domain Bacteria; phylum Calescibacteriota; class Calescibacteriia; order Calescibacteriales; family Calescibacteriaceae; genus Calescibacterium. Next base: position 39,394 of record JAVVGL010000017.1, on the reverse strand, counting down.
AATATGGATGTGGATAAATCAAAAAAATTTTTGAAGGGTTTTGGTATAGTTTCTTTCTTCATTCTTTTGAGCAGAGTAACCGGACTTTTGAGGGAAATGGCAACGGCTTTCTTTTTGGGGGCAAGCTACATAACTGATGCATTATTTGTTGGATGGTCAATCCCGAACACTTTCAGGAGATTTTTCGCTGAGGGACTCGTAGCACCTGCATTTGTTCCGGCATTCACAAAAGCAAAAGAAAAAAAAGAAGAAGAAAAAGCCTTCGCATCTGTTATGGGGCAAATTATCATAATAACTGGAATCTTATCTTTACTGATTTTTATACTCTCACCCGTTATACCACATATACTTTCGCCAGGATTTTCTCCCGAAGGAAAAAGGTTGGCGTCATTTTTTACTGCGTCTTTATCTTTCTATCTTCTGTTTATATCTTGTGCAACAGTGCTTTCTGCGTTCTTGAACGCATTTCACATTTTCGGAGTTCCAGCGGCAACGATGAGCATATTCAACTTGGCAGTCATCATATTCATGCTGATTTTCTCAAAGATAAAAAGAGAAGACTTGGGTTTTGTTGTAGGAGTAATGGTAGGTGTGGTAATCCAAATAATAATACAAATTTTCCCTATTTTGAAAATTATAAAGCCAAAAATATCTTTTAATTCCAATGAATACTCAAAAAGAATATGGGATGCTCTTCTACCGGTAATTGCAGGAGGAGCGGTGTATCAAATAAATTTCCTTGTATCACGAGCAATAGCGTCTTTTGGTGGGGAAAAAACAATATCATTTCTCACATACGCTATGAGATTTTTTGAATTCCCTCTCGGAGTTTTTGTATACTCAATTTCTTATGTATCTTTGCCTTTTATGGCGGAAGGGGGGAAATCAAGAAAAGAAAGTTTTTCAAGAGCGATTTTTTTCTCAACAGCCATCGTCATACCAGCAACAGCTGGATTGATTTTATTTTCAAAACCTATAATATACTTTGTTTTTGGATACGGAAAATTTGTTTTTGAAGATGTTATCGGAACAGCGGAAGCTCTCGTTATGTATTCGGTGGGACTTATAGCGGTTGCAATTTCAAGAATATTTATAACAGATTTTCAAGCGTCAGGACAGCTCAAAATTCCAGTTATATCAGGTATAATAGCTTTTCTTGTAAATGCTGTTTTCTGCCTGATTTTAGTTGAACATCTAAAACACAAGGGAATAGCACTTGCTTCATCAATATCATCTTTTATATCTATGATTTTTCTCATAGCAAAATCTGATAACAAAAAAATTTTCAGAGAAGTTCTCATGGGTTTTTTAGTTTCATTCCCTGCATTAGTTATTATCTTTATTTCAAGCATTTTTTATCTTCCAAATTACCTCAAAATCCCAAAAGTAAGTTCGCTTTTAATATTTGGAGGAATAGTTCTAATATCTTCTCTTGTTTTGCTCGGAGCTTTGAAAAAATTTAACAGAAAAACATTAATGGAATAATAACAGTTTAGATGGTATAACAAAGAAAATTGAAAATAATAAAGCAGAGGTTAGCATAAGTTGGATTGCTTCTTTTATCTTATTTTCGCTTTTGGGCAATTCAAAATCACCAATTGAATAATAATTTATCTTTTCAAGCTTAATTTTCAAAGCTCCGCTGAATGCTGTAATTGGTATGTAAGAATTCGGACTTTGTGTTGCTCTTCTAAACCTCAAAAATGTTTTTATAATATCTTTTATATTTTTTCGCAAAATAAAAGCTGCCGCTAAAATAAAAGCAAAAGATATTCTTGCAGGTATGAAAGAAAGTATATCATCAAACTTTGCTGATATAAATCCTACAAATCTATATTTTTCGTTTTTATAGCCGACCATGGCGTCAAGAGTGTTTACAACTCTATAAACTATCGCAAGCTCTATCCCACCTACGGAGAAGAAAAAAAGAGGAGCTATTATGCTATCTACAAGATTTTCGGCAACGCTCTCAACAGAAGCGGAAATTATATGAGGTTTTTCTAAATTGCTCACATCTCTACTTACCATTTTCCCTACATTTTTCCGCGCTAAAACTAAATCATTTGATGAAAGAGCAGAAAAAACATCAAAAGCATGATCTTTTAAAGATTTGATAGCAAAAGTTGATTTGAGAAAAAAAATGTCAAAAGCAAAAACCAGAACAAAAAAGAAAATCTGATTTGAATTATGAAAAAAATTGAGTGCTTTCTTTATAAGAAGATAAGGTAAAAGGTAAACGCAAATTCCCAAAACTAAAACTAAAAATCCGCCAAAAAATTCAAAAAACCTATTCCCTCTTTTTATAAGAGAATCTAATTTCTCCACCGCTTTCCCTGTGATTACAACTGGATGAAAAAATCTATGAGGTTCCCCAAAAAACAAATCAAAAATCAAAGCAAAAACAAATACAAAAACCAAGTAGTGTCTCTGAACAAAATTATAAGTTAGATCAAAATTTCCAATATCCATAGTAGCAAAAGAAAAATTTTTAAATTTTTATTTAGTTGATATGATGATTGTTAGATTCATTTTAATTTTTCTAATTTTCATTTTTATATTTTATGGAGAAGCAAGTTCTCAGACCGTCTCCATACTATTACCCCGGAACATAAGCGGAGATAAAGATATAGAATGGGTTTCAAGAACATTTGGGAGGGCATTTTTACTCGAGGTAAAAAAGGAAGGAAAATTCAAAGTTGAGCTAATTGAAGATACAAAAAATTTCCCGGATTCAGATTTCGTTGCAATATCATCTTTCAAAAAATCAAAAGACGGAAAAAGAATAATATTTTATATGAACATATTATCAAAGGAAGGAAATAATTTGTTGAGAGGAGAAAAATACTCACTTATTGAAAGTTTTTCTTTTGCATTTTTGCCAGAGTTAATCTATGAAATGAAAACATATATTTCTCGGATAATGAGATTATATATTGCAGGAAGTGCAAGACCGGAATCAAAATTCAATCCAATAAAGTACAATTTCAGTCAAGATGTAATCTCAAAAATATCCAAAATACTTTCTGCAACAGGAGGGAGGGTAAATTTGGAAGAAATTATTTTTTCACCAGAAGAGGCGGATAAATGGTTAAACCTCGGTACACAGAGTATATCGCAAGGAAAAATCCATGAGGGTATATCTTATATATTAAGGTTTGTAGCGAAAAAGGGACCGGAGTTTACAGATGAAAAGGAGCTCTTAGAGGATAAAAGAATAAAAAAAGTAGCAGAAGTGCTGAAATTAGCTTTGCCCGGAACATCAAAGGCAAGGGATGAAAGCGTGAAACTTTTTCTTACATCACAGTTTTACAGAGATTTTTCAGAAAATGAGATGGATTTACTCTCAACCTGCATAGAAAATGATATGTTTATGTGGCCAGCTTCAAAAAGGCTTGGAGAAATACTATTCGCAAGGGGAGATTACAAACGAGCCGCCCAAATCCTAAAAGATTACATTTCAGCAGCAAATGAAAGCTTTGATTTTATCCTAAATTTCTCTAAGGTAATATCTTTGGTTGATGACCTTGGGAGAGGTTTTTAGAATAGCTTTTCACACCATCAAAAAATGCAACAAAGACTGCGAAAAGAAAAACAACAAAAATATTGAAAAGTAAAACTTTAAGCATCTCTGGATGAATAGAAGATTTTCCGTCACCTATTATTGAATACTGCTGATGTAAAGTTCTCCATATTTTTACAGAAAACCAAACCAGAGGAACATTTGCGGAACCTACAATAGCAAAGACAGCTCTTAATCTTTTTGTTTTCTCCCTTGTTTTCTCATCAATGCCAAGCATAAGATACGCTACATAAATTAAGAACAAAATCAAAGTTGTAGTAAGGCGAGCTTCCCAGACCCACCATACACCCCAGATTGGTCTCCCCCATATAGAACCTGTGAGAAGAGCGAGAGCTGTAAAAACAGCTCCTACTTTTGCAAATGACCATGCGATGAAATCAGCCCAATTCCTCCTTTTGAGAACATAAACAAGGGAAAAAAATCCACTTATTATTATAAAAGAAAGCCCAACCCACGCGCTTGGAACATGAATATACATTATTCTTTGAGCATCACTTTGAAGTTTATCAGGTGGAGCAATAAATAAAGCAAGATAACTTCCTACACCACACATTGCAAGAAGAAAAATTATAACCGGTGGAAAAATCTTCACTGTTTTACCTCCAGTTTATGCCATACTTTTTCATTTTTCTCCACAGTGTTACCCTGCTCATGTTAAGGTTCTTTGCGGCTTCGGAAATGGAGCGGAACTTCAAAAGTGCTTCATAAATGCTTTCCTTCTCTATTTCAGACTTACTTTTTACCTTTTGTTCTCCATCAAATTTAAAAAAAACAGAGTTCAAATTTGAAGAGTTTAAACTTGAAGAAATGAATGGTTTTGAAATTCTCTTATGTTCAACTATAACATCTTCACTTATGTTTTTTGATTTTGACATAAGGTAAGCTCTTTCCAAGATATTTTCAAGTTCCCTGACATTTCCTGGGTAGTTCCATTCAAGAAGCTCCTGAATAGCTCTTTTTGTCAGAAATTTTTTCCCTAAACCATATTTTTTGTTCAGCTTCTCAATAAAAAACTCAGCAAGAGGTATTATGTCTTCTTTTCTTTCTCGCAAGGGAGGGATATGGATTCTGAAAACAGAAAGCCTAAAATATAGGTCAGATCTGAAATTCCCCTTTGAAACCTCTTCTTCTATATTTTTGTTCGTCGCAGATATAACTCTGACATCAACACGCGATACTTTTGTGTCGCCAAGCTTTTCTATTTCTCCTTTCTCTATTGCTCTGAGTATCTTCGGTTGCAAAGATAAAGATAGGTCTCCGATTTCATCTAAAAACAAAGTTCCGCCATCAGCTACCTCAAATTTTCCGGGTTTATCTTTTTCTGCTCCTGTAAAAGCTCCTTTTTTATAACCGAAAAGTTCGCTTTCCAATAGATTCTCAGGAAGTGCAGAACAATTTACCTTCACCAGAGGTTTTCCGGCTCTCCGGGAGAGATTATGTATAGCCTCTGCTACAAGCTCTTTTCCAGTACCAGTTTCCCCCGTTATGAGAACAGGAGAGTCAGTTTGAGAAGCAATTTTTATTTTCTCAAAAACTTCCCTCATTTTTTCGCTAACGCCAACTATACCGCAAAAAACATCCGTGTCTTGAAAGGATGGACCAGGAGAAATTATAAGAATATTAAGGTCATCAGGGGTTTGTACCCTTGTGACTTTGACCTTCCTTTTGTCTTCTGATATTTTAACTTCAAGAACTGTTTCTGGTTTTAAATCGTCGGAGAAATCTTCACCAAAAATTTCTTTGCAATTTTTTGCCATTATCTCCTCCCGGGGAATACCCAGAACTTCTGCCGCCGGTAAAGAAGCGTAAAGAACAGAAAATTCATTATCATATATGAGTATTGCATCTGAGAGTACATCAAGGAATCTACAATCAATTTGCAAACCCGAAAATTTTCCCATACATCAAAAATCTAACACTATAAAATGGATTTTTTATTTTTTCAAACAGCTTTGATCAAGCCGGAGAAGTTTATATTCCTAAAATTGTTACAGATGCAACTGATCCGGGACCTCCAAGATTATGTGCAAGACCTATCCCTCTTTTTATTCTTACTTGTCTTTCTTTCTCAACTTTTCCTCTGAGCTGATTTACAACTTCATATATCATTCTCAAACCAGAAGCTCCGATCGGGTGTCCAAACGATTTAAGACCACCCGATGGATTTACAGGAATTTTTCCGTCAACAAAAGTATCTCCATTCATGATAAGTTTCCATCCTTGCCCTTTTTCAGCAAACCCCAAATCTTCATAGTTAGATATCTCGGTCCATGTGAAACAATCATGGACCTCGGCAAAATCAACATCTTGCGGTGATATTCCTGCCATTTCATAAGCCTGCTGAGCAGCTAATTTGGTTGCAGGGAAACCTATGTAGTCAAAGTCAGGTTTAAATTGAGGTCTTGCTGATGTGACAGCAAGTCCAAGTCCCAGTATTTTTATATAATCTTTTTTCAGGTCTCTTGCGACTTCTTTTCTTGCAATAATTGCGCACGCAGCTCCATCTGTGACCGGACAACAATCAAATAATCCGAAAGGATAAGCCACCATGGGAGCTGCAAGGACTTCCTCTTCTGTTATCTCTTTTTGGAAATGCGCCTTTTTATTTCTTGCCCCATTTCTATGATTCTTCACAGCAACCCGAGCGAGTGGTTTCCTATCTATTCCGAAAGTTTCCATATATCTTCTTGCGGCCAGAGCAAAAACTCCGGGGGCAGTATTTCCTTTTATAAGAAGTGGATGCCAATCTATTCTTGGAAGACCTCTTGATTGTCTGTCTTTTAATTTTTCAACCCCCAAGGCAAGAACGATATCATAAATCCCAGCTGCGACCGAAAAAGCTGCATTTCTGAAAGCTTCCATCCCAGTAGCGCAGAAATTTTCAACACGAGTTATAGGTTTCCCATAAATTTTCAGAGCATCAGCCAAAGACGAACCAGACATGCCACCACCGAATCCGGGGAAGTATGTTCCAAGCCATGCTGCTTGAATATCTTCTCTTTTTATTCCAGCATCCTGTAAGGCTTCTTCAAAAGCTTCAACTGCAAGGTCTTCGTATGATTTATCATGCCTTTCCCCGAATTTTGAACAACCAACTCCTATTACTACAACATCATCTAAGTTCCCCTTTCTCATAAATTTTATTTTACTTTTTCTTCTTTTTGAATATAGAATTTACATCTATTTTGACTCCTGGGCTGTGCGTAGTAGAAATTGTAACAGACTTTATAAATTGTCCCTTTGCTGTTGGAGGCTTTAAAGAGTTGAGAGTTTTTATAAAGGTTTCTATGTTTTCTACAAGCTTACTAACTTCCCACGATATCTTACCTGCTGGTATATGTACGCATCCTCCTCTATCTGTTCTGAATTCAACCTTACCTTTTTTTGCATCTTCAACTGCTTTTTTGACATCATAAGTTAGCGTTCCAGCTTTTGGATTGGGCATAAGACCTTTTGGTCCCAAAATTTTACCTATTTTTGTGAGCTCATTCATCATATCGGGGGTTGCTATAACAACATCAACATCTGGTGCCTCCTTTTTCTCCGCAATTTCCCTTATAAGTTGCTCATCTGCAACAATATCTGCCCCTGCCTCACGAGCTTCTTGAGCTTTCTCCCCTTTTGCAAAAACTAAAACTCTGATATCTCTACCGACGCCATGTGGCAAAACAACCGCTCCCCTCACTGCTTGGTCTGTTCTTTTTGGATCTATCCCAAGCTTTACCGCAACATTTACTGTCTCATCAAAATTTCTTTTCATTTCCTTCAAAATAGATATAGCTTCTTCCAATCCATACCTTTTAGTTCTATCAACAAGTTTGAGATTCTCAAGATACCTTTTCCCTCTCCTTCCCATAGTTTTCTATCTTAAACGCAGATTTGAAAATTTTTACTTTTTTCAATTTCATTTTTTGAAATTTGAATTTTATTTCCAAAAGAGATGAGTAAAGAGCAATCAAAAGGTGTGACAATTTGGTTAACTGGGCTTCCATGTTCAGGAAAAACCACGATAGCAAATTCGCTCTCAAAGATACTCAAAGAAAAAGGGTACAAGGTAGAAGTTCTTGATGGAGATGTCATAAGAGAATATATTTCAAAAGGTTTAGGATTTTCAAGAGAAGATAGGTTTGAGAACATAAGGAGAGTAAGCTTTGTGGCAAAATTACTTACAAGAAATGATGTTATAACAATTGTCGCTGTAATATCTCCATATAGGGAGATGAGAAAAATGGCAAGAGAAATGATAGGAGAAAACTTCATAGAAGTCTTCGTAAATGCACCGTTGGAAGTATGCGAGGAAAGAGATGTAAAAGGAATGTATAAAAAAGCAAGAGAAGGTTTAATCAAAAATTTCACAGGAATTGATGACCCATATGAACCACCTGAAAATCCAGATATAGAGATCAGAACAGATATTCTAACAGTGCCAGAATGCGTCGCAAAAATATTGAATTTTCTCAAAGAAAAAGGATATGTGAAAGATGAACTTATGTGAATGAAAATGAACAAAAGAAGAAAAAGAATTCAAATCTTTCAAATCATCTCAATACTTGTCATAGTTACACTTTGGATAAAAGCAATCGTTTCATATTTAGATTTTCCCGAACAAATACCTTTGAGTTTTGGAATTGAAGGAAGACCAAGCTTTTACGGGAACAAAATTTTCATCTTTGCCCTCTGTTTTTCCCTCTCGCTCATACCCAAAGTTATATTCTTGATTACATTTTTCAGAAAAAAAATTGCAAGAAAAAAAGGAATAAAAGATGAGATTATTGATAGCTACTTCATACCTATTGTTGAAACAAACTTTTTTATTTCAGTGTATATGCTCATAGTATTTGAGGGTATAATATTTGGAGTAAAAGAAGGGAAAATACCTTTCTGGTTTTTCCCGTTTTTGTTTTTGACTCCGATCATAATAACTGCATATTTTTTGATAAGAACAGTCATTACCTTATACAAAGTTTCAGCGAATACAAAAAAATAAATATGAGATTTCTTTATTAACCATATCACATTCTGAATTTCTGTTTTCTGAATATTGCGTTATAGCAATCTGCTTATCTTATTGAACTTTCCTTGAAAAAATCCCATATTAGCTGGTTTGCATCTAAATCTTTACTTGTTTTTCCAATAATCCTTTCTGGAAGATATTGCAAACCCCCTGGCCATGTGTGTCCTCCACCCTCAATAGTATATAAAATCACCTTTTCTCCATCTTTACACTGATTATATATTTCTTTTTTGACTTTTGTCCCATCAGATGGATCCTTATCTTGCTCCCACCCTATTTGAGGGGATAATTCACAACCGTTAATTTTCGCCCAGAACTTCGCAGTATTTTCGGCAGATAAAACCTTTCCCCTCTTTTCTCCCGCAGCCTCCACATACCCTCCATTATAGGGAACCAAAGGATCTTCTGTGCCCATAATAATCAGAAGTGATACAGGTTTTTGAGGATTACATGAAGATGTTATATCTTCTGGCATAAGTCCTGCAACAGGAGCAACAGCAGTTATTTTTTGAGAAAGCTCACAAGCTAAACGAAAAGACATCATAGCCCCATTTGAAATCCCCGTAATGAAAACCTTTTTCAAGTCAATATTGAAATTTACAGCAATATGATCAATCAAATAGGAGATAAATCCAACATCATCTATATTTTCTTTGTGAGCTACTGACCATTTTTCCATATCTTTTCTGCCATCGTTCCAGTGTCTGCCGTATGCAGCAGGATAAACTACAACGAAGCCTTCTTTATCAGCAAGTTCATGGAATCCTTCTTTTGTAAGTTTGATCATACCCTCCGGTGTACCGCCTCCACCGTGAAGAACAAAAAGAAGCGGCACCTTTTTCTTACCATCAAATGATTTTGGTATGTAAATTATATAATCTCTTTCCAATCCTCCAAATATAACAGAACCAGAAGTAAGTCCAACAACAAAGTTTTTTTGCTCCGTAGTTTCGTTACCGTTAATTTTACCTTCATCATCTCTCCTACAATCTGCTGCAATTGATAAAAAGACGATAAATAGCAGAGGGAACAAAGATACCAATAAATACTTGCTAATGATACTACTAATGCTGAACCTGAACTGCTTCATTATTTTCTTTTTGAACATCTTCCCTTCTATAAATCTGATAAAATTTCCTTCTCATGATAATGTATTTTCCAGCAAACAAAATAAGATAAAAAAGCAAAGGAAAAGCAAATTTTACTTTCTTTGGATGCAGAAGAAAATCAACGAATTCATAAGATAGACCTAATTTCAGAATTGAAACAAAATCTTGCGGTTCCATAGTCATATTATAAATCCAAACAACAGGCGGCAAAGTTTTCCCGTGCAGAACTATAACATCTCCTTTGTCCTCTGGTTTTTCTTCACCGCATGGAATAACAATATGACTCCTTCTCCCCAATCCCTTTGACCAAAAAATCATCCCTCCCTGATAAATATCTTGACTTGCTTTCGATTTCACAAGATTTAATTTTTCCTTTGAATTCTCCTCATCTTTTCCTTCATCATCTGGTAACATATCAATTTCTTTTTGAGAACTATCACCCGATTTATTTTCTTCCGATGATTTTTCTTTTCCGGATTTGTTTTTTTCTTCAATAATTTTTGCAATTATTTCATCATATACGATTTCAGATTTTTTGCGAGAAAATATTTTCATAAAAAGCACTTTCGGAGTTATGAATAAAAAAGTCTTTAAAATCTTCAAAATCAAAAATTTCACCAAACTAAATCCCAGATTCCGTTTGAGGAAAGAAATAACAACATCATTTTGAGCCATAAACTTTATAAACCTTACCATATCTTGCGGGAAAAGAAAAATTTTATAAGGCCAGTTTACCTTTCCCTCTACAATCCTCCCGCGAATGAGAACATAATCAGGAAATGGGGATACGCTCTCTGCTTTATCAAGATAGAATGGCAATATAAGTTTGCCTAACCCTTTTGACCAAAGTCTCATTTATAAATACCCCCTCTTTTTTGCTTCTTTTATTGTCGGATGTTCTTCCCACTTGAACTCAACCCCAAGATCTTCACACACCACTTTAGCACAATTGTAACCCGGTCCCAAAATCACCATACCACCAGGATGAACCGAAGCTCCGGCAACATAAAAACCTTCAATAGGAGTTCTATAAGATGAGCAATCAGGAGAAGGTCTGTTGTATCCCATCTGCAAAGAGGTATAGGCTCCGTGTTTTATTGAACCCCTCTTCATGGTCAGAGTATGATTTTCTATGTCAAAAGGTGTCCAGCTTATTTCAACTATGATTGATGATTCTGATATATCTGGTGAGTAAGAAGCCCAAAATTCAAAAGCTTTCTTTGCAACCTCTTTTTTGAGCTCATATGTCCAGGTAGTTTTTGAACCGTTTTGTTTTACCTCATACGGTGCCCACATCTCCCACCTCAAAAGATGATGCTGCGCATAAGGAACATGGTTCGGGACCAAAAGCGGATCAAAAATGGAAAGACAGCTCCCGTGTCCGCGTACCTCAATTTTCCCTTCCTCACAATCTTTTATATGAGAAAGAACATCATCTTCATTCTCATACCCCATAACAACATTTAAAAACTCAGAAACTCCCTCCGGATAGCCCGGATATGAAGGACTTTTTCCTGCAATTCCGCGATGTGAAATGAATAAAGAAAATCTTTCCCACTCCCATCTTTCTGCGACATCTTTGAGGTCCTCCATAAATTCCTCTTTACAATCGCTCAGAAGTTCAAGGAAGTTTTGCTCTGGGTTCAGAGTGCTGATCACAGCTTTTGCTTTTATTTCTGTTCCGTCTTCAAGAATAACACCACGAGCCCGCGAGCCCTCAATTATAACTTTTTTGACTTGTGCCGCAGTTATGACATGACCACCGGAGAACTCAACAACTCTTCTCAAAGAAGAAGCAAGATGATGCGTTCCTCCTTTTACCAAAGCAGAATTTAAAACTCGCAGAACATAGATGGGAACAAGAAAACCTATAACCTCATCCGGTTCAAGTCCGAACATACAGGTTATATAAAGTAGAGCACCCCTGATGCGAGGGTTTTTAAACCCGTAATGATTCATAACTTCAAAAGGAGTCATTTCAGAGATTTCAGCTATTTTCTTTCCAAGCTCATCTGATTTTTGGAGTTTTTCCATCTGCTCAACAGGGTCAAGGGGTGGAAGATATGTAGCAGGGAACAAGAATTTTTCAAACATTTCCTCAAACTCACTCCACATTTTTTTGAATTTTTCTGCATCTTCGGGAGAAAACTCAGATATAGATTCAGCTGATTTCTGTGGATCTGTAAATAGCATTAAAGCTTTTTTATCTTTGAACAAAAAAGCCATCTGTTTTTCTGGTCTTATGAATTTCACTCCCCATTCTTCAAGTTCTAAGTCTTTATATGGAGGCATGAGCTCTGCAAGGAGCATATATGTTGCGTGATGATTGAGTTTAAAACCACATATCTCCTGTGTCACAAGTCCTCCACCAGTTTCAGGAAGTCTTTCAAGAACCGCAACTTTCAGACCAGCTTTCTGCAAATAAGCTGCTGCCGTAAGTCCATTAGGACCTGCTCCAATAACCACTACATCATATTCCATAACCTTTCACCTCCTTTTTTCTTTCTTCTCTTTTCCTTTCTTTTCTTTTTTTATCTTTTTATTTTTTATTTCTTTTTTGCTTCTATCTACCATTTGGTAGAAAATTTTCTATATTTTTATTTTAATCATTGCTTCAATTTTTTCACCAAAAAAATCATACTTTTTTGAGTTCTGGGAGTTTTCTCAAAAAGTACTCATAGGGTTTCCATCTCCACCACTCTTGCTTTTGCTTTATTCCCAAGTCCTCCGCAACACATGTAGCCGCAACATAACCACTTCCAAGATGAGTCAAAGAAGCAGGCCATATTCCGTTAGAAAAGTAAAGTCCTGTGATTTTGGATCGGGGAGGAATTCTGCCTGTGTACCATTGGGGACCGGAAACATCTCCTCCTAACTCATGCCCATAGATTGCAGAAGGATTTCGTCTCCAATTGTCAATTGGAGTAAAGAACATGCTATCAACAAGATTTTTCTTGAAACCCGAAATCAATCTATCCAAAAGCTCTATGTGCCCTTGATGAATTTTTCCAACAAATTCTCTATCATCCCACCTTTCCTTCCCTCCATATCTTCTGAGATTTATAGGATATTCCATCTCAAATACAAGCACATGGTAACCTAATCTGCTTCTTGATGGATCCACAGCTGATAAATTGTACATTTCAGCAATATCACCGATAACATCCATCACTTCCTCATTTTTCATTTTTTGTACAGAGATTTTTGCATGTTCCCATGAATCATAAGCTCTGAGAGGGAAAGGAACTTTTGATATATCTTTGTTCCAAGATTCTGATTTCCAGCTTATTTCTCCTTTTAAAAGAAAGTATGATGTGAATGCACAGTGACCTGTCATATCCCAGTCCTTCATTTTCCTGAAAAGCTCCGGATCTTCTTTTTTGAGCAAATTCTGATCTATAATTTGAAAAGAAATTGGGGGACTTGTGTGCATCACAACAATATCTGATTCAAACTCTTTTTGTGGATAAGGAGTGTCTTCATCAAGGAAAACTCTGAACCCTCCTCCTTCTTTTTTTTCAACTCTTTTTACTCCTGCATTAAGGAGTAAGGTTCCACCGTGATACTTGAAACATCTGACAAGTGAGTGAGCCAGGGTATGCATGCCCCCTCTTGGGACACCGATCATTATAGTAAAAGCCAGAGCGAGCATAACGGCACCTTCTCCTTTTTCAGCTGGATCTCCAAAGACTGCTATATCTGCTGCACCGAAGGCAGCAGTTTTTACCCATTCACTCTCATAAAGAAGATCTAACATTTCAAATGCATTCATGGTTTTAAAATCATAAGGAGTAAACCCAAAGTATTTTGAAAGGTCCCACAAGAAATCCTCTTTTTCTTCCTCTGCGGGAGAGAATACAGCTTCTTTTAGAATATCTGGAATATTTGGAGCTATGCGGGAGGTTATTTCAAGAAAAGTTTTTGCATCTTTTTCGGAGAATTTAGAAATTGCCTCGGCGGTTTTGCCTGGGATAGCATACCAGACAAGGTTTTTATCTTCCCACACTGTTCCTGCGGGAGCAGTTGCGAATATGAGGTCAAATCCAAATTTATCAAGTTCAAGGTCGCCCCAGACTGGGCTCATAGGTAAAAAGCACACACCTGCGTGAGTATCCACTGGTATCCCTCCACCGAATATATCTTCTGTCAGAGCGAAAGGAGCTATTTCATTTCTTTTTTCCAGAACTAATGTTTTGAGACCTGATTTTTGGAGATAGCAAGCTGCTGTTATTCCATTTATTCCTGCACCTACAACTATGACATCGTATTTTTTTCTGTTCATCATATATAAAGTATTAATAAAAACTTTACAGTTTGTGTTAAAAACAGAAAATTTTCATAAAAATATGAATTAATATTTTATTGAAAGAAATTTTTATTTGAAATAATTTGCTATTTACAATTTTTTCTGGAACTCAACTAATTACTCTTGACCCTAAGAATTTTCCCAAATAAACCTATATATATGTTTCCTTCGTCATCAAGATTTAAAGGTGCATACATACTATTATGTATAAGTCCTTCTCCTATGAAGACTCTCCACAAAACCTTTCCAGTGTTTAAATCAAGAGAGGTGAGATACCATTTTTCTTTTCCGTCCTGTTTTATAAGCTCATAAACATATCCCGCCTGAGATTTGCCAGAAACAAGTGGGACATTATTTGGAGCAAAAACTTCTCTATTTACCCATAAAAGTTTTAGTTTTTCATTTTTATAATTTCCTTCTATCTTATAGCATGCTACACCTGTCCCTTCTGGATTATTATTATCAACAATAAATTTACCTCCAAAATAAGCCAAAGTATTTTCAGTTTGAGAGTTTTGATCATAAGAAAAAGGAAAAGGATTATCTATTTCAACAGGGCTCCCATCCTCTGTTCTTAAAACTACAATCCTCATAGGTAAAGCTCCGTCGGCAAAACCGATGTATTCTTCATTATCTCCCATAAGAGTTGGGGTAGTACCTGAACCGGCAAGAAATCTTACCTTTCTGAGAAGATTAGTAAGTACGCAAGAATAAGGAGAAGAACCAGCCGGACACTCTATATTATCAGGTGGTGGTCCTGGATCATATGAATAGTCCCATATTATCCTAAAACTTTTGGAAGAGCTATCAAATCTTACCTTGTAAAGTTTCTTATGAGTTATCACATATATGTTATCTTTTTTATCAATAGCTATTGAATTCTGTATAGCCTCCCCTTTGAACTGATAGTAATAAACATTAGCTTTATTTTTATCAAAAACTTGAATTATTCCCAACTTTGCTCCCGGAATATTTATTTTCAAAAAATCTCCTTCTTTTTCATATTCAAATCCCAAAGTCACAAATGCTATATCTATAAATCCTGCTGGTTTATAAAGTGGCATAAGGGCAAGGATCGTTTCATCCTTTGAAAAACCATCTGATATTTCAGAGAGATCAAACTTCATGCTTTCTTCAAACCTTCCCCCTTTTTCACATATCCTATATATTGAAACATCTATTGAGGTCCATATACAGTCCTCATGATCTACAAAGCTATATATACCACCAAATATTCCCGTTGCTCCTTGAAAAGACAGAGAAAATTCAGCAATAAGCTTCATACTTTTATCAAATTTTTTAAACTCATGCTTTCTTTCTGTGGCAATGGAGGCACCAAAAAGTATATTCTTTTTTGAATCAAACAGAATCCATCCTGGTCCCTTGTAGTCAAAAAGTTCAATTTTTAATGGAGGATTGGGACCGGAAAATTTAACACTTGCCTGCTGAGCTGGGTTCGCATGTATAATTGGCCACGGACTCTGCGCAAGTCTTGGATGATCGTGATATTTTCTCACACTTTCAGTTTTTTCTCCTCCGCAAGAAACTAAAAATAAAACTAACAAAAAATAAATTGTCTTTTGTCTTCCTATCTTCCTTACCATCATCAATTTTATAGTATTTTCCCAAAATTTCACAAAAAACGCTATAAAATTTAGTATTTTGTTGGAGAAGTTTGTAGATTTTCTTTTGAAAAATTATGTGAAAATGCAAAGTAAATTTTTAACCAGAAGTTTCCTTTACCATCAAATCTCCTATCCATGATTTCCAATTTGAGCTGATTTGGTTTCTCCAAAATTTCAAGATATTGTGCATCAGAACCGGGACATCTTGCGGGCTCAAACTTGCTCGGAGCTTTGTATCCACAAGATATATCAACTTTATCTATCTTCTCCCTATCTTCTTGCTTCTGATGGAAAAATAAAAAGAAGCAGAATCTTCATTTTTTCGTGATTGTGACTATGTATTCATCCTTTTAATATTTTTTCTTTAAATATGTTGAGTAGCGAAGGGAGTATAATAATTGAAACTATCAGAGCTACTATAAAATATTTTATCTACAAAGTCCCATATCTTGGTTTTCATAAGGTATTTAGAAAAATATTTAATTATAGCTGGTAAGAAAATCCGCGATAGAAGAAGGTAAATTAGTATTCCGCAGGCAGATACGAACGCCAATATTTTAGCTCCTTTAATTTGGGAGATATATATGCATAAAAATCCTGCCGATGTTGTTATAGCGGCTTCAAAAGTTGGAAGAATAATTTCCTTTATGCTTTTTTTCAGTACAAATATCTTATCGTCTTGATATGTTGCTTCTTCTCTCCATCGTGAGAAAACATAAACTCCATAGTCTATTCCCATTCCTATAAGAATTTAACCGAAAAGAGCAGAAATTATTGTGACATATCCTCCTATGTGAAGTTTTAAGTTTTTTTGAATGAAACTTCTGATACTACTTCTGCTCCAGGGTGAGCTAAGATATGTGTCGCAATGGGACAAGGAAGTAACCTTGTGAAATCTAAAACTTTTATTCAGTCTAACATATATAAATCAATCTCTTTATATATTATAAAAATTTCTTTCCTGGTTTATATTTGGAATTTTAAAATTTCTTTTCATGTTATGTACTTTGAAATTTTATCTTTGAAAATTGAGAATATAGAGGGTAGAATGAAGACTGCTGTTATCATAGCTATTAGTATTCCTGTTGCTATCATTAGACCAAAGTGTCTGAGACCGGGAAAATGTGCCAATAGGAGAGAACCAAATCCTGCTACCGTTGTGAGTCCTGCTACCAAAATTGCATTTCCTATTCCTGAAATTGCTCCTTTTATATCTTTTTCATGTATCAATCTGTGTGTAATGTGGATTCCATAATCAACTGCAATTCCTACAATTATTGCGAATGTTCCCATGTTTATGTAGTGGAGTTTTATTCCAAGTAAAGAGGAGAAAGAAGCGGCAAATAGAACAGCGGTTATAACTGGTGTAAGAACAAAAATAACAAGTAGTGGTTTTCTGAAACCCATATATACTATGATTGTAACAAGAATAAATGCCAAAATTAACGCTTTTGCCATATCTTTTTTAGCCCTGTCTGTTACAGAAATAAACAGAGCAGATACCCCAAATGAATCTTTATCTATCTCTTGAGCTTCTTTTAAATTTTTTTTCATAAATATTTCATCTTCCCATATTGGTTTTTTCGGATATGCAAATATGATAAAGGAGTTATCTGCTCCTATGAATTGTTTTTTTATGTCTTCTGGTAGATCTTCTACATCAAATCCTCTGCTCTTTGCAGCTTTTTTTAGGTCGTTCAAGAACTCCATCGCTACATCTGCATTTATTTTCTGTAAAGCGGAAATGTCTATTTTATCTCCTATATTATCCAATTCTTTTACGAGTTTTTGTATATCTTCTTTAAGTTTTTTAGCTTCATCTTCTCCCTCAAATGTTCCAGATAGTACTGCAAGTTGTACCATAGCTTCTGCTACATCCTGCATTTTCTCAAAAGATGACTTTATATATGCCGTTGGGAATATTCCATATCCTGGGATTGTCCCTGGGTAAATATCTGATACTATCTTATCTATTTGTTTGACATAATCTAATTTTTTATCTATATCTTCTGGGTAGAATATCATTATAGATTCAACTTTTCCGAAGGTTTCTGAACTTTTTATTTTTTGAATTTTGTCTTTGAGTTCTTCAAGATCTTTTGCGAGCATAACTGTGTAATCTTTTGACCTTCCAAATTTTTCTACGATGAAATCTTCTGACTTTATTGCTTCAAGCTCGGGTAAGATTTTTCTCAGGTTGTATTCAAATCCGATATTTCTTATTTCGTAGGCTATGATTAAAAATATTAGCGGTACCGAAGTTATTAATATTGTTTTGCTTTTGCGTGCAACGAAATCGGCTATCTTTTCAAATATTTTTTCTATGAACTCGGAGGCTTTTATTCCCAAAAGATATTTTGATGTATATCTTATTATTGATGGCATGAAAAACCATGAAAGAAGAAGGTAAATTAAAATCCCAGTGGCAGATACAACTGAGAGGATTTTTGCTCCCTTTATTTGAGATATATAAACACAAAGGAAACCAGCTGATGTAGTTATAGCTGACTGAAGAGTAGGTGAAATAAGTCTTAATACACCAAATTTTATAGCTGAAATCCTATCTTTACCTTTGCTAATTTGTTCTTTCCAGTGAGAAAACGAATATACTCCGTAATCTATCCCCATTCCTATAAGAATTGAACCAAAAAGGGCAGAAATTATTGTGACATATCCATAAGATAACATCAGAAATCCGAAGGCTAAAATTACTCCTGTGATAAGAAATGTCCCCATCATTGCTGCACCTATAATACCTCTGAATGCAACAAAGAAGATTATTAATGATGATATGAAGCTTATAGATCCTGTTCTTTTCATGTCTTGCAGAGCTATTCTTCTTTGTTCTTCAAGAGCGATATAATTTCCTCCTATGTGAAGTTTTAAGTTTTTGCATGGACCTTCTGATACTCTTTTTTTCATATCCATTATTTTGTCGTATATTATTTTGTTAAAACCGTAGTCGTCAGCAGGTCTTGTGGGGAATGCCGAAATTAAAATTGTGCTCATATCTTGGCTTATGAGATAATCCTGATTTATTGAGTAGTCTTCTCGTGTGGTATCACCCATCATCAGAAAAGCTTTTTCAAATGACGATTTGTATTTTTCTTTATCTACTTTGCCTTCCAAGATTGCCTTTGAAATTTCAGCTACCCAGTTCCTTATGTTTGATATTGATTTGACAAACTCATCTATTTCATCCTCGTTCAGATTTTCTCTTTCAAGAATTTCTTTTGATATAAGGTCTGACCAAGCACTTATAAATTCCGGGAACCCCAAATTTAAAAAAAGTTTTACAATATCGTCTTTTCTTCTTTTCATAAGGTCTACGAGTTCGTTTAATCTTTTCTCTTCAAGGTAAAATAGAGCGTGTTTTTTGAAAAAATCTATATCAATTTTCCCTCTTACACTTTTTATCTCCGGCATTTTTTTGAGTTCATCTTCTATCTTTGCTGCGCACATTTTCATTTCAGATAGGTTTTCTCCTTCAATCGCAATAAATATAAAGTCTGTTCCTCCATAGTTTTCTGCTACATACTTGAACCTTTTGACCTGTGGATGATCTGGCGGAAGTTCATCAAAAAATGAGAGCTTTATTTGAAGATTTCTCATCGCCCAAAGCGAAATAAAAGTGAGTATCAAAACTGCTGGTATTATTATATAAGGATATTTTATGGGGAGCTCTGATATGAAATTTATTATCTTTTCCTTTTTTTCTCTCTTTCCATTCTTTTCCTTCACCAATCTATCCATCTTATGCCTTTTTATTTTAATCAACCTTTTTCTTTTTTCTTATTCTTTGTTTTCTTTTAAAAGAGTTAGTGATTTTTTTGAAGGATAATAAACTGAAAAAGATAAAATTTTTCATCTTCCAAATTACATATAGTTTTTATGATTGTAGTTTTAAAGCCAGATATAACAGATGAACAGCTTGAAGCCGTAGTAAAAAAAGTAAAGGAATTAGGTCTTGAACCGAAAGTTTTGCAAGGAGAATTTCTCAAAGTTATAGCATGTGTAGGTGAAGAAAGAAGAGAGGGATTAAAAGAAACATTAGAATCTTTATACGGGGTAGAAAAAGTTCTACAGGTGATGTATCCTTATAGGTTAGCTGCAAAGGAGGCTAACCCAAAAGGTACAAAGGTCAAACTTGGAGATGTTGTAATTGGCGGGGAAGAATTTGTAGTTATGGCTGGTCCTTGTTCTGTTGAAAATGAGGAACAGGTTATGAAGACGGCAGAAGCTGTAAAAAAAGCCGGTGCTAAAATTCTGCGAGGCGGAGCTTTTAAACCCAGAACCTCTCCTTATTCTTTCCAGGGACTCGGAGAAGAAGGCTTGAAACTTTTGAGAAAAGCCGCTGATAAATTTGGCATGCTTGTTATCACAGAAGTTCTTGACCCAAGAGATGTTGAAATTGTCTCTGAATATAGTGATATACTTCAAATAGGAACAAGAAATGCGCAAAACTTCCCGCTTTTGAGAGAAGTTGGTAACACAAGAAAACCGGTTTTACTTAAAAGAGGAATGTATATGACAATTGAAGAGTGGCTTCTTGCTGCTGAATACATTCTCTCAGGCGGCAACCCAAATGTTATTTTATGTGAAAGAGGAATAAGAACTTTTGAGACTGCAACAAGAAACACATTAGATTTGTCGGCTATTCCTGTTTTGAGGGAAAAAACTCACTTACCAATTGTCATAGACCCATCGCATGCCACAGGTAAAAGAAACTATGTTCCACCTATGGCTTATGCTGCTCTTGCAGCCGGGGCTGACGGACTTCTCATAGAAGTTCATCCAGAACCAGATAAGGCTCTTTCAGACGGTGCCCAATCTCTAACTTTGGAAATGTTTTCCGAAATGATGCAAAACCTCAAAAAAATAGCTCCCGTTGTAGGAAGAAAAATCTAATTTTTATAAAATGCCAACTTTCAGAGAGAAAATAGAGCAAGGCAAGAAAGATTTTCTTATAACTTGTGAGATTTCTCCGCCTCGCGGTCCG
The DNA here is from genome assembly GCA_032249135.1 of Candidatus Calescibacterium sp. Classification (GTDB taxonomy): domain Bacteria; phylum Calescibacteriota; class Calescibacteriia; order Calescibacteriales; family Calescibacteriaceae; genus Calescibacterium. Next base: position 18,761 of record JAVVGL010000017.1, on the reverse strand, counting down.
GATATTACATCTTTTGAAGAAAGACTGAAAAGTGTAGCTGGAAAGGTAGATGCTGTGAATCTTACGGATAATCCTATGCTTTCTGTCAGAATGACCCCAGTTGTTGCGTCTCTTTACGCCATAAAAAACGGAGTAGAACCTATAATGCAAATGACTTGTAGAGATAGAAACATTCTTGCAATTTCTTCTGACCTCATAGGTGCATATTCAATTGGGGTAAGAAACATTTTAGTTTTGTGGGGCGATATGCCAAAAGACGATAAACCCAAAGGTGTTTTTGAGGTTGATGTCTCTGGTTTTTTGAAACTTATAAATACTTTGGCTTTGGGATTAGATTTCAGAGAAAACGAACTCAATTCAAAGTGTGAGTTTTTTCCCGGAGCAGCTTTGAACCCATTTGATCAGAATATAAAAGATAACGCAGAATCAAAAATATCAGCGGGAGCAAAATTTTTTCAAACTCAACCCGTTTTTGACCTGAACTCAATTGAGAACTTTATAAATTTTGTCGCCGAAAGAAAAATTCCTGTTTTGCTCGGAGTAATTATTGTTCCATCTGAAAAAACTTTGGAGAACATAAAAAAATTCGCAAAAGGTTTGTTCATTCCTCCCGAGCTTGAAAATAACTTTGCAAAATACGAAAAAAAAGAAGATAAAGAAAAAGTAGGAATAGAATTTGCTCTCTCTCTTATAGAGAAAATAAAAGAAACAAAAGTTTTCAGAGGAGTCCATATTTATAGCCCAGCAAAAGAATCCCTAATTCCTCAACTCCTTGAAAAACTCAATACAAAATAGTGAAATTAAAGATTTAAAAAAAAAGATGAGGAAATTTTTTGGGATTGATTATTTAGGTAAAAATCTACTAAATAAGCTCAGTATTTTATTTACGAGTTTATTCAGAGCGTAATTTTGATTTTTCTTATCAAAAATTTTGTAGTAGGTATCATCTGCGAGACCTTCTGCTTGTTCCCATGAGTTAGCACAATCATCAAGTTTGAAACCCTCTGAGGTTCTAACTAATGAAACAAGGTAAGTTGTGATAAACAGAGAATTATTAAATGTTGGGTCAGAGAAAGCTATGTAAAGGGGACCGCCAGGAACACAGTCTTTTAGAATTGGAGTAGCAGCAGTTTCGCGTGTTGGAAAGCCGAATCTTGAAATACTTTCGTTGTATTCAAGCGTAAAAACTTTTTTATCCGAATCTGAAAAATGCTCTTTATCTTCATTTTCTCCTTCTTTCGTTATTGCAAAAGCAAATTCCCCATCTTTTTCGTTCCACACAACAAGTGGTAAAAAGTTTCTCAAACTCGTTGGATTCCCAAAAAAGTTTCCAGGATGAAAAGCTATGGCTGTTATGGGTAAAGAAAATTGGGGGATACTTTGAAGTAATCCGACAAGTCCTGTCAAAACTTGGAGATCGTTTGGAATTCTTATGCAGCCGTCTTGATCAAAGTCGTAAGCTATTTCTATTTTGTTTCCATCTTTAACCTCGCATTTTCTCTTTTGAGCTAAACCGTCTCCCCATTTTGTAAAAAGTCGGGATATGGAAGATGGGGAAAGCACGGCACATATGTCTATTTTTATGGGTAATAAACCCGAAATCAGACCTTCTATCATAATTTTTGATGCTTCTGATGAATCCTTTTCTTCGCAGAAGCTTTTGTAAAAGTTGTCAAAGCTGTAAAAGAAATCTGCAAGGTCTGCCGCTGATTTTGACCAAAGGTCTTTTCTTTCTGCGTCCAGTGTTAATATTTTTGGGTTATTGGCAAAGAAATCTCCGAGTGTAAGGAGAACTTTTTGAATATCTTTTTCTTTTGTGAGCTCTTTTATAAATCCGAGCGTATATGTTAGGCTTATATTGTAGTTTTGAGAGTATGCTATATCAAGAACTCCTGCTATCAAAGATAAAAGTGAGTAATTCAGATACGCTGATGGCTTTTTATATGTAGGAATTGACTGGGCTTTCTCTGGGTTCTGTGGTATCCATACTTGCAAAGATATTGTTGGTGTAGATATCTCAAATTTTGAAGCCGCTTTTGTTTTCATTTCACAGCCTAAATCTATTATCTCTTTCAAATCTCTTCTCATGTTATTTACTTTTTTTAAGAAAAATCCTATAACATTTTCTACTGATTGCCCAATGAGGTTATTGAGTTCTTCAAGGTATTTTTGTGTTGCTTCGGTTTGTTGAGTAGTTTGGGCTTCTTTTATTCTTGGAGCTTGTTGGGTTTGACTGCTTTGTTCTGCTGCTAAGGAAAGGAGCTGTGAAAGCAGGTCAAGAGTTCCGAACAGGTCTGAAAGGTATTTTCCCCATAGGGCTTCACAGTAAGGGCAAGATTTATTTTCTTTACATTCGTCCTTTGAGAATCCTTCTCGGGCTTCTATGAAAAGTTTTTTTGCTTCTGAAATCTGACCTATTTCAAGCATATCTTTGGCTAATGAGAGTTTTTCTTTTGGTGATAAAGTTGTTTTTCCTTCTTCTCGTTTCTTTTCTTCAAGGCTTTTTCCACACGAATTCAGAATTGCAAGGGAGAAAACTAAAAGAAATGGGAAAATAGCCACCGCTTTTTTTGGTATAATTGAACCTTTGTTTTTGCTGGTCATATTCAATATTTTAAAAACTCTTTTTTTGTTTTTGTGATGTTTTTGTCATAAATTTGAGAATTTTTTGAAATTTTTCTGAAAGCTTACATTTTTATCTTGCAAAGGAGGTGAAAAAACATGTCAATGTTGAAGATAGAACAGGAAAACGGAAAAAGTTATGTAATAGATATAAACCCGGCAACTCTTGAAATTATAGATAAAGTTCCTCTTGAAGATGAAAATGAGGTAGCAAAGAAAGTAGAGAGGGCAAGAGCAGCTTTTGAAAACTGGTCGCAGCTTGATTTTGAAGACAGAGCGGAGATTGTATCTCGGGCTGGTCAGATTATACTTGACGAAATAGATGAAATAGCAGACCTCATTACAACAGAGCAGGGAAAACCTCTTGTTGAAGCTATAACTGCTGATATTATGGTTGCAGTTGATATTATAGCTTTGTATTCAGAGCGAGGGAAAAAACTCATTCAGGAATATGAAATACCTTTACATCTTTTCAGGTTTGTAAAGAAATCAAAAATAGTACCAAGACCATTAGGCGTTGTAGCTGTTATATCTCCTTGGAACTATCCTTTTGCTATTCCTATGTCTGGAATTGTCTTTGCTCTTCTTGCTGGAAATACTGTTGTTTTCAAACCTGCCTCTGACACTCCTCTTGTAGGTCTGAAAATAAAAGAAATATTTGATAAAGCTGGATTGCCTGATGGAGTTCTCCAAGTTACTATAACTCGTGGAGCAGTTGCAGAAAGAGTTCTTTGTGCTCCTCCAATAAGAAAAGTAATATTCACAGGTTCAACAGAGGTAGGAAAGAGAATAATAAAAAGATGTGCTGATAACATAATCCCGGTCGTTGCTGAACTTGGAGGAAAAGACCCGATGATTGTATTTGATGATGCTGACTTTGATATGACCGTAAAAGGTGCAGTTTGGGGAGCTTTCACAAACGCAGGTCAAGTTTGTGCCTCTGTTGAAAGGCTATATGTCCACAAAAAAATAGCAAAAGACTTTATAGATGCTGTAGTTGAAGAGACAAAGAAAATAAGGTTGGGTAATGGAAAATCTCCCGATGTTGATATGGGACCTCTTGTGAATGAATCCCAGCTCAAAACTGTTCAAGAACATGTTATGGAAGCTGTTGAAAAGGGTGCAAGAGTTCTCATAGGAGGAGTTAGAAGAGAAGATCTGAAAGGATATTTTTATGAACCAACAGTTTTAGTTGATGTTAATCATTCTATGCTTTGTATGAGGGAGGAAACATTTGGTCCAACTTTACCAATTATGGTTTTTGAAACAGAAGAAGAAGCAATAAAGCTTGCAAATGATACAAAGTATGGACTTACTGCATCTGTATGGACGCGCGACCTGAAAAGAGGCGAAAGGGTTGCGAAGAAGATAGAAGCTGGGTCAGTCCTTATAAATGACCACGCTATGAGCTATGGTCTTGTTGAAACTCCATGGCAAGGTATGAAAGAAAGCGGAATAGGTAGGTCTCATTCAGACGACGGTTTCAAAGAGTTTCTTTTCCCACAGCACATAAATATAGAGCAGATTCCTCTGAAAAACAAACCATGGGGATATCCATATTCAAAAGAAAAGTATGAGTTATTTGCTATGGCTCAAAGGATTATTTTCAAAAAAGGGCTTATGCCCAAAGCTTCTGAAATATACAAACTCGTAAATGAGCTGAGAACAAACGAGAAATTCAGAAACATGCTTAAAAATCTAATTTGATTGAATTTGGTTATATTTTGATTTTGCTATGGAGAAAGTGAAAGACATTTTACCTCACGGTGAAGGTTTCACATTCGTAGATGAGATAATTCATATTGAAAAAGGTAAGCACATAGTTGCTGTCAAAAAAGTCAAAGAAGATGAGTTTTGGGTACCTCATCATTTTCCGGGAAATCCAGTTATGCCTGGGGTTCTTATAATAGAAGCTATGGCACAAGCGTGTGCTTTGTTGGTTCTTGTCTCTTTCCCTGAGTTAAGAGGAATTCCGTTTTATCTTGCTGGTGTGAAAGAAGCGAGGTTCAGAAAGCCAGTTGTTCCGCCTTCCCAACTTACTCTTGAAGCTTTTTTTGAAACAAAGAAGGGAAATGTTTGGTTTTTTGACGCAAAAGCTTCTGTTGATGGGGATGAGGTGGCGTCAGCAAAAATAATAGCAGTTCAGCAAAAATAGTAGCAGTGAATGAACCACAGAAAAAGTAGATGTTATTATTTTTCGCTTTTCTTGTGATAAACTCTCAGATTTTCTTTGAAAGTGCTACTATTTACTTTGATAGTGTAAGTTTTTTTTGTAGGTCCGCAACAATATATCAAGTTGAGAAAGTTTTCAAAATAAATCTTGGAGATGAAATTTTAGATGTAAAGGTTCGCTCTCTATCTGCCGAAGCTCAAAACATAAGTGGTGAAATATCAGGTATCGGAATTCAGTCTGAGTTTTTCAGATTAGAAAACGGAGTTTATTTTCAAAATCTATGTGTTTCCCTCTGTTCTTTGAGATGTCCGAATTCTATTTTAGCCGGAGAAATTTTTTTTGATTCCTCCGATGAGAAGATACGAGTTTCTTCTCCAAAATTTAATTTACCCTTTTTATCTTTGCCTTTATCTTTGTTTTTGCCGAGAAAATTTACATTAGAAGGGAAATCACCGGGGTTTTCAAATCCGACAGTTTCTCTTTCTCAAAAACACGGAGTTATTTTGGGGACTGAGTTTTTTGTGCCTTTTTCATATTTTTTTTCTGAAAGCGTTTTGAGACCGCTTGACTTATCACTTTATCCTTTCTTTTTTTCAAAGACAAAAATTTTTCTCTTTGGCGGAAATTTTTCTTACTCTGGTGAATCAGTTTTTTTTGATGGAGAAAACAATTTTGCTGGCAAGGACATTTTTTCTTCAAGATTGAACTTTTTTGTTCCGGGAGCTTTCGGGTTAAGCTACAAAATTTTTACTTTTAGATTTTTATCTTCTATTCCGGCAAGCGTTGAAACAGCATCATTACCCTTTTCATCTGCATACCAGAATTTTTCAGATGATTTGAAAATATCTAATTCCTCGTCTTTATCTTTTTACAATCAGATTTTTTTCTATTCAAATCATATTTCTGAGTCTGTTTCTTCTTTTGGTTTTGGATTTTTTGGCGGAGATTTAAATTTAAAAAATTTGAGTTTTGGGGTAGGTGGAGTTTTTGGAAATTCAGATGTTTTTGGGTTTTCTCCTTTTCTAAGAAGCTCTATTTATTTTTCTCGTTTTTCCTTATCTGGTAGATTCTTGGTTCCTTATTTTGAGAAAGGATTTTTCAAAGATTTTTTTGTGTTGCCTTTTGTCCCTTTTTCTACTTTCAGGTTATCTGATTTTCTTTATCAGAACCTATTTTTATCTCCCGGTTTTCTTTCACTTTCCTTTTCGTATGATTTTGTGTATGATTTTGCTTTTTTTCAGCCTTTTTTCTCTTTGAATTCGCTTTTTTATTATCCGGGCGTTGATATTGTTCCTGAGGTTGGAGCTGAATTTATATCTTATCCTTTCTCTTTCTTTTCTTCTTTTTCACTTTGGAAAAATGATTTCGTATCAGATGTTGGTTTGAGTTTAGATTTTGATTTTTTTTCTCCGTATTTTCGGATTTTTTCTTTTGGTAAAAAGATTATGATTGAGAACACATTAAATTTTCCTTTAAGTTTTGATGGTATTGATTTGAATTTAAGTGGAGCTTTCATACTTACGAATTCAGCTTATAAATTTGCTTTTTCTTTTTTCCAACCTGAACAACACAATTTTGAAGGGTTTTCTTCAGTTTCTTTTAACTGGGGTTTTTCAGATTTTTCTTTCAACTCATCTTTTTTGTTTTATTTAGCTGAATTCAAAGCTTTTAGATTTGTTCAGCTTTCTTCATTTTTAAACTATTACCTAAAAAAGCTGTGTGGAGACTTTTATTCTGGTGTGATTTATAATTTCACATCTTATGGTGAGCCAAGAATAAGTTTTGGAGTAATGTTGAGAATGTAATTTTTTGGCTATTGCAAATGGGACAGGCCAGAGATTAAATTATGGAATCATCTCTGCTGCTTTTTCTCCTTCGTTTAAAATTATATCTATTGCAGAAAGGTTTTCAACAAAATCACCCCAGAGCTGATTATAAACCGGGTGTTTAAAATCTTGCCATATAACTTCTATTCCTTCTTTTTTGAAAAGTTCTATATCAAGGTAGTTTTTTGCTCCAATTCCTGAAAGGTAGTATTTTGCTGAGAATTCTTTGCATAAAGCTACAAGTCTTTTTGTTTTTGTTTCTTTTATTTTAAATTCTGATGAAAGATATAAAGGCGTTTTTATTTTCAATATCTCCATTATTATTTTTATTGAATCTAAATTCACATCAACGAGTTTTTCATATTCTTTTTCCCATAGAATTTTGAATTTATCAAAAAGATAAAAATGTTTAGCTTTTGAGTAATATGTAATTATTGTGTTTTTGTGTTTTCTTTGCCATTTTATATCATTTCTTATTATCACTTCATTTATTGCTTGACCGAATCTATGAATTACAGGAACAGTAAGCCATATTTCTTTTTTATCTTTCCCTTTTACTCTGTTCCTGTTTTGCCACTCATTTTTTTTGAATTGGACATCATCAAGAATAACAAATACATCAGCGTGCTTCATTTTGTGAAAATATCCAAGATACGGAAGATATTGAGGTTGATGAGCTGCTAAAACTATGTCTTTCATAATAAGAAATTTTCGGCTTTAAAAGTTTTGTTTTATTAAAAAAATTTTTTTTATTCCTTTATTTAAGTTTTTGCTTTGATTTTTTTCTGTTTTTCTTATTTTTTTCTTATTTTTTTGTTTTTCTTATTTCTTTCTTATATAACATAAGGTGTGAGAGTTATTATTATTTCTCTTTTTTCCAAAGATTTTTTTGTGTTTCTGAAAAGGAATCCTAAAACAGGGATTGATGATAGAATTGGAACTCCATCTTGTGTTTTTGTTTCAGTCTCTATTATTATTCCCCCTATAACTATGCTTTCTCCATTTTTTACTACTATTTTTGAGAACATTTCATTTTTTGATATTCCTGGGACTCCCCTGAAAGATCTGAATTCCGCTGTTGGAAAATTTCTTGAAACTTTTATTTCCATAATGACTTTATCTTCTAAAATAAAGGGTATTACTTCAAGAGAGAGCAAAGCATCCACAAATCTTGTTTCAACTACAAATTGGGTAGATGTCTCATAAGGTATGGATACTCCCTGGAGTATCTTTGCTTTTTCTCCTTCTGTTGTTATTACTTTTGGAGCAGAGATTATTTTTGCTTCACCTTTCTGTTCAAGTAGTGAGAGTTTATATTCAATCAAATCTGATTTTATTGAAAAAAATCCACCACCCCCTCCAAAATCAAACCCACCCTCAAAATTACCTGATTTTATTTTCAGAATATTTCCCAATTCAGAGGCTGCTTTTTTTCCAAGTTCAAATATTTTTGCTTCTATAAGTATCTGCTTTGGGAGTTTATCAATTTCTCTTGCAATCTCTTCCGCTAAAGATATTTTATCCTCATCTCCTTCAAGTATTATAATGTTTTCGGTGCTTGATGCTTTTACGCCTTCTATCTGAGATATAGATTGCACAACATTTTTTGTTTGAGCAAATTTTAGATGAACCAACTTTGTTTTTCTTGCTTTCTTTGTTATTAAAATTAGTCCATCTTTTTCCTCTGCTTTTATATCGTATGCTTTCTCTAATGCCTTTATAACATCTTTGAATTCACCCTCAATTTTACAGGAAACTTTTTTCTCTATATCGGGTGCGATAATGATATTTTTCCCAGATACTTGTGATATTGCTAAAAACAGTGTTTTGATGTCAACATCTTGAACGCTTATTTTTATATATTCTTTTTGACTTTCAGTTTCAGAAATTACTTTTTCTCCTCCCTTTGATATATTTGGTAAAAGTAAGAGCGGGATTAGCAGATATAAAAATATAATTTTGGGTGAAAATTTTGTAGATTTAAACAACATTTGAATTTATGAAGGTTTTTCGGAATACATTTGTTATTTCTTTACTTTGATGTTTTTCTTTACTTTGTTCAAAAGCTTTTTCTTATCTTTTCTTTTTCTATTGAAATTTCTATTTCATTTTCATCAATTTTATCTATTGTTATACCTTCTATTTTATCTCCCTGCCTTAAAATATAAGGTTTGTTATCGATCTCCACTATCGCAATTTTACCTTTTATTGTTTTGCCGCTGTTTTCTCTTTTTTCCCATTCTATTTTCCCTAAGATTTTGATGTTCCTTTCTCTTGCCTTTTTGGTTTCTATTTTCTCTTTTTCCTTTTCTTCTTTCGTTTTCTTTTCTTTTTTCTTTTCATCCTCCTCAAAAGGATTTCTTTTCATTTCAAGAATTATGTCTGACTTCTTTTTCTTTATTTGTTCTGCTATATTGTCTTGTCCATTTACTTTTGGGTTGATATGAAAGTTAAACACAAGAAAGATTACCAATATTGTTATTATTCTTTTTATTTTCATTCTTTTGTTATTAGGCGAACTTTTTCTGAGAAGACTGTGATATCTATATCTTCTGGCATTAATTCTTTCTTTTTTCCGGGTGCTATTTTTACTGTTGCATATATTACTGTGGCTATTCCGCTTTCAACATCAAATTCATATCTCAAAGTTTTTTTGAATATTCTATCTGTTTTTATTGTCAACACGATATCAACTATGTGTTTTCCCGGTATAGCCTCTGATTCATCATAAATGAGGAGTTTTTCCTTTTTTGCTTGTTCTATTTTTTTATTTTCTCTTATGTTTGATACTTCAAATCCATCTAAAACAACCGATATCTCTTGAATTTCAGCGTCTTTGAGTTCATCTTTCAGATATATTGTTATTTTTGTTCCGGTTAAAGTTCCGAGCAATATCATATCCTCAAAAATTTTTAATGACTTTTTTGTTTCAAGAATTTTTAACTTTAGCATCTCTATCTCTTTTTGAAGCTTTCTCATTTCCTCCTTATATTTATCTTCTGTCCCCTGTTGGGCAAAAGACAGATGTTGTTGGGTGCTGTTTAAGAATGGTGATACTACGGTAAATGTAAATATTAAGCTAAAATAAAATAATAAATTCTTCACAAAATATTTTTTGTTAAAGCTAAACATAAAAATTATAAATCGTTAGCGTAACCTTATTTTTTCACTACTTATTAAATTTACTCTATTTGTATTGGTATGTCAAAAACTCTGAAAACCTACTTTTTGCTTCGTTTTTTAGATGAATTTCTTTTATTTTTTTCTGTCTTTTATATGCTGGTGGTTATGTTTTCTGCTATCAGGTATTCGGTTTCATATGGAGTTTTTGATGCTAAATCTATACTTGCTTTTTCTCTTTTTATTTTCCCTTTGGTATTTGTATTTTCATTTTATTTTTCTCTCTTTTCTTTTCTTCGCGAGCACTTGAAAAAAACAAGATTCCTTGAAGTTTTTGGTTCAGCAAGATATGGTTTATTCAAGTTCTTTCTTCTTATTTCTTTTCTTGTATTTTCTATAGATCTGCTTTTTTTCTTTTATATATCTCCAAAGAGTTTTATTTATTTGAAGTCAAGGATTTTTGATGTTATCCCAAAAATATATGTGAAGGAAATTAAAAGATATGTTTTTTTGTGGGAAGATAAATTTTTTGTTGCTCAAAATTTTCAGAAGGAAGGTTCAGATATAATTCTGCAGGAAGGTTTTTTGTTCACTGGGGAGAAAATTTTGAAATTTTCAAAAATAAAAATAAGTTTTGAAGGAACAACTAGTCGCTTTGGGAAAGACCTTGTAGAACTAATAACAGATGAGGGTAAAAAAGGCAAGATTGAGGTGATTTATAATTTTTCATTTTCTCTTTCTTCTGTAAGTTGCTTACCTTTCTTTTTTTCTGGGTTCATCAAAACGGCTCTTTTTTGTCCCCCCTTATTACTTGGAATTTTTAAACTATCAAGAGATACTCTTGAACCTTTACAATTCATTCTTACTTCTTTTTTGTCTCATTTTTTTGTTATGATATTAGGTTTTTGGCTTATACGCAGAAGAATGTATAATTATTCATAAACTTTTATTTTTCTTCCCTCTATTTTTACTTTACCTTCAATCACTTTTTTTATTGCCAAAGGATAAATTTTGTGTTCAATTTCGTGAATTTTCTCCGCAATTTTTTCCGGTGTGTCATCATCATTTATGTGAATAGCTTCTTGAATAATTATTGGACCACCATCTACTGATTCGTCAACAAAATGAACTGTGCATCCTGTAATTTTTACTCCATATTTTTCTGCTAACTCTATTGCTTTTGTTGTTCCTTGAAACGCAGGGAGCAAGGATGGATGAATGTTTAGGATTTTGTATTTCCATTCTGAAACGAACCTTGGAGATAATATGCGCATAAATCCTGCAAGTACTATAAGATCTGGTTTTATAATTTTGAGAATCTTTAAAGCTTTTTCTTCTGCTTCTTCTCTATTTTTCCAGTTTATGACTATGGGAACTACACCAAGTCTTATGGCTCTCTTTATAGCTCCTGCTGATGCTTTATCTGATATGAGGAAAGGAACATCTGCCTCTATATAGTTTGATTTTGACTTTTTCACTATTTCCTCAAAGTTTGAACCGCTTCCTGACGCAAACACAACTATTTTTTTCCTACTCATTACAACACTTTTTCTTTTAGTCAAATTTTTTCTCCTTTTACGAAAGGTAGAAAAATAAATAAGAGGGAGTAAGAGCTAAAAAATAAATTGAAATTTGCCCAAAGTAAATTGTGTGTTTTATTTGAGATAGTATGTTTGAGGTTGTAATAGATGATAAAGCAAAAAATAATGGGCTCGCTTCCATGATTTATCAGATGATAAAAGAGAACTTGGAGAAGAATCCGTGGAAGGAAAAATTCGCAAAAAAAATAAACTCTGAAATTTCAATATTTGCAAAGGATGCAGAAGTTAAAGTTAGTTTGTCTTTCAGAAAAGACAAAGTTTTGGTTTTTGATGGGGAGATATTTTCTCCTGATATAAAACTATCTGCCGATACTTCTGACCTTATAGAGATGACAAAAATAAAAATAGTCTCTCTTTTAGGCTTACATATACCAATTTTAAGTAAAGATAACTTTGAACTTTTAAAGAAGATAATTGATGGTAGAATAAAGCTTGAATTGAAAAATCTAACGATTAAAAATATAATTTCGCTTTTTTGTCTCGTTATGGTTTTATCGGTTTATCCCTGATTATACTACATCTCCTTCTTTTTTTTGTGCTTTTTTATTTAGCCTATCTATTGCCATGAGTACGTCTTCTCTCTCTTTTATGAACATCTTTAAAGCATTTACAAATTCTTTTACTTTTTCCGATGAATCAAAAATTACCTTGTTATATACCGGATGCCCTCCTTTTGGACCTATGGAAAGATAAAACCTTTCTTGTTCCGGATTTTTTGTTATCCTGACAAAAAGACCGGACTTTGTCTCTACCTTTATTGATTTATCTTTTTTTCCCTCTTTCTCCTTTTGAAGTATTCCCTCCTGAATCTTTGATGCCAACTCCTCTACTTGCTCATCTGTTACGACTATGTCTTTTTCTTCAACTTTCATTTTTTTTATTTTTAAAAATTTGTTTTTGTCAAGGCAATTTTACTTTTAACTTTAGTTTAAAAACTTTATATTATTTTAGTTTAAAAACTTTATCATTATTTTTCCAAATTTTCAGAAAATTAATATAGTTCTTCCCGTCAGAAAGATATAGCCTCATGTATCGGATACCTTGGAACTCGTGATAAATAAATTTTTGATAATATGTAAGCCAGGGAAATAAATCCTGCTGTTATTCCTATTTCTATCCAGCCAAATATAGGTTTTTCTGATTTGACTATTTGGAAATACGCAACATCGTATGTTCTTATGAAAAGTCCTGCAAGAACAATTGAAGCTATTATTGGTAAAATTTTTGGGTTACTTTTTATTGGTATGTGGAGCAAAGTGAGGAACGGAATTATGAAAACGAAAAATACTTCTAACCAGAATGTTGTGCTCCAAGGAGAGTAAATCCTTTCAACATACCAGTGAGCAAATTCTGGAATGTTGCCCATATAAGTTACCACGAGTTCTGCGTAAAAAAGATATGACCAGAAAATACAGAAACCAAAAAGCAAAGTCCCGACATTAGTCAAATATTTTTCTCCAACTTTTTCTTTAAATTCAGGTTTTAGCATAAGAGATGAGTTCAAAATTGCAAGGGTTGCAAGGTATGTAAGATGCATGGTTATGAAAAATCTTGCTCCGAAAATTGTGCTTAACCAGTGTGGATCAAGATACATAGCCTGGTCCCAGCCGATTATTGTGTATCCAACTACGAAGAATGCCAAAATGAGTTTGCTCCAAAGGTTTATTTCGCTTTCTATTTTTTCTTTTGGTTTTTTAGAAGTTGGCAAAAATGGAATTTTTATATCATCAAGAGATAAAGATAAAGATACAAGCCTTATGCTAATTAAGTTCATAATAAGTAGTACTATAAAATCTCTTGCGAAGACAAATTTTGGAGAAAGCCATCCAAACCTATGATGTTCTATCTCTTGAGGTTCAAAATAAGGAAATACTGTGTGTCCTGCAATTATCCACTCAACTATAAGCAGAACAGAAATTACCGGTAAAAGCAAGATACTGAAAGGTATAACTCTCAAAATCGGAATTGACCAGTATCCTTTGGCAGTTTTTACAAGACCGTAAAAGACTGCTCCACCTTGGGCTAATCCAAGAAAGAAAAGGAGGTTTGTGTGGAATATTCCCCATACTCTTTTTGGATCTTGCGATAAGCCTGCAAAGAAAACTATTGCTCCAACAAAAAATAAAACATAGGCTACCGGGTTTATTTTCTTTTCAAAAAATGGTATTTTGGCTTCTTCTTCTGTAAATTCAAAGTGTTTCATTGGCCTATATTACCTCCTTCCTGCTTGATTTTTCCAGTGTTCCATAACATCAAATCCTTGAAGCTTTCTTACAAAATTTACTATATCCCATATATCTTTTTCTGAAAGACCTTTTTTCTGTGCTGGCATTATTACTCCTCCGCCTGCTATTGTGGCAAAAATATATCCGTCACTCAGATTTTTTGCATAATCAGAAGTCAAATCTTGTGGAGGAACCATTTTTTTTGCAACGGGACCGTCTCCCTTTCCTGTCTCACCGTGGCAGGGAAGACAGTATGATTTGTATAGTCTTTCACCATTTTTGAGGGATGCTTCATCTGGTTTAACTGGATTTTTGAGTTCTCGCAAGGAATTCTTTACAAGGACTGGGTTTTGGAGTTGTCTTTTTTTCAAAACCACTGGATTTACCCCTCCTTTTGGAATAGCTTCTGTTTCTTTTATTGGAGCTGTATTATATTTTGACACTGGTGTTTGATACATATCTCTTGACCATGGCCAACTAAAAACCTCTTTTGTGTAAATTATAGTAGTGAGAGCTGAAAATAATATTGGAAAAAACATTGGTATACCTTTTGTTAATATACCTTTGAATAATCTTATAAACAATTTTTTACGCTTCATAATCTCTTACCTCCTCAGCTCCATTTCTTTGCAAAATTGCTTTGACGTCATCTACTTTTTCTGTTATTACAACGAGTCCAAATTTATCATCTGTGAAAGAGGGTAAAAAAGGTCTCCAACCAAAAAACAAGAATATATCAGGAAGTTTTGACAAGAAAATTAATCCGAGGAGGTTGAAAATTGAACCAAGAAGAACTGTGAGTTCAAACATGACTATAACATAAGGTATCCAGGCTACGACTGGTTTTCCACCAACTGGTAGTATGTAAGCCAAAGAAGTAAGTAGAACTAATCCGATTGCACTAATGAATCCCAAAGTTCCACCTGTAAGAACTGAAAATTTTACTGGACTATCATGTCCCCCGAGCTTTTCAATTATCTCCTCAACTGGAAAAGGCGAAATAAATTGTATATTTTCTTTTTTGTATCCTGCCTTCAAAAGCTCATCTATTGCTTTTTCTACATCATCTATATATGTGAATTTTCCTAAAACAGCTCTTTTCATTTTTTTCACCTCCTTTTTTTAACTTTCTTTTTCCCTTTTTGGTTTTGGAACAAGTTCTTTTGTTTCAGCAATAGAAATAACAGGTAGGAATTTAGCGAAGAGTAAAAACCACATGAAGAACCATCCGAAAGCTGCAGCTGTGATTAAGAGTTCCGGCCATCTTGGCTTATATGTATCAAACGCATATGGCACAAAATCATGAGATAGCGACATCATAATTATGTTGAATCTTTCAAACCACATACCTATGTTTACAAATATAGAGAGTACGAACATAAGCCACACATTAGTTCTCACCTTTTTAGATATCATAAGTAGTGGCACAACACAATTGCAAAATACCATAAGCCAGAAAGCCCATGCGTAATCCCCCGTTGCTCTGTATATAAATTGATGATATTCATATTTACTCCCTGAGAAAATTGCAAGAACGAACTCTACTATATATGAATAAGTTACTATAAGACCTGTTACAAGAATTATTTTCCCCATGTTATCATAGTGCCAATCTGTTATGAACTTTTCAAGTTTTAAAAGTTTTCTCAGTGGTGTTACTATTGTAACAACCATAGCCATACCTGAAAATATTGCTCCTGCAACAAAGTATGGTGGGAAAATTGTGCTTTGCCAGCCTGGTAATAAACCCGATGCGAAATCCAGAGATACAACAGAATGAACTGATATAACGAGCGGTGTTGCAAATGCTGCAAAGAACATATATGACCTATTGTAGTGTCTCCATTCTTTATCTGTTCCCTTCCACCCAAGTGATAGCAAAGAATAAATGAATCTTCTGATCCCTTTTGCTTTTTCTCTGAATGTTGCAAGGTCTGGTATCATGCCTACATAAAAGAACATCAAGCTGACTGTGAAATATGTCAGAACAGCAACGAAATCCCACATGAGAGCAGATTTAAAATTTACCCACAGCTGCCTCTGGTTAGGGTAGGGCACAAGATAGTAAAAATACCACTGTCTTCCTATGTGTATGAGAGGAAAAAGACCTGCTGTCATTACGGCAAAGACCGTCATAGCTTCTGCTATTCTGAAAATACCTCTTCTCCATTTTGACCTAAAAAGATGTAGCACTGCTGAAATAAGAGTTCCTGAGTGCGCAATTCCAACCCAAAAAACGAAATTAACGATAAAATGTATCCAGAAAGCCGGTGGGGTAAATCCAGCTGCTCCCATTCCTACTATAACGAGGTAGCCAACAGTTGCAACTCCCGCAAGAACCAAAGCTACACATATACCAAGAGCTACAAAATATGCAAGAGATGGTTTTGTTGCGGCTCTATAAATTTCTTCTGAGATTTCTGATAAAGTAAATTGTTCCCCGTACTTTTTCCCCTCAGGAGTTATTCCTTCGTGAATATTTACAGATATTTTTCTTTTTTCTCTATCGCCTGTTAAACCTACCGATTCTCCCATTTTTATTTTCCCTCCTCTTTTTTTATTTTTTAGGTTTCATTAAATTTTTCATCTATTTCTATGTCAAAGACCTTTTCAAGATATGTCACAGATGGTTCTGTTCCGAGGTCTTTCAGAGCCCAGTTTATTCTTTTTGATTTTTGAGCTTTTTTGACTTGGGATTCTTCATCTTTTATATTTCCGAATATTATTGCGTCTGTTGGGCATACTTGGGCGCATGCGGAAATTACCTCTCCATCTTTTATATCTCTTCCCTCTATTTTTGCATTATGTTCTGCTTGTTTTATTCTCTGGATACAGAATGTGCATTTTTCCATAACTCCTTTTGAGCGAACGGTAACAGATGGATTGAAGAACATATTTAAAGGTTCTGGAATGTTTTTGAAGTAGTCATGCCAGTTGAAGTATCTGACTTTATATGGGCAGTTATTTGCGCAGAATCTTGTTCCGACGCATCTATTATAAACTTGTGCATTCAGCCCATCTGATGTGTGCATGGTTGCATATACGGGGCAAACATATTCACATGGAGCATATTCGCAGTGCTGACACATCATAGGGAAGAAAATTGCTTTTTTAGCTTCGGGAACAAAGCTCTCTTTTTCAAGTTTTCCTATCTTGACTCCGTTATGTTCTTTTGCTTTACCTTCTTTTATCTCTTCTGCTGATACCCAGTATCTTTCAACTCTTATCCAAGTTATCTCTCTACCTCTTACCACTTCGCTTTCTCCTACAAATGGTATATTATTTTCTATCTGGCATGCTATCATGCATGCGGAGCAACCAATGCATTTGTCTAAATCTATAACCATCTTCCATCTATATTTAGATGGTTTTGCTGAATCTCTGCCGTACTTTTCCCAATCTCCTCTTGGGAATCTCTTTTTGAGAATGTTTTCAAGTTCTTTTATTTTTTCTTCTCTACTCTGGTTTGGTAGGGCTTGTAAGGTTGTAAAATGAGCAACATCTCTTGAAAGCTGTCTTGGAACTCCTTCATTTGTTGGAAGTCTTTTTAATTTTTTACCAGTTTTTTCTATCTCTATTCCGTATGCTACAAAAGATATTTCTCCTGATTCATCAAACTTTTCTGGGATTATTTCAAGTGGATTTACTCCTTTTCCTGATGCAAATCTACCATAGTTTTTGTGTCCGCGACCACAGGAGATAGCTACTGCATCTTCTACTATGCCGTTGTAGATTTGAACTGGAATTTCTATCTTTTTGTCTCCTATTGAAACTTTGACAATTTCGCCATTTTTGAGTGCAAGTTTTTCTGCTGTTTTTGGGTTTATTTCCAAGGTGTTTCTCCATGATATTTTTGTTGCCGGATCAAAAAATTCTTGGATGTACGGGGAATTTGCTGTTCTTCCGTCATAGAGGTGATATGATGGATAAATTATTAGGGCTATTCCCTTTCTTTCAGGTATTGATATTTTTACTTCACTATTTATTTTTTCTGGGGGTTCTATTTTTATTTCGCCTTGTGGTTCGGGGATACTTTGGTTGAAAATTCCTCCTTTTTCAAGATATTTTACCCATTCCTCATCGCTCAATCCATATTCTGCTTTCAGATAGTCTCTGAAACTTGAAACTGTAAAGCTCCCTTCTTTTATCTTGTTTGCAACTTGAATTAAAACATCTTCTTTTTGTTTTGAGTCTTTATAAAGAGGAGAAATTACTGGTTGATAAAAAGTTATAACACCTTTTGCAACTTCGCTATCTCCCCATTTTTCAAGTGAGTGGTAATCTGGTATTATAAGGTGCGCATACTCTGATGTTTCATCTTCATGATATGAAAACTGAACAACGAATGGCACATTTTTGATTGCTGATTTCAATCCCGTAAATTCCGGTGCAGAAAAGATAGGGGAATAAGATGAAATTATGAGGATTTCTACTTTTCTTTCCCGAATTTTTTCTGCAAGTTCTTTTATATCTTTTGGAGTTGCAAGTTTTGTGTAATTGAAGTAATCGGGGATTATATTTTTATCTGCTGTTCCTATAAGGAGGTTTATCAGCAAAGATATTACACATAAAGCTGTTGCGTTTTCGTCTCCTGCTGTAAATGGAGGTATAATTAGGGGGTTTTCTGATTTCAAAATTTCTTCTGCTATGATTTCTACTACTTTGGGACTTACTCCTGTGAGTTCTTCAAATTTTCCTGGGATGGGTTGTTTGAATTTTTCTGCTTCTGGTTTTTTTGATTGTGAAGCTATTTTATTCAGCAAAGCGAGAGCAAAAAATAATTCTCCTTCGGGTTTTATTTCTATCCATTTATCTGCGTTAAGTCCTGTCAAATTAAGTCTTGAAGATATATAGATAAATTTGCCTTTTTTGTTTTTCTCCTCATCTACTGAGTGGAATTTTCCAAAGAGTCTTGAATATAAAACAGTGTTTGGTCCAGCATCTAAAAAGTCTCCACTGAAAGATACTATAAGGTCTGCTTTATCTATTCTGAAAAGTGGAACTCCTTCTTTTCCGAAAACTATTTGAGATGCTTTTCTTATTGGAGCAAAGGAAAAAGTTTCCCATCTTATTATGTTTTCTTTGGGTATTCCTATTTTTTCTGCAAAATCGTTGTAGAATTTTTCGGTCTTACCTGTTATGTTTTCTGTGATGAAGAAAATCTTTTTGGGATCTGTTGATTTTATCTTTTCTG
>JAVVGL010000016.1:0-46123 GCA_032249135.1 Candidatus Calescibacterium sp. | reverse complement strand
CGCCAGCCGTAGAAATAAGCCTCATCAGGTTTCAGTTCAATAGCTTTTGTAAAGCATTCAATAGCTTCATTGTATAAACCTTTCTCAAAATAAGCCCTGCCACGATGGTAGTAGAAATCAGCATTATTCGGATTACTCTCCGCACTTACCCTTTCCTCTAATTTTTTTATCTCTTTTTTTTCCTCTTTCGTCCTACTTCCTTCTTCAGATTTCAGCAATTTCTCAACTTCTTTTTTTGCCTTCAAAGCTTCATCATAATTTGGATTTAATTTAATTGCTTTATTAAAGTCTCGTACTGCCTCTCTATATAATTTTCTCTTAAAGTAAGCTTGACCCCTCATGTAGTAAAATTCACCATTTTTCGGATGCAATTTAATACATTTCGTAAAATCTTCAATGGCTTTGTCATATAAACATTTCTCGAAATAAGCTCGTCCCCGCCAGTAATAAGAATGGACGTTTGACTTTAATCTAATTGCTTTATCAAAATCTTGAATAGCTTGATCATATAATCTTTTTTCAAAGTAAATTCGTCCTCGCCAGTAATAAAAATAATAATCATTTGGATTTAACTTGATTGCTTTATCAAAGAGATAAAATGCTTCATCATATTCGCCGAGCACATATAAAGCTATACCTTCTGAACCAATCGCATATAAGTTTATACCTTTTGAGAGGTAATCTTCCTCACCCTCCAAATCTATCTTTCCCCCTACTTCTTCGCTACTTTCTTTTTCTTCCTTTAATCTCAATCTTTTTTTTTCTCTTCTTTTTCTTTTCCTCTTTTTCCTTGTTTTTACTTTCTTCCCCCATTTTTTGACCACTTGTTAAAACCCCAATCCTATACAAAAAATTCTAAATTAAACAAAAAATTTTTTCTCAAATTAAAGATTTAATTACAGAGAAAAAGGAAAGGGAAAAGAAAGAAATATAAAGGAAAAAGAGATGGCAGTATCTGGAATAAGGGGGGTAAGGAGATATAAAAATAGAGCAAAAGAGATTTTAGAAGTTGCTGCAAAGCTTTTCAGAGAAAAAGGTTTTAAAGCAACTTCAATTCAAGATATATCCGATGCCCTTGGACTTGAAAAGGGAGCAATATACTACTGGGTAAAAAACAAAGACGAAATACTTTATATGCTCATAGAAACAGAAGGTCAGATGTTCCTTGATATGATAAGAAAACTCATGAAAGAAAATATAAATCCAGTGGAAAAGCTAAAAAGGTTCATCAAAAATCACATCAAAATAATGACCAAAAATTTAGATAAGGCAGCCGTGTTTTTCAGCGAATATAAATCTCTACCTGAAAAATGGAAGAAAAAAGTTATGATTTTCAGAGATGAATATGAAAACTTTCTGAGAACAATTATAAGGGAAGGTCAAGAAAAAAGAGAAATAAGAAAAGATTTAGATAGCAAATTAATAGGTTTTGCAATTTTGGGAATGATAAACTGGGTATATATTTGGTTCTCAAAAGATGGAAAATATTCGGCAGAAGAAATAGCAGACACATTTTCAGAAATTATTCTTTCAGGTATTAAGGAAAGAACCAACAACACCAAAGACAACTGAATAATAATACAAACTTCTACCAAAATATCAATAATGTTCTGTGATTTTAACCATATATAATATAAGATAAAAATCAACCCCTAGTTCCCATCAAATTTTTTAAGTATTTTTTGATACATATTATCATAGGGCTTATCAAAGATAATAGAAACAAATTTCTAACACATAAAGAGTTCCTCTAAAACATAAAAATTTTTTGATGATAACTAAGGTAAGACAGAAAAAATGGGACATAAAGGAAGACAGAAAAAATAGAAATCACAAGCAGCTTCTGGACATAATCTCAATTCCTCTATCTTTTGCTCACATAAAATAGTTCCATCAACTGATACCTTCCTAAATATCCTCCCTTCAACATCTAAAATAAATATGCTACCATCTTCAATAGCAACTGATAGAAAAGATAATTTAGAAATACCTAAATTGATTTTTCTTAATTCCAAAGACCCAAGGTCAAGAATATAAAAATTTCCTTCATATCCCCAGTTATAATAGTGAATAAGAACTGTATTCCCATCTTGACCTAAAAGCCAAACATCTTTTCCTCTTTCATCTTCTAATCTTATAAAATGAAGTTCATACTCGCCATCTTCCTTTAGTTTTAAAATCTTTATTCCTTCATCCTCAGGAAACAAAATTGTCCTGTACAAAAAATAAAGATATTTCTTTTTGACTTCAAAAGATGCCAAGATATTCCCATCAAATGAAAAAACAAAAAGAGTAGGAGGGGTAAGGTTATATGAATATATAAAAACTCTATCTTTCCATACACCCTTCAATTCAAACGGATCTAAAGTGGATGGAACCTGAAAATCGGCTATCTTTTCCATTGATAATTCTTCATCTCTTTCATCTTTTACAGAAAAAACCTGTATCCTAATTGGTTCTCCTTTTTTCTCCTTCATCCACGAAAGTTCCTCAGCTAATAACAAAAATTCTTTTCCCATCTCTTTTGAATTTGAATAACCTCCTATAGGTTCGAATGGATAATATATCGGTTTTTCGGAGACTATACGCACTGCACAATCCCTACATATGGGGAAAATATCGACTTTGAAATTTTTCCTGTTTATTCTTAAGAGAGATTCTTGGTAAAAATCACCTGAAAGATACTCTCCCGTCAACCAAATATTTTCCGGAGATATATGGTAATGATGTCCAAATATATATATTGGTAAGGTGAGTTTCTGTGAAAAAATTTTTTCACCTTTTTGCTTATCAATAACTTCCATATATCCTTTTTCGGGAAAATTAAAAAAATAGTTTTCGTCACCAAGAAGGAAACGAAAAAAACTTTCTATACCTGAGATCCTCTGGACAATTGAACAGTTTTCTTTTGAATGAGCGAACAATATTTTCCTATGCCAATCAGGATAATAAATCTTATTACTATCAATATGAAATGGAAACTCATAACACATTACTACTCCTCTTATTAATCTTATGGGTAGATGAAGAAAGATAAAAATTATACAGATTAGACAATAATTTAATAGTTTTTTCCTCTTCTTCATAACTTAACAGTAGTCAAGATGTGTGTTTTATTTTTCTTTCTCTATAAAAAACCAATAATCATTTTTGATGGAGAAGTCAGGAATCTGTGAGGTCGGGGTTTTTAGAAAAAGCTTGTCATTACGCTTTTTTTTGTAAATCTTGATTAATTTTTGGGAAATTTTTTAAAATTTTTGTGTATGAAGAAGTTTAGGTTTATTCTCTCTATTAGCTTGTTTTTCTATTTTATCTTTTTTCTCCAAAGCTGCTCACAATCACAAAAAGAGGAAACGATTACTATATCTTTTCCCTCTCAAAACTGCAACATATTATCAAAATATGATGATGTGCCGGAGGAGGTAAAAAATGAATGTTTTTTCCCTTTCCCCTTTACTCAATTTTTTTTCTCAGGCAAAGTTTCGGTTCCGGCTGAGCTTGTCAAGATTCCAGAAGGTTATCCTCAACTTGATTTATCTTTTGTGAATTCTTTTGAAGGATTTTCACCTGCTAACCAGATAATTTTCTGGCATCCAAAAGGTTTCTCACGAGAGGGCTTACCAAAACCTACTGAAACTTTAAGTTCAGATTCTCTGGTTCAGGTTATAGAATGGGGTACGGGAGAGAGAATTCCTGTTCTTGTTGAGCCAGATGCAAGGGCAAATCCACCTTACCAAATACTTTATATAAGACCCTTGAAAAGAATGAAACCTTCTTCAAGATATATTGTTGTTATGAAAAAAGGTATAAAGAGTTCGGATGGGAAAGATTTGAATCAACCGGCTTTCTTTAAAGCTTTTGTTGAAGGTAAAAAGATAGCTTTTGCTAATTCAAATCAAGACCCTGAATTTTGGTTGAAACACTTTTCTGATATTGTAAGTTTTCTTGAAAAGAACGGCATAAAAAAAGAAGATATTTTTGTAGCTTGGGATTTCCCAACTGCTTCCGACGAAAAAATAATTGCAGAGCATATGAAGAAGGTAAGAGATACAATTTATGAGAATTCAAACAGAATAACTTTCGTTGTAGATAGGGTAGAAACTTATCCGTATGATGATAGAGAAAAATATAAAGATTTACCAGATAGTTACAGAAAGCTTATAATGAAATCTGTTGAAGGTAGGTTTCATATCCCAAAATATGATAATCCATCTGAACTCTTTGAAGCGAAATTTCTCATGAACATTCCGGAATGTGCTAAAAAGAAAAAGGATCAAGGTGAAAAAATCAAAGTTATGATTTTTGGACATGGATTGTTTGGTTCTGTGAGAGAGCTTGATGCAAATCACCTGCTTTATGTTGCAGATTATATGTGTGTTATTATTATAGCAACTGAGTGGATAGGAATAAATAGAGATGCATTAGGCACTATATCTCAATTTGCAACTTCAAAGCAAAAAAATATGATAGATGTACTTTACTATATAGTTTTAAATCTCAAACAGGGACACTCAAACTTTTTAGCTCTTGCTTTACTTGCAAAAAAACAGGAATTTTGGAATGAAGTAAAAAATAAAGTAGGGGAATTACCGGAAATAGGTGATATTGTATATTATGGAATTTCGAATGGAGCTATTCAAGGTGGTACATTTATGGCTCTCACAAATGATGTAAAAAGGGGTGTTCTTGATGTTGGTGGTTCTATTTGGACATCTATGCTTGAAAGAAATGTAAGTTGGGATAGGCTCAAAGCTCTTTTCGGATATCAAGAAGGTAATTGGGAGCTTGAACTAAAAAAAATAATAGGTTTGGCGCAGATTATTTTTGATATAGTTGACCCTATAACTTTTGCTCCATATATAATAAAAGGCAGTGAAAAATTTGGCATAGTTCCAAAGCAGATTTTGTATAGGATGGCTCTTTATGATGAGCAAGTTGCCAATTTCTCATCAGAAACATATGTCAGAACTGCTGGAATTCCTGGAATAAATCGTCCAGTAAAAGATACTTTTGGTATTGAGTTCAAAGATGCTCCATTTGAAGGTTCAGGGTTTTTGCAAGTTGATGCGAAAGTGAACAAAATTCCTCCTCCTGAGAATATTCCTCCGCCATCTGATATGGTTTCAACCATTGTAAGGAAATGGTGGCCTTTGGAAGATTCAGGAGATTTTATAGCGCCTCACGAAGTCCCACGTAGAATAAAGGAAATTATTGAGATGCAAAGGAGATTTTATGAGGAGGGGAAAATATATCAGTTATGTTCTGATAATATATGTGATCCAAATTAGACATTAGATCAAATATATAGCTATATCCTAAAATTTTTATTTCTTCTTCGCAGTTTATCATTAAATCAAAGAATATTTCTCTTTTTTCTTTTCCCCAGTCGTACAAAACTGCTATTTCATCATCTGATTTATGTTTTTGATTTACTTTTTCTTCAAGTATTTTCTCATCTAATTTGTATTCTTGGGCTGTAAGTTTTTTTAATTTTCCCTCAAACAAATCTTTTTTATTTTTTTCTTCAAGTCTGAATATAACCACATTCTCTTTTTCATTTAAGATACTTCTTGTAACATCTTTTAAAAATGTCATAACGCATGCTGTTAAGAAAAGGAAAACTCTGTGATAAGGGGTTTTAAATTTTTCTATCAGATTTGATAATTTGTCTTCTGATATATATCCTTGTTCTTTTGCGTATCCAACTACCTTTCCAAAGAATTCTTCAAGTTTTTTTATTTTTTCTTTCATGTTTTGATTTAGGATTACATTCAAAATCTTTTCTAATTCTTTTGAAAATGAATTTACAACTTTTATTGGTGAGCGTAAAAGAAAACCATACCTGAAATCCAGTTGAATCCCACTATCTTTTAAAGTTTCATTCTTATATGCTACGAAATCTTTTAGTATTTTTATTGCAGGTTGAGGATTAAATCTTCCTGTTTCAACCGACCCTACGGCTTTGTATCCATTATAGTAGTGTTGCAGGAATGGAGACATAAAGAAAAAATGGCGTGAAAATTTTTCTTTTTCTTCAAGTTCAAAGAAAAATCTTTCTTCAACTATTCCGTCATCTCTTATTCTTATTGCTTCAAACATTTCTGACTCGTGAAGACAGAATACATCTTTGTGGGAGTTCAATATTTTTGAGAGAAATAAGCTTCCGGAAAATCCAGTTGTATATACCACAAAGTAGATTTTTGTGCTATGCATTTTTTCTTTTATTACTTATCGTATTTTTCTGCCAATTTTTTAATATCTTGACTTTT
Source organism: Candidatus Calescibacterium sp. (assembly GCA_032249135.1). Lineage (GTDB taxonomy): Bacteria > Calescibacteriota > Calescibacteriia > Calescibacteriales > Calescibacteriaceae > Calescibacterium. The sequence goes on along the minus strand of JAVVGL010000016.1, from coordinate 39,854 downwards.
ATCTAGTGGAAAAACTACGAGAAAATTTTCGGTTTCAACTACTGCTAAATCTTTGACTCCAAAAAGTATTATTTTTTTTTCTTTTTCTTTTCCTTTTTTCTTCGTTTTTGTTGTTTGTTTGTTTGTTTGTTCTTCTTCTTTGATCACAAGTGAGTTTTCTGAGTCTTCAAAAATTGCATTTCCTGCGTTTCCTTTTTCATCGGTTTTATAAAATTCTTTTATGGCTTTGAAGGAGCCTATGTCTGACCATCTGAAACTTGCAGGTATGCAGACTATTTTATCTGATTTTTCACATACTGCATAGTCTATTGAAATTTCTTCAACTACGTTGTAAGCTTTGTTTACTGGGTATTTTTCAAAAGTTTCAGGTATCTTTGTGAATTTTCTGAGTTCATCCAAAATCACAGAAGATTTAAATGCAAATATACCGCTGTTCCAAAAATATTCACCTGATTTTAGATATTCTTCTGCTTTTTCTCTTGTAGGTTTTTCTGTAAATTTTTCTGCTTTGAATATATTGACACCATCTACACTCATCAGTGGATTATCTTTTGAAACTTTTATGTATCCGAATCCTGTTTCAGGATGCGTAGGAACTATTCCGAAAGTTGCTATAAAATTCTGTTTTGCTGCTTCATATGCGGCTTGAGCAGCTTTTAGAAAATTTTCATCACCTTCAATCTTGTGGTCTGATGGCATAACGAACATTATACAATCACCGAATTTTTCCAATATTTTCTTTGCGGCAAAGCAAATTGCGGGAGCAGTATTTTTCATCAAAGGTTCATATATTTCCAAGATTTTCACTTTCCTGAATTTTTTTATAATGGAAGATATTGCTTTTTTTTGTTTGATGTTTGCAACTAAAACTATTGGAAATTTTTTGGAACTCCTATGATTTAAATTTTTATTTATTTTTTCTTGAGTTTTGATTGCTCTTTCAATAGTTTCTTCAAGGAGTGTTTTTGGTGAATTAATTTTGAGAAGATATTTAGGTTTTTGCTTAGTAGATAGTGGAAAAAGCCGCTTCCCTCCGCCCCCTGCAAGAATTACAGGTACAATTTTCGGGCGGAGGGAAGCGGCTTGAAGTTTTTTATTCATTATATTTCAGGAGGTGGCGTTGTTGGGAATTTTTCCTCTTTCTTTGGTTTTTCTGCCACAAGAGCTTCGGTTGTGAGAAGGAGTGCAGCCACAGAAGCTGCATTCTGGAGTGCAGATCTTGTAACTTTTACTGGGTCTATTATTCCTTCTTTTATCATGTCATCAACGAAGCGAAGTCTCAGAGCATCGAATCCAAAGTTGGATTTTGGGTCATTTCTTACAGCTTCTTTTATTTTTTCTACAACTATAGAACCTTCATACCCTGCGTTCCTTGCTATCCATTTTGCGGGTTCTTCAAGGGCTTCTTTGACTATCTTTATTCCGATTCTTACATCATCATTTTTCTCCTCTTCCATAAGTTTTTCAAGAGCAGGTATGCATTTGATTAATGCAACACCTCCTCCTGGGACAATACCCTCTTCAACAGCTGCTCTTGTTGCATTTACGGCATCTTCAACTCTCATTTTTCTTTCTTTCATATCGGGTTCAGTTGGAGCTCCGACATATATCACAGCAACTCCGCCTGCAAGCTTTGCAAGTCTCTCTTGGAGTTTCTCTCTATCATAATCTGATGTTGTTTCTTGTATAGCTTTTCTTATCTGATTTATTCTTGCTTCTATTTCTGATTTCTTACCTGCTCCGCCTATTATTGTTGTGTGTTCTTTATCAACTACAACCTTTTTAGCTCTTCCGAGGTCTGAAAGTTGGACACTTTCAAGTTTTATTCCAAGCTCTTCTGCTATGAACCTTCCACCAGTGAGTATTGCTATATCTTCCATCATAGCTTTTCTTCTTTCACCGAATCCGGGGGCTTTTACTGCACAGCATTTGAGAACTCCTCTTAATTTGTTTACGACCAATGTAGCAAGAGCTTCTCCTTCAACATCTTCTGCTATTACAAGAAGCGGTTTCCCTTCTCTTACTATTTGCTCTAAAAGTGGAACTATATCTTTTACAGAAGATATTTTCTTCTCATATATGAGTATGTATGGATCTTCAAGAACACACTCCATTCTATCGGGATCTGTTATAAAGTATGGAGAAAGATAACCTCTGTCAAACTGCATACCTTCTACTGCTTCCCATGTTGTTTCCGTTCCTTTAGCTTCTTCTATTGTGATTACCCCTTCTTTTCCTACTTTTTCTATTGCGTCTGCGACTATTTTTCCTATTTCTGCATCTTGGTTAGATGCTATCCTGGCAACACTTTCTATTTCCTCTCTTGTTTTAACTTCTCTTGCCATTTTTTTGAGCTCCTCAACACATTTTTGGACTGCTTTTTCAATCCCTTGTCTTATACTTACTGGGTTTGCTCCTGCGGATATAAGCTTTAATCCTTTGGTGAATATCGCCTGAGCAAGAACAGCGGAAGTAGTTGTTCCGTCTCCTACTACATCATTAGTTTTTGAACAGACCTCTCTTATGAGTTGTGCTCCAAGGTTTTCGAATTTATCTTCTAATTCTATTTCTTTTGCTACTGTAACCCCATCTCTTGTGACGGTTGGAGCGCCAAAGGTCTTTTCAAGAATAACATTTCTGCCGCCGGGTCCTAATGTTACTTTTACCGCATTTGCTATTTTATCCACTCCTCTTAATATTTTTTCTCTTGCATCAATATCAAAAAGTATTTCTTTTGCTGCCATGTTTTTCCACCTCCTTTCTTTAATTTTTCAAAAGTAAAAATGAGAGAAATCAAAGGTTTATAAATTAAATAAAAATATTTAGGTAAATTTATTTTTCAATTATACCAAGTATTTCATCTTCTGACATTATAAGGTATTCTTCTCCTTCTATTTTTACTTCTGTACCTGCATATTTTGCAAATAGAACTTTATCGCCTACCTTCACTTCTGGTGGTATAACTTTGCCATCTTGAAGGATTTTACCTTTACCTACGGCTACAACTTCACCTATTTGAGGTTTTTCTTTTGCTGTATCTGGGATAATAATTCCACCTGGGGTTTTTTCCTCAACCTCTTCAAGTCTTTTTACAACTACCTTATCTCTCAGAGGGGTTATTTTTATCTTTGCTTCTTTTTTAGCCATTTTCTTTCACCTCCTTTCTTCCACTTTTTTTGAAGAAAGGTTTTGATCAAAAAAAATTTGAGGATAAATAAGGCAACTTTATATTAAAATAATAAATTCTCTAATTTCAAAGATTTTTTTTTCAAAAAATTTTGCTTTCAAGATTAAAACGAAAATTCCTATATTTAGAATAATATTTCTTCTTCTGGTGAAATTTCTTCTGCTTCTTCTTCTCTTTCTCCTCTAATTCCTGTTATTTCTTCTGCTGGAACTGCAATTCTAGGTTTGGGGAGGATTTCAGGAATGTATCTTTGTAGGAAAGAGTCTATCAGGTAAAAGTCAGAATATCCCATAGGACCGACGGCTATTTTTTCATTTCGTACTTCTATTTGGAGTAAAAAAGCTTCATCTCTTTTTTCTATCTTCAGAGTTTTTTCCGGACCTTTTTTACCAAACCTTTCGGGAGTATGCCGGATTACAAGATTTTTTTTGGGAGTATTTCCTGACAGGTGCATTCTTGCAAATGCTCCAATTGATGAAGCTTCCTCAGGAGAAAGAGCAATTGTGACTTTTTCCTCCCATCTATATTTTCTCCTTCTTTTGCCTTCTTCTGCTGGTTTTTCTATGGGTCTTGCAAATGAAATGAATATTACTCCTCTTAGTGGGTCGGCAGAAAATCTAACTGCTCCATTTTTTTTGTAAATTGTTAGTGCTGACATATATTTTTTGTTTGGGTGGAGCCGAGGGGATTTGAACCCCCGACCTCTGGCGTGCCATACCAGCGCTCTCCCCCTGAGCTACGGCCCCTACCAAAATTATAGTTTAACAACCTATTGTTAAAATTGGTTTGGGGAAGAATTAATTATCTCTTTATTGATAATTTATACAAATAGTTTTGTTAATTTTCAAAAATTTTTAACAGTAGATTTCAAAAAGATGGGGCTTTTTTGAAAGGAGATATTGAAAGAGCTAAAAAAAAAAGAGCTGAAATTTTGAGAAAGCTAGGAATTATAGCTACTCTGGTAATTGCAGTGGGGAAGTCAGAAAAGATGTGAAATTAGGAAAAAAAATGTGGAATTAAAAAATGTGATGTGCATGCTTTTTGTAAAGTGTTCAAAGGAGGGATTTGAAAAGCTATTTTTAGAATTTTCTCAAAACTGATGAAAAATTTTTTGAAGAAAGTAAATTTAAATAGGTAAAAAATTGAAGGAAAGGAGGGGTAGAGAAGATGTTGAGGACAAAAGAAAAAACAAGGGAAATTAGACAAAAAGAAAGAAAACAGAAAGGCGGAAAGAAAGGACAGGGTATAAATTTGAAGGAAAAGAAAGAAGAACTGAAAAAAAAGTTTAGACTTGTGGGGATAAGGGAGGCAGTTAACTTTTTGAAAAAGGAGCTTAAACTTCGCTTCAGTGAAAAAAGTATAGAGAATCAGATAGTCAGAAAGAAAATAGGGAAACTCGTAAATATAGGAAAAAGGAAGATAAGGGTTTTCTCATCTGAAGACGTTGAAAAACTGAAAAAGCTTTACGAACAATACAATCCATTTTTACTCAGGAAAAAATATAAAGCAATAGGAATTTCTGAACTCCGTAATATACTTGCGAAACACGGAATAAATAAGACAAAGAAAAGTTTGGATGGACTGATTTCAAGGCTTGCGGAAAAGAACGAGATAAAGAAAATTTATGAAAAATTTCAAGGAAAAAGAATGCTTGCATTTACAAAAGAAACTGTTGATAAAATAATTTCTTATCTTAAAAAGAAGTAGTAGAGATTTTGATTTTGGCTTTTATTGAATTTCAATTTTCTGCAAAACTTTCCCCCTTCTGTCTTTGATTATAAACCTATCGGAAGGTCTCTTTCCTCTTCTTGTCTTGTAACCTTTCGTTAAAAGCCCCCAAGGAGAGACAGGATGAGGATTGCCCTGAGGACTTCTTCCCTCTCCACCTCCGTGAGGATGGTCAACAGGGTTCATTGCAACTCCTCTGACATGTGGTCTCCTCCCGAGCCATCTTGTTCTTCCGGCTTTGCCTAAACTAATAAGTTCATGCTCTTCAAGTCCGACTTGTCCTACCGTTGCGAGACAATCTCCATGAATCAATCTTTCTTCTTTTGATGGGAGTCTTACGAGAACATATTTTCCTATTTTTGCTAAAACTTGTGCCCAACTTCCTGCCGCCCTACATAACTCTCCTCCTCCACCCGGGACAAGTTCTATATTGTGTACTATTGTTCCGTCTGGGATGTATTTTAATGGCATAGCCCAACCTATTTGTGGCTCTATTTTATTTTTTGATGAAAGGACAATATCTCCAACCTTCAATCCTTTCGGCCAAATTATATATCTTTTTTCCCCATCTTTGTATTCAACAAGACATATTCTTGCGGTTCTGCATGGGTCGTACTCTATTGATATTACTTTTCCTGGAACATCAAATTTATCTCTTTTGAAATCAATTATTCTATATCTTTTTTTATGCCCACCACCTCTATGCCTTATGGTTATTCTCCCGAGGTTATTTCTTCCTGCTTTTTGTTTCCACTTGTCAAGCAGACTTTTTTCTGGTTCGTCTTTCGTTATTTCAGAAAAATCATATCCGGTCATATGTCTTCTTCCCGGTGTTATAGGTTTATATGTTTTTATTCCCATTTTATTTACCTCCTATTTTATTTTAAACTTAAAAGTTTTTATTTTGTTGCAGCAGGAGAGAATTTTTCAGCAATCTTTCTTATATCTAATTGTCCCTCAATTGTAACTATTGCTTTTTTGAAAGAGGGTCTGTGACCTAAAAATAAACCTCTTCTTTTTATCTTTCCTCTATATATCATCGTATTGACTTTTTTGACTTTGACTCCAAACATTTTCTCAACTGCTCTTTTTATTTGAGGTTTTGTAGCATCAAGTCTAACTACAAAGACGAATTTTTTCTTTTCAGCAAGCTTATATGCCTTTTCTGTAAAAACTGGTTTCAAAATTATATCCTCGGGTGCAATTAGATTAAAATTTATCTTCTCTTTCTTTATTTCGCTTTGCATCTCCTTCATTTTATATTACCTCCACCTTTGCATTATATCTTTGTAAAATCTTTAAAAATGCATTTTTCTCAAAAACTGCGAAATCATATTTTAATATCTCATAAGCATTTACCTCATCTACTGGTAGAACCCGTGAAAGCTGAATTGCTCTGAATGAAAGAAAAACATTTTTCTTTGATCCATCGGTTATGAGAATCAACGGATAAGCTTCAAGATTCCTTATAATCTCGGTTGCCTTTTTAGTTTGAGGTTTATCAAAGTTTATTTCGTCTATAATTTTTAGCCTACCTTCCATATATTTTGATACTATTGCACTTCTCAAAGCCTCTCTTTTCTCTTTTTTGTTCATCTTGTATGAGTAATCTCTGGGATGAGGTCCGTGAGCAACGGCTCCTCCTACCCAGTGAGGATTTCTTATTGAACCTTGCCTCGCTCTACCTGTATGTTTTTGTGGCCAAGGTTTCCTACCTCCACCTCTGACCTCAGATATAGTTTTTGTATCGTGAGTTCCTGCTCTCTTCCCAGCAAGGTACCATCTCACATAATACCAAAGTACATTTTTGTTCGGTGGGGAGAAAAAATCTTTTTCTATTCTGATTTGTCCTTTTTTTTCGCCAGAGAAAGGCTCTATAATATCAAGGGAAATAAAATTATCCAAAGAAGGTTTATCTTCTACAGAGGTTTCCATATTCATTTTTTCATTTCCTCCCTCTCTTGGTTTTTTACTTTATGATTTCAATTTTTCTTTTTTTTTACTATGACCTTTCCTCCTATCCATCCTGGGACAGACCCTTTTACAGCTATTATTTCATTTTCTTTATCAACATATACAACTTTAAGATTTTTTACTGTTACTGTTTGCATCCCCATGTGTCCTGGCATTTTTTTTCCTTTCCAAACTCTTCCGGGTTCGGTCTTTTGTCCTATAGATCCCGGTCTTCTGTGTGACATAGAACCATGGCTTGCAGGTCCTCCTGCAAATCCCCATCTTTTTACCACTCCTTGGAATCCTCTTCCCTTGCTTGTTCCTGTAATATCTACTATATCTCCAACTTGGAAAATTTCAACCCCTACTTTTGAACCTACTGGTGGAAGATTTTCTTGATTATCCGTGAAGATAGGAAATTCTTTTAGGGTTTTAAATCCTTTTTCAATTCCTGCTTTCTTTATTATACCTAAAATTGGTTTTGGTACATTTTTGATTTTGCATTCATCAAAAGCAACAATTGCTCTTTTTTCCTTTTTCCCTTTTGAGATTACCTCTTTGTATCCCACGATGAAACCTCCGGAAAGTTTTAAGATAGTGACTGGGATAGGATTTCCTTCGTTATCAAATATGGTGCTCATTCCAACCTTTCGCAAAACGAGTCCCGAGATCATTTCTTTTTATTAACCTCCTTTTCTTTTTGTTTTATTTTTTCTTTTTTTCTTTCTTTTTTTTTATTCAACTTTCATTTCTATATGAATTCCTGGGGGGACATCAATTTTTCTTAACTCTTCTATTGTGGTAGCTTGAGGATCAATGATATGAATGAGGCGTTTATGAATTCTTAACTCAAAGGTTTCCATAGATTTTTTATCTGCGTGAGGGGAGCGAAGGACTGTCCATCGTCTTATTTTAGTTGGGAGCGGAATAGGACCGATAACTTTTGCATTAGTCCTTTCAGCAGCTCCTACTATTTCTCTTACTGTGCTGTCAATCAACCTGTGGTCATAAGCTTTGAGTTTTATTATTATTTTGTTAAAATGCATCATAGCAAATTTTATAAGTTGTTATTTTTTCTTATTATTATAATTAGTTTTTGGAAGAACTCCTCCTTTGCTCAACTATGCTATTCATAATAGAGGTTGGAACTTCATCATATCCGTGGAACTCCATAACATAGTATCCTCTTCCTTGAGTTAAAGATCGCAAAGTTGTAGCGTATCCGAACATCTCTCCTAATGGAACATATGCCTGAATAGCTCTGAAACTTCCTTTTATGGCTATGTCAACTATCCTACCTCTTCTTGAATTCAAATCTCCTATGACTGCTCCCAAGAACTCTTCAGGGACATAGACTTCAACCCTCATTATTGGTTCAAGTAGTATGAGCCCTGCTTTTTTGACAGCTTCTTTTAGCGCAATAGAACCTGCGATTCTAAAAGCAATATCTGATGAATCAACTTCGTGAAAAGAACCATCGTATAATATGACTCTGATATCAACAATAGGATAGCCTGCTAAAACTCCTTCTTCCATTGCATCTCTTATTCCTTTTTCAACAGCTGGTATAAATTCGGCTGGGATTACTCCTCCTTTTATTTGATTTACAAATTCAAATCCTTTTCCTCTTTCAAGTGGTTCTACTCTTATTATAACATGACCATACTGACCTCTACCACCTGATTGCCTTATATATTTTCCTTCTGCATCTGCGACTCCTACTATTGTTTCCTTGTAAGCAACTTGTGGTTTTCCCATTCTTGTTTTGACACCATATTCTCTTTCGAGCCTATCTTTTATTATTTCAAGATGAAGCTCTCCCATTCCCCACATTATTGTCTCCTGGGTTTCGTGATTATATTTTACTCTGAACGATGGGTCTTCTATTTCAAGCTTGTGCAAAGATATAAATAATTTTTCTTGGTCTTGCTTTGTAAGAGGTTCAATGGAAGCATAAATGACAGGTTCTGGAATATCTATTCCTTCAAGCAAGATTGGATTTTCTTTCAGACAAATTGTATCTCCTGTTATTGAATCTTTTAATCCTGTGACTGCTATAACATCTCCTGCACCTGCTTCATCAATGTCATCTCTTCTATTTGCAAACATTCTAAGGACTCTTCCTATTCTTTCAGTTTTTCTCAGGCGCGGATTGTATATTACTGTTCCGGGTTTTAATTTTCCGGAGTATATTCTTATGTATGAAAGCTGACCTGCATACGGGTCGTTCATTATTTTGAATAGAAGTCCGCACAAAGGACCATTTTCATCTGGTGGTAAGATTATCTCTTGTCCGCTATCAGGATGCTTTCCTTTCACACTTCCCCTATCAAGGGGAGAAGGAAGATAGAGGATTATTCCATCTATCATAGGTTGAACTCCTTTGTTTTTCAAAGATGAGCCACAGAAAACTGGAACACCTTTGAATGCTATTGTTATTCTTCTTACAGCATTATGGATATCTTCTTCCGTTATAGAATCTGGATTTTCTACATATTTTGCCATGAACTCATCATCAAGTTCAGCAATAGTTTCAAGCATTTTTTCTCTCCACTCTAATGCTAAATCTTTGAGTTCTGATGGTATTTCGTCGTAAAAGTAAGTTCTTCCTTCATCTTGTTCTGAAAAATAAACTGCTTTCATCTTTATAAGGTCTATCGGACCTTTGAAGTTTTCTTCGGCTCCGTTTGGAATCTGTAAGGGGATTGGCGTAATATCTAATTTTTTCCTTATATCTTCTAATGTTGCGAAGAAATCTGCTCCAATTCTATCCATCTTATTGATATAGCAGATTCTTGGAACTGAATATTTGTTTGCTTGCCTCCAAACAGTTTCAGATTGAGGCTCTACACCGTTTACTGCATCAAAAATTATGATGCATCCATCAAGAACTCTCAACGATCTTTCAACCTCAACGGTAAAATCTATGTGCCCTGGTGTGTCTATTATGTTTATTTTATGCTGCTTCCAGAAACAGGAGACGGATGCAGATGTTATTGTTATACCCCTTTCTTTTTCCTGAGGCATCCAATCTGTAACGGTGGTTCCTTCATCAACATCACCAATTTTATATGTGGTTCCTGTGTAAAAAAGGACTCTCTCTGTAGTGGTTGTTTTACCTGCGTCTATGTGGGCTACGAACCCAATATTCCTCACTCTCTCTAACGGAATTTTTTCTTCTTTTACAGCCATAGCTTAAACTCAATTTAGCCCTCCTGTTTTGGAGAACAAACAAAAGTATTCATAAGATAATGAATAAAATAAAACAAAAAACAAATTTCAGGAATTTTTCACCCTATACAAAGAAAGGTAAAGTTCAAGATACCTTTTGATCATAGAATCTTTTGTATATTTTTGGGAAAGCTCATAAGATTTTTCTGAGAGGATTTTTCTCAATTCCTCATTCTCCAAAATTTTTTTTATAGCCTCTTTGAGCTTTTGTTCGTTCCTTGGTGGAACAAGTAAAACATATCCACCAGCAAAATACGGGATTCCACCAACCGAAGAAGCAACGATTGGAATTCCAAATTTTCCAGCTTCAATTATCGTGACTCCCCAACCTTCATTCAAAGATGGGACACAAAAAACATCAAAAAGAGGGTAAAAATCATCAGGAGGATAAATCCAACCTGTAAAGAGAAAATTTTCTTTTCCCAAAATCTTTTCTGCAAGTTCTTGAAGTCTTTTTCTTTCAGAGCCATCTCCAACTATGAGCAAAAAAATTTTTTGATCTAAATCTTTCAGAAGAAGTGAAAATGCCCTTATAAGATATTCAATACCCTTTACAGGTTCAAGACGAGATATTGTTCCAACAATTTTTACTCCAGAGTTTTTCAAACCAATTATTTTATCTTTTATTTTTTCTATTTCTTCATTCGTTTTGCTTTCCGAGATTTTTTGCCGTTCTTTCTGATTTGGCAATTTCACTTCTGCTTTTGGTATAAAGAAAAATCTCCCTCTATATCCCACATTTTCAAAAGCTTCTTTCTCATCTTCTGTTCTCACAACCAGCACATCTGTAAATTTTCCTGCTATGAATTCCAAAAGCTTGAATAAAAAAGTTTTAGGTTTTGAAAAGTATCCTGAAAATATATGTCCGTGAGGTGAATAAATTTTGTATGGTACCTTACAAATAAATCCTGCGAGGCGTCCAATAAATCCTGCCTTTGATGTGTGAGCATGAATTATATCTGGCTTTTCTAAAAGAATTATCTTTATTAGCTCAAGCAAAGCAAAAATATCTTTAACCAAAGATACATCTCTTACTAAATTTTTTACTCGCAAAATTTTTATATCAGTGGGGATTTCAATTTCGTTATCACAATATCCACTTACAAGTACCTGATCAAAAAATTTATTTATTTCTTTGCTGCGTGTGACTTCTAAAACTTCGTAAGGCACTCCTCCCCTTTCAAGCCGGGTTATAATTCTCAAAATTTTTGGCTTATTCTTTTTTTCTTTTCCCATCACATCAAAAATTATTTTAGAACATTTTTAAATCTCAGAATAAATAGAAAATCTTGATTGTGTGAAACAAAAAAATAATTTTTTATCATCTTTTGTAGTAAATTATATAATTATGAAAGGAGCTGAAATAAGAGGGAAGCAAATCAAACAATCCACTTTATTTGATTTAGATAAAGACAAATATCCATCTTATAATAATTTATTTTGATACACAAGATGCTTTTTTAAGAATCTCAAGATATAACAGCAAAGGTAAAGTTGGGCTTTTCGTTGAAAAAATTTTCAGCAAGATAGAACTATTGAGAAGCTTGAAGAAATTACAAGAAGAGTACTCAAAATTATAGATCAAAACGACAAAAATCTATCAAGTACATTTCCAGCTCCTGCTGAAATGATGATAGGGGTATATGATAAAAATTACATATGATAAAAATTACAAAAGAGCACATTATGTTGCTGATATTATTCAATTTTTATCTTGCAACGAAATAATTAGGTTTCTCCAATCAGAAGTAGAAAAAATATAACAGTCTATAACTTTTAATTTGAAATTACAAAGTTTTTGGAAATTTTAGCGATAGACTATTTAAATTATTTTTTATGAGGGTTAGGAAAAATGTGGTGGGCAAGTTTTTTGGTCTGATTTTTAATTTTGATTTCCTTACTTTTATATTTGTCACATTATTTTTGCTTTCTAATTTTTCTTGCGCCAAAAAACCTCCTCCAACTATTATAGAAGAAAAAATAGAGGATATAAAGAGAGCAGAAAAAGAAGAGGTAATCAAGAAAGCTGAAAAACTTACCTTTGAGGAAGCCAAAGCATCAATAGTTGCTGATCCTTACGTTATGTTTGGAATAGGATTGAGGAAAGAAGCCGAAGGGAACTTAGATGAGGCGGAAAAATTTTATTCTTACGCCATAGAGCTTAAACCCAATATGGTAGATGCCTGGGTAAATCTTGCAGAGATAAAAAGTAAAAAAGGGAAGATAGATGATGGATTAAAAGTTCTTGAAGATGCTGAAAAAATTGTTCCAGCTGACCCAAAAATAAAATCTGCGAAAGCTCTTTTTTACATGAGAAAAGGAGACTACAAAAAAGCTGAGGAAATATTAAAAAAAGCTTCATCTGAAGTTGGAATGAGAAAGGAAATAGAAAAAACTATGGGGTATTTATTTATTGAGACCGGAAGATATAATCTTGGGCTTTTCATCTTTGATGAACTTTCTAAAAAATATCCCGATGACCCGGAAAATTTCTTCATGAAAGGTGAAATATATATGAGGACAAAAAATTTTGCCGATGCCATAAGAGAGTTTGAAAAAGGATTGAAAATCAAAAGAGATAAAGTTATTTTCTTGAAACTTGGAATATGCTATTTTAAATTGAATGCAATAGATGACGCCGAAAAAGCTTTCAAAGAAGCGTTGTCTGAAGATAGTAATATGTGGGAGGCATATTTAAATCTTGGTCTAATTTACAAAAGAAAAGGGGAATTTGAAAAAGCAGAGGAGATGTACAAAAAAGCTTTAAGTTTTGGAAAAAGACCTCAGATTTTATATAACCTTGCAAATTTATATGAAACTATGTCTTCTTATTATCAGATGTCAACTCAGAAATCCCTTGAATATTTGAGGTTGGCTAAAAACTACCTCAAAGAGTATTCAGAGTTCGTCCAAGATAATGCAGAGAAGGATGCGATTTTGAAAAGAATTGATAAGCTTGAAAAGTCAGAAAAGAAGGCTGAAGAAAAACTTGAAAAAGAAATAAAAAAATTGGGAGGAGAACAAGGTAAAGAAGGGAAACAAGGCAAAGAAGAAAAAAATAGGAGGTAAATTAGATTATGAAAGAATTATTATCAAGGTTTGTTTTATTCGGTAATTTGTCAAAGCAGTTGAAAGACAGGATAGAAAATATCGTTGAAAAAAATGGTGTTTTGGGAAAAGTTTTAAGAGAAGTGGTCCCTTTGGTTTTTGTGGCTTCAAAAAGTAAAAATATATCAGATCTCAAATCAAAAATAAAAAAATACTTTTTTGCAAAAGAAATTTTTGAAAGTAATGGAAATCTTGTGAAGATTTCCTCTCTGGGAACGGCTTTTGAACTAGGAATAATAGATGAGTTGAATAAAAAATTGAATGCAACCGCAGATGAGATAGCAGGTAGTCTTAATTTGGACTTACCAAGGACTGAAACTCTGCTTGATTCTCTTGTCTATTTTGGATTTTTGAAAAAAGATGGAGCCTTTTATTCCTTAGATGAAGAATTCAAAGAAGTTATGAAGGTGTTAGGTGATGAGATAAGATTTTTATGGTCTCAACTCAAAGGTTTTTCAGATTTGCCAGATATAGTTCGTCGTGGCGAGCCATCTTCAAAACTCAATATATATAATTTGGAGAGTGATTATAGGACTTTGCTTTTCAGTGTAAATTCTTTCCTGTATTCTGCAACGCGAGAGCTTATGGAAAAGTTTGAATTCAAAAGTATAAGACGAATAATGATAGGCTCTATGGGAATATCTTTCGCAAAAAACATCCAGAAAAAATTCCCTGATGTCCAAATCCACATAGGATGTTATCCTCATCTTATAGATGAAGTTCCAAAATTAATTGAGAAATATAAACTGAAAAATATTGCATCAATCAAAAAGCACAAAGGAATTCCGAAAGAGGATAGGTGGGGAGATGAAGAAAAAGGTTATGACCTTGTTTTCTTGACCAAAAAATTAACTTTGAGACCTCTTGATGAATTTGGAAGCGAATTTTTAGAGAAATCATTAAAAGTTCTTAACAAGGGGGGATATGCTGTGATATGGGAGGCAATTGTATCAGATGACGGTCTGAAAGGTCCTATTGAGGAGTCAATTCTTGATCTTCTTGTAAGTTTCTATGGCAAAAGATGGAAAGAGAGTGAGTTGAAAAATTATGTTCTCTCAAAAGGATTTTCTGATTTCAAACTTGTAAAATGCTTTGCAGGAAAAGTCACTTTCGGAATAGCGATCAAATGAAATAAATAATAAAATAAATGAAGATTTTCATAACAGGTGGAGTTGGGAGTGGAAAAAGCTCATTTGCTCTAAAAAAAGCTGAGGAGCTTGCAGAAAAATATAAAATTACAAAGAAAATATTTGTTGCAACTGCTGAACCTCTTGATGATGAAATGAAATTAAAAATACAAAATCACAGAAAAGAAAGAGAGGGATTATGGTGGGAAACTTGCGAAGAACCAATAAATATATGGAAAGCGGTTGAAAGTGAAAAAAATTTTTTAGCTATTGTTGATTGCATAACAACTTGGCTTGGAAACATTTTCTTCTATTTCGGGAAAGATCTAAATAAAATAAGTGAAATATTGGAGAGGTTTAAAAATTTTGTTCTTTCTCAGAATTCTGGAATTTTGTTATTTGTTTCTAACGAATGCGGTCAGGGAATAATACCGCAAGATGAACTCACAAGATTGTGGCTTACAAAACTTTCTGAGATAAACAAGTTTTTGGCTCATATATCAGATGAAGTTTATTTGATGGTCTCTGGAATACCTCTAAAATTGAAGTAAAATTTTATTTGCTATATTCTTCAATCTATTTTTTTATATATTCTTCTTTTTGTTTGTTTATTCCTCTTGATTCCTTTGAATTTTTGATTTGAGTATGGTTAAAATTAGTGTGAAAGCTAAAAATTGAGTTATCCCAAGTATAAGGAATGAGAGTTTCAGTCCAACTTTGTTTGCGATAAAGCCCATAGAAGTGGGTCCGAGTATGTTCCCAAGTGAGAAAGCCCAGTCCATAAATCCTATTGTTCCTCCGACTTTGTTTTTTCTTTTTGCTTCTTTTCCTATTTCTGCTATGAGAAATGGGTAGGAAAATGCACTCAAAGCCCCTGACAACATGAACACAAAAAATATAATCAAAGGAGAATTCGCATAGTATATAATAGCTAGCGGAACGGCGGAGGATATACAAAATATCAAAGATAAAGATAGTTTATCTTTTGCTTTATCTACAAATCTTGCGGAGGAGTACTGAAGCACAGATGATATTATAGCATAAGCTGTTAAAGTTGAACCTATTTTCACTTTGTCAAAACCTTCATTTTCTAAAAGCAAAGGTGAGTATGATATTATAGAACCTCTTTGCCACATCACAATAAACCATATCAGAAAAGATAAGATGAAGATGTGTGAAGAAATTATATCTTTTATCTCATCTATTACAGGCTGAGAAGCTCTTTTCTTTTTTTCTGGTTCTTTCATCAAAAAAAGGGAAATCATCATAGCTATTATTCCGGCTGCCCCCATAGAGTAAAATGCTACATTTTCTCCGTAAAATTTAGCGAGAGCTCCTCCTATTGACGGACCCAATCCGAACCCTAAAAGCAGAGATCCACCGAGAATTGCTGCTGCAAATCCCTCTTTACCGTATGGAACTTTATCCATGGCATATGCGAAGCTTATAGGAATTATCATAGAGGATGCGGCGCCATGAATTAACCTTACCAAAAATAAGGAAATGAAATTTTCAGCATGAACATATAAGAAAGATGTGATTGAGTAAACGAGGAGACCTAAAACTATAAAAACTTTTCTTCCATATCTGTCAGAAAGAAAGGCGAATGCAGGGACAGCGATAAGTCGGGAGATCGCAAATCCTGAGAATATAAGTCCAACAAATTTTTCTCCTCCGATTCTTTTTGAAAAATCAGGAAGGAATGGAATTATAAATCCTATACCGAGTATAGCTGTAAATATAACCAGGGCTGAATGAATTACATCAGCTTTTGGGAATTTAATTACATCGGATTTTGATGATTTCATAGCTTTTGAAGTTATATAGAATTCTTGCGTTTTTTTGAGCTTCAAAATTTTTGTCTGAAATATTTCAGAAAACTCGCTAATTTGAGGTGTTTTGGAAAAGTTCAAAATATAACTTTTTTAATACATCCATATAATTTTCCTCACCTTTACCGACTTTATCCATTTTTTCTTCAAGTTCTCTTGTATAATCTTCTCTTGTGTATTTTGAATATTTTGAGCTGTTTTTTAATTTCTCATAAACTTCTCTTCCCAATTTTGTTATAATTATAAAACCTTTCCTATCTATACAATATCCTCTGTCAAGGAGTGTTTTTATTATGTAAGCGTATGTTGAAGGTCGTCCGATGCCCCTTTTTCTCATCTCTTCTATGAGTGAGCCATGAGTATATGGTGGGACGGGAGAGACGAAAGAGAATTTGAAATCTTTTGTTTCAAATTCAAAAACTTTCTTTTCAACCAAAATTCTTGCGATATCTGAAATTGGTAAGAAAATCACTTTATTCCACCCATCTTCAATAATTTTCATATTCATATCAGATAACTTGCTTATTGAAATTTCTTCTCCATTTACTTTCCAGCTCAATTCAAGTTTTACTTTACCTTTTAGAACTTTCACAGGTTTCATCTGGCTTGCTATGAACCTTGAAAATATAATATCATAAAGCTTTATTGCATCTTCTGGTAAAGATATTGTCCCTATTTTAGCTGAAATTGTCAGCTCATCAGGAGTTAGTACTTTTGTTGGTCTTATGCATTCGTGAGCGCCTTCTTCTCCCCAAGTTCTTCCTACAAAATAATTCTCTCCAATATTTTCTGAAATGAACTCTTTTGCGAGCGAAATACCTACATCTGAGACATGGGTTGAATCTGTTCTATGGTAAGTAATTATACCTGATTCAAATAGCTGTTGAGCAAGGTTCATAGTTTGAGGTGCAGATAGTTTTAGCTTTGAGAATGCTTCTTTTATGAGTTCAGGGGTATTGAGGGGGGGTGGTGGATTTATCACTTCTTCACTTGTTTCCAAAAGTTCATATCTTACCTTTATTTTTGCATTATCTAATCTTTCTCTTTCATCTTCTTCTTTTTTTCTTTTTCTCCCTTTTAATTTCTTTATTGAGCTACTTATTTTCTTTGCTTCCTCTCTGTTTTCAATTTTTACTGAATCTGATATTCCATTTTCGCCTTTGAATGTTAAGATTCCGACTTTATTTTTCATTTCTTTTTCTCTTTCTATAAGCCAGCCCAAAACAGGGGTTTGAACTCTTCCAGCAGATAGCCATCTTTTTTCTTCTTCTTTTTGCAAAAATTCACTCATCGCAAATCCAACCCATCTATCTGTGACTCTTCTGACTATTTGCGACATAACGAGTGAGATATTCAAATCTCTTGGATTTTGAATTGCACTGAAAATGGCTTTTCTTGTCACTTCATGATACTCTATTCTTTTTATTTCTTTTTTGTATTTCGGTATAGTCATAAAAATGTCAAAAGCTATTTTTTCTCCCTCATAGTCTGGATCTGTTGCTATGAAAACAATATTTGCCTCCTGGGCAAGTTTTTGGATTGCCCGAATTACATCGGATTTGTCATCAAAGTTGGTTGAGCCACAATAAGGACACTTTTCCCCTTCAAAAAAGTTCTCACCACAATTTCTACATCTTTTTATAGATTTGTATTTTGGTAAGAAAATCATTTTTCCGTTCTGATTCACAATTTTGACCTCATATTTTTCATCTTCTACGTTTTCTTTTCTATAATATGAGTATGGTAGGTCAATTACATGTCCCCCTGATGCAATTATAGTTATGTTCAGGTCACCTCGGGAAACTTCCCATGCATCTATGGTCTTCCCATTTCCGTTTACTATTATTCTTCTTTTTGTTGGCTTACCGATGAGTTTTGCAATTGTTCCTGCTTTGTTTGGAGATTCGACTATTAAAAGTGCGTTTTGTGGAGGTTTTATAGAGGCTTGGTTAATAAGGGGTGTTATTTTTCCTTCCATCAAGTTCTTTATGTTCTGTCTATCTTTGTCTATTTCAGCAAGAATATCTTCTATAGGTAAATTAACAAATTCTTTGAAGTTTATTGATTCAAAGAACTCTAATCTCAGGCGTTTTTTTAGCTGAGCGAAAGCTTTCTTATCATCAACTATCATTACAGATAATCCTTTTGATAATCCTCCTATATAAAGGCGTGAGGTTCTTCCAGAGGCTTGAATATAAGCGGAAGAATCTGCTACTACAAACTTTATACTACCGTCTTCCCCTATTCTCAAAGGTATATCTTCTGACTCTTTTATTTTCTTTATTACCTCTGGATCTTTTAACTTTTCCTCAATAAAACTTTTTATACTCAAAATTTTCTCTTTTATTGGGGGATATTTTTCTATATCTTCTACCCTCATCCCTACGTATTTTTTCATAGATTCTATAAATGAGAAAATCTTTTTACCGTTCCCTATTGCGTTTTTCAAAGATATAAGAACTCCCAACATTTTTGCTGGTTCGTCTATTTCTCCAAGGGAAAAGATAAAACGAGGAACACCTACAAAGATAGCATACCTTACAGCATCTGGCATATCTATTCCTCTGCACAGTGGGTTCCTCAAAGATGAGATGCCTATTACTGCTTTTATTTCTCCATTCCTGAATTTTTCTTGATTTTTCTCGTCAAATTCTTCATAAGTTATTGCTTCTATTCCTGATGATTTTAGGAAATCTTTTATCTCATAGACCGATTGTTTTCCGTATTCTGAATTTACAAAAACAAAGCATCCACTACCGCATCTTTCTATAACCTCTTTCGTTTTTTGAAAAATATAACTTTTGAGTTTATGAATATCTTTTTCATCTCCTTCGCAGTTTATTATTGTGTCTTCTATATTTCTTATTGTTGTTGCATATGGAGAGATTTCAAATCCGAATATTTCCCTAAAATATCTTGTTGTATTTGCTCGTGGTTTAGCTGTTGCAGATGAGATTACAAGAACTCCTTTTATTTTCTTTCTTATCTCTGATACTTTCTGACTTATCTCACTGAACTCTTTTATCTTTTCTTCTATTGATTCCTTTCCCCTGGCAATGGAGAATTTTTTGTTCATAAGAGTTTTTAACTCATTCACATCTTCATCGCTCAATCCCATAACTTTTAGGATCCTTTCAACATTTTTGGGTTGTTTGAGGTATGTATCAACATCATCTATGAAGATAAAATCAAATCTTTTATCTACTATAAGTTTTTCATTTCTTGCAAGGAACATACTTGTTGTTATGAGTATATCAAAATCAGAGTTTTGTAGTGCTTCCTTTTCTTTTGAGGTTTTCGATCCATGAACTATGAGTATTTTTTTATTTATCCCCAATTTTTCTGCTGATTCTATTATTTTTTTTGCAACAAGTTTTGAAAGAAGTTTTGTAGGTAGTATGATATAGGATTTTCCTTCTATGAACAAGGACATAACTATTCCGAAAGTCGTTTTACCTACACCTGTGGGAGCGAGAGCTACAAAGCTCTGACCTGTAATAACTCTTTTCGCCCATCCTACTTGTAGCGACCAAGGTGGAAATCCGACAATTTTCTCAAAGAACTTTGAAAACTCCTCCGCTTTTTTCTCCACTTCATAAATCTTTCCTAAATTTTTGAGCCTACCTAATTTTTCGAGCTCATTCTTCACATCTTCAAAGGAGGCATTTTCTGGAATTTCGGGAAGACAGGAAATACATGGTAGCCATTTTTCTAATCTATCAGATGTTATATCTCCGCCACAATTCGGACACATTCCCAAAAATACCGCAGGAATATTTCTTAAATCAGCCATGCTAGTTTTTACACATAAATATATATATTCCCATTATGCATATTTTTATTTGTGTATATTTGCAACTAAATTTGCTATAATCTTGCTTATTCATTTTATTTTAAAATTTTTTCCAAAAAAGTTGCTCTAAAAATCGGAAATTTATTTTATTCAGGGGAGAAGAAATTGCTTTCTCCAAATTATGGCTTTCTCCAAATTATGACAAGAACAACACATCATCAAAAAAATAATTATATTTTTAGGGTATTGTATTATTCTATGTCGGGTATTTTGACTATGATGGCTCCCAAGAGATGGTCCTTATAATTTAACTCTCTCTCATCACTACATATGGATGGAGTCTTTCGTAGTATATTTTCTTTGCTTCTTTTATTATATCATCGCTTAGTTTTTTGTCTGCTGCTTTTGTCCATTCTGTTATTTCTTCTTCTTTTGTAAAGTTTGGGAGAACAGTCGTAACAGATGGTTCAGAAAGGCAGAAAGCAATTGCTATCTGTCCTATCGTCATTCCTTTTACTTTTTCCGTAAGGTTTAAATCTTTTACCACAGACCATGCTCTTTCCATCCAATCTTTTTTTCTGAAACTTCTGTGATCACCTGGGGAGAAAGTTGTGTTTGCATCAGCTGATCCATCAAGTAATCCGCTCGCATGAGGAACTCTTACAATAAATTTTGCTCCCTTTTCTCTTCCGATTTCAAAGAAAGTGTTTGCAGGTTCTTGTTCAAGTATGCTATAAATTATTTGGATGTTAAGAACTCCTTTTTCAATAAGGGTTTTACCTTCTTTTACCCATCCTATGTCTGGTCCTAATGCGCCACCGTATGCTCTTATTTTTCCTTCCTCTTTCAACTTTTCAAGTAGTTCAATAACTTCATCTTTTATGTGGTGGAGTTTTGGGTTGTGCAGTTGGTAAAGGTCTATTGTTTCTACTCCGAGCCTTCTTAATGAGTTTTCCAGAGCTTTTCTTATATAATTTTCAGAAAAATCTTGGGGATGTTCCCTGTGTCCATCTCTTTTATAGTCGTAAAAATTGTATCCTACTTTTGTTGCTATAACAAAATCTTGAAGTCTTTTGCCAAAGACTTTCTTCAAAATTTCCTCTCCGTAGCCATCTCCATATACATCTGCTGTGTCAAAAAAGTTTATTCCTTCATCTGCTGCTTTTATGAGTAGTCTTTTTCTCAATTCATCATCTTTTACACCCCACCAATCAGATGCAACGGTCCACACTCCAAAACCTATTACAGATACCTTTCTATCAAGTCCTACAAACTCTCTGTATTCCATACTTACCATTTAATCTTCTAATTATAGTATTTTGAAAAATTCATAAATTTTGCTTTCGGGAAGACCATCTGGTTATGCAAAATTATGGTCTTACTTTGTAGATAACTCCGTCTTGTGTTCTTTTATAAACTTGCAAATCAAGTAAGGAGTTTAATTCTTATTCGGCTGGTAAATAAGGACGGGAATATGGGTATATTAAAACCAAAAAGCCATCTTTTTCTTTTAATTTATTAGCCATTTCCTTTAATTTATCTTGAAAATTTGGAGAGATATTCCTACCGTCAAGATACTTCGCAGGAATTTTGGAGCTAAATCTTTTCGTATGAAATATATAAGGTCAGGTGCGTTAGAGTATATATAAGCATCTTGAGGTAATTTTCTTATTTCTTCTATTATGAAGGTTTGAAAGAGAAGGATAGTTGAGTTTCCATTGAAGGCCTTTTCTTGAAATTTCAACAAAATCTTTCGTGTATGGTAAATATGCCAAAAGTATAGTGAAATATATAATAAGGCCACCTAACTTAGATTGTGAAGTTTTGTAAAGGAATATAAAGAGAAAGGCGAGGATGAAAACAAAGAACGGAGAAAGTATCCTCTTGTCTAAGGGAGTAGAAAAATCCATAGTGGAAATGCTTATAAAGATAAAGAGTAAATATGATACGCTGCCAGATATTAAAATCTTTTCCCAACTTGAAAGCATAAACTTGATTTTTCTTTTTGAAAAGATTAGTAAAGCAATCCCTAAAGATAATCCAACGATTGTTATTGGTATAAGTATGGGATGCCAATATGCCGATTGTTCGGGCAAAATATAATCGCGCATCGTTTTAATTAGATCAAAAAGGTGACCTTCTGATAGTAAATGGAAGTTAAAACTTCTTGGTAGCGACGCATTTGGCGAAAAATAAGCTCTTAATAACAAAAAAACAAATCCAGATATTGAAATGAATATCGCCGTTATAAATTGCGATAATTTGGTGCGATAAAGAAAGAATATTAATGCTATGAATAAAATAAAAAATAAATTTGCGTATCTGATAAGAGTTGAAACGCTAATGAGAACAGAGAAGAGAATCAATAACCAAGTGGATTGATGATCTAAATATCTTTTTATCAGAAAACAAGTTAATAAAATGAAAGGTAAAGATAAAGTTTCACTCAAAAGATGTGAGAATATATAAATGTAAGTAGGCGAAAGAGAGAAAAAGATTATGGATAAAATTGATGTTATAATAGATCCGGTAGCATCAAAAACAATAAATCCAAAAACAAATGATGTGATGAAAGCTAATATTGAATTTAGCAACTTGAAATTATCAAAGAAAAAACTCAAAATCACAGGATACAACGGAGGGAAATGAGTCAAGATTTTAAATCCATCCGCATCTCTGGTGGAAACCCCGTAGCCATTTTTGAAATTTTCAGCAGCCTGAAGATAGATAATACTATCGGTGGTAAACATAGGTCCGAAAATTTCTATAGTTTTATAAACTAAAATGCCTCCGATACTTGAAAATAAGAAAAGAAAAACAAAAGGGATAAAATTTTTTATTCTATTCAAAATCAACATTTTCCCAAAATAATAAAGTGGAAGTTTAAATAAACAAAAAATCAAGAAAAGTGCTATAATTTAATTTGTTTCTTCTTTTTTTATTTTTTTTATTTTTTTTATTATTATGTCACATGAAAAGAAAATTTCCGATGTTTTTTCTGATTTGGAAGATTTTTTCAACTTTATTGATGAATGTATAGGTGATGTTTGTTTTGTAGTAGAGGAAAAAAAAGATAATGATCAATCTAATTCTGGAAAACTCACAGATTCTGAACAAAAAAAGAGTATTAGCAGTGAAAAAAAACAGCAGGTATCTATTTTTGAAACTATAATCCGGGAATGTTCAAAATTACCCGAACCTTATACTGCAATTTATCAAGAAAAATCAAAAATAATAAAGGAGATAGCGGAAAGAATAAAACACTGTAAAGACTGTGAATTGTACAAAGGAAGGACTAATGCTGTTCCGGGAGATGGTAATCCAAACACTTATGTTGTTTTTGTAGGAGAAGCTCCCGGATATGATGAAGATAAAAGAGGGAAACCTTTTGTTGGAAAATCTGGGAAGCTCTTGAATAAGTTAATAGAAGATATTTTAGGATTGAAGAGAGAAGATGTTTTTATAACTAATGTTGTCAGATGCAGACCGCCTCAAAATAGAACTCCTGACAAAAAGGAGATTGAGGCTTGTTCTCATTATCTTTTTGAGGAGTTAGATGTTATCAGACCGAAGCTTGTTGTTGCTCTTGGTGCGCCCGCTGCGAAAGTCCTTCTTGATAAAGATGAAAAAATCTCCGAACTCCGTGGAAACTTTTATACAAGAAGCGATTTTACTGTTTTTGTAACTTTCCATCCAGCTTTCGTTATAAGAAATCCAGCATATATGGAGGTTTTGCAAGAAGATTTTAAAAAGATAAAGGAATTCCTTCAAGCAATATAATGAAATCGTAAGGTCTTATTCCAAAATATATTGTTATTGCGGAAAGAAGTAGGACTATCAACCCTACTGCTGGGTTTATGGAAAACTCAAAACCTAATTTTGTTTTTGGTTCTTCAATAAAGCTTTTTGTTAAAGGTAAGAAATAAAAGTAAAGTGATGCTATACTTGCTGCTGCTGATATTAATACAACTGAAATTTCTCCTGCCGATAAAGCTGTAATGAAGGCGAAATATTTTCCTTGGAAACCTGCAAGTGGTGGCAATCCTGCAAAAGATATGAAAAATATGGTAAGCATTGCGGCAAAAAATCTATGTGCTCTTGAAAAACCTGAAATGTCTTCAACATTTACAAGTGTATTCTTGAACAAAGAAAGTATTGAGAAAGCCCCTGCAAATGCTATGGAGTATGTTGCGAGATAAAAGATAAAAAAGTTTTTGAATTCTTCATTTCCTATTCCGAACAAAATTAAAGATATGAAACCTGCGTGGGATATAGATGAGTACGCAATAAGCCTTTTTAGTTCTTTCTGCACAAGAGCGGAGAAAATTCCTATTATTACAGAAAGAATAACTACGATTTCAAGAAGTGGAGTTTGAATTTGTTTCGTCAAATCAAATATTCTCATTATTGCTAAAAATGAAGAAAATTTTACAACTGAACCTGCAAAAACTACCGTTGATGATGGAGCTCCTTGATATACATCAGGGACCCAAAAGTGAAATGGAGCCGCTCCCGCTTTGAAAAATAAATCAAATAAAATAAGGTATAGACCTAAAAGTCCTAAAATTCCCTGAGGTTCTGCTATCGCTATACTTCCAGATGATGAAAATATCAAACCTAACCCTAAAAGGTAAAATAATGAAAAAACAGCACTTGATACAAAGTATTTGAAAGCAGATTCTACTCCGAATCTATCTCGCAAAGCATAAATCATAGCATAAATTGGAAAAGACAAGATCTCTTTTGATATGAAAAGAGTAAGAAAATCTTTTGAGCTTGTCATAATTATTCCCCCTATTGAAGCTAACGATAAGAAAAAGAAATATTCAGGATATAGTTTCTCTTTTGCTGAAAGTTCTCCAAAAGAAACAAATAATGAGACTATTCCAAGTATAGATACTATTAAGCAAGATGCGAAAAGAATTTTGTCTGTTATAATTACACCGAATGGATCTTGAACTATCTTCCCGAAAATTGAATATATGACGAGAGAAAATAAAGATGCACCGGCAGATATCCAAGATATGATGTAATTTTTGAAAACTCTGCCTGCTATAAGTCCCAAAATTGAGATAGCAGAGCAGAAAATAAATACTCCCCAACCCTCTAAAACACTTTTTAATTCTATTGTATTTGTAACTTGCTCCATACGAAATCAATACCCCCTCTTATTATTTCCATAAATGGTTTTGGATAAATTCCTATTGCAAAAACAAAAATTGCAAGACATAGCAGAACAAAAAATTCTACTTTGTTTATATCTTCTATGTGTTTTAACTTTTCTGAATGTTTTTCGGGACCGAAAAATACTCTCAAGGCAAGGTAAAGCATGTATCCTGCCGAAAGAATTGCACCTGACGCTGTTATTATTCCTATGATTTTACTTGCCTTTATAGCTCCAATAATCACAAGTAATTCACCAACAAATCCACCCGTTGATGGGAAACCTATGGATGAGAGAGCAAATGTAAAAAAGAAAAATGTTAGGAATGGTACTTTCTTTGCAATTCCACTGTAATCTTTTATCATTCTTGTATGGGTTCTTTCGTATATCATTCCAACTACGAAAAAGAGTCCTCCTGTTGCTATTGCGTGATTTATCATTTGCAGTATTGCTCCTTGAAGACCTTCGTATGTTATTTTACCTTGTGCCATCGCAACAGACCCAAGCATTACATATCCCATATGTGAAACAGATGAATAAGCTATAAGTCTTTTCATATCTTCTTGAGATAGAGCCAATATAGCTCCGAAAACTATTCCTAAAACTCCTATCAAAGAAATCAGAAACCAATATTCTTTTATAATATCAGGAAAAATTGGGACTGCAAATCTCAAAAATGCGTATGATCCGAGTTTCAACAAGATTCCAGCAAGAATTACGCTTCCGCCAGTTGGTGCTTCTGTGTGGGCATCGGGTAGCCATACATGTACTGGAACAAGAGGCATTTTGACAGCAAAGGCTACAAAAAAACCTAAAAATAAAAGAATTTTTGTACTGAATGATAAGTTTTGAGATACTGAAATTAAATTTTCAAGTTCAAATGAAATTTTCCCTTGTGTTGCATAAAACTCTTTTGCTAAGAACACAACAGAAACGAGGAAAAATATGCTTCCAAAAAATGTAAATAGAACGAATTTATAAGCAGCATAAACTTTGTTTCCTGTTCCCCATATTCCTATAATGAAGAACATCGGGATCAAAATTGCATCAAAGAAAAAGTAAAATGCAAGGAGATTTTTTGTTGTGAATGCTGGTAAAAGTAAAGCTTCAAGCAGCAAGAACAAAAATGTATATTCATCTTTTCTCTCTCTTTTTTCTACTATGCCATACAAAAATACAAGAAAAGTAAGTCCGGTTGTAAGCCATATAAGTAATATGTTGAGCCCATCAACTTGTAAAGATAGAGTTAGACCTAATTTTTCTGCCAAATTTATCTCACCTTGATAGCCAGTTTCTATAAATAAAGACGAAACGAAAGTCAGAAAGGAAAAAATAACTCCAACCCATATTGACCTCAAAAATACTGAAACTAAAGCTCCTAAAAACGGAATCAGAATTGTAATTTTTACTGCATCCATATCTTTTTGACCTCCTTCTTTTTTCTCTTTCTTCTTTTTTCTTTTACTTCAATTCTTTTTTGTTTCAGACCAAAATCAAAGCAATCACAATTCCTACCAAAAGTAGAAGGATTATTCTTGCTGGTTCCCCGCCATGGAATAGTGAGATTGCAGATCCAAAGACCCGAGATATAGCGGCAGTAAGAGCGTATGTTCCTTCAATGATTATTCTTTCTATGAATGAGTAGCATATTTTCATAAGAGCAATTGCACTTCCTATAAAAGTTCCTTCTTCTATCTCATTCAGATAAAATTTACGCCACATAATTTTTCCTGCCCCTTCTTCTTTTACGATTTCCTTCCCTTTACCCCAGATAAGATATGCCAAAGTTATTGCTGAAAACACTATTATATGGACTAATATTGGACTTGGTCCTGCGTGATGTTGTTCTTTGGAGTATCCATATTTTTCCCCAAGCCATTCTCCTACATTAAAAATTCCTCCTACTATACTTAAAATCACAAGTATGAAAACCGTCCAGAACATCAATCCTCCGCCTTCGTGTTTTGGTGAAAAAGAGAATTTTATTTTCTGACCTCCAAATACCACAAAGAAAGCTCTCATCATATATAAAGGTGTTATGAACGATGCGATGATCATCAGGATTTGACCGGTGGTACCATATTTTTCTGATACTGCTGCTATTATAGATTCTTTTGACCAAAAGCCTGATAGAGGAAAAACTCCGCTCATGGCGAGCGAGCAAATCAGAAATCCAAAGTAAGATAGCATCATTCCTTTTTGAGCTGGTTTTCTTTCTCTTAGTTTCCATATATCTGTTTCGTTATCAAATTCGTGCATAAGTATTCCTGAAATGAGAAACAAAGCTGCCTTGAAGAAGCTGTGTTCAAAAACATGGAAAATTCCGGTATATGGAACAGCAGCTGCACCTGAAAACATAAGTCCAAGTTGAGATAAGGTTGAAAAAGCCAATATTCTTTTTATATCTCTTTCAAACAGACCGAAAAATCCCATAATTATTGAGGTTATTATTCCAACCCAGAATACGAGTTGAGATGGATCTTGCCAACTAAATACATTTCCAATTCTCACAACCATATAGATTCCTGCTGTTACCATCGTAGCTGCGTGTATGAGAGCAGAAACAGGTGTGGGACCTCTCATTGCGTCTGGTAGCCATAGCCAAAGAGGACCTTGCGCGCTTTTTCCCATCGCACCCATAAAAAGGAAGAAAGCAACTTCAAAAACCTTATCTTGTGGAACTTTGTTATCAAAGCTCAATCCACCTGTGTATATCAAAAATAAAACTATTCCGACTATGAAACCGAAGTCTCCGATTCTATTTGTTATGAAAGCTTTGAATCCTGCCCTTGCATTTTCATAAACTGAATACCAGAAACCTATGAGAAGGTATGAGCAAAGTCCAACTCCTTCCCATCCCAAAAAGAGCTGGACGAGATTTCCTGCAACAACAATTTGTATCATGAAGAAGACAAAAAGATTAAGGAGCATAAAGTACCTTATGAAGCCTCTATCGTGTGCCATGTATCCCACTGAATATATATGTATCAGGGATGAAACACCTGTGACATATAAAAGTGCTGTTTTTGAAAGTTCATCAAATATTGCTGAAAATTTTATTTCATAACCTTCAAGGGGTATCCACAAAAGAAGATCTAATTTTTTGCTTTCTTGTCCAAATATCATCAAAGATACAGCGAATGAGAGAAGAATTGAAGAACAAGCTACTGTACCAGATATTGCTTTGAGGAGGTTCAAGTGGTCCGATTCAGCTCTTTTAACTTTTTCATATCCTAACAAAAGTAGATTTATGATTGCTCCAACGAGTGGTGAAATTATTATTACAAGTTCCATTTTTCTCTTCCCTCCTTTTTTCTTTTTTTCATTTTTTGTATTCTCATTTTATCTTTTTTCCTTTTACCTTGTTTCATATTTTTTCTTTTTCTTTTCTTTTTTTATTTTTCTTTCTCATTTCTTTTATCTTTTGAGTTTTGAGAGTTCATCTGAATTAACATTTTTTACGGTTCTGAAAACAGCTATTGCGAGTGCGAGTCCAACAGCGGCTTCAACTGCTGCTATTGCTATAAGTATGAGTATTATAGCATGTGATATAGCTCCCCATTTTAATCCCGCACCGAAGAACACAAGGAATATTCCATTTACAGCTACTTCAAGCGATATAAGAATAAAAATTATGTTTCTTCTCAGAATAACTCCTGAAATTCCTATTATGAACAAAATTAATCCAACCAATATATATTCGCTCGGTCCTATCATAAATTCACCTCCCATTTCCTTTATTTTCCTTTCTATTCTTTTTCTTTAAATCTCATTCCAATAGCTATTGTTACAACTATTGCTATGAGTAAGAAAACCGATATATATTCAAAGTGGAATATGAGGTCTTTATAAAGTTTTTCTCCTACTAATTTTGCCGGGAAGAAAAAGAATTTTTGCTCTTTCAAGATTGCCATTTCAGAAAAGATCACAGAGAATATTATCAAAAACAAAGCTGTTGCTGGCAAAACAACAAAAATTCTCCATCTTGCAAATCTACCGAATCTTAATTCTTCTATTTTTAAGTTCATCATCGCAATAACGAACACAAATAGAACAAGAACAGCTCCGACATACACGATTATTTGTATTAGCCCAAGGAAAAATGCTTTTTTTAGTGCAAATAGACCTGCAACAGATAATCCGACAACAAAAAGATAGAGAACCCCAAAGATAGGCTGTCTCCTTGTAATTGCTAAAAGAGAGAATAACACTGCTGCTCCGCTGAAAAGAGAAAATAGTAATACTTCTGGTTCTGTTATTCTTTCCATAGCCTAAATGAATCAAATTACAAAATTCAATTTTCTTTTTTTCTATCAACTTTTGTTCAGATTATATAAATTTCAAAACTTTTCTAATAAAAATCTCAGTCCTAATGTTCTTATGAATCCCTCTGCCCACTTTACCATATCTCCCGTTGTTTCAAAGCTTACAGCTTCTTTTTTATAGAGTGAATTTGGTGATTCACGGGACAATATCCTGAAATTTCCTTTGTAAAGTTTCAATCTGACTTTACCGTTAATTCTTTCAGAAATTTTATCAAATAGAACTTGGAGAATTTCTCTCTCAGGTGAGAACCATAGTCCTTTATAAACCAGTTCAGAATATATAGGAGAAAGCATACTTGCTATTTTTCTGACATTTCCGTCTAAGCATATTCCTTCAAGAGCTTTTTTGGCAAATAAAATACATTCTACACCAGGAGTTTCATATATACCCCTTGATTTCATACCATTTGCTCTTGTTTCAACGACATCTCTTATTCCAATTCCGTTTCTTCCACCTATTTCATTTAGTTTTTGAATAATCTGCGCACAAGATAGTCTTTCACCATTGACAGCCACTGGATCACCTCTTTCAAACTCTATTTCAACTTCTTCACCATTATCATTAGCTTTTTCAGGTGGTATAACTTTTTTGAAGATATTATCAGGATATGGTTTAGATATATCCTCAATCAATCCTCCTTCAAAGCTTGTGTGCATAAGGTTCTCGTCAATGCTGTAAAGTTTTTCTTCGTAAGATACATTAAATCCTTCTTTTCTGAGAAAGTCAACGAGGTCTTTTCTTGATTTGAATTCCCATTCGCGCCATGGAGCAATTATTTTGAGATGAGGTGCAAATTTCATGTATGTGAGTTCAAATCTTATCTGGTCGTTTCCTTTTCCAGTGGCTCCGTGAGCGACTGCATCTGCTTTTTCCTCAATTGCTATTTCAACTTGTCTTTTTGCTATTACAGGTCTTGCGATAGAGGTTCCAAGAAGATAACCTTCATATTCTGGATTTGCCCGGAGCATGGGGAAAATATAATTTTTTGCAAATTCTTCCCGCAGATCTTCAACTATGACTTTGGTTGCTCCGAGTTCTAATGCTCTTTTTTTCACAAGATCAAAATCCTCATCTTGTCCTATATTTGCACAGAAAGCAATAACATCAAATCCTTTCTTTCTGAGATATACCAAAATAGCCGATGTATCAAGTCCTCCAGAATAAGCTAATACTACTTTCATTTTTTTCTCCCCTTTTTTAAATATTTTTACCTTTTAAGTTATTTGAATTATTTTACTAATACAGAATTTATAAATTTTCTTGATTACTTAAAGGCATGGGCTATTCTTTTAATTCATCTTATTTTTCCCATTAAAAAATGTGCTTATAGTTTTGAGTTTTTATTTTCTTGGGTATTCCTTCATTATTTTTTATTTTTAATGGGTAGGGCAAAGTTTGAGCTTTATGCCCCCTTTTCTCCCGCAGGTGATCAACCAAAGGCAATAGAAAAACTTGTTGAAGGTGTGAGGAAAGGAATGAGATTTCAGGTTCTTCTTGGTGTCACGGGATCAGGAAAGAGTTTTACTATGGCAAATGTTATAAAGGAGCTTGGTATGCCAGCAATTATAATAGAGCCAAACAAAACTCTTGCTGGACAAATATATATGGAGTTTAAAGCTTTCTTCCCAAAAAATGCTGTTGAATTTCTTGTCTCATACTACGATTACTACCAACCTGAATCTTATTTACCAGAGTACGACCTTTATATAGAAAAAGAGGCAATTATTAATGAGGAAATAGATAGGTTGAGACATTCAACGACGCGCTCACTTATGATAAGAAACGATGTTGTGATTTCAGCAACTGTATCTTGTATTTACAATATCGGTTCTCCAAAACACTATGGTGCTTTGAAAATTACCCTAAGACAGAATCAGAAAATCTCTATGTTTGAACTTATGAGAAAACTCGTTGGAGCTGGATATATAAGGCAGGATATGGAGTTCAAAAGAAGTACTTTCCGGGTGAGAGGAGACACAGTGGATATCTTCCCGGCTTATGAGGAAAATTATGCTGTGAGAATTGAGATGTTCGGAGATGAGATAGAATCTATAAAGCTAATAGATCCGCTTTCTGGGGTTGTAGTAGATAAGTTGAGGGAAGTTGAAATTTTTCCTGGTAGTCATTACATTGCTCCACAAGATGAGTTTAAAAAAGCTCTGTGTTCAATAAGAGAAGAACTAAAACAAAGATATGATGAACTTGTAAAAGCTGGCAAAATTCATGAGGCGGAGAGACTGAAAAGAAGAGTTGAGCACGACCTTGAGATGCTTGAAAATTTCGGATACTGCAAAGGAATAGAAAATTACTCAAGACATTTTGATGGAAGAGCACCAGGAGAACCTCCATTCACTATATTTGATTACTTTCAAGATGATTTTCTGATATTTATAGATGAAAGTCACATAACTGTTCCACAACTTAGAGCTATGTATAAGGGCGATTACACAAGAAAGTTTAATCTTGTGGAGTATGGATGGAGGTTACCTTCGGCTTACGATAATAGACCTTTAAAATTTGAAGAATTTGAAAAGTTTATGAAGCATGTTATTTTCGTTTCTGCAACACCGGGAGATTGGGAGCTTGAAGTTGCCGAACAAATTGTTGAGCAAATTGTCAGACCAACTGGGATAGTTGATCCTCCGGTTGAAGTAAGACCTGCAAAGGAGCAAATAAAAGATGTAGTTAATGAAGTTGTTGAAACAAAAAAGAAGGGGTGGAGATCATTTGTTTTGACCCTAACAAAAAAGCAGGCTGAGGAGTTATCAGAATACTTCAATCAGCTTGGAATAAAATCTATGTATCTTCACTCAGAAATAGATACGGTAGAGAGGATGGACATTTTGAGGGATCTTAGGATGGGAGTTTATGATGTTCTTGTTGGTATAAATCTTTTGAGGGAGGGACTTGATATCCCTGAAGTTGCACTCGTTGCAATTTTAGATGCTGATAATGAGGGATTTTTGAGGTCAGAAAGGTCAATAATTCAAATAGCCGGAAGAGCTGCAAGAAATATAGAAAGTAAAGTTATTTTGTATGCAGA
Source organism: Candidatus Calescibacterium sp. (assembly GCA_032249135.1). Lineage (GTDB taxonomy): Bacteria > Calescibacteriota > Calescibacteriia > Calescibacteriales > Calescibacteriaceae > Calescibacterium. The sequence goes on along the minus strand of JAVVGL010000016.1, from coordinate 7,362 downwards.
TAGAATCACAAAATCTATTGAGAGGGCGGTGAAGGAGATGGAAAGGAGGAGGAGAATTCAGATGGAATACAATATAAAGCATGGAATAACTCCGAAAACTGTGATAAAGGATATAAGAACTTTTGTTTTGTCAAGAAGTAGAGAAGATTTATGGTATGGTGTTGATTGGTCTGAATTTCCGGTTACTGAAATACCTCCTTCAAAGATTCCGGAAACTATCAGAGAGTTAGAAAAGAAGATGAAGGAATATGCAAAAGCTCTTGAATTTGAAAAGGCAGCTCAAATAAGAGATAAAATACGAGAATTGAAGAAACTTATGTTGCAACTTTGATTTCTGGTGAGTTTTTAATTTAGCTGAATTTTTGTTGAATTTTTCAAAATTTACACAAAGGTTATGATAGCAAGTTGTGCATTATCTCCTTTTCTATTTTTTGTTTTTATTATTCTTGTATATCCGCCATTTGCATTTTTGTATTTTGGAGCAATCTCATAAATAAGCTTTTTTACAGCTTTTTTGTTCTGTAATTTTGAAATTGCTACCCTTACTGCGTTAATTGATTGCGGAGATTTCGTATTGTTTTGATCAAATTTTCTGACTTTTGTTATGAGTTTTTCTATAAACCTTCTCAATTCTTTTGCTTTGGCCAGTGTAGTTTCAACTTTGCCGTGCAAAATAAGGTCGCAAGCAAGTCCGCGTAAAAGTAAAAGCCTGTGAGGTGTAGGTCTTTTTAACTTGCGTCCTTTTATTCTGTGCCTCATATTTTAATCCTTCCTCTTTTTTTCTTCTTCTATAACTTTTTGGATTTGCTCATCTGTCATTCCAAGTTCAAGACCAGCTCTTGCGAGAGCTTCCACTATTTCTTTCAACGATCTTCTACCAAGATTTGGTAATGCGAGTAGATCTTTTTCTGTCTTCTTAACAAGATCGTAAACAGTGTTTATGTTGTGCATCTTGAGAATTTCATATGTTTTTCTTGGAAGATTGAGATCTTGAACATCTCTTTCAAGAAACTTTTCAATATTAGATACTTTTATATCTTTTCTCTCCCTTTCGTATTTTCCTCTTTCAACATAAGTTTTAAGTGCTTCAAGATGGTCCAGTAGTATATCTATTGCTTCTTCATATGCTTCCTGAGGTGTTTTCGTTCCATCTGACCATATATCTAATACAAGTTCATCATAATCAGCCCTATCTTGATATATCGTATTCCTTACCTCGTAATTTACTTTAACTATTGGATTGAAAATCGCATCCACTGGAATTGTTCCTGCCGGGAGTTCAAACATGGATTGTATCCTATCTGCTGGAACATATCCTCTACCTCGCCCAACAAAAAGCTCACACTGAAATTTGTACTTCGGCATAACCTCTGTTATATACTGATTTTGATTTACAATTTCTACTGGACCTTGAATATCTCCAGCTGTGACTATTTTAGAATGTTCAGATTTTGTGTTATCTACCTTTATTTCGGCTCTAACGAAATCTTTATTGCCCTTTATTTTTAATCTTACTCTTTTGAGGTGTAGAACTATTGTAATAACATCATCTCTTACACCTTCTATTGTTGAAAACTCGTGAGGTATTCCCTCTATTTTTATTCCAACTATTGCATCTCCTTCTACTGAACTCAAAAGAACCCTTCTGAGAGAGTTACCAATAGTATGACCAAAACCTCTTACAAGGGGACCGATATAGAACCTTTGATACATTCTCCTTGCATTTTCGGGAACAGTTTCATCTATTTTTGTTCCTTCTGGGAATACAAGTTCTGTTAGTTTTGCAACCATACTTTTTCCTCCTTCTTTTTTTTGACTAGGTAAGTAAATTAAGTAAGTAATGGAGATTATTTTACAAATTTTTCTGAAAATCTTTTCTTTTTATTTTTCTGTGTCTAATTTTTTTCTGAGCTTGGGGGCCATACCGGGGGTGAAACCTGCCTTCCCATTCCGAACAGGACCAGGCTCCCCCCCAGGGCCGATGGTACTGCGTCCGCACGGGCGTGGGAGAGTAGGTCGCTCCCAAGCTCTTTTTTCTCTCTCATAGTGGAGAACCTTAAAAAAAAAAGAAACCCTCAAAAAAGTTGATTTTTTTGAACATCAATTTTTCATCACAGACAAAATTTTCACACCAAGACCTGAAACAGAAATTTTGGTTGAAGTTGCCGTAGATTATATAAAAAATTATTTTTACTCTTCTCCTAATTTCAAAAGAGAAGAAGTTTTTTGTGTTGCTGATGCTGGAACAGGTAGTGGTTGCATAATAATTTCAATCTTCAAAAAATTAGAAAAGATTATGAAAGCTTTTGAAGTAAGATATAGCTTTGTAGGAACAGATATAGATAAAGCTGCCTTAAAATTAGCCAAGTATAATTCAAAGATCATAGGGGCAGATGTAAGTTTTGTTTGTGGTAATTTTCTTTTACCTATAAAGAAAGCGGATTTTATTGTTTCAAATCCGCCGTATGTATCTTTGAAAGTGAAAGATAAAATAAAGGTTGATGACCCGCCACATACTATATTCGGTGGAGAAATAGGTTGCGAAAAGATTCTTGAAATTATAAAGCAGGCTTCATTTGTTTTGCCATCAGGAGGTTTTATTTTTCTTGAAGTCGGCTATGACGATTTGAAATTCTTTGGACTTTCAGAACTTGGTAAGATTTACAAAGAAAAAATTTTCTCTTTTGCAGAGAAGATGAAATTCAAAATTTTTCCCCCAATAAAAGACTACAATAAAATTGAAAGGATAGTTGTGATGCAGAAGTTGTAAAGTTGAAGATTTTCAGTTTTGGACGAACTTTGAAAGAATTTCAATTCTCTTTCTGAGAAATTCTATTTTCGGTCCAAGTTCTTCTAATCTCTTTTTGTGTTCCTGTATAACTTCTGGATCTGCTTTTTCAAGAAAATCTGAATTTGATAGTCTCTTTTTAACTCTATCAAACTCCTTTTCTGCTTCTGCTAATTCTTTTCTTATTTTTTGTATGCTTTCTTTTAATTTTGCCCCCTCAGATGATATCGCAACGACTACCCCCTTACCGGAAGAAGGTATGAACCCTTCTGGGATTTCTTCTCCTTCTACTATATCTATATTTGCTCCTGAAAGTTTCTCCAACCATTTTATGTTTTCTTCCAGTACTCTTTTGAGTTCTTTTTCGTCTCCCGTTAGTACTTTTGCTTGAACTTTATCCGATAACTTGAATCCCAATTCATCTTTGATTGCTCTTATTTCTTTTACAACTGATATTAATTTTTCTCCGAACTCTAAACAAGTTTCTTCCTTGTATTCAAAATCTGGAAACGGAGCATAAGATAAAAATTCTGATTCGCTTTCAATATCATATTTTCTTTTCATTTCATCCCATATATGAGATGTTATTGCTGGACAGAAAGGATGAAGAAGTCTCAAACTTGTTTCAAGAACGAAAAAGAGAGTGTTTTTTGCACTTTGAGCTTTTTTTTCGTCTTGCATTTCAACCTTTGATATTTCAATGTACCAATCGCAAAAATCATTCCAGAAAAATTCGTAGATTTCCATTGCAGCTTGATTTATTTTGTAATCCTCAAGATATTCTTTTACTTTTTCTATGCAAGAAGATAGTTTCGCCAGAATCCACATTTGGGGTAGGGTTTTTGGTTGAAAGTTTTTTTTAGGATTTTCTACATTCATAATTACAAACTTTGCTGCGTTCCATATCTTGTTCATAAAATGATAGTAGCTCTCTATTGTTTTTTCAGACAACTTTATATCTTTTATCTGTGATGATAAAACACATAAAGAAAATCTCAAAGAATCAGAGCCATACTTTTCCACAAGATCAAGAGGGTCAAGAACATTTCCCCTTGTTTTTGACATTTTTTGTCCTTTTTCATCTCTTATGAGTCCGTGAACATAAACTTTTTTGAAAGGAATATCTCCCATAAAGAAGAGTCCCATAACTATCATTCTTGCGACCCAGAAAAATATTATATCAAATCCTGTGACAAGAATATCTGTTGGATAAAATGCTTTAAGTTTTTTTGTCTGTTCTGGCCAGCCAAGAACTGCAAATGGCCAAAGAGCAGATGAAAACCAAGTATCAAGAACATCTTTTTCTCTTTCAACTTTTTCTGAACCACATTTTGGACATAAATTCCATTCTTGCTCCCCATCAGAATTGAGAAATTTTTCACCACAATTTTTACATGTAGATATTGGTATCGGGTGTCCCCACCATATCTGCCTTGATATGCACCAATCTCTTACGTTTCTCATCCAAGAAAGATACAAATTTTTCCATTGTTCAGCCAAAAACTTTACTTTATCAGTTTCTACAACTTCTATTGCTTTTTGAGATAGTTCTTTCATTTTTAGGAACCATTGTTTTGAAACAAGGGGTTCAACTATTGTTTTGCATCTATAACATCTTCCTATTCTTATTTTATAGTCTTCTATTTTTTGGAGGAGCCCAAGTTTTTCTAAGTCTTCAACTATCTTCTTTCTTGCGGAAAATCTATCGAGCCCTGCATAATCTCCATAAGTTATCACGCCATCTTCATTCATTATTTTTATTCCTTCAAGGTTATGTTCTCTTGCTATTTCAAAATCAGCAAAGTCATGAAATGGAGTGATTTTTACTGCTCCCGTTCCAAAGTTCATATCAACTTTTTCATCTCTTATAACTTTCACTTTGCGCCACACTAATGGAACGAAAACCTCATTTATATCTTTATATCTTTCATCTTCTGGATGAACTGCTACCGCTGTATCTCCAAGAAGGGTTTCCGGTCTCGTTGTAGCTACATAAATACCTTCTTTTGAATCTTTTTCAAACGGGTAAAGGATGTAATAAAGTTTTCCATTTTCTTCTGCGAATTCTACTTCAAGGTCGCTCAAAGCAGTTTTACATGATGGGCACCAATTGACTATGTAATCCCCTTGATATATAAAACCTTTTTTATATAATTCTGCAAATGCTTTTGCTACCGCTTTCCTATAACCTTCGTCAAGAGTAAATCTATTTGCTGACCAATCAACTGATAAGCACAATTTTTTCATTTGATCCATTATTCTCTTTTGGCTATACTCTCTCCACTCGTCCACAAATTTGAGAAATTCTTCCCTACCAAGATCTTCTCTTTTCAGTCCTTTTTTTTCAAGTTCTCTTGATACAACATGTTGAGTTGCTATTCCTGCATGGTCTGTTCCGGGAACCCATAAAACTTCAAATCCCTGCATTCTTTTGTATCTTGATATCACATCTTGGATTGTCATGTTAAGTGCATGTCCTATATGTAGAGAGCCTGTTATGTTTGGTGGCGGAATGGTTATGCAGAACTTTTTTTTGGGACTATCTGGGTTTGCTCTGAAGATTTCGGCAAACTTTTCACTCCAATAAGGTTCTATTTTTTTGTGATCGTATTGTCCTTCTAACATAAACTTACGAAAATTTTATGAACTGCATCGTAAAAATCGTTTAATTCACAAAAGTTCGGTTATTGGTACAAAACGGGTGCTAGTAGAAAAAATCTTTATTTTTCTCTAAAATAAATGTTTCAATTTAAATTTTTTTACCATTATGGAGAAATATGAAACTCATGAGTTAGATGTTCTTGTTGTAGGAGCAGGTGGGGCAGGTCTCAGAGCTGCAATAGAAGCTGCAAAGGAAGGAGTAAAGGTTGGAGTCGTTTGTAAATCTTTATTGGGCAAAGCTCACACAGTTATGGCAGAGGGAGGAATTGCCGCTGCTCTGGGAAACATTGATCCACAAGACAACTGGAAAGAGCATTTCAGAGATACCATGTATGGTGGGAAATTTTTGAATGATTGGAGGTTTGCGTTAAAACATGCTCAACTTGCACCAGAATGCGTTAAAGAACTTGAAGAATGGGGAGCTTTGTTTGACAGAACAAAAGATGGCAGAATAATGCAGCGGGCTTTCGGAGGGCACTCGTGGAGAAGGCTAGTTCATGTTGGCGATAGAACAGGACTTGAAATGATAAGAACGCTACAAGATAAACTCCTTTCATTTGATAATGTGGAAATATTTCAGGAATGTACAGTAATTCACCTTTTCAAAGACGGAGAAAGAATTTCAGGGGCACTTGCTTATTGGAGGGAAAATGGAAGGTTTGTTATATTTAAAGCCAAAGCAGTAGTTTTAGCTACGGGAGGACTTGGCAAAATTTATAAAATAACATCTAATTCATGGGAATATACTGGTTCCGGTTATGCTCTTGCTCTGCTTGCTGGGGCTGAGCTTCGTGATATGGAATTTACGCAGTTTCATCCGACAGGAATGGTTTGGCCTCCAAGTGTTCAGGGAATTTTGGTCACAGAAGCAGTCAGAGGTGAAGGTGGAAGACTTTATAACTCAAAAGGTGAGAGGTTCATGCAAAGATATGATCCAGAAAGATTGGAACTTTCAACAAGAGATCTCGTAGCAAGAGCTATATACACAGAAATAAAGGAGGGGAGAGGAACAGAGCATGGAGGAGTTTATCTTGATGTTTCACATCTACCACCTGAGTATGTGAAGAAAAAATTGCCGGGAATGTATAAGCAGTTTCTTGAATTTGCGGGAATAGACATTACAAAACAACCTATGGAGGTTGCTCCAACTATGCACTATTGTATGGGAGGTGTGAGAGTTGATCCGGAGACACAAATGAGTAAAGTTCCAGGATTGTTTGCCGTAGGTGAAGTTGCTTCTGGATTGCACGGAGCGAACAGGCTTGGTGGTAATTCACTTTCCGACCTTTTGGTTTTCGGAAAATTGGGGGGCAAAGCTGCTGCCGAGTATGCAAAATCTCTATCTCGTCAACCTGTGGTAGATAAAGATGAGGTTGAAAAGGTTGTAAGGGAAGCCCTTTCATTTTTTGAGAGAAAGAACGGTATTTCCCCTTACGAGATCCATGAGAGACTGAAAGAGACCATGCAAAACTATGTTGGAATTTTTAGAGAGGAGAAAGACTTGAAGAAAGCCCTTGAAATAATAGAGGAACTTTCAAATTCTCCTGTTTCCGTTTCAGGGAATGTTCATTTCAATCCTGGTTGGCATCTTGCTCTTGATTTGAAATTTATGCTCCTTTGTGCAAAAGCTATAACAATTTCTGCTCTTGAAAGAAGAAATAGTATTGGAGCTCATGCAAGAATTGATTATCCTAATCCACCGGAGGAAAAATATAATCACATAGTGTGGTTAGAAGATGGGGAGATGAAGATAAGGAGGGAGCCAACACCGGATATACCAGATGAGCTAAAACCTCTTCTGAAAGAACCACCATCAAGAAAGTGGGAAAAAACTTAATCTTTTGGTAAAACTTGATTTACCCTAGTTCCCATCAAATTTTACCTCCCATCAGCTGGTGTATATTAAAAGACAA